>DASXBW010000066.1:0-93156 GCA_036491495.1 Casimicrobiaceae bacterium
AATACGACCGGCTCGGTGACCTCGGTCGAGGGCGGCACGGGCGGCACCGCCTCGGCAAGTATAGGAGTCGGCTCGCCTCCGCGTCCGCCTCCGCCGCGGTGCGTTGCGCCAACGATCACGTCGGGTCCCTTCCCTTCGGGACTGGTAGGCGTGCCATACGCATTTACGGTCACCGCGACCGGCGATTCACCCTTGACGCTCTCCATCAGCGGCCTGCCCGCGGGACTCGCGTTCAACCCCACGTCCGGCAGCGTTAGCGGGGTGCCGACGGCAGCCGCGACGTCGACATTGACCATCATCGCCAGCAACGGCTGTCAGCCGAGCGCCATCCAGACGCAAACCTTGACGGTGGTTCGATCCGGGTCAACGCTGTCCATTTCGGCTAGCCCCAACCCTGCCTATTTCAGTCAGGCGGTGATCGTCATTGTGCGCGCCGCTGGCGGGCAGCTCCCGCCGCAAGGCATCGTGCTTCTGTGCGCGCGAGAGGCAAGCGCCTTTTGCCCCGCACCTTTCGATACCGTGCCGGCGGGGACGCCGGCGAGCATGATTCGCGTACCGCTTTCCGCGCCGCTGGATGCGAGCGGCCAGGCGAGCTTCACGTTGAACGGCCTTTCCATCGACAACTACATACTCAAGGCGAGTTACGGCGGCGATGCGGCGCACGATGGTGCAAACGCGGGCCCGATCGACCAATTCGTCATCAAAGGTATTCTGCTTGCGCCTCCGAAGGTCGCGCTGGTGGCGCCTTCACGCGCGAGCAGCGGCGCGCCGCTGCTCGTCGGCGTGCGGGTGACGCCAAGCGCAGCCGCTCCGATGCCGACCGGTACGGTGCGGTTGTACGCGGGTGCCGATCTTGTCGGAACGGCGGCGCTCGACGCGAGCGGATCGACGCAGTTCAGGTTCGCGGCTGTAGCGACCGGAGCGTTGTCTGTGCGCGCCGATTACTCCGGCGACGCGCTGTTCCCACCCGCGTCTTCGCCGGAAAGCATGATCACGATCGCCGCCGCGAATGGGACCGCCGACATCCCCGCCCTCGGGCCGATCGGCCTGGCTCTGCTTGCGCTTGCGCTCGCGGCGCTGGGTATGCGTCCGCTGCACCGACGCGCGCGCCGGTACTAGGCGCGCCGCGTCCGCGACGTGCATTTCGCGCCGCGCGGGCTTGCCGCGCAACTGATCGGGGCGCCGCGATGGCTGGTCGCACTGATCATCATCGCCGTCTTCCTGCTGCATCCCCTGACTCAATTCGGCAAGAGCACCTTCTTGAGCAAACTCGAAGCAATCGCCTACGACACGCGCCTGAAGTTCACGCTTCCGAAGCAGGGTGACCCACAAGTAGTCATTATCGACATCGACGAAGCGAGCCTCGCGAAGGAAGGCCGCTGGCCGTGGCCGCGCGACAAGCTCGCGCGTCTCACCCGGCAATTGTTCGATCGCTACCAGGTGCGCGCGGTCGGCTTCGACGTGCTCTTCGCCGAAGCCGATCGCTCGTCGGGGATCGACGTGCTCGACAGCCTCGCACAGTCAGATCTGAAAGGCGACAGGCGCTACGCCGAGGCGCTCGCCAGGCGACGCCCGGACCTCGACTTCGACGCACAATTCGCGGACGCGCTGCGCGGAAAACCGGTGGTGCTCGGATTTGGTTTCACGGAGTTGGCGCAGGAAAAAGGCGCACTGCCGCCCCCCGTGTTTCGGACCCAGGATCTCGGCCATGGCCGGATCAAGATTCTTGCCGAAGTCGGATATGCCGCGAATTTCGCGCCGCTGGAGGAGGCCGCCGCCGGAAGCGGGCACGTCGACCCGGTGTTCGATGCCGATAACGTCGTGCGCCGCGTGCCCATGGTCAAGCTCTATCGCGGCGCGTACTATCCCGCGCTCTCGCTCGCCATTTCCCGTGTCGTGCTGGAAGCCAAGGCGGTGACGCCGCGCTTCGGTCCCGACGACACGCTGGAAGGCCTCGACGTCGGAGGCCTGGCCGTTCCGGTCGCCGAGGACGGCACTGCGCTGATCCCGTTTCGCGGCCCGGAAAAAACATTCCGGTATTTCAGCGCGACTGACGTGTTGAGCGGCACCGCCAAGGTCGATTTTCCCGGCGCCATCGTGCTAGTGGGGACGACGGCGAAAGGATTGCAGGATCTCCGGCCCACGCCGCTCGCCCCCGATTATCCGGGGGTGGAAATTCATGCCAACCTGATTTCCGGAATGCTGAACGGCGATGTCAAGTCCGTTCCCCCGAACGCCGATGCGGTCGAGGCGCTGATCATGGGCGCCGTCGGTCTTCTCTTCGTGTTCGCGATTCCCTATCGCCGCCCACTGATCAATTGGCTCGGAGTCACGCTGGTCATGGCGACGGTCGTCGGCTCCAATCTGTGGTTGTGGACCAAGCACAACGACGCGATCCCTCTTGCGGCGACGCTGGCCATGCTTGTCGTGCTGTTCGGCTGGAATATGCTGGCCGGATTCATGCGCGAGGAGCGCAAGATTCGTCAAGTGTCCGCTATGTTCGGTGAATATGTGCCGCGGGAACGCGTGGCGCAAATGGTCGAGAGTGGCGAGCGCTACAGCATGGCGGGAGAAAGTCGCGAGCTCACGGTCCTATTCTGCGACGTGCGGGAATTTACCGCGCTGTCGGAAAATCTGCCGCCGCGCGATCTGTCGGCGATGATGAACGCATACCTTACGCCAATGACTTCGGTGATCCACTATTACCACGGCACGGTCGACAAATACATAGGCGATTCGATCATGGCGTTCTGGGGCGCGCCGCTGCCGAACGACAACCACGCGCGCGATGGCGTCGACGCGGCGCTGACCATGCAGGAAAAAATCCCGGCCCTGACCAAGGAATTCAGGAATCGCGGCTGGCCGGAGCTGGTGATCGGCATCGGCATCAACAGCGGTACCATGAACGTCGGCGACATGGGCTCCGAATTCCGAAAGGCGTACACGGTGCTCGGCGACGCGGTCAATCTGGCCTCCCGGCTCGAAGGCCTGACCAAGGAGTACGGGGTGCCGGTGATCATCGGAGAGGACACTCGGCGCGCCATTCCCGAAATGATTTGCCGCGAGCTCGATCGCGTGCTCGTCAAGGGAAAGGCGAATGCGGTGACCATCTATCAACCGCTCGGCCGCACGCTCGCGACCGAACTCGCAGCCGAGCTCGGTGAGTGGGACAGGGCTCTGGCAAGGTATCGCGAGAGAAAGTTCTCGGACGCCGAAATCGTGTTTGCGGCCCTCACAGCCGCGCATCCCACCCAAAAACTCTACGCGATCTATCGCGCTCGCTGTGCAGCGTTTTGCATCGAGCCGCCCGCGCCGGACTGGGACGGCGCGACGAAGTTTGCCGTCAAGTGAGGTTGCGATGACAGCGTCGACTAAGCGAGCGCGAAGTTCAAGAAGAAAAAAGCGCGTTTCGCTCGCGCTTCAGGGAGGCGGCTCGCACGGCGCATTCACATGGGGCGTGCTCGAGGCGCTGCTGGAGGACGGTCGCTTCGAGTTTGCCGGCCTTTCCGGCACCAGCGCGGGGGGAATGAACGCCGCCGCGATGGTACAGGGGTTGATACAGGGCGGCGAGACAGGCGCGATACAGTCGCTGGAGGACTTCTGGCGTTGCACGCACGATCTCGCCCGCCGGACGGCGCCGATGTTCGCCGATCCCAGCGGCAAATCTCGCGGCGATCACAATCTCACCACCGCGCCGGGAATGATCCTGCGGGCATTCTTCGAGCAGATGGTCGGCAGCGTTTCACCCTACGCCGCGAATCCGCTCAACTACAACCCCTTTCGTTCGCTTGTGGAAGACTTTTTCGACTTTGACGCGATCCGGAAGTCGGACGGCTGCAAGCTTTTTCTGGCCGCGACCCATGTGCAAACGGGAAAGATACGAATCTTTCACAACCGCGAGATCAGCGCCGATACACTGATGGCGACCAGCTGCGTGCCGACGATGTTTCAGGCGGTCGAGGTCGACGGTGAATACTACTGGGACGGAGGCTACGTCGCCAATCCGGCAATCTTTCCGCTGATCGACGAATGCGACGCCGGTGACATCGTGCTGGTCCAGTTGACCAGCAGCCGTGCTCCACGGCTGCCGCGCCACGCTGCCGAGATCAAGGAGCGCTTTCGCGAAATTACGCTGAACGGCTGTCTGATCCGGGAGATCCGGGCCATTCACCTGATCACGCGCATGATCGACAACGGAATGATCGACGATCCATCGATGCACCGCATCAACCTGCACGTTATCAAGGATCCAACGGTGTTCGCCGGGCTGTACGCGGGCAGCGCGCTGAACACCGACTGGGACTTCCTGAATGCATTGAGACGTGCCGGCAGGCTCGCCGCGAAGCAGTGGATCCGCGCCACGTATCGGAGGCTGGGAACCAAAATCGCCTTCGATCAGACGATGCTGGACGATTACCTCTGAGGCGTGGATTTGCCCGGCGCGGTCAGGATGTTGGTCCTAACATTTTCCGGGAGTCGCGCACTTGCGGTAGCCCGCAACGCCTTCAATAACGCTTCCGATCCGGGTATTGAAATAATAGTCGAGGCCGATGCCGGCGGCACCGGGACCGGCCAAGAAGCCGGCGAAGTTGCCGGCGATGAGCGATTGGCAGCCGCCGCCAGTGCAACCGGCGGTGGCGCCGACGGGCGCCGTCGAAAACTGGCCGTTGATAATACTGGTCGATCCCATCAGGGTGTAGGTCGCGCTGCCGAACCCGACCGCGAGTCCGGTAAGCGCGAGCTGCGCCGTGGTGAAGTTGACATTGATAGTGCCGCCGGATATCAAGGTGCCGACGGCGCCGGTGCCCGAGTCCGTCGGCCGGGTTCCGCCGATGGGTGAGTACGACACCTGGCCCGACGTTGGAATCGACGTCGCAAGGTTGCCGTAGACGTAGTGCAAGTTGCCGCCATCGTTGTGCACCACCTGGTCGCCGAGCGTCTGCGAAATGGTCGAGCCCGCCCCTTGCCAGCGTCCCCAGTTCAGGCCGCTGCCTGAAGGAATGCCGCTCGTCGCGCCATCGCTGCCCACGTCGACGATGGACGCTGTGCCGATGCCGGCGACCAGCCGTCCGTTGTTGAACGAGGTCATCTGTCCACCGCCGCCGATGCCGAGCTGAAGCGCGGGGTTCGTCGTCGAGTCCAGCTCCAGCGTGTCGCGATCGGAACCAACGAGCACCGTCTTTCCCGTGCTGACCAATCCCGGCGTCGCCAGATCTTCGGGGGCAGAAAAAGTAAACGGTGGCACGCCGACGGCAAGCGGATTCTCGATCGCCGGTACCTTGGCGAAACGCAGCTGGGCCGTTGCCTGGGTCGCCGCAAGCCGGCGGCCGTCCAGCCGATCCGAAAGAAAATCAGGCGGGGCGAGCCAGCGCTGCGGTGCCTCGCCATCCGGAACGTAGAAGAATTCCTCGGCGCCGTATTCGTCGGCGCCGAACGAATTCGAGACGCTGAGGCGGCCTTCGTAGACACCGCCGTACATGCCCGAGCCTGCTGGCGCTCCGTTGTTCATGCATTGGCCGGCGGAGCAGATCTGGACCTGGTAATGCGTGCCGCGAATGCCGATCGTCGCCTGTGTGGTCAGCAATTGATACTGGTCGCGATTGAGCCTGCCGATCTGTCCGGTCAGCGTACGGAAGCCGCCTTTCACCAGCCGGAAGGCGGCGACTTCGCTGCCGTCCGAGGCGCCGCTAAAATTGTAACGCTCAATGCGGAACTCGGAATCCGGCTTGAGCGCCACCAGCGCATCGTCGGCGAAGCGGATTTGGGCGTGGCTCTGTGCACCGGTGACGACGGTATCGCCGACATTGACCGGCGCGCCCGCCGTCAGTCGCACTCGCTCGGTTCCGCGCAACGCGGCGACATCGCCGACCGCGAGCAGCATCTTTCCGGCGGGCTGCCCGAACGCGGCGCCCGCGGCGAGCAGACACAGAACGAGCGTCCAGACTTGCAGCAAGGATCGCGTTCGAAAACTCATCAAAGCGCTCCTATTTGAATTCATAGCGCAGCTTCAACGCGCCCACATGCCGCGTATATTCGTAGAGCTCGAGGTTGGAGTTGTTGCGTGCGTATTGGTATTCCGCGCGCACGCTCCAGTTGGCGCTGATCAGGTAGAGCGCGCCCAGATTCGCGCTTGTATTGTGGTCGTGCCGGGTGACGTCAAGCAGCGGAACGGCGGCCTCGTAGTCGCTGTTGGCGTAACCGATGCCCGCGTTGAGCGCCCACAACGGCGACGGGGAAACGGTGACGTTGGCGCTCGCGCCCCAGATGCGGCGTCCGAGATCGTCGCGATCCTGACGGTTGCGCTCGTCGCCGAAAAAGACCGAAGCATTCAGCACCGGTTGCCAGGTGGACAGCCATATCTGCCGGTAGCTTGCGGAGAGCGCGGTGAGATTGGCATCGCGGGGGCTATTGTCCCCTGCGTAGGTGAGGCGCGCGAACTGCGGCGCGAGCGATAGCGACGCTCGCTCGTTGATCTCCCGCCGCCATTCGAGCGCCACGCCATCGGTCCACCGGTAGCGCGAGCCGTCGAGCGTGATCTCGCCGTGGGCGTAGCTGCCGGTATAGGTGTTGCGGTCGGCTTGATAGCTGGCACCGAAGGACGCGCCGAAATTCGCCAGATTGAATTCCGACGCGCTTTGATAAAACGTACCATTACCCGAGATGCTGGCGTTGAGCGACCATCCGGGCGTGACCGGCTTGCTGATCTCGCCTCCGGCCGCAAGCCAGCCGAAACTGGAGCCTTTGCGCAGCCCGAAGTCGCTGATCGTTACCTGTCCCAGCACCGGAAGGCCGAGCTCGGCCTGGGCTACGCCGGCGTTGGCATTGCTGTCGTAGCCACCGCCCGTTTCGACGTAGAACAGCTTGCGTCCGCGGTAGCGGGCCTCGCGCACCGACAGAGCGGCGAGATAGCGGTCGATGCCTGCCTGCACGTCGGCGGGCGGCTTGAGCTGCGCCACCGCTTCGAATTCCTGCCGCGAACGAAGGTCGTCGCGCGCGTAAAAATAGGCGCGCGCAAGCTCGAGCCGCGCGCGCACGTCGTCGGGAAACTGCAACACATAGCGCTCGAGTGCGAGAACGCCCTCTGCGGGCCGTCCGACATCGACCGCCGCGACACCGCACCAGAGCTCGAACTCACCCGACCGGTCGGTCCCATCGGCGCAAAAAGCAGCATAAGCCGCGGCAGAGTGACCAGCTTCGACCTGCGCGCGCAAATCGTCGACCGGCGCTGCCGAAGCGGGGAGTGCGAGCTGTCCGGCGGCCATTGCCGCAAGAACGCCAAGTGTGTTGCGGCATGGCCGGGAGGCGGGAGGTTGCGTCAGGCGCATGCGCGGCGCGCGGCTCGTTGGGGCGAATTTGTTCTCAAATGATGATAGCACGGGCGCTTTGACGTTCCGAATCGCGTCTTGCGACTAGCTATGGCACCACTTGATCGATGGTAATGCGAACACCGGTCGCACCTGGCTTGAGCGGTGCGCTCCGACCGAACAGGTCGCCGGGTTGCGGCAATGCGTTGCCGCTCTTGGAGATTCGTGCTTCGACGATGACGCTCGGCACCGATGAAAGCTTCATACCGGGAGCCATGCTCATGCTGTCGTCGAGCGAAAAGTCCCGCGGCAGCTCCTTGGCGGGAATGCGCAGCACCGCAAGCGGCATGCGCGGCCCTTCCGCGGCGCGCGCGAAAATGAAGACGGTGTCGTTGAGGGCAACTTTGGACGCCAGCGCGCCGTTCAAGTCGACACGACCCGCGATCGCCAGGGCGGCAGCTGCCTTGTCGCCCTGCGGCGCGGACGCCGCCGACGCGGGCGGCGCCGGCGCGGTGGCGCCCGCGCGCTTGGACGGCGCGACCGAACCTCCCTTGCCTTCACGCTTGGCAGCGTCGACTTCGGCGATCACATCGGCGACCTGACGCGCTTCATCCGATCCGGCGGGCAGCTCGGCGGCAAGCCGTCGCCAGTACGCGATCGAAGCATCGAGATCGTGCGTTTCGAGAGTGACCGTCCCGGCCAGCGCCAAAGCCTTTTTGTGTTTGGGATCGATGGCCAGCGCACGCTGGATCAGCGCCGCCGGCGCGCCCTCCAGCTTGCGGCCCTGTGCCATCGCCAGCGTGTCCGCATAATCGGCGAGCAGGCTCGCATTGTTCGGTATCAGCGCGTCGGCGCGTGCGTATGCATCGGCCGCTTCGGTGAAGCGCTCGAGCGCCTGGTAGGAATGCGCGAGCAGCACCCACCCGTTGGCGTCGTCTGGATGCTGCTTGAGTCGGTTGGCGAGACTGTCGACCATCGCCGCGATCTGTCGCTCTGACATTTCGTGGCCCGTTGCGCCGTCCGCGGCCGTGGCGGTGACCGCGGCGACAGGGGTGCCGAGGCGCTGGTAGAGCGTGAACGCCGCCGCGGGCACCAGCAGCATCAGAGCAAGCGCCAGCGCCCACGCGCGCTTCGGCGCGGGTGCTGCGGTGGCTTCCGGCGGCGCCGGCGATGGCGCCGGGGTTCCGACCGTGACGTCTTCGGAAACCCGCCGCGCCAGCTCGGCCAGCGTCGCGTCGCGCTCCGACGGCGTAATCGCTCCGGCGGCACATTCGGCATCGAGCGCGCGCTTCTGGTCCCGATACACGGCAATGGCCGCACTGTCATCGTCCGGCGCGACGGCACCTTGGCGTGCGCGCAACAAGGGCCAAAGCAGCACGCCCAGCGTCAAGGCGACGAGCAGTGTGGCGACGGACCAGAAGAGCAGCATCAAAAGAGTCGGCCAGACGATCGAGGAATGCGCGGCCGCAGCATGCGTCGCGAAGAGCGCGCATTATACCGGCGCAGCAGCCGCGATGTTGATCTAGCTTCGTGAGGACGGAGCCAGCGCCTGAAGATGCAGGTTACAAAACTCGGCGCGGTCTATAAACTCTACGCTGACCGAACGCGCCAAAGGGCGCGACTAGGTGTGGAATCCGCGCCAGAGGGGCGGAAAAGCGTGCAGTCGTCGCGTTCTACGCCGCGGTCAACCGGGGAGCCTGCCGTTGGCGCACCAGTCGATCCTGGCCTACGCGCGTTACCGCTATCTCAAGATCGCGACATTCGCCGTTGTCGTCGCGATTGCGGCCTACGCCTGGGATCGGCCTCCCAACGGCCGTTACGGAGGTACCTGGCTCGGCTATACGCTGGGCACGGTCGGCGCGCTGCTGATCTTCTGGCTGCTGTATTTTGGCGTTCGCAAGCGCCGCTATGCGTCGAACGCCGGAATGGTGCAGGGCTGGCTCTCGGCGCATTGCTACTTGGGCACCAGCTTGATCGTGATCGTCACGCTGCACGCGGCATTCAAATTCGGCTGGAACGTGCACACGCTGGCGTACGTGCTGATGCTGGTGGTGATCTTCAGCGGGTTCTACGGCGTGTATGCCTACCTGCGGTTTCCGCGGGTAATGACCGACAATCTCGGCGACGATACCTTGCAGATGCTGCTCATTCGCATCGCCGATCTCGATCGCCAATCGCGCCAGCTTGCGCTGTCGCTGCCCGACAGCATCAACCGGCTGGTGCTTGCGTCTGCGCAAGGCACGAGAATCGGTGGAACATGGTGGCGGCAGCTGCGCGGACGCGACCCGAATTGTCCGACCACCGCAGCGTCGAACGGCGTGCAGATCGTCGGTCGCAAGCTGGCCGGCGAGCAGGCTAAGACCAACCATCAGCTCTACGCGCAGCTGCTCAAGAAGCAGGAGCTCGTTGCGCGGGCGCGTCGCGACATTCAGCTCAAATCGTGGCTCGACGTTTGGCTGTATATCCACGTGCCGCTGTCGATTGCCCTGCTGGTCACCTTGATCATCCATATCGTCTCGGTATTTTTCTACTGGTAGCCGATGCGCATTCTGGTGATCAGCGTCACCCGCAACCGCAAGGGACAGCCAGTCCGCGCGGAGCGCATCGTCGAAGGCGAGATGATTCGCCTCGGCCGTGGCACGCAATGCGAGATCCATTTGCCGGACCCGCGGGTCGCGCTTTTTCACGCGGCGATCTATCGCCAGGGCGAAAGCATTTTCATCCACGCGCCGGAAGCGGAGCTCTCGGTCGATGGCGGTCCCGAACGCGAAGCGCGGCTGACGCCGCGCGTCCACATCGCGCTCGGTCCTTACGAAATGACTGTCGAGCCGCCGCCTCCCGCGTGCGATCTGGCGCTGGCGATCGAGCTGGTGCGCCCGCTGCCCGACGACCTCGCCGCAATCCGGGCCAAATCGCGCACTTCGCTCGAGGCGACCGTGCTGTCGAAACGCGGCCCGGCATGGATACTGGCGATCACTCTTGGCCTGGCCTTCCTGGCAGCGCCGGCCATCAACGCACTGCTTCCTCCACTTCGGCAGGCAACGGCGAAGCTGCCGGTGACGCCTGACCAGTCGTGGAACCCGGGCCAGCTTTCCGCCGGCCATCAGGCGTTCGGGCACCAGTGCGGCACCTGCCACGAGACGCCGTTCGTGCATGTTCGCGATCACGTCTGCATCGATTGCCACGTCAAGACGCCCGGCCATGTGCAAACCGTGGCGCTGCAATCGAAGCTCTTCGGCGGAACGCGCTGCGCGAATTGCCACGCGGATCACAAGGGTGCGGAAGCCTTGGTGCGCCGCGACCCGGATTTGTGCGTGACTTGCCACGGCGACCTCAAGCGCTACAAGACGGACACGAGCCTCGGCAATGCGACCGACTTCGCGGTGAATCATCCGCCATTCAAGCTGACGCTGTGGCAAGGGCCGAACCGCGACGACGTGACGCGTGTCCCGCAGACCGACAAAGCCAAACTCGTCGAGCGATCGAATTTGAAATTTCCGCACGACGTGCATCTGAAGACCAGCGTTCGCGGGCCGAAGGGACGCAAGACGCTCGAGTGTCGCAGCTGCCACATTCCGGATGCCAGCGGCAAGGGTTTCGAGCCGGTCTCCATGAACAAGGCGTGCCTCGATTGCCATACGCTCGAATTCGAGCCGGCAGTCACGACGCGACAAGTCCCGCATGGTTCGGTCGACAATGTCATGTTGACCATGCAGGAGTTCTATGCAAACATCGCCTTGAATAATATACCCGTGGATGTCGTTGACATTGGCGAGATCCGGCGCGGCCTTCCGAGGCTGGGCAACGGGGTGATCACCGAACAACAACGGCAACGCGCGCTGGCGTGGGCGAAATTCAAGGCGCAACAGGTTTCCGCGGACCTTTTCGAAGCACGCGTTTGCATCGTTTGTCACGAGGTCACCAAAGCCGTGATTCAAGGGGAGTCTGGCAAGGAGATCGCCTGGGGAGTTGTTCCGGTCCACGTCGCGTCCGTGTGGATGCCAAAGTCCCGCTTCGACCACGTTAAGCACCGCACGAACAAATGCGCTGACTGCCATTCGGTTGAAAAGTCGCATTCGAGCGCCGATATCGCCATTCCCGCCATCGTCGACTGCCGAGCATGTCACGCCGGCAACCAGCCGGCGCCAAGCAAAGTTGTATCCACCTGCATCGCCTGCCACGGATTCCATCTTCCAAACCATCCGCCGTTTGCCGTGCGCGCCAGCGTGACCTCGAACGCGCCGGCCGGCGCGACCCTTGCGGCGACGCGAAAGCTGCAATGAGCGCGGCGACATTCCGCGCGTCAGGATTGATTGCTGTTTTTGCCGCTGTGCTTGCGGGATGTGGCGGGGGTGCCGGGGGAGGCATGAGCAACGCGCAGATTCCGAGCCCGAACTCTCTCACCATGACCGATGTAGCGACGGTGATTGCGCAGGCGGTCGCGGAAGCCAAGGCGCGCCAAGCGCCCGCGACGATCGCGGTGGTCGATCGCGTCGGCAACGTGCTGGGAATTTTTGCGATGACCGGTGCGGCTCCCACCTTTACGATTAGCAGCGGCACCGGCGTGGTCGGCGGGCTCGAGGGCGTCAACATTCTCCCCTCGGCCGCGGCGGCGGTCGCGAAAGCGGTGACCGGCGCGTACCTGTCCTCCGCGGGAAATGCGTTCTCGACGCGAACCGCGAATCAGATTGTGCAGTCGCATTTCAATCCGCGAGAATCCAATCAGCCGGGCGGGCCGCTGTTCGGCGTGCAGTTCTCATCGTTGGCGTGCTCGGACGTCGTGCAACCCGCGAGCGCCGCCCAACTCGGACCCAAGTCGTCGCCGCTCGGCCTCTCGGCGGATCCGGGAGGCTTGCCCTTGTACAAGAACGGGACTGTTGTCGGTGGCATCGGGGTGCTCTCCGACAGCTTGTACTCGGTCGACCTGAATATCATCGACACCGACACCGATGCCGACGAACTGATCGCGGTCGCGGGCACCTTCGGTTTTGCGGCGCCGACAGACGTCCGCGCCGATCACATCACGGTCGACGGCAGGACGCTGCGCTATGTCGACTCCGAGGCGACCGCGAGCAATCCTGCCGCCGCGCCGCCATTGGGCAATCCCCTGCCAGGCATGTGGGTCAATCCCTCCGGCGGCGCCGGCAACCCACCCGTGCCGGGCGTCGAATATGGCAACCCGAAATCCGGTTATGCTCCCGATCCCAATCAGGCGTTCGTAGGCAAGAATGCGTTTACTCTCGTTGACGGCGTAGGAAATCCACGCTTCCCGCCAAAGGCTGGGACCGACACTGCGTCGCTCCCTAACGGCGTTCTTGCCCTCAGCCTCACCGAGGTCGCAACGATTCTCGCCAGTGGCCTCGATATCGCCAATCGCGCACGCGCGCAGATTCGTCACCCGCTTGGGTCGGCGGCGCAGGTATCGGTCGTCGTGGTCGACACCAAGGGAGAAATTCTCGGCCTCACGCGAACGCCCGATGCACCGATCTTCGGCACCGACGTCGCTGTGCAGAAGGCGCGCACCGCGGGGTTCTTCTCGAGCGCCACTGCCTCGGCCGGGCTTATCGGGACCGCCAACGCGACCCCGGCGGTGGCGATTAGCTCGTATGTCACCGCCATGCGCACGTTCCTCGGCGACCCGACGGCGCTCGCCAACGGCATGGCGTACAGCAATCGGGCTGTGGGCAATCTGGCGCGCCCCTTCTTTCCCGACGGCATCGAGGGTACGCCCAACGGTCCGCTGTCAAAACCGCCGAACCAGTGGAGCCCGTTTAACGACGGCCTGCAACTGGATCTCGTGTTCAATGCCGTTGTCGGTGGCGTCGGCGCGCCGCCGGGCTGCACCACCGACCAACGTATTCGCAACGGCATCCAGATTTTCCCAGGCAGCTTTCCGATTTATCGCGGACCAACACTGATAGGCGCAGTCGGTGTATCCGGCGACGGCATCGACCAGGACGACATGGTCTCGTTTCTCGGGCTCGCCAACGCCGGCAAAGTATTGGGTACTGGAATCGGCAATGCGGCGCCTGCCATCCGCGCCGACACTCTCGTGCCGCAAGGCGAGGGCACTCGTTTGCGCTATGTGAATTGTCCGCAAGCGCCCTTCAACGATAGTACTGACCAGAATGTCTGCGCCGGCTTGTAGCCGCCGCTGGCTGGCACCGATCGCAGCGCTTGCGCTGTCAGGCAGTCTGTATGCGGTGGCGCAAGTGCCCCAGCCGCCGCAAGTCTCAAAACCCGCTGCGCCCGTGGTCAAACGCGGCGAGCCCGCGCCGCCTCCGCAATCGGTCGACGGCCGCTACGGCATCCAGGTATTGGCCTCCACCGTCAACGTGCACGCCGATGCGACGTCCGGTTCGCCGGTGCTGGCGCAGCTGCAGCAGGGCGCGCGGCTCGAAGCCGATCAAAGGCGCGGCGACTGGTATCGCATTCATCTCGCCGACGGTCGCAGCGGCTGGATCGACTACGTTGTCGGGAAGAGCAATCCGAACTTTGCGGTCGATGCCAGTACGCGCATTGCGCGAGGGCGCCCCGGCAGCGAGGCTGGCGCGCCGCCGGCGCCCGTGGACGCGCAGCCGGAAGCAGCCCGCGCTCCCGGACCCGAGGCGCTGCCTGACGACCGGATCCTACTGCAGCGACCCATGGGTCGGCCGCTGGAGGCGATTATTCCCCCCATCGACCCCAGCAAGGTGCCCCCGCCGTCGCCGTTGCTGCCACGTGAAACGGTGCCGGTACCCGATCGCTGGCGGATTGTCGATCAACTGGGCATCGTGAACCAGCGGTGGTTTGACCCGTACAACCCGAACACGCTCAAAGGCGACCGTCCGGTCTTTGGCGAAGACTGGTTTTTCAATCTTGGCGTGATCTCGGATACGCTCTACGAGGCGCGCAGACTGCCGACGCCGATCGGCGCGCAATCTTCACAGGATGCGCAGGCGAACGACCAGTTCGGCCGCGGAAGGCAGTCGACTTTCGCGCAGAATCTCATCGTCAGCCTGTCGCTCTTAAAGGGCGACACGACGTTCAGGCCACCGGAACTGGAGTTCCGCTTTGTTCCGGTCTTGAACTACAACGTCAGCAAGGTGCAGGAAGTCCGCGCGCTCAATATCGATCCCCGCAACGGCACCCGTCGCACCGACAACTTCGCGGCGATACAGGAAGCGTTCGTCGACTACGAGTACAACGTCGCGTCGGAGCACTTCGACTTCGACGACATCAGGGTCGGAATACAGCCTTTTATTTCGGATTTCCGCGGCTTCCTGTTTCAGGATCAGCCGGTGGGCATTCGTTTGTTCGGAACCCGCGAAAGCAATCGATGGCAGTACAACCTTGCATGGTTTCGCAGGATCGATAAGGACACCAACAGTGGCTTGAACGATATCGGCAAGCCTCTGCGCAAAGACGACGTATTCGTCGCCAATCTCTTCCGCCAGGATTTTCTGGTGCCGGGCTTTACCCTGCAGGGAACGGTGATTCACAACATGAACCGGGAAACCGCCGGCGCATTCCTCGACAACAACGGTTTTCAGATCCGGCCTGCGATTTTCGGCGACGCACGACCGCACAAGTACAACGTCACCTATCTGGGCGCCTCCGGCGACGGCCATTTCGACCGCTGGAACACCACCGCGTCGCTGTACTACGCGGTCGGCCGCGACGATCGCAATCCCTTCTCGCAGCAGCCGGCGGACATCAGCGCTTTCTACGGCGTGGGTGAGGTGTCGCGCGACTTCGATTGGATCCGCGTTCGCGGCACCGCGCTTTATGCGAGCGGCGACAAGAACCCGTACGACGGCAAGGAAAACGGCTTCGACGCGATACTGGAAAATCCGCAGATCGCCGGCGCCGATACCAGCTTTTGGATTCGCCAGGCGGTGCCACTGATCGGTGGCGGCGGGGTCGCGCTCTCGGGTCGTAACGGTGTCCTTGCGAGCCTGCGCTCGTCGAAGGACCAGGGCCAGTCGAATTTCACCAATCCGGGCGTGGGGTTGATCGGAATCGGCGCCGACTTCGATATTTCGCCGCGGTGGCGCGCCATCGGCAACTTGAATCAGCTCTGGTTCGCCAACACCACCGTGCTGTCGGTTCTTCGCAACCAGGGCAATATCGATCGCAATCTGGGTACGGATATTTCGGCAGCGGTACAGTACCGGCCGCTGTTCACCCAAAACATCGTGCTCAATGCCTCGGCGGCGGCGCTCATTCCGGGCAAGGGTCTGAAGCAGCTCTACGACACCGACAGCGGCAAGACGCAATACTCGATCCTGTTCAATGTTCTGTTAACGTTCTGACCGTGCCGATCTTATTTGCCATGAGCCCGCGCAACGACACCCCGGTTCGATCGCTAATCGCGGTGATGGGCACGCTCGCGATCGTTGCGTCTTCGTGCGCATTTGGCATGGACAACGAAAAGGGCGTGACGCGGACCTATGCGCCCACTCCACCCGCACCGGAGCGGCAGACGGCGCAGGACGCGCTGGCCAAATCTCTTGGCTGCGTCAGCTGCCATACAGCCACCGATCACACCACGATGCACGTCAATACCGGCGTGATTCTCGGTTGCACGGATTGCCACGGCGGCGACGTCAACGTTCTCAAGCCGCAGAACGCGGCGCCGACAGACGCGAGCTACCGGGCTGCCACCGACAGCGCGCACGTGCTGCCGCGGTTCCCCAAAGCGTGGAACTTCCCGTCGAGCGCCAACCCCGAGCGCAGCTACACCTTGCTCAACCGCGAGTCGCCGGAATTCGTGCGCTTCGTCAATCCTGGCGACTACCGAGTAGCGCGCGACGCCTGCGGCGCGTGCCACCTGACCATCATCCAGGCGACCGAGCGCAGCCTGATGTCGACCTCGGCCATGCTTTGGGGCGGGGCTTCCTACAACAATGGGATCCTGCCGTTCAAGCGCTACATTGTCGGCGAAGCGTATACCGCCAAGGGAGAGCCCGCGACGCTGGTCAATCCCGTACCGCCCACGCCGTTCATGACCGAGAAGGGGATTCTGGCGAAGCTGTTTCCGCTCCCGGCGTGGGAGACCGTTCCGGTCGCCGACGTCTTCCGCGTCTTCGAGCGCGGCGGCCGGGTGATATTGAGCCAGTTTCCTGAAATCGGATTGCCGAACAACACCGGCGCGATCCAGAAGCTCGACGAGCCCGGCCGGCCCGACATCCGGCAGTCCAATCGCGGCCCCGGGACCGGACTGCGGATCGCGGTGCCGGTGATCAACATTACCAAGACTCGGCTCAACGACCCGCACATGTGGTTCCTCGGCACCAACGAGCAGCCCGGCGACTATCGCTCGTCGGGGTGCTCGGGGTGTCACGCGGTATATGCCAACGATCGCGACCCCGCGCATTCCGGGCCGTTCGCGGCATTCGGCAACACCGGCAAGTCGCAGAGCGCGGACCCGACGATTCCCCGCGACCAGCCGGGCCATCCTGTCAAGCACACTTTCACTCGTTCGGTTCCCTCGTCGCAATGCATGGTCTGCCACATGCACCAGCCGAATGTGTTCGTCAACAGCTACTACGGCTACATCATGTGGGACTACGAGTCCGACGCGCCGTTCATGTGGCCGGAAAAGCAGCGCTATCCGACCAGCGCCGAGATTCGCAAGATCCTCGATCGCAATCCGGAGGAGGCGTCGATCCGCGGCAAGTGGGGCGATCCGGAATTCCTGAAGGAAGTGAGCTCGCTCAATCCCAAGCTCAAGGACACGCAGTTCGCCGACTACCACGGTCACGGGTGGAATTTCCGCGCGGTATTCAAGCGTGATCGCCACGGCACGCTGCTCGATAAGGCCGGCAAGGCGGTGGCTGATGACGATCCGGACAAGTTCAAAAAAGCGGTCCACCTGACGTCGATCCACATGGAGCTTGGCTTCCAGTGCGTGGATTGCCACTTCGCGCAGGACTCGCACGGCAACGGGCACATCTACGGCGAAGTCGCGGCGGCGATCGAGATCGATTGCGCGGACTGCCATGGCACGGCCACGCGCTATCCGACGCTTTTCACCAGCGGTCCCGCATCGCAGCCTTCCGGCACCGACATGGCGCTGTTACGCACCCAGGACGGCCGTAAACGCTTCGAATGGCGCGAGGGAAAACTGTACCAGCGAGCCGCGCTCGACCCGGACAAGGAGTGGGAAGTCAAACTGGTCAAGGACACGATCAATCCAGCGAGCCCCAATTACAACCCCAAGGCCGCCCGCGCCAAGCTCATGGCCGCCGGCGACTCGATGCAATGGGGCCCCGGCGTCGATCCGGCCAAATATGCGCACGGCGACGACAAGATGACCTGCTACACCTGCCATCTCTCGTGGACAACGTCATGCGCCGGCTGTCACCTGCCCATCCAGGCGAACGCCAGGACCGATCGCCTGCACTACGAAGGCGGCGAGACGCGCAACTACGCCACCTATAATCCGCAGGTCGCGCGCGACGACATGTTCCAGCTCGGCCACCATGGTCCGTTCAAGGGCAGCAAGATCGCACCCATACGCTCGAGCTCGGCGCTGGTGCTTTCGTCGACCAACATCAATCGCGAGCGCATCTATATCCAGCAGCCGCCGATCGCCGCGTCCGGGTTCTCGTCGCAGGCCTTCGCGCCGCACTATCCGCACACCGAGCGCACGACCGAAACCAAGACCTGCAGCGACTGCCACCTCTCGCGGCAAAACGACAACAACGCGATCATGGCCCAGCTCCTGCTGCAGGGGACCAACTTCGTCAACTTCGTCGGCTACAACGCATGGGTCGGCGAGGAAAAGCAGATTGCCGCGGTCCAGGTCACGGAATGGGACGAGCCGCAGGCGGTGATCGGCAGCTACCTGCACCAATACGCCTATCCCGACTGGTTCGCGCAGCATCAGAAGCGCGAGCTGCGGCTGCCGTCGATCCAGACGCACGCGACCAAGGACGCCGCGCGCTGCCTGCAACTGCGCGGCGAGTACCTGTACGTCGCCGAAGGTCGCGCCGGGATGCGTGTCTACGACGTCGCCAGCATCGCCAACAAGGGGATCTCGCAGAAGATCCTCACCGCTCCGTTTTCACCCTGGGGACAGGACACACACATTGCCTCGTCGAACGCGACCTGCGTCGCGCTGCCGACCAACCAGTCGATCAACCCGCTGCGCAACGAGGGCGAGCTGATGCGGGTCACCAACCTCGAGCAGCCGTTCCATCCGATCTACAGCTACGCCGCGATCAGCGACTCGGTGGAAGGGCTGATTCTGGTCGATGTCAATACGCTCGCCGACCGCGATCCGCAGAACAATTTCCTGAGCCGCGCGATTACCTGGAACGAGAACAATATCCTGAGCGGCGCGCGTCACGTGATGCTCGGCGGCCACTTCGCCTACGTGTCGGCGGATGCGGGACTGGTGATCGTCGATCTCGACGAACCCCTGAAGCCGAAGCTCGCCGCGGTGGTGCCGCTCAAGGGAGCTCGCGCGGCCGCGTTGCAGTTCCGCTATGTGTTCGCGCTCGACGACGAAGGCGTGACCACCATCGACGTCACCGATCCGACCAAGGCGCGGCAGGTCGGCAGCGCGCGCATTACGCTCGCCGACGCGCGGCGAATCTACGTCGCCAGAACGTACGCGTACGTCGCGGCCGGCGCGGAGGGGCTTGCGATCATCGACGTCGAGCGTCCGGAGCTGCCGAAGCTGGTCATGAAATTCACCGCGGAGGGCAAGTTGACCGACGCGCGCGACGTGGTGGTCGGTGCGACCAACGCGTCGCTGTTCGCGTATGTCGCCGACGGCGCCAACGGAGTGAAAGTCTTGCAGCTCACTTCGCCGGACAGCCAGCCCAAGTTCTACGGCTTTTCGCCGGAACCCAAGCCCAAGCTCATCGCCTGGCGCAATACCGCGAGCCCGGCGCTGGCGTTGTCCAAGGGCCTCGACCGCGATCGTGGCGTCGACGAAACGGGCGGCCAGATCGCGGTCTTCGGCCGTCTCGGCTCGCGGCCGTTCACCTGGGATGAAATGAAAAAGTTCTATCAGCGGCCCGATGGCAGCGTGTGGACCGTAAGCGACGATGTACGCTCTCAGGATTTCCTGCCGGCGAAAACGGTCGCCGGCAATCCCAGCGCAGCTCCGCCGCCGACCAAGCAGTGAGGAACGCCATGCAAAAGACAGCGAGCTCGTGCGCCTGCAGGTTTGGCCCTCCATTTGACCGTCCGTTGCCAAGACTTATCGCGACGCTGGTGCTGGCGATTGCGGCCGTAGCCACGGTCGGCCCGGTGCTGGCGCAGCCCGCGACTCAACCATCTTCGCCGCCAGCGGCAACGACGCAGCCGGCCACGCATCCGCCGCTGCCCTATCAGGTCAAGGATAAAAGCATGGGCGTGGTCAATTGCGCCAACAGCCTCTGCCACGGCTCGGTGCAACCATGGAAGGATTCCAACGTATTGCAGAACGAATATGTGACGTGGTCGCGGGTCGACAAGCACGCGCGCGCCTACAAAATTCTCTTCAACGAACAGTCGGCGCGCATCGCGCGCAACCTTGGCGTCGGCAACGCCTCCGAAGCCAAGGTGTGTCTCGACTGTCACGCTCACAACGTGGTCAAGGCCCAGCGCGGCGAGCGGTTCAAATTCGACGACGGAGTGTCATGCGAGGCCTGTCACGGCCCTTCCGAGCGTTGGCTGCCCAAGCACGTCGAGGATCGTGCCACCCACGCGGGCAACCTGGAGGCAGGATTATTTCCCACCGATGATCCTTCCGAGCGGGCAAGGCTCTGCTTGTCCTGCCATTTCGGCAATGCCGACCGTTTTGTGACGCATCGAATCATGGGCGCGGGGCATCCGCGGCTGTCGTTCGAGCTCGAGACGTTCACGACGGTCGAGCCGGCGCATTTCAAGATCGATGCGGATTGGGAAAAGCGCAAGCGGCTTTGGGACGGCGTCAAGGTCTGGGCCATCGGCCAGGCGCTTGCCGTGTCCGAAATGATGGACCTGCTCACCGATCCCAAGCGTGGCCATGATGGACTCTTTCCCGAGCTGGTGCTTTTCGATTGTCATGCCTGCCACCATCCGATGAGCGACAAACGTTGGGCTCCTCGTGTCCCCGGGCTGGGGCCCGGGGTGGTGCGGCTCAACGATTCGTCGATGTTGATGGTGCGGGCGATCGCGCGTGTGGTGGACCCTCCGCTCGGCGATCGCATTGCGTCGAGGATGAGCCAGCTGCAGCAGACCGTCACCGGCGGCGGAGATGCAATCGGCACCGCGCGCGCGCTCAAGGCCGATGTCGGACAGCTGACCGCGGAGCTGGAGCAGCGAACGCTCACCGCCGCTGACATGCGCGGCGTGTTGGCGGCGCTGGTCGATGAAGGCCTTAACGGGCAGTTTCGCGACTATGCCGGCGCCGAGCAGGCAACGATGGCGATCGGAAGCGTCTCCAATTTCATGTACCAAAAGGGCATTCTCAAATCCGCTCGCGACATCAACGGCGGGCTTGCGAACCTGCAGGCGGCAGTCGCCAACGACGAGCGCTACAGCCCGGGACAGTTCGAGACCGCGCTGCGTAATTTCCGCGGCACGGTAGGGCAGTAGCGGTCGGTTCCGCTCCGATAGCCGACTAACGTGGGGCCACCGGACTTCCGCGCAACCCGCCGAGGAGCCGACGATATTCGGCGTTGACCGCCTGGTAGCACTCGCAGACGTGCCCTTCCAGGGCAGTCCGGTTGAGAACGGTGATGACCCCGCGGCTATAGCTGATCCATCCGCGCCGCAGCAGCTTCTTCGCCGCGAGTACCACCCCTTCCCTGCGTACGCCGAGCATGTCCGCGATCAACTGCTGCGTCATCCGGATCTGATTGCCATCGACCCGATCGAGGCTTAGTAGCAGCCACCGGCAGAGCTGTTGCTCGAGACTGTGGTGACGATTGCACAACGCCGATTGCGCGGTCTGCGTCCACACCGACTGGGTATAGCGCAGCAGCATCCTCAAAACCGCGCCGCAGAGCCTGAGCTCGCGCTGCAAGGCCGCGCCCTTCCAGCGCAGCGCAGTCCCGGCGCTCTGCACGGTCGCCCGAGTTGGCGTCGTCGTGCCGCCGAGCACCAGTGCCAGGCCGACTCCACCCTCGCGACCGATGAGCGACAGCTCGGCACTGTCGCCGTTGTTCAGCTCGCCGAGCAGCGACACGATGCATGTTTCCGGGAAATAGAAGTACTTCTGCGGCCCTCCCGCTTCGTGAAGGATCTCGCCTAATCTGAGGTTCACGTGCTCGAGCGATGGCATGATGCGCGTCAATTCCGCGGCGGGCAGCGCCGCCAGCAGTCGATTGATCATCCTGGAGCGGGTATCGGGCACTTGGGCCTCGTCAGCTTCGAGTTCTTGTTGCGCCAACATACACGGATCGCCGTGGCGCCGATGTGCTGTTTCGCACTTAAGGACACCCAGGACCTGAGTCGGCGGTGGCTAATGCGCGGCTCATAGAATTCGCGGCCCAGGCCCGATAGCATTGCCGCCGCCGGCGGGCAACGCGGGCTTCGATGTCGCTTCGATGCGGGGGTACAATAAACGACCCGCCGCTCGCCGGACGCCCCTCATCCATGTTCAAAATCGCCATCATCGGCTCCGGACCTTCCGGGCTGTCGGCTGCAGCACACGCTGCCGAGCTCGGGGTGTCGCATGTTCTCCTCGAGGCGGAGCAGCAACCTGCCGCCACCATCTACAAGTATCAAAAGGGCAAGTACGTCATGGCCGAGCCGAGCGTGCTGCCTTTGCGCAGCCCGATGTCGTTCGCCGCCGGGACGCGGGAGCAAATTCTGGCCGCGTGGGACCAGGAGCTCGCCAAATACGGCGTCAACATCCGCCATGGCGCTGGGGTGACCGCGATATCGGGCGAGCGCGGCGCCTTCGCGTTATCCCTCGCCGGAGGTGGGACCGTCAATGCCGAAGCCGTCGTGCTGGCGATCGGGCTCCAGGGCAACCTGCGCAAGCTCGGCGCTCCCGGTGAGAATCTGCCCATCGTTCAGTATCAGCTCGACGACCCCAAAGAATATGAAGACGAAACCATCGTGGTCGTCGGCGCCGGCGATGCGGCGATCGAGAACGCGCTCGGGCTCGCCGAGCAGAATCGGGTCATCCTTATCAACCGCAACGACGAGTTCGCGCGCTGCAAGGAAGGCAACCTGTCGCTCGTTCTCGCCGCCATCAAGGACGGAAAAATCGAATGCCGTTATGGCACATCGGTGGCCAGCGTCGAGATGGTCGAGACCAACGGCTGTCCCGCGAGGTTCAACGCCAAGACGCCGGATGGTTTAGAACATGTCGGTTGTCACCGCGTGATCGCACGTCTGGGAGCGATCCCGCCGCGCAAGCTGGTCGAGGGCTTTGGCGTCAATTTTCCCAATAAGGATCCGGCCGCGGTGCCACAGCTATCGGATACCTACGAGTCGAACGTCAAGGGTCTCTACATCGTCGGTGCGCTGGGTGGGTATCCACTGATCAAGCAGGCGATGAACCAGGGCTACGAAGTCGTCGAGTCGATCCTCGGCAATCCTGTCGAGCCCGCGGATGAGCCGCTGCTCAGGTCCAAATTCGCCAACTGGGCGCACGCCACCAGCGTGGCGGAGGCGCTGGCCATCACCCAGCGCAACGTGCCGCTGCTGGCGGGCATCACGACCCTGCAGCTGCGCGAATTTCTGCTCGATAGCGACGTGCGGACGCCCGCGCCGGAGCAGATCCTGTTTCGCCGCAACGACTATACGAACACCTTTTTCACCATCGTCGAAGGCGAGGTCTTTGTCGAGATCAGCGCGGAAAGCGAGGAGAGCCGCTGGATCCGCCTGGGCGCCGGATCTTTCTTCGGCGAGCTCGGCCTGATTTCCGGGCGCCGCCGCGCGGCAACCGTAAAAGCAGGCGACGGATGCGTGCTGATCGAGACACCACGGCGGTCCATCCTAAAGCTGATCGCCTCGGTCGATTCGGTACGCAAAGGCGTTGACGCCGTTTTTCTGCGACGCGCGGTGCGGGCCTACCTGTCGCAGGATTTGCCCGACGACGATTTCAATGCGCTGGTGGCCGGCGCGGAGTTGAAAAACTTTGCCTCGGGCGCCACCCTGTTCGAAGAAGGATCGGCGCCCGACGGGCTGTATCTGCTTCGCCGCGGCTCGGTCACGGTTTCACGCAAGCTCGGCGGCCACGAGGTCGTGTTGTCGTACGTTGCCGCCGGCAACTACGTCGGCGAAATGGCGCTGCTCACCGACGTGCCTCGGATGGCTACGGTGCGAGCCGCGGTGGCGACCGAGGCCATCGTTCTCGAAAGCGGGGCATTCAAGCAGGTGATCTCGCGTCACCCGGCCCTTCGCGAGGCCCTCGAGACGCAGTTTCTCGCCCGACTCAAGTCCAACGCGGCCATGGAAGGGCAAGCCGACTCGGGCAATGTCACGACTTATCTGATGCAACAGGGCATCGGCGAGGCGACAGACGTCCTCTTGATCGACGAAAGTCTGTGCATCCGCTGCAACAATTGCGAAAAGGCCTGCGCCGACGTCCACGAGGGAACCTCGCGCCTGGACCGCGAGGCCGGGCCGACCTACGCGCAGATCCATGTGCCGACCTCATGCCGCCATTGCGAGCATCCTCATTGCATGAAGGATTGCCCACCCGACGCCATCAATCGCGCACCCAACGGCGAGGTCTACATCCGCGACACCTGTATCGGCTGCGGCAATTGTGAGCGCAATTGCCCGTACGGCGTGATCCAGATGGCGCCGCTCGACCCGGGGCGGGAGCGTCCAAGCCTGTGGCAGTGGCTGCTCTGGGGGCTGGGCGACGAGCCTGGAATGGAAACCAAGGTCTACGACAAGTCGATGGTCAAGAAAGCCGTCAAGTGCGACATGTGCAAGGATGTCTCGGGCGGCGCCGCATGCGTTCGTGCCTGCCCGACCGGCGCCGCGCTGCGCGTCTCGCCCGAGAAGTTCCTGGACTACACCAATGCGGTGGCGCCTTGAACGACAAAATCAAGCCGACCGCAAAGGAAGAGACCCAATCCATGGCGGACAAGGATATTCGCGAGGCGTCGCTCGAATACCACCGACAGTTGCCACCGGGCAAGATCTCGCTCTTACCCACCAAGCAACTCACCAATCAGCGCGATCTCGCGCTGGCGTATACGCCCGGCGTCGCCGCGGCGTGCGACGAAATCGTCCGCGACCCCGCCGAGGCGCGCAACCTCACCGCGCGCGGCAATCTGATCGGCGTCGTTACCAACGGCACCGCCGTGCTGGGCCTGGGCGCGATCGGTCCCCTGGCCAGCAAACCGGTCATGGAAGGCAAGGCGGTGCTGTTCAAGAAATTCGCCGGCATCGATTGCTTCGACATCGAGGTCGACGAGCGCGACCCGGAGAAGCTGGTCGATATCATCTGCGCGCTCGAGCCCACGTTTGGCGGGATCAATCTCGAGGACATCAAGGCACCGGAATGCTTTTACGTCGAGCGCAAGTGCCGCGAGCGGATGAAGATTCCGGTATTTCACGACGATCAGCACGGTACTGCGATCATCGTCGGCGCGGCGGTCGTCAACGGACTGCGCGTCGTTGGCAAAGATCTCGCGGCGGTGAAGCTCGTATGCTCGGGCGCCGGCGCGGCTGCGCTTGCTTGTCTCGATCTGCTGGTCAGCCTCGGCATCAAGCAGGAAAACATCTGGGTCGCGGATATCGCCGGCGTGGTGTGGCAGGGCCGCAAGGAAGAGATGGACCAGAACAAGGCGCGCTACGCGCAAAAAACCGACGCCCGCAAATTGGGCGACATCATTGCCGGCGCGGACATTTTCCTTGGTTTGTCAGCGGCGCGGGTGCTGAAGCCGGAATTGCTCAAACAGATGGCCAAGCAGCCGCTGATCCTCGCTCTGGCAAATCCCGAGCCCGAGATCATGCCCGACCTTGCGAAGGCGGCGCGGCCCGATGCGGTCATCGCCACCGGTCGCTCGGACTTTCCGAACCAGGTCAACAATGTGCTTTGCTTCCCGTTCATTTTTCGCGGTGCGCTGGACGTGGGCGCGACCACGATCAACGAGGCGATGAAGCTTGCTGCGGTGCGCGCGATCGCGGATCTCGCGATGGCCGAACAGTCCGACATCGTCGCCGCGGCCTATGGCGACGACCAGGAATTGAAGTTCGGACCCGAGTATCTGATCCCGAAACCGTTTGACCCCCGGCTTATCCTCATGATCGCGCCCGCGGTCGCGAGGGCAGCGATGGAGTCGGGCGTCGCAACGCGGCCCATCCCCGATTTCGATGCCTACCACGCGCGTCTGCTGCAGCATGTCTATCACTCGGGCCTGCTGATGAAGCCCATCTTCCAGGCCGCAAAGAAATCTCCCAAGCGAATCGTTTATGCGGAAGGCGAGGAAGAGCGCGTGCTGCGCGCGGTGCAGGTCGTGGTCGACGAAGGCTTGGCCAAGCCGATTTTGGTCGGCCGGCCAGCCGTGATAGAGCGTCGGCTGTCGCAGTTTGGCCTGCGGCTCAAGCCCGGCGTCGACTTCGAGATCATCAACCCGGAGTCTGATCCGCGCTATCGGGATTACTGGACGGAATACTACCGGCTGACCGAGCGCCGGGGCACGTCGCAGCAGTTCGCCAAGATAGAAATGCGCCGGCGGCTGACGCTGATCGGCGCGATGATGATTCACATGGGCGACGCCGACGGAATGTTATGCGGCACATTCGGGACCCACGACGCGCATCGCCACTACGTCGATCAGGTGATCGGCTTGCGCCCGGGGGTCAAGACCTGGGCCGCGATGAATGCGGTGCTGTTGCCGAACCGCACTGTTTTCATTGCCGATACCTACGTCAATCGCGATCCCACGGCGGAGCAGATCGCGGAAATCGCACGCCTCGCCGCGGACGAGGTGCGCAGGTTCGGTCTCGTTCCCAAGGTCGCGCTGGTCTCTCATTCCAGTTTCGGATCGAGCAACGACCCGCAGGCGAGAAAAATGCAGTCGGCGCTCGCGCTCATCAACGCACGGGAGCCCGACCTCGAGGTCGAAGGAGAAATGCAGGGAGACGCGGCGCTATCCGATGAAGTGCGGCGGGTGGTGTTTCCGAACTCGCGGCTCAAGGGCGATGCCAATCTGCTGATCATGCCGACGCTCGACTCAGCCAACATTTCGTTCAATCTGCTCAAGATCGCGGCTGGCAGCGGACTCACGCTCGGGCCCATCCTTCTCGGTGTCGCCAAGCCGGTACACATCCTCACGGCCTCGGCTACCGTGCGCCGCATCGTCAACATGAGCGCGTTGGCCGTCGTCGACGCGAGCGTCGATCGCCAGAAGCCGCTGCTCTAGCGCTGCGAGCAGCCGGCGGCACGAGACGTTCCCTCTCGCGAATAGCGGGCAAAGAGCCGGCGACGCTCGCGCAACGAGTGGGGTGCGAGCGACCGCGAATCAGCGTCGGTCGGCGACAGGTGACATTGCTTCTTACGGACAGGTCGCCCCGGACGCGCGGAAGCCGTCAGTCGCCGTTGTTCATTGCGGGCGCAGGATTGATCTCCAACGCTGCTGAAGACCACCAGCCGATGCCGACGGTGTCGTGTACCTCGATTAACGCACATTGGGAAATGCTCGGTGCAGGCGGCTCGACTGCCAACTCACTGGTCATCGAGAACGCCGGTAAGCCGAACGCCAATGCAATCAGCGGTAGCTGCCGCAATCTTGGGTGGTATCGCTTCATCCCCTGAGTCATGATTCCTCCCGACACTTCGATGCGCCGCCCGTCGGCGCATCGTTGAAGGAGCACGGAGCGTACCAGTCTTATCGTCTCGGCCGCTCCGGAGGGGACCGGGGATCGGGACCATCAGGCTCTTCCACCGGCGAGCGCTCGTCTGGCTCGGGCGTCGGCTCCTCGACGGGTGGTTTCGGCTTATGCCCCTGCAGGTTCATGCCGGGATTCCGGAAGTCCATGGAGCCGGACATCCTGCAACCCGTATGCCAGCGGAGGCGCGGCCGGACGAACGACCATTGTTGCGCCGTTCCAGGGCGGATTCTGGAGCCGGGGGAGGAAGCGCCCCGCCCAGGCGTGTTGGCAAGAATTGCAGCGCCGCGGTAAGGCTTACCGGCAGGTTCTTCCGACGTATCCGCGGCAATTGCAGGCCCGGAGGACCCCGCGGCCGCACCGCTGTTGCGGGGCCAAGGGGCGAGGCCGTGGAAAAGCGCGCGCCCGTGTTGGCACGCGGTTTGCAAAGCACTCTTCGCTCGTAGAACCATGCCGGCTGCTGCTCTCCGGCATCTTGGGCGAAGCGCGAGCGCCGCAACTCCGGGCCGTCGCGAATCGTCAACCACAGCGAGGAGCAATAATAATGTCCATCGGAACCATCCTTCTCATCATCCTGATCCTGGCGCTCATCGGCGCTCTTCCTACGTGGGGATACAGCAGCGGCTGGGGATACGGACCGAGCGGGATCGCCGGCGTCGTGGTGCTGATCCTGATCATTTTGTTGCTGACAGGTCGTCTCTAGATCGGGTTTGGGGCGGTGGCGAGGAGCGGGGCGGATCGGAATCGGTGGATTGACGCCGGCCGACCGCGAAGGATGGGGCTGGGTAATTAACGACCAGACTCTGCAGATTCGCGGACAAAGACAGCGGCTGTTCGGTCGATTGCTGGCGCGCCACGGCGCGCTGCGAGTCACCTTGTTGTCACGCGCGGGACGTTGCTTACCGAATCGTTTGCATCGGCAGCGCCTAAGGCCGCGCATCGGTCAAGCCGTCTGCGGTCCCGAGCGATCGAGAATAGCCGGGAACCCGTATTTGACTTTGCAACAGGCGACGCAGCTTCGTGCGGGCGTCGTGCATGTGGCCGCTAGTGCAGACCTTTGCAAGCATCTCGATCTGTGCAAGAATTAAGCCAACGCGCAGAAATACAGGTGTCGCGATGCTGGACCGTGACGGTTATCGCCCGAACGTCGCCATTGTCGTCGCCAACTCGAAAGATCGGGTCTTCTGGGGCAAGCGGATCCGAGAGCACTCGTGGCAGTTTCCGCAAGGCGGCATCAACGTCGGCGAGGCGCCCGAGGAGGCGATGTATCGGGAGTTGAAGGAGGAAGTCGGACTCGATCCGGCGCACGTCAAGATACTCGGACGCACTCGAGATTGGCTGCGCTACGAGGTCCCCCAGCATTGGATCAAACGCGAGTGGCGCGGCAGCTATCGCGGCCAGAAGCAGATCTGGTACCTGCTCAGATTAACCGGCCGCGACAGCGACGTATCCCTGCGTGCAACCGATCATCCCGAGTTCGATGCGTGGCGGTGGCACGACTACTGGATTCCGCTGGAAAACGTGATCGACTTCAAGCGCGAAGTCTATCGTCGGGGCTTGACGGAGCTCGAGCGTTACCTGCACCACCGCCCGCAAACACGGCGTGAGCGCCTGTACGGATGGGCGCGCGCCGTGGTGCCCTCGCCGTACAGCACTCCCAAGGCGTAGGGCGCGGGAGCGCCGGGCGCCGGCACTATCGGCGCCTGCGCCAGCAAATGCGCACGCCGTGATCCCGTCTCCCCGCAGCAATCCCAAGGCGTAGGGCGCGGGAGTGCCCGCGCCGGCACTATCGGCGCCTGCGCCAGCAAATGCGCACGCCGTGATCCCGTCTCCCCACAACAATCCCGAGGCGTAGTCTGGCGGCGGGCCCCGGCATTCCGGCGTCGCTCAGAGCAAAACCAGGTTGTCCCGATGGATCAGTTCGCGCTCGTCGACATAGCCGAGCGTCGATTCGATTTCGGAAGATGGCTTGCCGAGAATACGCTGCGTTTCCGATACGCTGTAGTTGATCAGGCCGCGAGCGATCTCACGGCCATTGATGTCGAAACAGCCGACAATCTCGCCGCGCTCGAATCGGCCATGGCAAGCCGACACCCCGATCGGCAACAGGCTCTTGCCTTCACGAGTCAACGCCCGCACCGCGCCGGGATCCAGCGTCAGCCTGCCTTCGACGTGGACGTGATCGGCGAGCCACTGCTTGCGTGCAGCGAGGGTCATTGCTTCGGCAATCAGCTCGGTGCCGATCGCTTCGCCCGCGGCCAGACGGGTCAGCACGTCAGGTTCGCGCCCGTCGGCGATGACCGTCGATGCACCGCTGCGCGCCGCGCGCTTGGCTGCCAGCACCTTGGTCAGCATGCCACCTCGTCCATGTTGCGAACCCGCACCGCCGGCTATCGCCTCGAGCGCGGCGTCGCCGGCGCGCCCGCGTCGCAGGAGCGGCGCCGCCGCATCCTTGCGCGGGTCGCCGGTGTGCAGACCCTGCTGGTCGGTGAGAAGCACCAGCACGTCGGCCTCGATCAAGTTGGTGACCAGCGCGCCTAGCGTATCGTTATCGCCGACCTTGATTTCGTCGGTCGTCACCGTATCGTTTTCGTTGATGATCGGTATCACCGACAGCCCGAGCAGAGTTATCAGGGTGGAGCGTGCATTCAGATACCGGCGCCGGTCGGCTAGATCCTCGTGCGTCAAAAGCACTTGAGCGGTATGAAAGCCAAACCGCGAGAAGGCGACCTCGTACGCCTGGACCAGACCCATCTGTCCTACCGCAGCGGCGGCCTGCAGCTCGTGAATCGCCGATGGGCGGGACGTCCAGCCGAGGCGCTGCATTCCCTCGGCGATAGCGCCGGACGACACCAGCGCAATCTGTCGCCCCGCCTTGCTCAGGATGGCGATCTGCTCCGCCCAGCGTGCGACCGCGGCGTGGTCGATCCCGCGGCCGTCGTTGGTGACCAGGCTCGAGCCAACCTTGATCACCAATCGGCGCGCGCCGGCGACGATGGAGGTTTCGAAGGGCGAGTTCATCCTTTCATTCCGATGCTGCGGACGCGATCTCCGCCGGATGTTTCTCAAGCCAATCCTGGATCGCGTACACAAGCTCGCGACAGCCGTCGCCGTTGATTGCGGCGATGGCAAACACCGGCTCAGTCCAGCGATAAGCGTCGATAAACGCAGCGATGCGCTGCGCTCGCTCGTCGGGTTCGACGAGATCGAGTTTGTTCAGCACCAACCACCGCGCCTTGTCGAAGAGCGCCTGATCATAGCGCTTGAGCTCCTTGACGATGGCGCGCGCATCGGCCACCGGATCGCTGGTGCCGTCGAGCGGGGCGATATCGACCACGTGCAACAAGAGGCGCGTGCGCTGCAAATGGCGCAGGAACTGATGGCCGAGACCGGCGCCGTCGGCGGCGCCGTCGATCAGGCCGGGAATATCGGCGACAACGAAGCTCCGGTTCTCGTCCACGCGCACGACCCCGAGATTCGGCGCCAGAGTCGTGAAAGGATAGTCCGCTACCTTGGGCCTAGCAGCGGACACTGCTCGTATGAGGGTCGACTTGCCGGCGTTCGGCAAGCCGAGCAGGCCGACATCGGCAAGCACCTTGAGCTCGAGGTGCAGCATGCGCTGCACCCCTTCTTCGCCCGGTGTCGATTGCCGCGGGGCGCGATTGGTGCTCGACTTGAAATGAAGGTTGCCCAAGCCGCCCTTGCCACCTTGCGCCAGCAGCGCTTTCTGACCGTGCGTGGCGAGATCGGCGACACGCTCGCCGGTCTCTGCATCGGTGATCAGCGTCCCGACCGGCATGCGCAGCACGATATCTTCGGAGCCGCGCCCGTACTGATCGGCGCCGCGGCCTCTCTCACCGGGCTTGGCGCGATGGATGCGAGCATAGCGATAATCGATCAGCGTATTGATGTTACGGTCGGCAATCGCCCAGATACTGCCGCCTCGCCCGCCGTCACCACCGTCGGGCCCGCCGCGTGGAACATATTTTTCCCGGCGAAACGATACCGCCCCGCTGCCACCGTCGCCGGCGATCACTTCGATGTTAGCTTCGTCGATGAATTTCATGGCCGCGAGTCTGCCGTCGGACGACGAAACAGCACGAAGCGCTCGGTGTCGTCGCCGCGTCGGCGCCCTTCCCAGACTTTTTCCCACGCCGAATCGGGAGCTGTGTCCGATTCGTCGCGCGCGGCCTGCAGCAGCAGCGCGTCGCAACGGTTCGAAGCTCGCGAATCGTCGCGCACGGTAATCACGTTAAGAAAATATTCGAGCAAAGCCCGTTGCGGCTCGCCGAGGTTATGACTGGCCAGACAGGTGCCTGCCGGCAAATGGTTCGCCAGTGATTCCGCTACCGACCGGTAGCTGCGCCGTGAATCGAGGTAAGGCAGCCAGATGGTCATATACATGCCCCAAACGAGCGTCATCCCTACCGCCCAATTGAGCACCGCCCTGCGGTTCGACCGCCGCGCCGGTCTCACCAAGGCGAGCCAGAGCAGCGTCAGGACCACGGAGAGCAGCACCGGGAGCAGTTCCCAGGGCGGTTGGTAGCCCGGCTGAGTGTCCTTGAAAATCCGCGCCATCGCTTCGGGCAGGCCGTACAGCAGCGATTCGAGCCACAGCCCCCAGACCAGAACGCCAAGCAAGCCGAAGGTGAGGATTCCAAACCAATCGAGCGCGCCCGAGTACCCGCGCTTGAGCGTATCGATCTCGGCTGCGGCCAGCAGCGACATCGGCAACAACAACGGAAGCGCAAGCATCGCGCGAGGCTCCGCAGCGGCGGAAATCTGCGCCAACACGACGACTGTCATCGTCAGCGGCAGCCCCACGCCCGCTGCTGTCAAGCCACCGCCAAAACCGCGTGAGCGAGCCCGCAAGGTCCACAGCGCGAGCGGCAATGCCGGCCACGCAAACCAAGGCAGGTTCTTGAGATAGTAAAACGGCTCGGTCGGAGGCGAACCCCGCGTCATGCCAAAGTAGCGTGCGACATCCTGCGTCTCCAGCCATTGCGCGAGCCACCCCGGATCGCGCAGGTACAAGGCCACCGGCCAGGCGAGCAGCAAAGGCGCGGCGACGAGCAGCGCGATGCCGAGCGTTCCCAGATAACGCCGCGTGCGCCAGGGTTCAAACAGCGGCAATAGGACGGCAGTCAGCGCGATCAGCGCCGAGGCGGCCGAACCCTTGAATAGAAATGCAAGGCCCACGGCACCGCCAAGCAGCGCTCCACCGATGATCGCTCGTCGCGGCGCCAGCGCCAAAGCGTAAAGGGCGAGCGCGAAGGCCACCAATACGCCGATGTCGGGCGAGAGCTGATGCGCTCGATCCCAGAGGCCGATGCAACCGATGAAGATCAACACCGGTAACCAGCGGAAGGCTCGGCCATAGAGCTCGCGTCCGGCAAGGGCCAGGAGCCACAGCGTCAGAGCGAGACACGCGGCAATTGCGATGCGTGCGGCGTCGTGCAGGGGCATGAGCCCGCCAAAAGCCGTCGCCGTGGCCGCCGCCAGCGCGTAGAAAAGCGGCGGGCGATCCGGAAGGGCGACTCCGGCCAAATGGGGCACCAGCCAGTCGCCGTTCTTGAGCATTTCCAGGGTCACGCCGAAGCTGGTTGCATCGTCGGGCTTCCATGGATCGTGCCCGAAGAGCCCGAGCCCTATCCAGGCGACGCAAAGCAATACCAGGCCGCCTTGCTTGAGCGCTCGATAGGGACCGGAGGGTGACAACTCGGCCGGATTGCCCGATTCGGCAATCGGGTCGGCAACCGGTTCAGCAATGGGCATCGAGGTGCCGGAATGAAAAAGGCAGCCGAAGCTGCCTTTACGCGATGATTCTGATCCGGACCGTCACGCCGAAGGCACGGTCGTCTTGGAAGCGTAGCGTTGCCGGAATTTCTCGACCCGCCCTGCGGTGTCGACGATCTTCTGCTTGCCCGTGTAAAAGGGATGGCACGCCGAACAAACTTCGACGTGCAAGGGCTTGTTGACGGTCGAACGGGTGGCGAACGTGTTGCCGCAGCTGCACGTTACCTGAATCTCGCTGTATTGCGGATGAATGCTGGTTTTCATCGAACACCTCACTGACCGGCCCGCTCTCGCGGGGGCCGGATGCTTGCCCAACAACGTGGTCCGGCGGGGACCGAGTCCTGTCCGAGGCCGTAAACCGCGCGATTATGGCGCTTTTTGCAGTGCAACGCAAACGGCTGCCACCGAAGGCAAATAGGGCCGATTCCTGAATTTTCAAGGCCTTGGGCATATCCTTCGTTTCACCGCCAAGCGATCGATAGGACAGTACCTAGGATCAACAGCGCACCTGCGAAGGATGGACTGGCTGGGCGCATTGCCGGCGACGCCAAGGCGAAAGCGTTCTGCGACCCTATACCCGCGATGCGGTGGCGCTAACCTCTGCGCATGGAGTCGAAGAATTCGGCATTGTTCTTGGTCTGCTTCACCTTGTCGACCAGGAATTCGGTAGCCTCGAGGTCATCCATGGGATAAAGCAGTTTGCGCAGCACCCAGACCTTCTGCAGCACGTCCTGCTTGAGCAGCAGCTCTTCCTTTCGCGTGCCCGACCGGTTGACGTTGATCGCCGGATACGTGCGCTTCTCGGCCATTCGCCGGTCGAGGTGGATTTCCATGTTGCCGGTGCCCTTGAATTCCTCGTAAATAACATCGTCCATGCGCGACCCGGTATCGATCAGTGCGGTCGCAATGATGGTCAGCGAGCCGCCTTCCTCGATGTTGCGGGCCGCGCCGAAGAAGCGCTTCGGCCGTTGCAATGCGTTGGCGTCGACGCCGCCAGTAAGCACTTTGCCCGATGCGGGAACGACGGTGTTGTAGGCACGCGCCAGACGGGTGATCGAATCGAGCAGGATGACGACGTCCTTCTTGTGCTCGACCAGCCGCTTGGCTTTTTCGATCACCATCTCGGCGACCTGCACATGGCGCGTGGCGGGCTCGTCGAAAGTCGATGACACGACTTCGCCACGGACCGAGCGCTGCATTTCGGTCACTTCCTCGGGGCGCTCATCGATCAGAAGCACGATCAGCACCACGTCCGGGTAATTCGCCGCGATCGAATGCGCGACGTGCTGCAGCATCACCGTCTTGCCGGATTTGGGCGAGGACACCAGCAGTCCGCGCTGGCCCTTGCCGATGGGCGCGATGATGTCGATGATCCGGCCGGTCATGTTCTCTTCGGCCTTGATGTCGCGCTCGAGAATCAGCACCTCGTCGGGAAAGAGCGGCGTCAGGTTCTCGAAAAGGATTTTGCTCTTGGCGTTTTCCGGAGGCTCGCCGTTGACCTTGTCGACCTTGACCAGTGCGAAATAGCGCTCGCCGTCCTTCGGTGTCCGGATCTCGCCTTCGATGGTGTCGCCGGTGTGAAGGTTGAATCGGCGGATCTGCGACGGCGAGATGTAGATGTCGTCGGTCCCCGCCAGGTAGCTGGTGTCGGGAGAGCGGAGAAACCCGAATCCGTCGGGCAGCACCTCGAGCGTTCCATCACCGAAGATGCTTTCGCCTTTTTTCGCCTGGTTCTTGAGCAGTGCGAAAATCAGGTCGTGCTTGCGCAAACGGTTCGCGCCGTCGATCTCGTTGGTGTTGGCGATTTCGACGAGTTCGGTGACGGGCTTGGACTTGAGGTCGGACAGGTGCATAGGTGGACGGGTGGCGGGGAGAAGCGGGTGCGGCCCTTTTTGGCCGCTTGAATCGCTCTGGGAGGTTGGCGCCGGGAAACACTTAAGCGGCGCTGATGGGACGTCACGCGCGCCATGGGCGCCGCGGGACGCAATTCAATGAGTTAGCAGCCTAACGGGTTCACAGGTGGCTGTCAATAAACGCCGTCAACTGCGATTTGGACAGGGCGCCGACCTTTTGCGCCGCGACCTGTCCGGCCTTGAAGAGGATGAGCGTAGGAATGCCGCGAATCCCATACTTGGCAGGGGCGGCTGGGTTGGAGTCGATATCAATCTTGGCTACGGTAAGCCGGCCCGCGTAGTCCTTGGCCACGTCTTCGAGGATGGGAGCGATCATCTTGCAGGGGCCGCACCATTCGGCCCAATAATCGACGAGCACCGGTGTGCCCGCGTTCAGCACATCGCTGTCAAAGGTGGCGTCGGTGACGTGCTTGATGTTCTCGCTCATGGATCCTCGCTCAAGGGGGGTGCGCCGCCCGGCAGACTAAGCAAGCAACCGAAACCGGCTACCCGAAGTACGTTAGCGGAAAGATACCCGCGGTGCAAGCGTCCCAAAGCGACGGACCAGGAGGCGGCCAAGGCGATCTCTCTGATGAGCTCGATCGCGATTTGCTAAAATCACCATTTCGCACCAGGATTCGCGGCAATGACCTATGTTGTCACCGAGAGTTGCATCCGTTGCAAGTATACCGACTGTGTCGATGTCTGCCCGGTCGACTGCTTCCGGGAAGGTCCCAACTTTCTGGTCATCGATCCGGATGAGTGCATCGATTGCACGCTCTGCGTTGCCGAGTGCCCGGTCGAAGCGATTTACGCCGAGGACGACGTTCCCGACGATCAAAAGCCATTCACGAGCCTGAACGCGGAGCTCGCAAAACTGTGGAAGCCGATCATCGAGCGCAAGCCCGCGCCGCCCGACGCGGACGAATGGAAGTCGGTGAAGGACAAACGCGACCTCCTCGAGCGATAAGCCGCAACATGGCTGCCGCGATGTTTTTCTGCCTCGCCGCCGCTGCCCTCGCGTTTCCGGGGCTCGCCTGCGCGCAAGGAAGCTCGTCAGTGGGCGACGCGGCTGCCGGGTCGCAGAAGACGCAGATGTGTGCCGGCTGCCACGGCATTCCCGGCTGGCGGACGGCGTTTCCGGAGGTTTACAAGGTGCCCAAGCTCGGCGGCCAGCACCAGGCGTACCTCGCCAAGGCGTTGCAGGAATACCGAAGCGGGGCGCGCAGCCATCCGTCGATGCGCGCCATCGCCACTTCGCTGTCGGACAAGGATATTGCCGACCTCGCGGCCTACTACGCCAGCGCGCAGGCCAAGGCCGCGAGCAAATGAGGCCGATGATGAGGGCCGTCGTTCAGTGGCTGCTTGCCCTCAGCTTGCTCTGTTCAGGAGCCCTTTGCGATGCCGCCGACCCCAATGCCGCGCTACCGCGTGTCAAGGAGGTTTGCCAGGCCTGCCATGGCATGGACGGCAACAGCCAGATTGCCGACAATCCAAAGCTGGGCGGGCAGTATCCGGATTACCTGGCCAAGGCGCTGCGTGATTACCAGTCCGGATTGCGCAAGAATCCGGTCATGGCCGGATTCGTCGACAAGCTGTCGAGGCAGGACATCGACAACCTTGCCGCGTATTACTCGTCCCAGCCGGCGGCGGTCGTCACCAAGCAATGACAATCAAGTGCGGTAAAAACGGCGCCTGCGGGCGCCTTTTTATTGCGGGGGCCAAGCTCTGCCAGCGGAGCTCAACGACGTTGCGGTGCCGACGGCGGAGCGATCGTCTTGTGACGGAATTCGCAGAGGTCGACGATGACGCATTCCCAGCAACGTGGCAGCCGCGCCTGACAGATGTAGCGCCCGTGCAGAATCAGCCAGTGATGCGCGTCGTGCCGGAATTCGTCGGGCGTGAACTTGACCAGCTTGCGCTCGACCTCTTCCGGCGTTTTGCCCGGCGCCAGACCGGTGCGATTGGCGACGCGGAAGATATGGGTGTCGACAGCGATAGTGGGTTGGCCGAAGGCGACGTTCAAGACGACGTTCGCCGTCTTGCGGCCGACCCCAGGCAGCCGGGTGAGAGCGTCATGATCGGAAGGCACATTGCCTGCGTGCTCGGCGATCAATTGCCGCGACAACGCGACAACATTCTTGGCCTTGGTGCGAAACAGTCCGATGGTTTGAATATAAGGAATGAGCCGCGCCTCGCCGAGCTTGACCATCGCCTCCGGTGTGCTTGCCACGCGAAAAAGTTTGGCAGTGGCGAGGTTTACGCTTTTGTCGGTTGCCTGCGCCGAAAGCACCACCGCGACCAACAACTCGAAGGGAGTGCGGTATTTGAGCTCGCTGCGCGGATTCGGGTTCTGATGCCGCAGCCGGTTGTAGATTTCCATGCGCTTCGCCGCGTTCACAGAATGCCTCCGCGCCTGCCCAGTCGTCCGAGCCGGACGCTTCTCCTGGCCCGAGGCCACCGATCGGTGGCCAACGCTGGGTAAGCCTTCGCGAACCCGGGCCCGGCAGCCATTTCGACGCGAAGCGACGGCTGCGCCAAGGATTCACACGCCCGAGACGTGACGAGCTGTGCGCCGCGCACGGGCGCGCGCCAATGCGGCATCGACCGCGGCCCGCCGGCGCTGCCGCGCCAAGTCAACCGCCGTAGTCTCCTGCTCGCCCCTGCTCGAACCGGTCGCGAGGCGGGCATTGCGCGCCGAAAAGCGCTGACGAGCACGTTCGGCGTCGGCCGTGCTCCACGGCCGTTCCGCAGGCAGCATCGCGATGCAGTCGACGGGACAGGGAGGAAGGCACAGCTCGCAACCAGTGCAGCGATTTGCAATGACGGTGTGCATCAGCTTCGCTGCGCCGACGATGGCGTCGGTCGGACACGCCTGAATACAAAGCGTGCATCCGATGCATGTTGCTTCATCGATACGGGCGATGGCAAGCGCTGTCGTAGGGCCGCAGCTTGGGTCGATCGCCAGCGCGGGTCTGCCGAGCAAGTCCGCAAGCATGGCGACCGTGGCGTCTCCGCCGGGAGGGCAGCGATTGATCGGTGCGTCACCACTGGCTATGGCGTGAGCGTAGGCGCGGCAGCTGTCGTAGCGGCAGCGGCGGCATTGCGTCTGCGGCAGCAAGGCATCGATGGCATCGACGGAGACGGCGGTCAGGTTGAAGAGGGCGCTGGGCATGGCGTTATTCTACCGTCGGGTGGCGCCTTCGGTTGCTACACTCAAAAGTCGCTTCCGGCTACTGAGATTCACCGCGGCACCATCGTCACCACCGTCACGGTCGCTCACGCCGCCGGCGATCCGCGGGGCGCGCGCTGACAAGGTTCGTTCTGGGGAACCTGCCGGTGCGTCGCGCATTCGATTCCGCCCGATGTAGCCACCATGCTCGGCGACGGCGCGCGCGTCGGCGGCGATTGGAAAGCAGCCGCGCATGGTTTAATCTGCGACCATGCACGCAGTGGCGCGTTTTCGACCCAGTCGCCCCGGGCATTGCGCACCCGGTTCAGACCCACTTCGCCGCTTTCCGCTGCGACCGGGTCGACCGACGGACGTGCCGGCATGAGTGCGCATCAACACTCCTCGATCGAGCCCCAGCCCCAGACCGCGAGGTTGGCGGCATCGCGCGAGCGCCGCTCTCTGTTGATCGCGCTGTCGCTGACGCTCGGCTTTGCGGCGATCGAGGCGGCAGCGGGATGGCTGGCCGGGTCGCTCGCCCTGCTGTCCGACGCCGGCCACATGGTTACCGATAGCGCAGCGTTGGCGATCGCCCTCCTAGCCCAGCACGTGTCACGGCGGCCGCCCTCCCGGCGCGCCAGCTACGGTTATGCGCGCGCTGAGGTGCTGGCGGCGTTCATCAATGCACTGATCATGCTGGCGGTGATCGTCTGGATCGCGGTCGAGGCGGTCAGGCGCCTCCTCGCGCCGAGCCCGGTCATCGGCGGAGTGGTGGTCGCCGTTGCGGCGGCGGGCCTGGTGATCAATATCGTGTCGGCGTGGCTGTTATCGGGCCACCACAGCCTCAACAGCCGGGCGGCGCTGCTGCACGTGCTGGGGGACATGCTGGGCTCGGTGGCGGCGGTCGTCGCCGGCGCGGTGATCGTGGCTACAGGATGGCTGCCGATCGATCCCATACTCTCTTTGTTTGTTTCGGCCCTGATTCTGCGTTCGACCTGGCTGCTGCTGCGAGCGTCGACTCAGGTGCTGATGGAAGGTGTCCCGGCGCATCTTTCGTACGATGACATTGGCCGAGCGTTGACGCGGCTTCCCGGCGTCTCCGCGGTCCACGATCTGCATGTCTGGTACATGACCAGCAACCGGGCGGCGCTTTCCGCGCATCTGCGAGTTCGCGATGCCGGCGCGTGGCCGCAGACGCTGGCGGCCGCGCAGCGCCTGCTCGCGCAGCGCTTCGGTATCGACCACGTCACGCTGCAGCCGACCTGGCACCAGCCGCCGTCCGGCAAGCGCGTAATACCGGTGACGCCGGTGGCGAGCAACGACAAGCCGATCGTTCATTAGGAGCGAGGGACCGGGCCCAAAGTCAGAGCCACTTGACCTTCTTGAACTGCAAATAAAGCCAGATATCGATCGCCACCATTACGGCGACCGACACTGGATATCCCCACACCCACTCGAGCTCGGGCATATTCTTGAAGTTCATGCCGTAGATGCCCGCAATCATGGTCGGCACACCGATGATGGCAGCCCACGCCGCCAACTTCTTGGTGACCTCGGTCTCGTTTAAGCTGATCATGCCGAGGTTGACCTGAATGGCGGTGGTCTGCATGTCGCGTATCCCTTCGATCGTCGCATGCAATCGTTGCAGGTGGTCGAACACATCGCGGAAATATTCGCCCATGCCGGAGCAAATCTGCGGGACCCTTCCGCCGTAGAGCTTGCTGACCGCTTCCATGAGCGGATCGACGGCGTGCTTCAAGATCATCAGGCTCCTCTTCAAGGCGTACAGAGCTTCGATGTTGGAGCGCGCGGTGTTGCGCAGGAAGATCTGCTCCTCGATCTTCTCCAGCTCCGACTCCAGGGCGTCGAGGATCGGAAAATAGCGGTCGACCACCGTGTCCATGAGAGCGTAGAACACGTACGCCGCACCGTACTTCAGCAGGTGCGGCTCGCGCTCGCAGCGGGCACGAACGTCGGCGAATCCGCGCTCGGTGTGCAAGCGAACCGAGAGGATGTAGTTGGGGCCGACGAAGATGTCGACTTCTCCGACGTGAAGCTCGCCTTCCTTGATCTCGACCGTCTGTAATACCGCGAACAATGAGTTTCCGTACTCTTCGATCTTCGGCCGCTGATGGCCGTGCCGCGCGTCTTCGATCGCCAGCTCGTGTAAGCCGAATTCCTCGCGCATTTCCTCGAGCTCGTCCGGCGTCGGGTCCTTGAGCCCGACCCAGACGAAACAATCGGGGCATTTGACATACTCGCTAATGTCCTCCTTCGGGATGTCGCTGAGCTTGGTCCCCTCCTGATAGGCGACGCAGTTCACTAGCATGGGCCGCTCCTGGTTGTAGGGGCGATGGTACCTGCAGGCAGCCGTTGATCGCTATCGCGGCAGGCTCGCCGTTCGGCGGGCTGGCGCTCGACTGGCAGAGCGCAGTCCTGTCCGGGTAACATGAGCGTCCCATCGGCCGACGGAGCATCCTGCCCGTGACCACGAATGATCATTGATTCGCTGCTCGACACGGATCTGTACAAGTTCACCATGATGCAGGTCGTGCTGCATCATTTTCCGGAAGCGCAGGTCGAGTACCGGTTCAAGTGCCGGACGCCAGGCGTCGACCTGACACCTTACATCTCCGAGATCGAGCGCGAGATCTCCGGCCTATGCGGCTTGCGCTTCGCCCGGCGCGAGCTCGAGTATCTGCGCGGCTGGCGCTTTCTCAAGAGCGACTTCGTCGATCTGCTTGGCCTGTTTCATCTGCAGGATCGTTTCGTCGAGGTCAGGCGCTCCGCGGTGTCGTCCAGCGAGATCGAGATCGCGATCAACGGCCCCTGGCTGCATACCATACTGTTCGAGGTTCCGTTGCTGGCGATCATCAGCGAGGTCTACTTCCGCAATACCCAGCCACGACCGGACTTCGCGGAAGGGCGCCGGCGTCTCGCCGCCAAGATCGACCAAATCAACGCGGTCCCCGACCCGGAGTTTCGGGTCGCCGATTATGGTACGCGGCGGCGTTTTTCCGGCGGCTGGCAGGAGGAGGTAATTATCGCGCTCAAGAAGGGCATCGGCGCGAAATTCGTCGGCACCAGCAACGTCTACTTTGCGCTGGAGCACGGACTCACCCCGCTGGGCACAATGGCGCACGAGTACCTGCAGGCATGTCAGGCGGTCGGGCCGCGGCTGCGCGATTCGCAGGTCTTCGCGTTCAACACCTGGGCGCGCGAGTATCGAGGCGACCTCGGTATCGCACTGTCCGACGTCTGCGGGATGGCAGCGTTCCTGCGCGACTTCGATCTTTTCTTTTGCAAGCTGTTCGATGGCGTGCGTCACGATTCCGGCGATCCTTTCGAATGGGGCGAGAAGCTCATCGCGCACTATGCCAGGATGCGCATCGACCCGAGAACCAAGACCATGGTTTTCTCGGACGCACTCAACGTGCCGCTGGCGGTTCGGCTGTTTGAATATTTCAAGGGGCGCAGCCACACCGCATTCGGCATCGGCACCAATTTGACCAATGATCTCGGCTACCAGCCGATCCAGATCGTCATCAAGATGACACGATGCAACGGGCAACCCGTGGCCAAGATCAGCGACGAGCCGTCGAAAGCGATGGATTACGATCCTTCATACGTCGCCTACCTGCGCGAGGTGTTCCAGGTCCCCGAGCCGCCCGCCGAGGCATACGAGGAAAGCGTCGACGCGGAGTAGGCTTACGATCCCGGCGCGTCCAGTGCCGCCTCGTACGCCTCGAGCACACTGCGACTAGCGCATGCATAAACGACGCGATCGAGCGCGTCGAGACCGTCGAAGCTGCGCACGGCATGGACCGCGATCGGCACCGCGAGCCGCAGCGGAAATCCATAGGCCCCGCAGCTGATCGCCGGAAACGCGATCGAGCGCAGCCGGTGGGCAACGGCGAGCTCGAGGCAACGGCGATAGCATCGGGCCAGCAGTTCCGGCTCGCCGTGGGCGCCCTGAAGCCACACGGGACCGACCGTGTGAATGACATGCGATGCGGGAAGGCGGTAGCCGCCGGAGATTTTCGCGTCTCCGGTGTCGCATCCGCCGAGGCGGATGCACTCGGCCAGCAAATCGGGCCCGGCGGCGCGATGAATCGCGCCGTCGACACCGCCGCCTCCTAGCAGCGTGTTGTTGGCCGCGTTGACGATCGCGTCCAACTCGAGGGTCGTGATGTCGACGAGGACGGCATGGAGCTTGGTCATCGACAGGTCTCCAGGGATGCCTTCGATCGCAGTGATGGCGCGCGACCCACTGTTAGCACGCTGTCATAGGCCGCCGCTTCGGGCTATAGTAGCGCGATGGCCTCAAATCCCGTCAAGACGCCGACCGCGCCGCCCGGCCCAGCCGCCGCAGGCACCAAGGCGCAGGTCACGAAGACCCCCGACCGCCGGCTTCGATTAGAGGACATCCTGAAGCTGATGGTTGCCGACGGACTGGTATCGGCGGCGGAGGCGGAGAAGCTCGCACGCTCGCGAACCCAGCGCTTCGAGACCCCGCTCGAGTTGATTGCCGACCAGAAATGGCGCTCGCTGGCGCCGCCGCGCAAGGTCCTGACGCTCGATGCCTTGGTCGAATGGCTGGCCGGCAAGCTGGGTGTTCCGTATCAGCACATCGATCCTCTGAAGATCGATCTGACGGCGGTAACCGCGACCATGTCCAATGCTTACGCGGAGCGCTACCGGATTTTGCCGGTCAATGTCGGCGCCGGCATATTGACAGTGGCCACCAGCGAGCCGTTCGTTCGCGCGTGGGCGGACGAGCTCGAACAGATCCTGCGCCTGCGGATCAAGTTTGTATTCGCCAATCCGCAGGATATTCGACGCTATGTGGGCGAGTTCTTCAATCTCGCCCGGTCGATGAAAAAGGCCCAGGAGACTTCGAAGGGTGACATCTCCCTGGCCCGGAACTTCGAGCAGCTCGTCGAACTGGGCAAGCACGGGCAACTCGACGCCAACGATCAGCACGTCGTTCACATCGTCGACTGGCTGTGGCAGTACGCTTTCGAGCAGCGTGCATCCGACATTCACATCGAGCCCCGGCGCGACAGCGGCGTGGTGCGGTTTCGCATCGACGGGGTGTTGCATCAGGTGTACGCGATTCCGAATCCGGTGCTGATCGCGATGACCAGCCGCATCAAGCTGCTGGCGCGAATGGAGATCGTCGAAAAGCGGCGACCGCAGGACGGTCGCATCAAGACCCTCTCGCCGGACGCGACGGAGATCGAGCTTCGCATCTCGACCATGCCGACCGCGTTTGGCGAAAAGGTGGTGATGCGTATCTTTACGCCCGAGGTGCTGGTGCGCGACTTCCAGGAACTTGGGTTTGCCGGCGAGGATCGCGAACGTTGGGAAAAAATGATCAAGGAGCCCTACGGAATCATCCTGGTCACGGGGCCGACCGGCTCGGGAAAGACGACGACGCTGTACTCGACCATGAAGCAGCTTGCGACCTCCGAGGTCAACGTCTGCTCAGTCGAGGACCCGATCGAAATGATCGCGCCGGAGTTCAACCAGATGCAGGTGCAGCCGGGCATCGGCGTCGATTTCGCCAGCGGTGTCCGCACCCTGTTGCGTCAGGATCCGGACATCATCATGGTAGGCGAAATCCGGGACCGCGACACTGCCGACATGGCGGTGCAGGCGGCGCTCACCGGTCATTTGGTCCTATCGTCGCTGCACACCAACGACGCGCCGACGGCAATCACCCGCTTGCTCGATCTCGGCGTACCACCCTACCTGATCAATTCGACGATGATCGGCGTCATGGCCCAGCGGCTGGTGCGCACGCTCTGTCCCCACTGCAAACAGCCGGCGGAGCCGCCGGATGAAGACACGTGGCGAATGCTGACGGCGCCCTTTGTCGCGGATTTGCCGCAGCAGGTGCAGAGCGCCGTGGGTTGCCTCGAGTGCCGGATGACCGGTTATTACGGCCGGATGGGCTTATACGAAATCATGACGCTCACGGCGCCGCTGCGGCATCTGATCAATTCGGAATCTGACGATGCCAAGATCCGGGAGCTTGCTTACAAGGAAGGCATGAAGCCGCTGCGCGTTTCCGGCGCGATGAAAATCGCCCAGGGCTTCACGACTCCGGCGGAAGTGGTCAAGGTCGTTCCACTGGCCTGAAGCAAGCGAAGCGCATTTCCTCGTCGCAATTCGCATTCTCAGCCGCATGTCAGTTCCATGTTTGCGCATGTTCGTGCTCATGCTCGGTTGCGCCCCCGCGTTTGCATGGGCGCAATCCCCGGGGAGAACCGATCCGATGACCGCACTCGAACAGGAGCTGGTCGCGAAGCACGGCGAAGGCGAGCGCGCGCGGATTGCGCGTGGGCTCGCGCAGGTCGCCAAGTTCTGGCGGCAAGACGAGGCAGACAGCGCCGGTAAGGGAGACGGCGACGCGGCGGAGTTCGCCTCGTTCGTTCTTGACAACTACGCGGGGGACGCAGTCGCGCGCGACGCGCTCTTCTCACGGATGGAGTTCGTGTTCGAGTCGCTCGACGGGCATCTGCACGAGATCGGCCGCGACTTCCGGCGCCAGTCGGACTTGGACCTGGGGCCGATCCGGCCCTTCGACGAGACGCTCGCGGCCTACGATCCCGGCGCTCACGTCAGCGACGACCTGTTCGCCAATAAGCTCGCCTTCGTGATCCTCCTCAACTTTCCGCTTACGTCTCTCGACGAGCGGCTGGAGAAGGGCGAGGCCTGGACACGCCGGCAGTGGGCGGAAGCCCGGCTGGCGGAGAGGTTCTCGAAGCGGATCCCTGCTGTGGTGAAGCTCGCCAATGCTCGGGCCTACTCCGACGCCGCGCGCTATATCGCCGGCTACAACATCTGGATGCACCACGTCGTGGATTCGAACGGGACTCGTTTGTTTGCGCCGAAGCTTCGCCTCCTGTCGCACTGGAACCTTCGCGACCAGATCAAGGCCGACTACACCGATGCGAAAAGCGGGCTCGCCAAGCAGCGCACCATCATGAAGGTGATGGAGCGGATCGTGACGCAGACGATTCCCGACTCCGTGGTGGACAACCCGCAGGTCGACTGGAATCCGGTGACCAACGAAGTGCGTGCCACGACGGACAAGGACTCCGACCTCCCGCAGCCGTCCGGAAAGAAGCCGGGAAACGAACCCGAACCCGACACCCGCTACGCCAAGCTCCTTGCCGTGTTTCAGGCACAGCGGCAGGTCGACGCCTGGTCCCCTTCCGCGCCGACCCTGATCGCGCGCCGTTTCGATGAGAACCGGCAGATCCCCGAAGCTCGTGTGCAGAAGATGCTGGAGGATGTTCTGGCTTCTCCCGAGGTTCCGCGCGTCGCGGCGCTCGTGCAGAAGCGGCTCGGCCGGAAGCTGGAACCGTTCGACATCTGGTACGACGGGTTCCGCGCGCGCGGCGAATACACGGAGGCGCAACTCGACGAGATCGTACGCACGAAATACCCCACCGCGGAGGCATACCAGAAGGACATCCCTTTCATGCTCGCGCAGCTCGGTTTCTCCCGCGAGAAAGCCTCGATGCTGGCCGCGAATATCGTGGTCGACCCGGCCCGTGGTTCGGGCCACGCCATGGGCGCGGGGCGGCGAGAGGACAAGGCGCACCTGCGAACACGCGTCGAGATAGACGGGATGAACTACAAGGGCTTCAACATCGCCGTCCACGAGATGGGGCACAACGTCGAACAGACCTTCTCGCTGAATACGATCGACCACACCCTTCTCCAGGGCGTGCCGAATAACGCGTTCACCGAAGCCTTGGCGTTCGTCTTCCAGGGGCACGATCTCGAACTGCTGGGCCTGTCGAAGCCGACGGCAGCGACGCTGGCGATGAAGACGCTCAACGATTTCTGGGCCTGCTACGAGATCTCCGGCGTGGCTCTGGTAGACATGAGCGTCTGGCACTGGATGTACGAGCACCCGGCCGCATCACCTGCCGAGCTGAAGGTCGCTACGCTCACTATCGCGAAGGACGTGTGGAACCGTTACTACGCGGGCGTGTTCGGGAACAAGGACGTGGTGCTGCTTGGCGTCTATTCGCACATGATCGACTCGACGCTCTACCTTCCCGACTATCCCATCGGCCACCTGATCGCTTTCCAGATCGAGCAGCAGATGGAAAAAACGGGAACCATCGGGCCGGAATTCGAGCGCATGGCCACGGCCGGCAACATCGCCCCGGATCTGTGGATGAAGAAAGCGATGGGCGCTCCCGTCGGCGCGGAGGCGCTGCTTGCCGCGACGCGGAAGGCGCTCGACGACCTACCCCGATAGCTGGTCGTCCGGCCAGCGGCTCTCAACGTGCCCTCGCGGTCCTGATCCGTCGCGATCCCTCTCGTGAGCCGAACCCACCCAAGCGTATTCCTGTTCCTGATCGTTCCTTTCGGAGCCATGGGAGGCTACCTCTCGGTGACGATCGGCTATCAACTCACGCAGGCCGGGGTCAGCGTCGAACAGGTAGCCGAGCTCGTCGCCTTCAGCTATATCCCGCAAACCTGGAAATTTCTGTGGGCGCCGGTGGCGGACACGACGCTCTCGCGCAAGACGTGGTACCTCCTCGCGGGGCTGGTGAGCGCGCTCGGTATTTTCGTGACCGGAGCGGTGCCGGCCGACGCCCAATCCCTGCCGCTGCTGTACGCGGCGGTGCTGGTCTCGAATGTGGCCTCTACGTTTCTGGCGATGGCGACGGAAAGCCTGCTGGTCTACAACACGCCACCGGACCTGCAGGGTCGCGCCGGCGGCTGGTTCCAGGCAGGCAACCTTGGCGGCTACGGCCTGGGCGGCGGCGCCGGGCTATGGCTGGCGCAGAACCTGCCCGATCCGTGGATGGCCGGTGCTGCGCTTGCTGTCGCCTGCGCGTTGTGCGGAGCGGCACTGTGGTTCGTGCCCGAGCCGCCGCCGATGGCACGCACCGGGCACTACGATCGCATGCTGGTCGCCGTGTTGAAGGATCTCTGGCAGGTGGCACGGGCACGCGCGGGCATCCTTGCGCTGCTCATCTGCTTTCTTCCCATCGGCAGCGGCGCCGCGTCCAATCTGTGGGCGGCGGTGGCCGATGACTGGCACGCCAGCGCAAACACCGTGGCGCTGGTGACCGGAGTCCTCAACGGCATCGTGGCCGCGCTTGGCTGTCTCCTCGGCGGCTACGGGGCCGATCGGATGGACCGCAAGACGGCGTACGCGCTGTACGGCCTGCTCATGGCGATGTGTGCCGTCGCAATGGCCTTCGCGCCGCGCACCGAGGCGATGTACGTTGTCTTCACGCTCGTCTACGCGTTGATCCAGGGACTGACCTATGCCGGTTTCACGGCAGTGGTGCTCGAAACGATCGGCCTCGGCGCGGCGGCGACCAAATACAACCTGTACGCGTCGCTGTCGAACATGCCGATCGCGTACATGACGCTGGTCGACGGCTGGGCGCACACGCGCTGGGGCGCGGCCGGGTTGCTCAATGTCGAAGCTGCGATCGGGGTAGTGGGTATTGTCGTGTTCGTCGGCGTTGCCATGGCGTTGCCGCGGCGAGCTTTCCCGCATCGTGACTCTGGGGCGCCGAATAGGTCACCGAGGTGAGAGTACGACGTGGCGGAAGGTGTGAGATTCCACAATGCGGGGCCAACAGGCGGTAATATCTCCCGAGTTGCCCCAAACGTGCCCCCAGGCGATGCTAGGCAACTGCGCCTAGGCGCGCTACCTTCACCCTTCCTGGTGCTGATACCAGTCCGTCACGTTCGGCTGCGGTCCAAAAATATGAAAGCAACGGTTCAAAGTGTATTAGGTGCATTCGCCATCGCGACTGTTCTCGGCGCGACCGCCCAGGCTGGGCCTCTCGAGGATGGTATCGCTGCCTACCGTGAAAAAGGGTACGCCAAGGCGGCCGAGTTGTGGCGCCCACTCGCGGAAGCAGGGAACGCCCCCGCCCAGTACCTTCTCGGTTCCTTGTACGTGGAAGGCAACGGTGTCGAACGTGACGATGCGACGGCCTTCGTTTGGTTCCTGCGCGCCGCGAATCAAGGTGACGCTGCCGCGCAGTACAACGTCGGCGCCAGTTACGCCGGAGGAAGAGGGGCTCCGCAGAGCTACGTCGACGCGGCCAAATGGTTTCGGCGCGCGGCCGACCAAGGCGTGGTGTTCGCGCAGCTTAACCTGGGACTTCTTTACGCCGCAGGCAACGGTGTCCCGCAGGACAGCGTGGAAGCCTTGAAGTGGCTGGACCTCGCATTTTTTGGATTGCCGGCGGGCGGAGCGCGCAGCGACGTTGCCCGTGCAATGACCGATGTCACTGCAAAGATGACCCGCGAGCAGATCGGAGAAGCGCAGAAACGCGAGCGCGCGTGGAAGGCGCAGCCCGAAGCGAAGTAGGCGGTGGATGCTTCTGGCGGAAGGTGTGAGATTCGAACTCACGGCGCCGTTGCCGGCACGCCGGTTTTCAAGACCGGTGCATTAGACCACTCTGCCAACCTTCCTATTCCCGCCGGTTTTGGTTCAGACCACTCTGCCGACCTTCCGGACTCGAAAATAATAGCATTGCCCCCATGTAGGGCATACCGTGCGCGTGGGCGTCCCAGGACGCCGGAACCGTTGAAACTAGCCGGATTTCTGCTAGTCTAAGCCCCACGCGACGTTTTTCGTCGCCTTGAAGAGGAATCACATGGAACCGCAACTGAAACCTGTTCCTACGGGTAATGAACCGTTCCGCGGCTGGCCCCAGGCTACCGATGCGACGGTTGCAGTCGACCAGAGCAAGGTCCTACGGAACACTTATTGGCTGCTTGCGCTGTCGATGCTGCCGACGATCGCCGGCGCCTATGTAGGCATGTCGCTGAATTTTGCCGGAGTATTCCGGACCTCGCCGATCATGGCGCCATTGCTGATGTTCGGGGCGATGTTCGGGATGCTGTTTGTCGTCTCCGCGCTTCGCAACACGGCGTGGGGCGTGCTGGCGGTCTTCGGCTTCACCTTCGTCTCCGGCGTGATGCTGGCGCCGATGCTGCAATACGCTGCCGGTTTGAGGAACGGCGGGCAACTGGTTGCGCTGGCCGGCGGCATGACCGCGGCGGTATTTCTGGTGATGGCTACCATCGCAACGGTATCCAAGCGCGACTTCAGCTTCCTCGGCAAGTTCCTTTTCGTCGGGTTGATCCTGCTGATCATCGCGTCGCTGGCCAATATTTTCTTCCAGGTGCCGGTCGCCTCGATCGCCATCTCGGCCATCGCGGTAATGATCTTCTCGCTCTATCTGCTCTATGACGTGAGCGCGATCGTGCGCGGGGGCCAGACCAACTACATCATGGCGACCTTGGCGCTGTTTCTGGACATCTTCAACATCTTCGTCAACCTGCTCAACCTGCTGCTCATTTTTTCCGGGCAGCGCGACTAGGACGCGAACGTAAACTGCAAGAAGGGTGGCGAAAGCCGCCCTTTTCTTGCTTGCCGCCTCATCCTCATCGCTCGAAAAGTGCCACCGACTCGACGTGAGCGGTGTGCGGAAACATGTTGGCGATGCCCGCCGCACGCAGAACGAATCCATGCACGCCGGTCAGCGCCGCGGCATCGCGCGCCAGCGTCGCCGGGTTGCACGACACGTACACGACCCGCGAAACCTGAGCCGGCAGCGACCGGACCAGGGCGATCGCGCCTTCCCGCGGCGGATCGATCAGCGCCTTGTCAAGCGGCCCGAGGGCGGCAACGCTTTCGGCGCTGGCCTCGAACAGATTGCCGACCACGAAGCGCGCGCGCTCGGTGAGCGCGTTCAGCACCGCGTTCTTCTGCGCCCGCTGCACCAGCGCTGCGCTTCCCTCGACGCCGATGACAGCAGCACCCCGACGTGCGATCGACAGCGTGAAGTTGCCGAGTCCGCAGAAGAAGTCGGCGATCCGATCGCCCGGCTCGGGAGCGAGCAGACCGATGGCGCGCCGCACCAGCACGCGATTCATTGCGGCGTTGACCTGGGTGAAATCGCTGGGCTCGAATTCGACCCTCACCGCGAAGTCGGGCAGGGAGTAGGAGAGCGTCGATTGGGCAGGAAAAAAAGGCCGGATGCTGGCCGGCCCTGCCGCCTGCAGATAGACATGGACGCCGTGCCGTTGAGCGAAAGCGCTCAATTCCCGCTCGTCGTCCATTGTCAGCGGAGCCAGGTGACGGAAAATCAGCGCCTCGCCCTCCACGCCGTCGCCGATCGCCAACTCGATCTGCGGCAGCCGGTCGCGGATCGAAAGCGCGCCGACGAGGATGCGCAGCTTCGGCAGCAGCGCCGAGATTCGTGGCGGCAACACCGGGCAAGTCGTCATGTCGGCGACAAAGCTGGATTTCTTTTCGTGAAAGCCGACCAGCACGCCGCCCTTCTTTTGCACGTAACGCACCGATAAGCGCGCGCGCTGGCGATAGCCCCAGGCGGGACCGTGGATGGGCGAGAGAAGCTCTTGCGGGCGCACGCGGGCGATGTGCCACAGGGCATCTTCGAGCACGCGCTGCTTGACCGCGACTTGCGCCAGCGGTTCGAGGTGCTGAAGGCTGCAACCGCCACACACGCCGAAATGCGGGCAGGGAGGCGCCACCCTTTCGTGGCTCGCCTCGACCAGTCCTGTCATGCGCGCAAGCGCGTAATTCGGTTTGTTGCGGTATACCTCGATGGCAACGCGTTCACCAATCAGCGCGCCTTCGACGAACACTGCCTTGCCGTCGATGCGCGCGACGCCTCTTCCTTCCTGGTCGAGCGCGGAGATGACGACGGTATCCATGACGGCAGCTGTCAACGAAGGCGCCGCGCGAAAGATCACGGTCGGCAAACAAGGGATTGTACCGAATGCGCAAACGCCGCATCGGCTCGCGCCCGCGCGCATCCGCTCGCAGTTGCCTAGCCGCCGGTCGGGTAGAATTCGAGCGATGCAAATTCTTGCGCTCGATACCTCGACCGAGGTTTGCGCCGTCGCACTGGGCGATGGCGTGACCTGGCATGGGAAGCGTGAAGTCGCCGGACAGCGCCATTCCGAGCTTCTGCTGCCGATGATCAGGGCGATACTCGCCGAATGCAGCGTGACCCTGAAGCAGATCGACGGCATCGCGTTCGGCGCCGGCCCGGGATCGTTCACCGGCCTGCGCATCGCCTGCGGCGTCGCGCAGGGTCTCGCGCTGGGAGCCGCGCTGCCGGTAGTCGGAGTATCGACGCTCGAGGCCATGGCTCAAACGCGGCGCGACGATGCCGGCGGCGACCGCATCATCGCCGCGCTGGATGCGCGCATGCGGGAAGTCTACGTCGCTGCCTATGAACGCGACTCCGGCCGCTGGCGCGAGGCAATCGCTCCGGTGGTCGTCTCACCCGCTGTCGCGCCCGTGCCCGAGGGTCGCGGATGGATCGCCGCCGGCAGTGGGTTCGCGGTGTATCCATCGCTGCGCGAGCGCTACGGCGCGGGGTTGTCGGAATGCGATGGAACGATCGTCCCCAGTGCGATTGCCGTCGGCAAGCTCGCGTTGCCACGTTTTGCCGCTGGTGAAGGGCTCCCGGCGCGCGATGCGGCACCGCTTTACGTGCGGCATCGTGTGGCGCTGACCATCGCCGAACGCGCGGCAGGACTGCGGCAGTGAGTGTCTCAGTTGGCATCGGGTGAGCACTTCCGTGAGAACTCCGTCGATCACAACTCCCGCGGCCGTATGCGCTTCCGGCACGATTTGGCGACCGATGCGGGAGTCCGACCTGGCAGCAGTTTCCGCACTCGAAACCGAGTCCCATCCGGCGCCGTGGACGGCTGGAAATTTTCGCGATGCGCTCGCCGCCGGTTACAGCACGGTCGTCGGTGAAGCCGGTGGCGCGATCGTCGCGTACGGCGTGCTGATGATGGGGCCGGGCGAAGCGCAAATCCTCAACCTTACCGTCGCGCCGGCGGCGCGAAGGCGCGGACTGGCGCGCGCCTTGCTGCGCCGGTTCCTCGACGATGCCGTGCGCCTTGGTGCCGAGCAGTGCTTTCTGGAAGTGCGGCTGTCGAACACGGGAGCGATCGCTCTTTACCGTGCGGAGGGATTTGTCCCCGTCGCCCGTCGGGCAGGCTACTATCCCCCGGCCGATGGTGCAGGTGCACGCGAGGACGCGCTGGTACTGCGCCGTGGTGTGCGCTCGGGCGCCGTGCTCCCAGGGGAGTCGTGATACCAGTGCCTGAACGAATCGATATCCTGCAAGAACTCGGGCTGACGCCGGTGTGGCGCCTGCGCGCGCGATACCGCAGTGAGGCGACGCCCATCGCGCCCCATGCCGTGAACGAGTCGCCGCTCGCCGCCGCGCCACAGGCCGACGTCGAAAATCGCGTAACACGGATTGCGATGCTCGACTGGGCGCATTTTGCGGCAGACGTTTCCGCTTGCACCGCGTGCGGGCTCGCTCGCTCCCGACATAAGGCGGTGCCCGGCGTCGGCGACCAGCATGCCGAGTGGCTTTTTGTCGGCGAGGCGCCCGGAGCGGAGGAAGACGCGAAAGGCGAGCCTTTTGTCGGACAGGCCGGGCGCCTTCTCGACAGCATGCTTGCGGCCCTTGGAATGAACCGCACCAAAGCGGTCTATATCGCCAACGTGCTCAAGTGCCGGCCGCCCGGAAACCGTGCCCCGACGCCGCTCGAAGTCGAAGCGTGTCTTCCGTATCTGGATCGCCAGATTGCCCTGATTCAGCCGAAGCTCATCGTCGCGTTGGGCAAGAGCGCGGCAACCACAATGCTGCACGCGGAGGCGACGATCGCCAGCCTTCGCGGGCGAGTTCATCGCTACCGAGGCGTTCCCTTAATCGTGACCTATCATCCGGCGTACCTGCTTCGTAACTTGCCGGACAAAGCGAAGGCGTGGGAAGATCTGTGCCTCGCGCGGGCGACCTTGCGAGGCATATTGCAGGCAGACGTCTTGCAAAGCGCGGGGCGGGACCCCACCTGACAGGCCGCGGGCAAGTTCGCCTGCGTGCGCTGGCCTTCTACGGAGAAATCACATCATGCGCAAGCCATTCGGTCCTTTGGCGGGATTTTTTGCCGCAGCGTTCGTGGCGCTGGTCCTGTCCGGATGCGGCTACAACGACCTGCAGCGACAGGACGAGCAGGTCAAGGCCGCGTGGTCCGAGGTCATCAACCAGTATCAGCGGCGCGCTGACCTGGTGCCGAACCTGGTCAATACCGTCAAAGGCTATGCCGCGCAGGAGCAAACCATTTTCATCCAGGTCGCCGAGGCGCGCGCCAGCGTCGGTTCGATCAAGGCGACGCCGGAGCTGATCAACGACCCGGTGGCGTTCGCCAAGTTTCAGGCGGCGCAGGCCCAGTTGCAATCGGCGCTGTCGCGCCTGTTGCTGGTGGCGGAAAACTACCCGCAGCTCAAGTCCGACGCGGTGTTCCGCGATCTGACGGCGCAACTCGAGGGCACCGAAAATCGGATCACCGTCGCGCGCAACCGTTACATCAAGGCGGTGCAGGAATACAACGTGACCGTGCGCTCGTTCCCGACCAATCTGACGGCGATGGTATTCAAAATGGACATGAAGCCCAACTTCACCGTCGAGAACGAAAAGACGATCAGCGTGCCGCCGACCGTTGATTTCGGCAAATCGCCAACGCCACCAGCGCCCTCGCCAGCGCCCGCACCGGCACCCGCGCCCAAGAACTGATCACCATCGAATCGCTCGCATTCCGCCGGAGCCGTGCCGTGATCCTTGGGCGCTGCGTCGGTGCTTTCGCGGTGGCAGCAGCGATTGTGATGTCGACCGCCGCACTGGCGGTCGCATGGGACCCGCCCAAGGACGGCCTGCGGCCGGTGCCGCCGCTCGCCAGTCAGGTCACCGATCTGACCGATACATTGTCTTCGTCCGAGCGCCAGGCGCTCGAAGCCAAATTGCACGATTGGGAGGCGCGGACCGGCAATCAGCTGGTAGTGTTGATGGTGCCCACCACCGCTCCGGAACCGATCGAGGAGTATTCGCTGCGCGTTGCCGAGGCGTGGAAGATCGGCAAGAAGGGGAAGGACAACGGCGCGATCTTTCTGATCGCCAAAAACGACAAGCACATGCGCATCGAGGTCGGTTATGGTTTCGAGGGTGTGCTGACCGACGTGACCTCGCGCAGGATCATCGGCGAAACCGTCGCGCCTTACTTCAAGCAGGGCCAGTTCGCACAAGGCATCAACGCCGGCGTCGACCGCATCATCGAAGTCATCGGCAGCGGAGAGCCTCTGCCCGCGGAACCGGCGAGGCGGGCCGCGCCACGGCATTCGTTCGACTATGGGAACCTGTTTATCATCCTGCTGGTGGCGGTTCCGGTCGTCGGAACCATTTTGCGCTCGATGTTCGGCAATATCGGCGGCTCCGCCATCGGCGCGGGAGTGGCCGGCGCCGTGGCCTGGTTCATCGCGGGATCCTTGCTGATCGCCGGCGGCGTGGCGATCGTCGCGTTCATCATCATTGTCTTTTCCATGTTCGGCGGCCGCGGCGTTGGCTGGATCCCTGGCGCAGGCGGCGGATTTGGCGGAGGCGGAGGTGGCGGTGGATTCTCCGGCGGTGGCGGAAGCTTTGGCGGCGGTGGTGCGAGCGGAGGCTGGGACTGACATGCAAGCCGCCGATGCAGAGCCAAAACATGGCTCGACACAAGCGCCGTCGACGCGCTTGCGACGCTTTGCTCGCCATCTCGCGACCGATCACCGCGCGGTACGCAGGGCATTTCCGCGCGAGGCACTGGCTCGTATCGAGGCCGCGATCAGCGCCGGCGAACGCAGTCACGCCGGTCAGGTCCGCTTCGTGGTGGAGGCCGCGTTGCCGCTGTCGCTGGTGCTCGCCCGGCAAACACCGCGCGAACGCGCGCTCGACGTGTTCGGGCGCCTGCGCGTCTGGGACACCGAAGGCAATAGCGGCGTGCTGGTGTACCTCTTGCTCGCCGATCGCCGAGTGGAGATCATCGCCGATCGCGGTATCCATCGCGAAGTCGGAGAAGCGCAGTGGCAGTCGATCTGCCGCACGATGGAATCGGCGTTCCGCGAACGGCGTTTCGCGGATGGCGCGGTGGCCGGCATCGACGCGGTCAGCGCGCTCCTTTCGCGGCACTTCCCGCGCACTGGCGCGGCGATCAACGAGCTGCCCGATCAGCCCGTCCTTTTGTAGGGCTACCGGTTCGGCGTCGGTTCGACCCGTTCAGGTGCAATGAGGTGCATCAGATCGCCTGCCGCGAGGTTGACGCGATGGCGCCACATTACCAGCAGCATCATGCCGGCGACGAACAGACCGAACAGCACGATCACCTCATTGGTCGAGACGCCCAGAAAAACCAGCAGTGCGTAAAAGGCGAGCATCACCAGCACGCCGATGTTCTCGTTGAAATTCTGTACCGCGATCGAATGGCCCGCGCCCATAAGAACATGACCGCGATGTTGAAGCATCGCGTTCATCGGCACCACGAAAAATCCGGCCAGCGCGCCGATCGCAGTCATCAGCACCACCGAAGTCTCGAGAAACTGCACGTAGATCATGCCGATGATGGCGAAACCCATCAGGACGCCGAGCGGCAACACCTTGACCGCATTGCGCAGCGAAACGAATCGCGCCGCGCCGACCGCGCCGAGTGCGATCCCGATCGCGACCACGCCTTGCAGGTACGACGCGCGGGACAGGTTGTAGCATAGATGCGACGCGGCCCAGTCGATCACGATGAACTGCAGCGTCGCACCCGCGCCCCAGAACAGGGTGGTCGTCGCCAGCGAGATCTGGCCGAGCTTGTCGCGCCAGAGGAGAGCGCAACAGTGGCCGAACTCGCGAATCAGGAAGAACGGGTTCCTGCTCGGCGTGCGGTGGTCGACACCGGTGTTCGGAATGTAGAAGTTGAACAGCCCGGCGACAGCGTAGGCACCCATGATGACGCAGATCGCAGCTTGCGGTGGCGTCTCGACGCCGGTGTCGATACGCGGTATGTCGATCGCAAGCAGCGCACTCGAAATCGGGCCGCTGATCAGCACGCCGCCAAGAAGCACACCCAGTATGATCGACGCGACGGTGGTGCCCTCGATCCAGCCGTTGGCCACAACCAGCTGCCGTGCGGGCAGCAGTTCGGTCAGGATGCCGTATTTCGCGGGCGAATACGCGGCGGCGCCGAGCCCGACCACTGCGTACGCGAGCAGCGGGTGCAAGGTGAACAGCATCAGCGAGCAACCCGCGATCTTGACGCCGTTGGTGATGAGCATCACCCGTCCCTTGGGCATCGAATCCGCGAACGCGCCGACCAACGGCGCCAGCAACACATAGGAGATGACGAAGCATTGCTTGAGCGCGGGCGTCATCCACGCTGGCGAGTCGAGATCGCGCAGCATCTGAATTGCCGCGACCAGCAGCGCATTGTCGGCGAGCGACGAGAAAAACTGCGCCGCCATAATGATGTAGAACCCGGCTTTCATTGTCCTCGTTTACGCGAACGATCACGGTGCTTGACACCGGCAGAGGGCGGCCGGGGAAGGTTCGCTGCGCTTGTGTATAATTGATTGCTTGCCGGCGCATGCGGCTCGCGCCTTATACCACGTTTCTTCCTCAGACAAAACCGGCAGGGCTTGGTTCGTTCTCTGCCTTAGCGTCTCGTGTCATGAGCCGACCCGTCCTGGCCCAAATCAATCTCGCGGCATTGCGCAAGAATTTGCGCGTCGCGCGCGAAAAATCGGCTGGCGCGCAATTGCTCGCGGTGGTCAAGGCCAATGCCTATGGCCACGGTCTGCTGCGCGTTTTGCCGGCGCTTAGCGACGCCGACGGACTTGCCTTGCTCGAGCTCGACGCCGCCGTTTTGTTGCGTGAGCATCACTATGCGCGCCGCATTCTGCTGCTGGAAGGATTCTATGGTGCGGACGAGCTGCCGGAAATCGCATCGCGTCGCCTGGCCGTAGTTGTGCACCACATCGAGCACGTGCGCATGTTGGAGACCACCGCGCTCACGCGCCCGTTGGAAGTGTTCATCAAGATCAATACCGGCATGAATCGCCTGGGTTTCAAGCCCTCGGAAGTACGCGAGGTCGCCGATCGCCTGTCGGCAGCATCAAGCGTCGCCGCATTGCGATTGATGACCCATCTCGCTCGCGCGGACGAAGAGGAAGGCTTGCACGAACAACTGCAAACGTTCGAGGACGCCTGCAAAGGTTTGCCCTATCCGCGCTCGATCGCCAACTCCGCCGGCGTCGTCCGATTCAGCGAGGTGGGCGGGGACTACGTTCGTCCCGGCATCATGCTCTACGGCTCTTCCCCATTTCCATACGATACTGCGGAAATGCTCGGATTGTCGCCGGTGATGACCTTGCGCAGCGAGCTGATCGCGGTGCACGATCTGAGAGCCAATGCGAGCGTGGGTTACGGCAGCGGCTACACCGCCGCGCGCGCGCACCGGGTCGGCGTGATTGCCTGTGGGTACGCCGACGGCTATCCACGCCATGCGCCCAACGGGACGCCGGTGCTGGTATGCGGCAAGAAAGTGCGCACCGCGGGACGAGTCTCCATGGACATGATGACCGTCGACTTGAGCGAAGTACCGGAGGCGGGCGTCGGCAGCCCGGCCGTGCTCTGGGGCGAAGGACTGTCGGTCGATGACGTTGCTGCCGCAGCGAGCACCGTCGGCTATGAATTGCTCTGTGCGGTCGCGCCGCGCGTGCCATTCGTGACGACGGAAATCGGCAAGGTCGACATCGAGCTATAGCTTCACCGATCGCGGAGAACACGCTTGTACATTGTCGTCACCGGTGCTGCCGGCTTCATCGGATCGAGCTTGATCCGGGCGTTAAACGCCCGCGGAGAAACGCGGATTGTCGCGGTTGACAGCCTGTCGCGTGCGGATAATTTCCGCAATCTCGTCGATTGCGATATCGCCGACTATTTCGACAAGGACGAGTTCCTGCCCCGGCTTGCCGACGGTGACTTCGACGACGACATCTCGGCGATGCTGCATCAGGGCGCTTGCTCGGACACCATGGAGACCGACGGCAGGTTCATGCTTGCCAACAATTACCGCTACTCGGTGGCGCTGCTGCAGCATTGCCAGGATAACGACATTCCCTTTCTCTACGCCTCGTCGGCTTCCGTCTACGGCGCCGGCACGGTGTTTCGCGAGGAACGAGCGTGCGAGTCGCCGCTCAATGTGTACGGCTATTCGAAGTGGCTGTTCGATCAGTATGTCCGCCGCCTGCTCCCGGATCGCACGTCGCAGATTGCGGGCTTCCGATACTTCAACGTCTATGGTCCACGCGAAGGGTATAAAGGCAGGATGGCGTCGGTCGTCTGGCACTTTTTTCACCAGTATAGCGCCGGCGGCAAAGTGCAGCTTTTCGAGGGCTCGGGAAGCTACGCCGCCGGTGAGCAGCGGCGCGACTTCGTGAGCATCGACGACGTTGTGCAGGTCAACCTCGACTTTCTCGACCACTCGGAGCGCTCGGGAATCTTCAATCTGGGCTCCGGCAACGCAGCGACGTTCAACGCGGTGGCGACCGCGACGATCAATGCCTGCCGGGCGGCCGAAGGAGTCGCGCCGCTGGCGCTCGAGGCGCTGCATCGCGCGGGGGCGATCGAATACATCGCCTTTCCGACCGGCCTGCGGGACAAGTACCAGAGCTATACCCAAGCCGATCTTGGCCGGTTGCGGGCGTCCGGATACGCCGCACCCATGCGCGGCATCGAACCAGGTATCGCGACCTGCGTGCAGGCGCTGCTTGCCCAATCCGCGGTCAACCCGTAACATCGCGCCGGCGTTAGGGGGATTCCAGCCAAGACCGGAAATGCCTAAAGCACCGGAAGTCCACTTTTCCCTGGGAGGGATGTATGAAGAGGTTCCTGCTGTTGCTCATGACGCTGCTGTTCTCGGCGTTCGCGCTTGCCGCGGTCAATATCAACACGGCGACCAAGGAAGAGCTCGATGCTTTGCCGGAAATCGGTCCGGTCAAGGCACAGGCGATCATCGACTACCGTAACGCCAATGGCCCCTTCAAGACCCCGGAAGACGTCATGAAGGTCAACGGGATCAAGGAAGGCACCTTCGGCAAGATTAAGGGGATGATCTCGGTAAGCGGCGCGTCGACGCCGGTCGCTGCGCCCGCCGCGAAGGCCGACGCCAAGACTGCGTCGCCGCCAGCCATGCAGCCTGCGGCGGCCGCCAAGTCGGCAGCACCGGCGACGGCGGCTACACCGGCAACTCCGGCCGCACCAGCGACCAAGAGCGCCCCGGCGATGCCTTCGACCACGGCGGCCGCCGGAACCGGCATGTCATCGGCCAAGGACGCCAAGACGTTGAAGGCCGAAAAGGCCGCGGCTGACAAGGCGGCCAAGGCCAAAGCCAAGGCGGACGCCGATGCCGAAGCCAAGACCAAGAAAGACGCCAAGGCCGCCGAAGCACAGGCGAAGAAGGATGCCAAAGCCGCCGCGGCCAAGGCGAAGAAGGATGCCAAAGCATCCAAGGATGAGCCGATGAAGGACGCCAAGCAGGACAACGCCGCTGCCAAGGACGCAGCCAAGGGTGACGCGGCAATGAAATCGGCGGAGAAGGACGCAAAGGCCAAGAAGTAATCGGCGGCGCTGCGGCGGGTCCGCGGCACTTTCGTAGAAGCACCCCGGAGCCCCGCGTTTCCAGCGGGGCTTCCTTTTGGTCTCGGGTAAAATGACACGTTGTGCCACGCGCATCGTCACCCGTTAAGCGCCTCTCCCATGTACAAAACGATCGAAGATACCGTCGGTAACACGCCGCTCGTGCAACTTCGGCAACTGGTCGGCAAGGCGAGCAACGTGATGCTCGCCAAGCTCGAGGGCAACAATCCGGCCGGCTCGGTCAAGGATCGGCCCGCCTTGTCGATGATCGTCGAGGCGGAAAAGCGCGGCGACATCAAACGTGGCGACACCCTGATCGAGGCCACCAGTGGCAACACCGGCATCGCGCTCGCCATGGCGGCGACGCTGCGCGGCTACAAGATGGTGCTGGTGATGCCGGAGCATCTGTCGCTGGAGCGGCGGCAGACGATGGCCGCGTTCGGGGCTGAAATTGTCCTGACGCCCAAATCAGGCGGGATGGAAACCGCGCGCGACATCGCGGAGAAAATGCGCGCCGAAGGCCGCGGCATCATCCTCGATCAATTTGCGAACCAAGATAATCCACTCGCCCACTATCGCGGCACCGGGCCCGAGATCTGGAACGAAACGGGTGGACGCATCACCCATTTTGTTTCGAGCATGGGCACTACCGGAACGATCATGGGGGCGGGAAAGTTTTTCAAGGAAAAGAATCCCGCCGTGGTCATCGTCGGGTGTCAGCCCGAGGAAGGCTCGCAGATCCCGGGCATCCGCAAGTGGCCGGTCCAATACCTGCCCAGGATCTACGACGCGACAGGCGTCGACCGCCTCGAATTCGTGTCGCAGGCCGACGCAGAAGAAACCGCGCGGCAGCTCGCGCGCGTGGAAGGAATTTTCGCCGGCATATCGTCGGGGGGCGCTTGTGCGGTTGCGCTGCGCATCGCGCGTGAAGTCGAGAACGCGACCATCGTGTTCATCATCTGCGATCGCGGCGACCGGTACTTGTCAACCGGCGTATTCCCCGGCTGACAGTGACGTTGGCCGGACGATCTGCACGCTGCATGACGCCGACGCTGGTTTTCGATATCGAAACGGTACCCGATGTCGCGGGACTTCGCCGCCTGCATCGATTGCCCGCGACGCTCTCTGACGCCGACGTTCTGACCTGGGCCGGTCAACAGCGCCGCGCCGCGATCGGCAGCGATTTTCTGCCCTTGTACTTGCAACGCGTGGTCGCGATCGCCTGCGCGCTGCGCGAGGGCAACGCGTTTCGGGTCTGGTCGCTCGGTGAATCGGCCGATCCTGAGCCTGAGCTGATCCGCCGATTCTTCGACGGCGTCGACCGCTATACGCCGCAGCTTGTTTCCTGGAACGGAAGCGGCTTCGACCTTCCGGTCTTAAGTCAGCGCGCGCTCATCCATGGTGTGGTCGCGGAAAAATTCTGGGACTGGGGTGACGACGACCGGGAATTCAAGTTCAACAACTATCTCGGGCGCTATCACACCCGGCATCTGGATCTGATGGACGTGCTGGCGATGTTTCAGCCGCGTGCCGCCGCCGGTCTCGACGCCATGGCGCGCCTGTCCGGGTTTCCGGGCAAAGTAGGCATGGACGGCAGCGAGGTGGCCGGCGCGTATCGCGAGGGGAGGATCGACCACATCCGCCGTTACTGTGAGACCGACGCGATGAATACGTATTTGCTCTATCTCAGGTTCCAGCAGCTGCGCGGGGCGTTGGCCGCCGGAGAGTACGCGGCCGAAGTGTCGCTGGCGCGGGAAAAGATCGCGTCGTACCGAGAGCCGCATTGGCAGGAGTTCCTAGCCGCGTGGGACGCCAACGTTTAAATGCACAAGCGGGAATGAATCGCGGCTAGTGACGATTATCGAACTGGGTGACGGATCACGAAACCCGTCGTCCCCGCTTGGCCATTCCTCGAAGCTTCGCCCTTCGGGCTCGTTTTCGCGGGAACGACGAGGCTAGGAAGTGTGGCTCTCGCGTACTTTCGTAATCCTCGTTAGGTTCGCAATATCGGTAGTGGCGCGAAGGTGCCGCCCAGAGGTCCGCTCGACGGTACACCCCACCAGCGGTCGAGCGCGGTGGCATATACACTTCGAAAATCGATAGCGAATCCCGAGTTTCCGTCGCCTGAAAGACGATCGAGCGAGGGCTGTTCGCCATACAAGCCGCCCGCGACGCGCCCGCCCAGCGCAAAATGCGCGCTCGCGGTGCCGTGATCGGTGCCGTTCGATAAATTCTCCTTGGGCCGGCGTCCGAATTCGGCATAGGTCAGCACCAGCGCATCGTTCCACTTACCAAGCTCGTCCAGGCCGCTCTTGAGCGCGACCACACCGCCCGCAAGCTCGCCCAGGAGTCGTGCCTGCGTGCCCGGCTGGCCGCTGTGGGTGTCGAAACCGGTGAGAGTGACGCGCACGACGGCGACGCCGGCCTCGTTGGCGACGATCTGACAGGCAGTCCTGATCGCGTTGCCGAATCCGCCCTGCGGAAATTCCGTTTTGAAGGCGTAGTTGGCGTTGAGATGCGACGCGGCCTGGATGATGTCCGCTTCGACTTTCAGGATGTGCGCAAGAGCCTTGTTGCGCGATTGGCCCTCGGTCGTGGCGAGTCGCGCCTGACGCAGGAACTGATCGGTGTTGGCAAGCGCGATTGCGCGCGTGCCGCCGCCGGCAAGCGGTCCCAGGTCGGGTGATCCGATAATCACGCCATCGGCGGCAAAGCTCCTTGGCGTTGGCACCGCGCCGAACGCACGTGTCAGCCACCCATCCTGCAAATATTGTTCGCTTTTCGATGCGGTATCCCAGATCTCGATCGAACGAAAATGGGAAAGATTGGGCGCCGGATAGCCAACACCCTGCAGGACCGCAAGCTCGCGGTTTTTCCAGAGAGGCAGCAATGGCTCCAACGCCGGATGAAGCCCGACGCTGTCGCTCAGTTGCACCACCTGCTCGCGGGGAATCCCAATCTTCGGCCGTAGCGCGTAATAGGTCGGGTTGGCGTATGGCACCAGGGTATTGAGCCCGTCGTTGCCGCCCTTGAGCTCGATTAAGAGCAGCAGCTTGCGATAGTCCGCGCCGGCGGGAGTCGCGCCCCAGGCAACTTCGGTCACGAGTGACGGCGCCAGGGCAGCCAGCGGAACCGAGCCCGCAAGCTTGAGAAAGTGACGGCGATCCATGGTTTTCTCCGCGCTTTACTTGAGCTGGTAGGCGGCGTCGAGGACCAGGGCGCGAACCAGCGCTAGGGGCTCGCTGCTCGCGTCCGGCGCCGACTGCGGCGCGGTGGCGAGCAGCAAACGCGATGCTGCGCCGCTGCGGCTTCTCGTTCCGCGTGAGGCGTCGAATTGCGCCAGCCACAGGCCGCTTTCGAACTGGACGCCGCTCACCCCTCGCTCCATCGCCCGCATAAAGCGAATCTGGCGCGCCTTCTCCGGGTCAAGCGCACCCTGCGCTTGTATCGCCTGTCTGGGGACCGCGCCCATCATCCCCGCATCGGTCGTTACCGTGCCTTGTGCATTGGCGCCGGGGAGCATGCGCGACGAAGTCTCATCACCGCGGAAAAGACGCTCCAGAAATTGCTTGCGGGCGAGCAGCGTGCTGGCGTTGATCCACGTCTCCTGCCCCGGCCAGCCCTTGACGTTGGGCGGAGCGAAAAGGTTCTGACCCATGCCGGCAGCCGCGACGGCAAACGGTGTCGCCTCGGCCGGTTTCATGTCGAATTGGCGCAGGGTGCCGACGACCAGATCGATCGGCGACTTGACCAGCACGCCGCGGTTCTCGCTGGCGTAGAACGCGTCAGAGGTCAGGATGCCGTAGAGCGCGACCTTGATGTCGTAGCGCGAATCGCGAAAGCGCTGCGCGATGCGCCGAATCGCCGTCTCGTCGGGATCGGGCGAGACGAACTCGCGCCACAGCTTGCGGGTGATGAACTCGGCGGTCGCGGCCTGGCTCAGCAGGATGTCGAGCACCTGATCGCCATCGAGCTTTCCCGTTCGGCCGAGCACCGTCTTCTCGCCGACGTCATGAATGAAGCGGCGAAAAACGAACTGTCCGGTTTGGCGATCGAGGCTCCAGCCGGTAAACGCGCGTGCGGCCTCCTTGATGTCCTGCTCCGTGTAGTGTCCTTCGCCAAGGGTAAAAAGCTCCATCACTTCGCGCGCGAAATTCTCGTTGGGCGAGCCCTTGCGGTTTTGCGCGTTGTCGAGATAGATGACCATCGCCGGGTCGCGCGCGATGGCATGCAGCAGGTCCGCGAAATTGCCGAGCGCATTGGCGCGCAGCGTGGCGTTCTGCCGGTACATCGGCTGCGCGAGCTTGACCTTTTGCTGGCTTGAGACGAAATGGTTGTGCCAGAAAAGCGTCATCCGCTCGGTCAAGGGAGAGGATGTCGACAACATTTCGCCGACCCACCAGCCGCGCAGCTCCAGGCCTTCGCGTATCTGCTCCTGCTGGAACATTTTCTTTTCGATGTCGGTGGCTTCCTCTCCGCGGCGAGGGTAGCGCAGCGCCCCGGCTTCGGCGGTCCATGCTGGCGGCGGAGTGACCGGGCTCGTGCGTGCGTTGTCCAGCAGATTTCGCGCCGCCTGCTCGCGCGTCATGCCAACCGTGCGCTGGATCTCTCTATCCGTGGCGCCGAATCCTGCGCGGTTCAGCAAATGCCGCGCGTCGTCGTAAGTGAGCGGGTTGGTAGTGGAAGCGCCTGCCATCGGGATCGACACCGGTGACAGCGACATCGCCACGGCGATGAAGGCAAAGGCGAACGCGTCGCGCATGGGAAGCGTCAGGAGCCTCACGGAGAAGCGAACCGGGCCACAGAAAGCAATGCAACAACGTCCCAGTGTAGCGTCGTGTTGACTGCGCTGGGGGAACCGGTTGTAACAGCGTGTTGCTGGCGCGCTTAGCTCATCCGCTGCGGCTGACTACAAGCTGACGACGCCTCGTCCCAACTCGATGACGTGCCCGGAAACAAAAATCCGCCCCCCGGAGTCCACGGCGAGCCCGAGCTTGCAGCGCCGGCCCACGGCTTCGCCTTGCGCGACGGACCATTGCTGCGGAAGCGCGGCGCCCGTTGCGACCAGCCAGCCACCCAGGTTCGCGCACGCCGAGCCCGTCCCGGGATCCTCGACGATCGCGCCGTGCTTGGGAAAGAAAAACCGCGCCAGTATCGACCGCGGTTCGTCCACCGCCCATACGTAGGCCATCGCGCGCGTGACGCCCGCGCCGAGTTGCACGCTGCCGTCGCGCGCCAGCAAAACCGGGTCCGGCGCGCATCGGCGAACGGCGTTCGCGCTGGCGAGCGGGATCACCAGTTGCTCGCTTCCGGTGTCGACCCACAACGGCGGTGCACCCAGGTCCGACTCCGCCAGCCCGAGCATCGCTGCGAGTTGCTCGCGTGATGGGTCGACCCTGCGCGTCGTCGGCGGCTTCGCTTCCAGCGTCCAGACATCGCCCTGCGCGATCACGGGGATCGTCCCGGCGAGCATCTCCAGCGCCAGCGCATCGCCCGCGCCGACAAGCGCGCGGACGACGTGCGCGCTGCCCAGCGTCGGATGCCCGGCAAAAGGCATCTCGAAGGTCGGGGTGAAAATCCGCACCCGCGCGTCGGCGACTTGCGAGGGCAGGATGAACGTCGTCTCGGACAGATTGAACTGCAGCGCGAGGGCTTGCATGTCCGCGTCGGAAAGTCCTCGTGCATCCTCGAATACCGCGAGCGGATTGCCTTCGAGCCTATCTTCGGCAAACACGTTGACGATCCGAAAAGCGAAGTCGCGCGTGCCGTTGCTGTCGTTCAAGGGCTATCCTCCAGTAGTGGAGCTCGGGCATCGGTCATGGCAAGCAGCTCCGCCGCCAACGTCGCGATGGCAGCAGCGGATGTGTCGGTGACTTCGATCGCCTCTCCTCCGGAAGCGCTGCCGGCAGAAAAGTGGCGCTGCAGCGAGCGGGTATAAAGCGGATCGTAATGAAGACTGAGCAATTCGCCGATGAGCGCGTCCCAGTTCTTCTCCGCGACGAACGCTTCCCAGCGCTTCAGTACCGCCTTGCCTACCAGCGGCGCCAGGGGCTCCAGTCGTTGCATCAGCGTAACCGGGTCGTCCACGCGAACGCCGTACTCGTCCTTGATCAGCGCCACCCGCTGCGCGAGCGCCGTGACCAGCATGAGGCTGCGTCCGCTCCGCATGCCGCCGAGAAGCGTCTCGGGCAGCTGCAGCTTGCCGATGCGTTTGCTCTCGGACTCGACAAAGACGATACGCGCCGGGTCGTGCGCACCAAGCGATGCCGCGATGGCGGTCTCGAAGGCTTTTTGCGAGGGCTGCGCGACGCCGGGAAATTCGCCCAGCAACGAGCCGCGGTGACGCGCCATGCCTTCGAGGTCGAGCGTTTGTGCGCCTTTCGCCGCCAGCGCAGCGAGGAGCCGGCTCTTGCCCGAGCCGGTGAGGCCGCACAAGACCACGAACCGAAAACGCGAAGGCAGCGTCTCGAGCTGACCGACGACGTGCCTGCGATAGGCGCGATAGCCGCCGTCGAGCTGCATCGCGCGCCAGCCCACCTCGTTCAATACATGGGCGAGGGCACGGCTGCGCTGTCCGCCGCGCCAGCAGTAGACCAGCGGCTGCCAGTCACGCGATTTATCGGCGAGCGCGCCGTCCAGCATTGCCGCGATGTTTCGCGCGACGAGCGCCGCCCCGAGCCGGCGAGCCTCAAAGGCGGAGCCGACGTACAAGGTGCCGATGCGGGCGCGCTCCTCATCGTCGAGCACGGGCAGATTCACCGCGCCGGGAAGATGATCGAGCGCGAACTCCGAGGGGCTGCGCACGTCGATGCGGTCGGGAAAGGCCTCAAGCGCATCGACGCTCACCCGCAGTGCGACGGCGTGACGCTCGCTCACCGAGATTTTCCCGGTTCGCCGAGCAAGGGCTTGAGCGCTGGCCAGACATTGTCGAGCAATCTCGCTTGGGCGGCGAGCACCGGATGGATGCGGTCGCCCTGGAACATGGCGTTGTCCTCGGCAAAGCCTTCGAACAGAAAAGGCACCAGCGCCGCCTTGCGCTCGCGGGCAACGTCGGCATACGTCGTCTCGAAGCGCTGTACGTACGCCGGCCCGTAGTTCGGCGGTAGGCGTAAACCCACGATCAGGACCCGCGAGCCGCTCTTTTGTGCGGCGGCGGTCATGGCGTCGAGGTTCGCGCGCATCGCGTCCAGGCTGCCACCGCGCAGTCCGTCGTTGCCGCCCAGCTCGATCACGGTCACAGCGGGATGATGGCGGGCGAGCAGCGCGTCCAAGCGCGCCCTGCCACCCGCGGTGGTGTCGCCGCTGATGCTGGCATTGACCACGCGCTGCGGATAATGCTCGGCGTCGAGGCGTTGTTGCAACAGTGTCGTCCAGCCCGTTTCCGCAGGCAGTCCATAGCCGGCGGATATGCTGTCGCCCAGCACCAGCACCACCGGCGCTGCGATGGCGCAAGCGCTCGCGGCAAGCGCAATAAAAAACGCGAGAAACGAGTGAACGAACGGACATTGCCGCATGCATACTCCGGCGAAGGACGGGACATTCTAGTGTACTGAGTCAGAAATTCGCTTGATAGTTCGCGCCGCCGGCGCCTAAGGACCCACGGGCCGGGCGCGTTTCGGCGGCCCGGTACAATGCTCCCGCTTCCGCGAACCTGGCTTAACTGTTTCATGCCCGGGTTTGCTAATCGCGTCCGCGGCCCAACCTTGGCTTCATCGCCCCGAACTCCAGGCCATGCCTTCCACCGTCATTCGTGCCCGCAAGCTCTCCAAGCAGGTCTTGAGCGGCTCGTCGCCGCTGATCATCCTCGACGACGTCAGCTTCGACGTGGATGCGGGCGCGACCGTGGCCATCGTCGGTCCTTCGGGATCCGGCAAAACCACGCTGCTCGGACTTCTTGCCGGGCTCGATCGCCCGACCTCGGGTAACGTGTCGTTCGGCGACACGGCCCTCGATCAGCTTTCCGAAGACGGACTCGCCGCCCTGAGGCAACGCTGGCTCGGGTTTGTCTTCCAGTCATTTCAGCTCCTGCCGGCGTTGACGGCGCTGGAGAACGTCATGCTGCCGCTCGAGCTCGCGGGCTCGCTCGATGCCGCGCCGCGAGCGCGCGAATGGCTGACACGTGTCGGTCTGGCGGCCCGGGTCGGGCACTATCCCAAGCAGCTCTCGGGCGGTGAGCAGCAGCGCGTCGCGATCGCACGTGCCTTTTCGGGAGAGCCTCGGGTGCTGATGGCCGACGAGCCGACCGGAAATCTCGACGGCGCGACCGGATCCGAAGTCGCCGATCTCATGTTTCGTCTCAACCGCGAGCGCGGCACGACGCTGTTGCTGGTGACGCACGACACGATGCTCGCGTCGAGATGCGGTCGCAGGCTCTCGCTCGCCGGGGGCCGTCTGGTCGAGGATGCCGCGCTGACGGGCGGCTCTTTGTCAACGCCGAAATCGGCGACGCCGAACGCATGAATACGCTGAGGCTGGCGCTGCGCATGCTGGGTCGCGACTGGCACGCGGGCGAGTTGCGGGTGCTCATTGCCGCCCTGGTCCTGGCAGTGGCGAGCGTCGGTACGGTCGGTTTCTTTACCGACAGGGTCAAGGTCGCATTGACCCGGCAGGCGAACCTGCTCTTGGGCGGGGATCTGCTCCTGTCCGGCGACCGGCCGCTGCCCGACGATTACGCGCGAGAGGCGCGAGCGCGCGGTCTGGCCGTAGTCCCGGCGATCAAGTTCAACAGCATGGTCCAGGCCGCGACCACTGGCAGCGCCGACGCAGTGCTGGCGGACGTCAAGGCGGTCGCGGCGGGCTATCCGCTGCGAGGCGCGATAACACTTGCCGATCCTTCCTCGCCCGAGGGAACCACCGCGGGCGGCATTCCGCCGCCGGGCGAAGCCTGGATCGACGGCCGCCTGGCCGCGAGGCTCAACGTCGGCAAGGGTGGAGCGCTCGCGGTGGGTGACAAGACCCTGACCATTGGTGCGATCGTGCAACAGGAGCCGGAAGTCGCAGGCGGCTTGCTGTCGATGGGGCCGAAGCTGCTGATGAATCTCGACGATGTCCCTGCGACCAAGCTGCTGCAGCCGGGCAATCGTGCGTCGTATCGGCTGCTCGTGGCTGGACCCGCCACCGACGCCTTTCGCGACTGGGCCAAGGCACGACTCGATCGCGGTCAACGCCTGGAGTCGATCAGAGATCTGCGGCCGGAAGTGCGGCAGACGCTCGAGCGTGCGGAAAAATTCCTGGCGCTGGCGGCGCTGGTCGCGGTGATGCTCGCCGCGGTGGCGGTCGCGTTGGCCGCGTCACGATATCTGCGCAGGCATCTCGACGCCGCGGCCATGATGCGCTGCCTCGGGGCGCCGCAGCGGCAGATGCTCGCGCTCTTCGCGCTGCAGTTCCTGGTCCTCGGATTGGCAGCCAGCGTTGTCGGCTGCGTCGTCGCGCTGGGCGGCCAGCAACTACTCGTGATGCTGCTCGGGGCGATGGTCAGTGCCGATCTGCCGCCGCCCGGCCTCGCTCCGGCCGTCGCCGCTATCGCCACCGGATTGCTGATGCTGCTCGGCTTTGCTTTGCCGCCTTTGTTCGCGCTGTCGAAGGTGCCGCCGCTGCGCGTCCTGCGCCGCGACATCGGCATGCCGCGTGCAGGCGGATCGTTCGCGTATATCCTGGGCGCGGTGACGGTGGCGCTGCTGATCGGGTGGCAGGCGCAGGACGTCAAGACCGGTGCCATCATGGTCGGCGGCATCGCGGCGATGCTGATAACCGCGGCAGTGATGGCGTGGTCCATGATCGCGCTCCTGCGTCTCTTACCGCAGCGCGGATACAGCTGGCGCTATGGCCTTGCCAATCTGCGGCGCAGGCCGCTCGGATCGAGCCTGCAGATCGGCGCCCTCGGTCTGGGGCTGATGTCGCTGCTGCTGCTGACGCTGGTGCGCGGCGATCTGATGCGTAATTGGCGCGCGAGCCTGCCCGCGGACGCGCCCAACGCGTTTCTGGTCAACGTGCTGCCGGATCAGGTCGAAGGCGTGCGCGCGATGCTGAAGCGCGAGCTGGGCGTCGATGCTCAATTGTCGCCGATGGTGCGCGGCCGTCTGGTCGCGATCAACGACAAGCCGCTCGATACGACGCGTCTGTCCGACGACGGCGCCCGGCGCCTAGGTGAGCGCGAATTCAACCTCTCGTGGGCCGATACCTTGCCGCGCGCCAACCGGGTTGTGGCCGGCGAGTGGTGGAAGCCGGGTGGAAGCGAAGGCGTCTCGCTGGAGGAGGGCATCGCGCAGACGCTCGGCATCAAGCTCGGCGACACGCTGACCTATGACATCGTGGGTACCCGCGTCAGCGCCAAGGTGACGAGCCTGCGCAAGGTCGATTGGGACAGCTTCCGGGTCAACTTTTTCGCCTTGTTCTCGCCCGGCGTGATCGACGCCATGCCTCGAACCTATATTTCTGCGGTGCGCGTCGGCAGCGCAAGCGCCTGGCTGACTCCCCTACTGCGCGAATATCCCAACGTGCTGGTGATCGACGTGGGAGCGATCCTGCAGCAGGTGCAGGCCATCATCGAGCAGGTGGCGCGCGCAGTCGAGTTCGTCTTCCTTTTCACGCTGCTGGGAGGAGTGCTGGTGCTCGAAGCCGCAATCGCGGCGACGCAGGACGAGCGCCGCCTCGACGCCGCCATTTTGCGCACGCTGGGCGCGAGCCGACGACAGCTCTCGGCGGCGCAGGTGGCGGAATTCATCGCGCTCGGCGGATTGGCCGGCCTTGTTGCCGCCGCCGGCGCGACGGCGATCGGCTATGTGCTCGCCGATCGCGTGTTCCTGATTCCGTTCGGATGGAATCCGTGGTTGTGGCTGTTGGGTGTGGCAGGCGGTGCGATTGGTGTCGCCGCCGCCGGCTGGCTGGGCACCCGCGCGACACTCAAGGCGCCTCCGCTCGCCGTGCTGCGGCAATTGGCCTGAGCAGGGCCCTGCCCGGCGTCACGCTGGCGCGCTAGGAACGCGCGCCAAGCACGGTCTCCCGGCTCAGCAGCCGGGCGACGGCGAAGAGCGCAATCACGGTGACCAGTGCCGGCGTGAGCGCGCTCTGCAGCCAATCGACGGCCGGGATCGAATCGCCGCGCAGTGCACGGGATAGAAGCGTGTATTGCGCCGAGATCGGCGCCCAGAGCAGCCACGAAGGCTCTCGTTTCTGCGCCATGAGCTGAACGAACGGCAGCATCGTGAAGACGAACAGCAGCACGCCGACGTTGGCCTGGGCTTCCTTCAGCGAGCGGCCGCGCAAACCGACATAGAGCAGCAGCGCGGATAACATCGCGATCAGCGGCGTCAGTATCCAAAGGAATCGCGCAAGTTCGGTCGCGCCGAAAAGAAACGGCACGCCGATCGCGGGCAGCGGTGCGAAATTGAGCGTCAGATAGAAGCCGATCAGCGTCAGCACCACCACCACCACATCGAAGAGGCCGATCGCCGCCCACTTGCCGAGCGCGAGTTGCAGCGGGGTAAGCGGAGTGGCGAGCAAGGGCTCGAGCGAACCGCGCTCGCGCTCTCCGGCGCTCGCGTCGAGTGCAGGAGCCATGCCGCCCATCATCGATGCGAACAGACCATAGAACGCAACCAGGAACAAAATCAGCGCGCCGGATTGCTGTGGTGTCGCGAGATCGATATCCTCGACCTTGAGCGGGCGGGCGACTTCGGTCGCGATACCGCGTAATAGCAGCCGCTGAGTTCCCCACAGCCGGTTATAGCCGGCGAGCAGCGATTCCGCGGAATTGATCGCCACCCGCGCGCGATCGCGCGAGCGATCGTAGACCAGGCGGACGGTGCCGGCCTTGCCGGCCGCGACGTCGGCCTCGAACGCCGGGTCGATCCAGAGCGCGACGTCGAGTTCGCCGGCGCGAATCTTCGTTTCGTAGTCCTCGGGCGCCGTTTGTATCACCACCTGCGAGCGTTCCAGAAATGCGATGAGCGCCGGGGCGTTTTCCTGTCCCACGACCGGCAGTTTGAGTTCGCGCGCCTTGTCCGCCTGGCTCGCCGTCATGTTGAAAATGAGCACCAGGAACACCGGCCCCGCGGCGATAGCCGTCAGCAGAGTGACCAGCATCGCCCGACGGTCGCGAATCGTATCGAGGACTTCCTTGCCGGCGACGGCAAGGATGCGCGCGGCGCCGCTCATGCGGCCAGGCCTTCTCCGGAGCCGAGCAGGCTGACAAACGCATCCTCGAGCGAAGCACGGCCGGTGCGGCGCATCAAATCCGCACCGGTGCCGCTGGCAACAACGCTGCCATGGCCGAGGATCACCACCGTATCGCAAAGCGCGGCAACTTCCTGCATCACGTGGGTCGAGAACAGGATGCACTTGCCCGCCTGGCGCAGCCCGCGCAACAGGTCACGCAGGCTTCTGATGCTCATGATATCGAGTCCGTTGGTCGGCTCGTCGAGCAGAATCGTTGCCGGATCGTGGACCAGCGCGCGCGCAATCGCCACCTTCATCCGCTCCCCTTGCGAAAAGCCGTGGGCGCGGCGGTCGGCGAGCGCGGAGAGGCCGAACTGCGTCAGCAAAGTTTCGATGCGCGCGTCGAGAGCGGCGCCACCAAGGCCGTGCAGGCGCCCGTAATAGCGTACGTTCTCGCGCGCGGTGAGCCGCGCATAGAGGCCGCGCGCGTCCGACAGCACGCCAATCCGGCGGCGCACCGCGTAACGGTCGCGCACTACGTCGAGCCCGTCGACGGTCGCGCTGCCGGCGTCGGGCGCAATCAAGGTCGCCAGCGTGCGCAGCAAAGTCGTCTTGCCGGCGCCGTTGGGACCGAGCAAGCCGGTGATCTCGCCGTCTTCGGCGCGAAACGTGGCCCCGGCGACCGCCTTGATCTCGTGGCGCTTGCCGAAGTGCTTCTCGAGACCATCGACCTCGATCATTTAGTGTCCTGTCCCGTGAATTCCGAAGATAAAGGAGGGGATGAAATCGAGTGGCAGGCAAGGCGCGCGGCCGAAAGCGTACCCAATGGTACGGTAAGGCCGCGCAACGCCGCCTGGCACTTGATTTCGCCCCGAACTATCGAGCGAATTTGCGGGACAGGACACTAGGTTCCAGCAGCGACGAGAACATCGGCGGTCGCTTGCTCGTCGACAGGTAGTCGAGGCAGGACGGAGTCAGCGTCGCGAAACCCGCGGTATCGATGAATTTTTCGATCAGCCGCGGCGCGCACGCGTGCGGCGATACGATGTGGCCGTAACCTGCCGCGATGACATGGCGACTGTTCGAAAGCGATTTGGCAACGAGCTCGCCGTTGGCCGGTGGCGTGACCGGGTCGAGACCGCCGGAGAGGATAAGTGTCGGCACGACGCTGCTGAGCGGCTCATAGAAGTCGGCCGGCAAGGACGGACGCGGCCAGCCGTCGCAGGCGGCGAGATTGCGTGCCGCCAGCGACGGCGCGCGCAGCGTCGCGAGTAGCGTGCTGCTGTCGCTCGCCGTCACCCGCGGCGCGTCTTCGGCGCATGTCACCGCAAAGTGCAGAGCGAGATTCATGGTTTGCTCGAGATCAGCCGTAAGCGGCATCGCGGCAGCTAGCAGCGGCGCAAAATCACCGGCTTGCGCGCGACTAAGCAGCGGCGGTATCAGGCTTGCGAACTCGGGCGCGTATACGAGCCCGTGCAGCGCCGCGACCACGGAATCGAAGCCGAGCGCAACCTCGCGCAGCGCACCGGTGCGCGGATCGGCGACGCGAACGCGGCGCGATGCGCCGAGCGCGGTCTTGATCTCTCCCAGGGTCGCGTTCAGATCGGGGTACGCGCGTTTGCAATCCGCGTTTTCCGCGCATGCGGCCAGAACGTCAGCGAGCGCTGCCTCGCGCGCGGGCCAGACGTCGAGCGTGGTCCGCATCGCCGGCGGGGCGACGCCGTCGAGCACCATGCTGCGGACGCGCGACGGGTAGCGGCGCACGAATTCCTGCGCGACGCGAGTGCCGTAGGAGCCGCCCCAAAGATTGATGCGTTCGTAGCCCAGCGCCGCGCGAACCGCATCCACATCAGCAACGATTTCCGGGGTGATGTAGCGCGAGACGTCGACCTTGTCCGGGGCGCTCAATTCGCGCAGCTCGGCCAGGCATCGTTGCGCCGCGGTCGCAGCCAGATCGGTGTCGATCAACTCATCGAAGGGGTCGCGCGGCGCTAAAGCAGCGCATTTCAGCGGCGCCGATTTGCCGGTGCCCCGTGGATCGATCAACACGATGTCGCGCGTGCGGCGCACACCGGCAAGCGCGACCGCGACGGGAACCAGCGCCTCCGCCGATTGACCGGGGCCGCCGGGAAGCATGAACAACGGGTCCGCATCGGGGTTGAGCGTATTGGCGGGCAGCATCGCAACGAACAGTGCAAGCTTGCGGCCGTCAGGCTTCGAGCGGTCTTCCGCGACCTCGACGGTGGCGCACTGCGCGGCCGACGCGAGCTTGGCCAAGCGGCACTCGTGCAATACGAGGTGTCGAGTCACCGCTTTGTCGCCGCAGCCGCCAAGGAGCATGAAAAGCAGCGAGACAGCGCAAGCGCGGCGATCCATCGCGCGCGGCATCCAGGCGGACCATTTCATCATGCGCGGAATGGTAGCAGAGGCAGGGCTAGTGCCCGCCGGGTCTCAACGTGCGCGGCGTGGTGCAACTGCGCGGTGGACACGCCGCGACCCCGTTCCTATACTCCGCCATCACAGTCTATTTTCCTGCCATGTCGAAGCATCCGCTCGAGCCGGGCATCGTCACCGATTTCAGCGATCGACTTTCCTACGCGGGGTACTTGCACCTCGACACCCTGCTGTCGTCGCAGAAACCGCTTTCGGGCACGCCGACAGGATCGCCGCGGCACGATGAGATGCTGTTCATCATTCAGCACCAGGTCTCCGAGCTGTGGATGAAGCTGATGCTGCACGAGCTCAAGGCGGCGATCCGCTTTGTTCGCGCCGACCAGCTCGACGCCTGCTTCAAGATCCTGTCGCGCGTGAAATTGATCCAGAAGCAGTTGTTCGAGCAGTGGGCGGTGCTGGAAACGCTGACGCCTTCCGAGTACGAAGGCTTCCGGTCGTCGCTGGGGAGCTCCTCGGGCTTCCAGTCGGCGCAGTATCGCGCGATCGAATTTCTGCTCGGCAACAAGCATCGTGCCTTGCTCGATGTCTTTCGCTACGATCCCGCGGTTCACGCCGAGCTCACCGCGCTGCTCGAAGCCCCCTCCTTGTACGACGAATTCCTGCGCCATCTGTCGCGACGCGGCTTGAGCGTGCCCATCGCCTGCGTGGAGCGCGACTGGTCGCAACCGCATCAGCGCAATGCCGAGCTGGTGCAAGTGTTCAAGCTCATCTACGACCAACCGGAGAAGTACTGGGATGCGTACGAAATGGCGGAGAAGCTGGTCGACGTCGAGGAGAGTTTTCAGCTCTGGCGCTTTCGCCATCTCAAGACGGTCGAGCGTATCATCGGCCAAAAGCCGGGAACCGGCGGGTCGTCGGGTGTGAATTTCCTCAGGAACGTGCTGGCGCACACTTTCTTCCCCGAGCTCATCGACGTGCGCACCGTGATCGGCATCCGATGAACGCGAACGTGGAGACGCCGGCCCGGATCGCGCATGCCATCGCGGCGCTCGGCCCAGGCAGCCTGACCCAAGGCGGCATACGGCAGCATGTCGCGCCGCTTTTTTCGCGCGTCCTCGGCGCCAACCGCAACGGCGCCTATCTGGCCAATCATTCGCTGGGCAGGCCGCTCGACGCCACTGCCGACGACCTCGCGCAGGCAATCGGGCTTTGGCAGTCGAAGCTGGGCGATGCGTGGGACGACTGGTTGGCGGAGATCGCCGCTTACCGGGCGCGCCTCGCGCAGCTGCTCGGTGCTCCGCGCGCGGATTGCGTGGTGCCGAAAACCAGCGCGGGGCAGGGCCTGCGGGCGATCCTCAACACTTACGATGGCGTTCCACGCGTGGTCGCAACGCGCGGCGAATTTGACTCGATCGACCTGATTTTGCGGCAGTACGCGCGCCGCGGCCGGATTGCGCTCCATCTGGTCGAGGCGCGAGATTCGGGACTGCTCGACCTTGGCGATCTGCTGGCGGCGGTCAGGCAGGCGGATCTGGTGGTCATTTCGCAGGTCTTGTTCCATACCGGCCAGGTGCTGCCTGAGCTTCCGATGCTGGTTACTGCGGCGCACGCCGCAGGCGCGCGCGTACTGATCGACGTTTATCATTCGTTGGGCGTGTTCCCGGTCGATGTCGTCGCGCTGGATGCCGACTTCGCAATCGGCGCCTCGTACAAATATCTGCGTGGAGGCCCCGGCGCGGGCTACCTGTATCTGCATCCGCGACATCTCGACGGCAGCCTGTCGACGCTCGACGTCGGCTGGTTCGCGAAAAAAGATCATTTCGCGTACGAGCGGCCGGACCCGCCGCAATTTGGCGAAGGCGGCGACGCGTTTCTGGAATCGACGCCGCCGGTGATGACCTGCTACCAGGCGCGCGCCGGTCAAATCTTTACTGCGGCGATCGGCGTGCAGCGCCTGCGCGAATATTCGCTCGCGCAGCAGGAGCGGCTGGTCTCGGCGCTCGCCGAGTACGGCGTTGGCGCCACCGGTGGCACTGCGGATTATGGCGCTTTTGTCGTCGTCACCTGCGAGGGTGACGATGCGTCTCGCGCCGCGCGCCGCGGCGTCGAAGCCCTGGCCGTGCGCGGAGTCATTGCCGACGCGCGCGGCGCCCGCATTCGTCTTTGCCCCGATGTGCTGACGACGAGCGACGAGCTCGACCTCGCGGCAAAGGCCGTCGCGGAGGCGATTCCGCCGTGACCCGTAACGGCGCTGCTGCGACGGGGTGCCCAGTACACTAGTTTGGATGGGTGATAAACCGCACCAGGCTCAGCACCGCAGCGGCAAGGATCGCGGCGCCGAGTAGTCCGGCGACAATGACGTGCAAGGGTTTGATCGATGTTGCGTCGCGTTCGCCGGCCGCCTTTTTGCGGATGCCGAGAAAGCTCGCGAACACTGCGGCCAGTACGCGGAAAAAACCGGCCCGCGGCGGCGCGTCCGGAGCCTTGACCGGCGGCGGAGCGGAACCGGGCTGCGGCATGGGGCGTAATCGACTGAGCGCTTCGAGACTGTCGATCGTAGCACGCTGCCGCTTGCGGCTCGGCCAACATCGGAGAAGGGTTCAAGCCTACGCATCCGGTGCCAGCGTCGGTCCGTATATGGGGTGCAGCCGCACGCGCTGCTTCAACGTTGAATGGGAGAACCGATGAAAGCATTGCTCCGCAGGTTGGCAATACCGGTTGTGCTGGTGGCGACGCTGCTGCTCGGCGCCTGTCAGGACATGGCTATGAAGCCGATGCAGCAGAAGTCGCTTTACGACCGGCTCGGGGGTCAGGGCGCGATCACCGCCGTGGTCGACGACTTCGTCGGCAATGTCGCTGCCGACAACCGCATCAACAAGTTCTTTGCCAAGACCGATATACCGCGCCTGAAACGGCTGCTGGTCGAGCAGATCTGCGCCGGCGCCGGCGGGCCGTGCACCTATACCGGCCGCGACATGAAGTCGGCGCATGCCGGGATGGGCATCACCGACGGGCAGTTCAACGCCCTGGTCGAGGACCTGGTCAAATCGCTGGACAAGTTCAAGGTTCCCGAAAAGGAAAAAGGCGAGCTGCTCGCTATTCTCGGGCCGATGAAGCCTTCGATCGTCGGCCAGTAAGCGTCAGGCTTGCGAAGCGCGCTCCGGGCGGTTTCGATGCCGCCCGGAGTTTTTTCCGCTGTTCGCTCAAGAATCAGGTATTTAGCGGCAAATCTGGCTTGAAATCGCCCCCGGGGCGCCCCATTTGCGAACTAAAGACCGGTAGCGGACGGGAGCGACCACCATGCGTTTTGACAAGCTGACGACCAAGTTTCAACAAGCCATTGCCGATGCCCAGAGCATGGCACTGGCCGCCGACAACGGCTATATCGAGCCGCAGCATCTGCTTTTAAGCTTGCTCAATCAGGAAGACAGCGGCACCGCTTCGCTCCTCTCCCGCGCCGGCGTCAACGTCGCGCCGCTCACGACTGCGCTCACCAAAGCCATCGATCGTTTGCCCAAGGTCGAAGGCCAGGGCGGCGAGATGAGCGCCTCGCGCGAGCTGACCAATCTGCTCAATCTCACCGACAAGATCGCGACCAAGCGTGGCGACCAGTTCATTGCCAGCGAGATGTTTCTGCTCGCGCTCGCCGACGACAAGGGCGACACCGGCAGGTTGCTCAAGGAATACGGTCTGACCAAGAAGGCGCTTGAGTCGGCAATCGAAGCCGTGCGTGGTGGTGCCGCTGTCGATTCGGCGGAAGCCGAGGGCCAGCGCGAGGCGCTCAAGAAGTACACCATCGACCTCACCGAGCGTGCGCGTCAGGGCAAGCTCGACCCGGTCATCGGCCGCGACGACGAGATCCGCCGCACCATCCAGATCCTTCAGCGTCGCACCAAGAACAATCCGGTGCTGATCGGCGAGCCTGGCGTGGGCAAGACCGCGATCGTGGAAGGGCTCGCGCAGCGCATCGTCAACGGCGAAGTGCCGGAGACGCTCAAGAACAAGCGCGTGCTTTCGCTCGACATGGCGATGCTGCTTGCGGGCGCCAAGTATCGCGGCGAATTCGAAGAGAGGTTGAAGGCGGTATTGAAGGACATCGCCGCCGACGAAGGACGCACCATCGTGTTCATCGATGAGCTGCACACCATGGTCGGGGCCGGCAAGGCGGAAGGCGCGATCGATGCGGGCAACATGTTGAAGCCTGCACTCGCCCGCGGCGAGCTGCACTGCGTCGGCGCGACCACGCTCGACGAATACCGGAAGTACATCGAAAAGGACGCCGCGCTGGAGCGAAGATTTCAAAAAGTGCTGGTCGACGAGCCCTCGGTGGAGTCGACCATCGCCATTCTTCGCGGATTGCAGGAGCGCTACGAGATTCACCACGGCGTCGAAATCACCGATCCGGCAATCGTTGCCGCGGCCGAGCTGTCGCATCGATATATCACCGACCGGTTTCTTCCCGACAAGGCCATCGACCTGATAGACGAGGCGGCCGCGCGCATCAAGATGGAGATCGACTCCAAGCCGGAGGCGATGGACCGGCTCGACCGCAGGTTGATCCAGCTCAAGATCGAACGCGAGGCGGTGAAGAAGGAAAAGGATGCAGCGTCGAAAAAGCGCCTGGAGCTGATCGAGCAGGAGATCTCGAAGCTCGAGCGGGAGTACGCCGACCTCGACGAGGTGTGGCGCGCGGAAAAGGCCCAGGTTGCGGGCACGCAGCACATCAAGGAGGAAATCGACAAGATCAAGCTCGCCATGGAAGATGCCAAGCGCAAGGGCGACTGGCAGGCGATGTCCGAGTTGCAATACGGCAAGCTTCCCCAGCTGGAAGCGCAGCTCAAGAAGGCGGACACCAAGCTCGCTTCCGAGCAGAAGAAAAAGCCGCAGCTTTTGCGCACTCAGGTCGGGGCTGAGGAAATCGCCGAGGTCGTCTCGCGGGCGACCGGGATTCCGGTGTCCCGGATGATGCAGGGCGAGCGCGAAAAGCTGCTGCACATGGAAGACGCGCTCCACCAGCGGGTCGTCGGTCAGGACGAGGCCGTGCGGCTGGTCTCCGACGCGATCCGGCGCTCGCGCTCGGGGCTTTCCGATCCCAACCGGCCGTATGGCTCGTTCATGTTTCTGGGACCCACCGGCGTCGGCAAGACCGAGTTGTGCAAGGCGCTGGCGGAGTTTCTATTCGACAGCGAGTCGCATCTGATCCGGATCGACATGTCCGAGTTCATGGAAAAACACTCGGTCGCGCGGCTGATCGGCGCGCCGCCGGGCTATGTGGGATACGAAGAAGGCGGCTATCTCACCGAAGCCGTGCGTCGCAAGCCGTACAGTGTCATCCTGCTGGACGAAGTCGAAAAAGCGCATCCCGACGTCTTCAACGTCTTGCTGCAGGTGCTGGACGACGGGCGCATGACCGACGGTCAGGGCCGCACGGTCGACTTCAAGAACACCGTGATCGTGATGACCTCGAACCTCGGCTCGCAAATGATCCAGCAGATGTCAGGCGACGATTACGGGGTGATCAAGCTCGCGGTCATGGCCGAGGTCAAGACCCACTTCCGACCGGAGTTCGTCAACCGCATCGATGAGATCGTGGTTTTCCACGCGCTGTCGGAAGAAAACATCGAAGCGATCGCCAAGATCCAGTTGAAAGGCCTTCAGGCACGCCTCGCCAAGCTCGACATCTCACTGGAGCTGACGCCGGAAGCGCTGGCCGCCATTGCCAACGTCGGCTTCGACCCGGTCTATGGCGCGCGTCCGCTGAAGCGCGCGATCCAGCAGGAGATCGAGAATCCGCTGGCCAAGGAGATCCTCGGTGGCCGGTTCGTCGCCGGCGATTCCGTGCACGTCTCGCACAAGAGCGGCAAGATGGTGTTCGCCAAGCGTTGACCCAAAGGTAGTCTGAACCGAGCGCCGGCGCAGGTCGAGGCGCGCAAAAGCGCGCCCCGGGCGCCCGCGCGGGGCAGGCGTTGGGCTCAGTAGTAGGGCACGAACCGAAACGCCGTTGCTGCCGCCCTCCGGCCAAGAACGGCAGCAAGCTTTCGCGCCATCCAGGCCCGAACGCCTTCGGGACAATCGGCGGGCGCCAGCCCGAAGCCCGAGTCCTCCTCGGCCGCGATGATCGTCCGGCCACTGCGATCGATCTCGAAGCGCATCCCGGGCCCCAGGACGATGTCGCGCGAATCGTTTTCCATGGTCAGCCAGAGGCAGCCGCTTTCAACCGCGATCACCGTACCTTCGGCGTCGTCGAGCTGCAGCGTGCTTCGGCCGGGAAGAAACTGCCGTTGTGACAGCACCGGGGAAAAATCGAAAGGCATGATCGGCTCCTAAATGTATGCGTATAATGCATGCGAGTCGGCTCGCCAAACTAACTCTGTTTCGCTGCGCATGCACGAAGCACAGTATCGGCGCAATGCAGCTGAGGGACAAACGAAATATACGCATAGGACGCATGCGGATTAGGAATGCAAAAACAAGACCCTTCCGCCAGACGGCTGCCCACGCTCGACCTGCTCAAGGGGTTCGACGCGGCGGCTCGTCACTTGAGCTTTACCCTTGCCGGCGAAGAATTGTTTCTGACCCAGTCGGCGCTGTCGCGCCAGATGCAGACGCTCGAAGAGCAGCTCGGCGTGCCCTTATTCGAACGCAGGCATCGCGCCCTACGATTGACCGAAGCGGGCCAGGTGTTGCAACTCGCGGCGAAAACAGTGCTCGATGAGCTGACCCATGCGGTGGCCAAGATCCGCCGCGAGCGGTCGGTAGCGCCGCTGACGATCTCGACCGCGATCCCGTTTGCCGCCTTGTGGCTGCTGCCGCGGCTGCCGCGGTTTCGGGAACGGCATCCGGACATCGACGTATTCATCTCCGCCGACAACCGGATTCTCGATCTCGATCGCGAGCGCATCGACCTCGCCGTGCGCTATTGCCCGGAGTCGCTCGCGCCGCGCAATGCACAGCGGCTGTTTGGCGAGCGCTTGCAGCCGGTTTGCAGCCCGGCGCTGGCATCCGATCCGGGTCGTCCGCTCAAGCAACCTGAAGACCTTGCTCGCCACGTGCTGCTCAATCTCGACGATGAACGCGGCCGTTATCCTTGGCTCAGCTGGGCGCAATGGTTCGCCGCGATCGGTGTTCCCGAGCCGAGGCCGGTGGGGACGGTCCGCTTTAACCAATACGCCTTTCTGGTGCAGGCGGCCATCGACGGTCAGGGCGTGGCGCTCGGCCGCAGTCCGCTGGTGGATCAGCTGGTTGCGCAAGGCAAGCTGGTGGCGCCATTCCGTCGCAAGCATGCGACCAGCCGCGCCTATTTCATCGTGCGCGCGGCGCAAGCCGCGCGGCGTCCGGAAGCGCAAGCATTCGCCGACTGGCTGCACGCGGAAGCGCGCGAGGAAACAGTGGAACCCGTTGAGGCGAAGGTTTCGGTCCCGCGGCAACGGAAGTCATCGGCGCGGAAGAAAAGGTGAGCGCACACGCATCGCTCGCGCCGTCTCGCTGGGTGGTGCGTTTTTCAAGCCTGGTTGCGGACGGCGCCAGGGTGCTCGACGTTGCGTGCGGCCAGGGACGTCACAGTCGATGGTTCGCCGCGCGCGGATGTCGCGTCGTGGCCGTTGACCGTGACACGGCTGCGCTTGATCTACTCTCGTCGGTCGCCGGAGTCACCGCGGTCAGCGCGGACCTGGAAACGCAGCCTTGGCCATTCGAGACAGAGAAATTCGACGCCATCATCGTCACGCATTATCTGCATCGCGCGTTGTTTCCAAGTCTCCTGCGTGCGCTCGCCGATGATGGCGTGTTGGTGTACGAGACCTTTGCGCGTGGCAACCAGGCATATGGCAAGCCGTCGAATCCGGACTTCCTTTTGACCGAGGGCGAGCTGCTCACCCTCATCGATCGTACGCTGATCGTCGTGGCGTTCGAACAGGGTCGTATCGAATCTGAACCGCCCGTGGTCGTGCAGCGGCTGGCGGCGGTCGGCCGTCGCCGTTCGTGGCCGCCACGGCTTCCTGTATGAGCGTTTCTACCGCTCGATACGAGCACGATCGAGAGCAGGCCGCACCGCGCCCGGGCCCGGCGATTGAGGTAAAATGGCGTTTTTTCCGGGTTTGAATCGATGTTGAAGGGAAGTCTCGTCGCCATTGCGACGCCGATGCACCCGGGAGGTGAGCTCGATCTGCCCGGCCTGCGCAAGCTGATCGATTTCCATATTGCCAACGGCACTGCTGGTATCGTCATCGTCGGCACGACGGGTGAATCGCCCACCGTCGACTTCGAAGAACATTGCCTGCTGATCAAGACGGCGGTCGAATCCGCCAAGGGCCGCATCCCGGTCATCGCGGGGACCGGCTCGAATTCGACCACCGAGGCGATCGAGCAGACCGAGTACGCAAAAAAGGTCGGCGCCTCGTATTGCCTGTCGGTTGTACCCTACTACAACAAGCCATCCCAGGAAGGTCTGTACCTACACTTCAAGACCATTGCCGAGAAAGTCGAGCTACCGCTTATCCTCTACAACGTTCCGGGACGAACCCTGGCCGATCTGGGAACCGACACGGTGCTCCGCCTCGCGGAGCTCCCTGGCGTCGTCGGGATCAAGGATGCGACGTCGGATCTGGTGCGTCACGTCGAGCTGATACGGCGCCTGCCCAAGGCAAAATCGTTTACATTACTCTCCGGCAATGACGACACCGCGCTCGCCTACATGCTGCTCGGCGGCCACGGCGTCATTTCGGTCACTGCCAATGTAGCGCCCCGAGCGATGGCAAAGATGTGCGACGCTGCGCTGGGCGGAAGGCTGGAGGAGGCGCGTTCGGCGAACGCGAAACTCATGCCCTTGCATACCAAACTGTTTGTCGAGGCCAATCCGATCCCCGTCAAGTGGGCGCTGGCCGAGATGGGCCTTATCGGTGGCACACTGCGGTTGCCGCTTACGCCGCTGGCCGCGTCGCACCATGACATCGTGCGGACAGCGCTGCGTGAGGCGGGCTGCCTGTGAAGATTCCGCGGAGAAATCGAATGCGTAAAGAACTGCTGCGTCGCGTGCCTCGCCTGGCGATGTCCGGCATCCTTGCCGCCGCATTGCTTGCCGGTTGCGAGAGCATGACCATGTCGCTGGGCAAGAAAATCGACTACAAGTCCGCCGGGAGCGCGCCCGTACTCGAAGTGCCCCCCGATCTCACCACGCCGACGTACGACGACCGCTATCAGGTCACCACTGCGTCGGGTGTCGCCGCCGCGCGTGCGACGGGGAAGCCAACCGAGATTCTGCCAGTAAATGCGGACGCGCGCCTTGCGCGATCGGGCAGCGAGCGCTGGCTGGTCGTGAAGACGACGGAGGATGCGGCGTGGGCGACATTGCATGACTTCTGGACCAAGAACGGGTTTGTGATTGCCATCGAGCAACCCAATCTGGGCATCATGGAAACCGATTGGGCCGAGAACCGCGCCGACGTGCCCAAGGATGCTCTTCAGCGATTCAGCAGCAAGTATGTGAGCTTCGCCAACGATACTTACAAACGCGACAAGTTTCGCAGCCGAATCGAGCGTGGCACGGAGCCAGGCACCGTCGAGATTTACATCAGCCACCGCGGCGCGGCGCAATTGCCGACCAAGATTTCGCAGGGCGCGGGTGAAGACTGGAATTGGACACTGGTGCCTCCGAATCCCGAGCTCGAGGCCGAGTTTCTGGAACGCCTGATGCTCGCTTTCGGCACGCCGGCGCCGCAAGCTGCCGAAGCGGTGGCGGCCATGACCAATGCACCCGATCGCGCGCGAATCGAAAAGGGCGGCAACGGCCTCTCGCAGCTGGTCGTCGATGATGCGTTCGATCGCGCATGGCGCCGCGTCGGGCTCGCGCTCGATCGCACCGGCTTTACCGTCGTCGATCGCGACCGTTCGAAGGGGCTCTATTACGTCCGCTACTCGAATCCAGACCTGGCGAAGAAAAAAGAAGAGGGCTGGCTGGCCGACACGCTCAACAAAATGCAGTTCTGGAAGACCGAGAAGGTGGAGAAACCGGAACAATACCGGGTAGTGGTAACGCAGGCCGATCCCCGCAGCCTGGTGACGGTGCAGGATCCGGCCGGCGCCGTGGACAGCTCGGCAAACGGCGAACGGATCCTTGCGTTGCTCAAGGATCAGCTCAAGTAGCGTGCGCTTCGCCTGTCTCGGCAGTGGCAGCGAAGGCAACGGTCTGCTGGTCGAGGCGGGCACGACGCGAGTGCTCATCGACTGCGGATTCGGCATCCGCGACACTGTTGCCAGGCTGGCTCGCATCGGCGTAGTGCCAGAAACGATCACCGCCATCATCGTGACCCACGAGCACAGCGATCATGTGGGCGGCGTTGCGGCATTCGCGGCGCGTTACGACACTCCGATATGGCTGACGTTTGGCACGCTCTCGGCGGTGGCGGAGCGCTTCGCCGGCCTGCCCGCGGTGTACGGCTTCGATACCCATGACGCATTCGCGATCGACGCGATCGAGGTTCGACCGTTCCCGGTACCGCACGACGCCCGCGAACCGGTTCAGTTCGTCTGCAGCGACGGTCAATGGCGGCTCGGCGTCCTGACCGATCTCGGTGTCAGCACGCTGCACGTCGAAGCGAGTCTTTCCGGCTGCGACGCCCTGGTCCTCGAGTGCAATCATGATTCCGGAATGCTTGCCAACGGTCACTATCCGTATGCGCTCAAGCAGCGCATCGCGGGGCGCTTCGGCCATCTGGATAACGAAGCGGCAGCCGGACTCTTGTCGCGGCTCGATAATTCGAAGCTCAAGCATGTGTTCGCGGCGCATCTTTCCCAGCATAACAATATGCCGGATCTCGCGCGGGCCGCCCTCGCCACCGCGCTTGGCTGCTCACTCGACTGGATCGGGATTGCCGACCAGTACGACGGGTTCGGCTGGCGCGAATTCGTGTAGGTTCTGCAGGACAACCCGAGGAAACGGATGGAAAAGCGGCAGGAGCTCTATCGTGGCAAAGCCAAGACCGTCTACGCGACCGACGATCCCGGACTGCTGGTCATGCATTTCCGGGACGACACCAGCGCGTTCGACGGCGTCAAGGTTTCCCAGCTCGCACAAAAAGGCGAGACCAACAATCGGATCAATGCCTACATCATGGGCAAGCTCGCCGAGGCGGGCGTCGCGACCCATTTTGTGCGATTGCTCAATGAGCGCGATTCGCTGGTCGTCTCGCTGAAAATGATTCCCGTCGAATGCGTCGTCCGAAACGTCTGCGCCGGATCGATGGCCAAGCGTTATGGCATCGCCGAAGGCACGCGCTTGACCGAGCCGATTTTCGAGTTCTTCTATAAGAGCGACGCATTGCACGATCCGCTGGTAAACGACGATCACATTCGCGTGCTGGGCTGGGCAAACGCGGGCGAGATCGCCGAGATGAAATCGCTCACGCATCGGGTCAACCAGGTGTTAAAGCCGCTCTTCGCCGACGCGGGCATCGAGCTGGTCGACTACAAGCTGGAGTTCGGCCACGCCGTTTCGGATCCGGCCGGACCGCTGTTGCTGGGCGACGAATTTACGCCGGACGGGTGTCGTCTGTGGGACCTGGCGACCCAGGAAAAACTGGACAAGGATCGGTTCCGTCGAGACTTGGGTGGCGTCATCGAAAAATACCGCGAGGTCGCCAAGCGGATTGGCGTGGCGCTTCAATGAGGCGTGCGCGGCGTTTTGCCGCGCGGGGATCAGAGGAGAGACAAAGAAAGATTCACACCAAGCAACGAAGAAAAAGCCGGCTTTGAGGGCCGGCTTTTTCTTCGTTCGGAATTGCGACGGCCTTATTTCTTCATGGCGTCCTTGGAGTCCTTGGCGGCGTCCTTGGATTCCATGGCTGCATCCTTGGAGTCCTTGGCGGCGTCCTTGGAATCCTTGGCTGCATCCATTGCCTTGTCGGCGGACTTCATGGCGTCTGCCCCTGGCGCAGGAGCGGGTGGGGGAGTCGGCGTGACCACGACTGGTGGAGGAGGCGACGGCGCCGGTGCGACGACAGGTGCGGGCTTGTCGCACGCAGCAAGAACTGCAACGACCGCGACAGCGGCGAAAACGGATCTGTTCATTGTGATTCCCCTTACTCGAGTTAGGTCGGCACGCTGCTTTAGAAATCGGCTAGGCGCCTGTGCATGAACCACGGATGCGCGCGAAGATAGCACCACCGATGCCTTAAATTTTAGCATAAAGGTAGCGGTATTCAACGGGTCGGAAACCATTTCGGAAACGCTGTGACTCTTGTCGTGGGCCTTTCAAAACCGTGAATGTCGGACGCAAGCCTACAAGCCCAACACGGTTGCGTTGACTCCGGACTCACCCGTCGCCCAGATTTCGGCGAATCGTGTTGCCAGCGGCTGCGTTTGCTCCGGCTGGAGGATGCCGAGCGCGGCGCGAGGCTGCTCGAAATGGAACCGATGCAGATAATGTTGGCCGTCGACGATCAACAGAGGGTCGGTCGCGACCTTGCCCTCGGCGCCGGTCTGGAGAATCGCCATGGCATGGCCGTAAACGCCCAATAGCTTCAGCATTCGAGGGCAAGCGGTTTCGAGATAGCGCGTGTCGTGGACGATGATGTCGAGCCGGCGACCGCGCACGCCGCGCAGAAAAGCAGCGAGACGCTCGGTGCGCTCCGAGCCGTTCCAACCCGTCTGCGACAAATCCTGATCAAACACCTGGATGTGGTGGCGCGCGAGCGCGATCAACTGGTCGATCGCCGCGGTCTGCTCGGCAATCGTGGACAGCTCGGCGACGCGTGGCGCGGGAGAATCAGCCGAGGTGGAGGAATCCATCACAGTACCATTGATGAAACAGCACGGCGGCAGCGCGAGTCAGGCCAGCGAAGCTTGCGCCGCTCAAGTGGCGAGCGTTTGCCAGGCGCTTGATCACGGTGCCGTCTTCGCCGGCAGATTCGAGCGCTACACCGTTGAGAAATACGGTGCGACTATCGTATAGCAACAATGCGCGCCGGTCCAAGCTTATGCCTCGCCGGGCCGCCGCTGAGCGAAACGCCGCCAGCCTAAGCGGACGCGATGGCGGCTCGAAAAATACGCCCGGCTTTGGTTCCGACAGGTAGCAGCCAAGAAAACGGCTGGCCATGGCGTTGCTCCAGCGAACGCCGGCAAGCAGCGCGGAACATCGCTCCTGCATGCCGCGGTCGATGCGTGCGGGTTCCGTTGTGGGCGCGAGAGAGGGATCCGCGTAACGGCCCTCGAGCGCGATCGAGTCGCGCATCCAGTCGAGAAATGCGGTTCCGAGCTCCTGCGCGGACGGTGCGCGAAATCCAATCGAATACGTCATGCATGCATCCACCGCGACCCCATCGTGGGCGCATGCCGGCGGGAGGTAGAGCATGTCCCCTGCGTTGAGCGTGTATTCCGCGTCGGGTCGAAACCGGGTCAGGATCTTGACCGGCAGAGAAGGGTCGACTGTCTGATCGCGTTGCCGGCTCATATTGGAACTCACTTGCCAGCGACGGCGCCCTTCTCCCTGCAGCAGGAAGACGTCGTAGGAGTCGATATGAGGCCCGACGCCGCCGCCGGGAGCCGCATAACTCACCATCACATCATCGAGCCGTGCGTAGGGGATGAAAGCGAAGCGGCGCAACAAGGCGTCGGCCGCGGCCGAGTGGAGATTGACGCCCTGAACCAGCAAGGTCCAATCGCGCGCCGGAAGACGCTTCAAATCCGCGGCGCGGAACGGTCCTTGGGCCAGCGTCCACCGTCCGCGCGCATGACTAACCAGGCGCGACTCGACATCATCGCGGCCGGCAAGCGCGAAGAGCTCGGCTCGGCTCAACAAGCCTTGAAAGCCGCCCACGGCCTGCCGCACCAGCAACGGCTTTTTTTGCCAGTACTTGCGCAGAAATACCGATGCGCTCAGGCCGCCGAGAAGCTCTTTGATCGCGACGTCGGCCATCGTTCGATTATAGCGGCCGGCCTCCGACCACTCACGTGACGACTTTAGTTGACGGCCGGGTTGACCACCGAGGTCGTCGAAGCGCCGGCGCGGTGTTGTAAAATGCGGCCCTGCAGACCCTTGCTTGCGGCCGTTACGGCCGTGGCGTTTTTTCACCTGACGAATTCGAGGCGGCGGCTTGAATATCTTCTCCAATACGGTCGTTACCTTGTCATATAAGCTTTTTTCCCCCGAAGGCAAGCTGATCGAGGAATCCGCGGAGCCGATCACCTATCTTCACGGCGGGCATCACGGCATCTTTCCCAAGATCGAAGCGGCTTTGGCGCAGAAAAAAGTCGGCGAGAGCTGCTCGGTGCTCCTCGAGCCGGAAGATGCGTTTGGCGAATATGACGCGGATCTGGTGCGAGTCGAGCCGCAGGACCGGTTCCCGCCCGAGATCAAGGTCGGGATGCAGTTCGAAGGTTATGCGGGGTCGGGCGAGGGAAAGAATGGGGGCGACGACGAAGGGCAAGTGTTCACGGTGACCGATATCGCCGACGGCAAGGTGGTCGTCGACGGCAATCATCCACTCGCCGGACAGCGATTGCGCTTCGATTGCATCGTGCTGGACATTCGTCCAGCGACCTCGGAGGAAATGGCGCACGGGCACGTGCACGGCCCGGACGGCCACCACCACTAATTCGCTGAAGATCACGGGCGCGGGGTCTGGTGCGGGCCCGTCGACTCTTAATCGCCGGCAAGTCGTTTTAACTCGTACAGCGCTGCCTGCGCGTCGCGCGGCGAGAGGGCGTCGGGGTCGAGCGCGGCCAGGCGATCGAGCACCGGCGATTCGGGCCGCAGTGGCTCTGCCTCAGGCGGGCTGGCCGAAAAGAGATCGCCGTGGTCATCGCGGCGCGCGCTGAAATGGTCGAGCCGCGACAGAAATGCGCGCGCCTGCCGCACGGCCTCCGACGGCACGCCGGCAAGCTTCGCCACTTGAAGGCCGTAACTCTGGTTTGCCGGCCCGTCTTCGACCGCATGCAGGAATACGATGCGATCCTTGTGTAGGACGGCGTCGAAATGGACGTTGGCGCAGCCCTCGAGCTCGGCCGGCAGCGCAGTAAGCTCGAAGTAGTGGGTGGCGAACAGAGTCAGGCTGCGGTTGTTGCGGACCAGCTCGCGCGCGATGGCCCACGCCAGCGCCAGTCCGTCGAAAGTCGAAGTACCGCGTCCGATTTCGTCGATCAGCACGAGGCTCGACGGCGTCGCGCGATTCAGGATGTACGCCGCTTCCGTCATCTCGACCATGAAAGTCGAGCGGCCGCCCGCGAGGTCGTCGGCTGCGCCGATGCGGGTATAGATCGCGTCCATAGGGCCAATGACGGTATGGGCCGCGGGCACAAACAGGCCGCAGTGCGCCAGCAGCGCGATCACGGCGGTCTGGCGCATGTAGGTCGATTTGCCGCCCATGTTCGGTCCGGTGACGATCAACAGCCGGCGCTCCGGGCTCAACGAGACATCGTTGGGAATGAAATGCTCTACTTGCGCCGCGACGACCGGATGCTGGCCGCCGCGTATGGAGATGCCCGGCGTGTCGCTGAATATCGGTTGCGTCCAGCGCAAACTCGCGGCTTGGACCGCGTGCGTTGCCAGAACGTCGAGCGATCCAAGGGCCTGAGCGGCGCGTTGCAGGGCCGGGACTGCCGGCGCAAGGTCGGTCAGCAGCGCGTCGAAGAGCAACCGCTCGCGTGCCAGTGCGCGTTCCTGCGCTGACAGCGCTTTGTCCTCGAATGCCTTCAGCTCCGGAGTGATATAGCGCTCGGCGTTCTTCAAGGTTTGCCGGCGGCGAAAATCCGCGGGAATCCTGGCGACGTGTGCATTCGTCACCTCGATATAGAAACCGTGGACGCGGTTGTACTCGACCTTCAGCGTCGGGATCCCCGTCCGTTCCCGCTCACGTGCCTCCAATTCGACAAGGTAGGCGCCGCAATCCTTGTCGATCGCGCGAAGCTCGTCGAGTTCCGCATCGCAGCCCGCGGCAATGACGTTGCCGTCGCGCACCACGGCCGAGGGCTCGGCGGCGATGATGCGTTGGAGGAGCGATGTCCACGCGCTGTCGACTGACAGCGCGGCAACGATGTCCTTGAGCAGCGGCGCCTCGCAGCGGGCGAGGAAATCGGCGATCGAAGGCAGCGCCCCGAGAGTGTCGCGCAAGCCCGACAAATCGCGCGGGCGGGCGCTCTTAAGCGCGATGCGGGCAGCGATGCGCTCGATGTCGACGGTGCTTCTTAGTGCGCGGCTCAGCTCACGGCATCGCGGCGCTGCGGTAATGAGCTCGGCGATCGCGCCGTGGCGCGCATGTGCGACTTCCGGATTCCGGCGCGGATTGGTCAGCCACTGCCGCAGCAACCGGCTGCCAGCACTGGTGACGCAGGTGTCGAGGAGCGCGAGTAAGGTCGCGCCGCTCTCGCCGCGCAAGGTCTCGGTAATTTCGAGATTGCGGCGCGTCGCGGCGTCGAGCGCCAGATGGTCGCCTTCGCGTTCGACGGTCAGGGTGCGAACATGCGGCAATGCGGACTGGTGCGTTGCCTGAGCGTAGCCAACGAGCGCACCCGCGGCGCAAACACCGAGCGGAGTGTCGTCGATGCCGTAGGCCGCAAGGTCGAGCGTTCCTAGCTGATCGCGTAAACGGCGCAGCCCCGCGTCCGCATCGAAATGCCACGGTGGAAGCGCGCGCGCCGGAACGGCGGCCGCTTGCGCGAAGGAGACGGTTGCCCCTTCCGAATACAACAATTCGCTTAAGTCTAGCCGGTCGAGGAAGGTGGCTAGTTCGGACAAGGCGAGATCGCGCAGCGAAAGCTTGCCTCCCGCGAGATCGAGCATCGCGACGCCGGCGCGAGCGCTGGCAATATAAACCGAACCGAGCAAGCTGGCGCGCTTGGCGTCGAGCAGCCCTGCGTCGGTGATGGTGCCGGGAGTGACAATGCGGGTGACGCGGCGCTCGACGGGACCCTTCGACGTTGCCGGATCACCGATCTGTTCGCAGATCGCAACCGATTCGCCGTGCCGAATGAGCTTCGCCAGATACTGGTCGACCGCGTGATACGGCACGCCCGCCATCGGAATAGGTCCGCCGGCGGACTGGCCGCGCGAGGTCAGGGTGATGTCGAGGAGCGGCGCCGCGCGCTGCGCGTCGCCGTAGAACAGCTCGTAGAAGTCGCCCATGCGGTAGAACACGAGCTTGTCGGGATGCTCCGCCTTCACCCGAAGGTACTGTTGCATCATCGGGGTGTGGGCCGACAGCGGCGCCTCGGTGGGCAGCGTGGGCGCGTTCATCGCCGGCATTATAAGCGCCGGCTTGCTGATCGCTTGCCTTAAGTCGTAATCAGTTATCGCCGGTAACGATGCCGGAAAGCGCTGCCTGAGGACCTACGACGTAGATGGTGTAGGTCCTGCCGCCGAAAAGGGCGACTCCCGGCAATTTGAGACTGGCTTGATTGGTCCCGGCGACATTGAAGTCGAACTCGTAACTCGTTCCCGCGACCGGGTCTGCCCCGAATTCGAGGCCCGCTACCGCGGAGTTCATCGCCAGCCCTGAGACCAACTTGCTGAAATTGACATAGACGTCGAGCGCCGAAATATCGGTGGTCCCGTTCACGAACCTCACCCGTGCTCGAATCGGCACCGGCGGCAGATTATTGTCGCTCAAGACCAGCGCCTTCAGCGCGCCCGATGGGCCGGTGAGCAGGATCGACGAATCGGTTCCCGGACCGAGCGTGGGCATGAGCGTGAGCAGCGCCGCCCCGGGCGTCGCGGTGGCCTCGACCGAAACCGTCGGAGAGCCCGTGGCGGTCGTCTGATAGCTCGACGCACCGCCAAACGGAATGTTCGACAGCAGCAGGTTCTGGTTGACGAATACGTTGATCGGCGACGGCACCGAAGAACCGTTGATGACCTTGAACTGCGACAGCAGATTGGGACTCGTGATGCTGGTGCCGGTGCTGTCGTTGTTGAGCAGCGACACACCGACAAGCTTGCTGCTGGTGCGGGTGTAAACGACGGCTTCGACCAGGGAGCGTTCGCTGAACGATTGTGGCACCGAATCGTAAATGACTTGCTTGGTGCCGGAGGGCGTGACGCGAATTTCGAGATTGCCCGCCGCCAGTGTTGAAAATGTGCTGGTCGTACCCACGGTCACGCCGGCAATGTTAGGCGCCGCGGCGTCGAGATTCGCGCCCGGCGCGGTGGCGTAGACGTCGACCCCGGCGCCAGTGGTGGCGGCGTTGATCACTCGCAGATTGAAATTGCCAGCGCCCGGATCGGCGCAGAGGGCCTGCCCACCCGTTGGACAGGCGTCGTTGACCAGGAGGCTGGTCGCCTCCGCGGCGGGCCCGTAGATAACCAGCGTGTAATTGGTGATTCCGGCGAAAGTGAAGGTGGTGCTGATGATATTACTGGCGCCGCCGGCAACACTCACCTGAATCGCTCGTGTGCCGCTGTTGATCTGCTGGTATTGGGTCAGCGCCTCGAAGTTGAGCCCGGAGACGAAGGTATTACCATCAAGCGTTACATTGATAGGGCCGCCCGCATCCGGAATCAGGTTTACGATGCGCAACATTGCAAACTGGATCGCGGGATCGGTCACGCCTTTGCCCGTGTTGCAGCCGGTCACGGCAATGCCCGCCAGCGACAGCCAGAACGCGCCGAGCAGGACACGGTGCATGCGCATTAATTTCTCCGCGTTGAAAAACGAGTTCAAGGCGTGAGTCTGCGCCCAAGTCGGTGCAGAAACACCCCGTCGTGGTGGCGAGCGCGCCCGACTGTGATTTTACATTGCAAGCGCACCCGGCCGGGACGATCGACGCCGATTGACTGTAAATGTGCGGGAGCCCACAGACGGTCGCGCTCGACTTTCGCGCCCAAAAGTCGACGCGGGATCGATCCGGCGCCGGCACCCGGCAGTCGACGCAAGGGTCAGAGATCCTGAGTGACGATACCCTGCAGCGCGGTGCTCGGACCGGCGACGTAGATCGTGTACTTGTGAGCCGAGGTAAGCACGACGCCGGTCAGCTTGAGAACCGCCGTCGTCGTTCCCGTAACGTTGAAATCGAACTCGTAGGCAGTTCCCGTATTCGCCGCAGCATTGAAATTCAAGTACGGCGATGCGGAATTCACTGCAAGACCGGATACCTGTTTGCTGAAATTGACGAACACATCAAACGCGGTGCCGGCGGCGGAC
>DASXBW010000067.1:0-70856 GCA_036491495.1 Casimicrobiaceae bacterium
CGCGCTGCCTATTGGCCGAAGGAAAGTCTCGAGCGCCGCCGTGCCCTGGGGGTGGCAAAGGTCCGCCAATAGCGTTGCTCGACATTGGTCCGAATCTTATTCACGGAGCCCGAAATGGAAAACGACGAGCAGGCCATCCGACAGCTGGTAACGACCTGGCTCGACGCCTCGAAGGCCGGGGACACCGAGGGAGTTCTGAGCCTCATGACGGATGACGCTGTCTTCCTCGTAGCGGGCCAGCCGCCGATGCGCGGCAAAGCTGCATTCGCGGCGTCCCAAACCGCGCTCAAGACTGCCAAGATCGATGCCACCAGCGAGATTCAAGAGATCAAGGTGATGGGAGATTGGGCGTACATGTGGACCGAACTTTCGGTTGTCATCACCCCTCCCAATAGCGCGGGGCCGACTAGGCGCGCGGGCAACACACTCTCCATCCTCCGACGCCAGGCGAACAACTGGCTCATCGCTCGCGACGCCAACATGCTCGCCGTCGTTTCGAAGTAGCGCACACGATCAAGACCCAATAGACGCCGCGCCCGAGAGGCACCCGGATTACGGGACCCGGTTCGCTCAGCGATGGAGTCGCGAAGCGATACGTCCTATACTTGAGCGTGGGTACCCGACGCATCCGCCTTGGTCCCAGTTGTTTAAAAATGCCTCATCGGCGGCGCCCCGTATCCTTTTCGGCGACGCAGGGCTGTGTCCGATGGCGGTACATCGTGCATCGGGCGACCGGCGTTTCACCTTCATCACGGGGAGAGATGAATGAACTGGTACCTTCAGGCACTTAAAAAGTACGCAGACTTCAGCGGCAGAGCGCGTCGGAGAGAGTATTGGTTTTTTGTCTTGTTCAACATAATCATTTCCGTAGTTCTTACGGGTTGTGATGTACTTGTCGGAACGTACAGCGCGGCTGCGAGCATCGGAATATTGTCGGGGATTTATACGCTGGCGGTGCTCATTCCCGGCATCGCGGTCACGGTCAGACGGCTCCATGACACCGGCCGCAGCGGATGGTGGATACTGATTGTGCTGGTGCCGATCGTTGGTTGGATCGTTCTGCTGATTTTCATGCTGATCGATAGCCAGCCGGAGCAGAACGCCTATGGATCATCTCCGAAAGCAGCGGAGTCGACGGTCGCCAATGTACCAACGTGACCCGCGCTGCGTGAGGTGTCGCTGGACGTAGGAAACGCCCTGGCGACACTTCCTGCCCGCGATTCGCTGGCTGAGCGGTGAGATAAAATACTAGGAGAAAGCCGGAGGGCGGGTGGATATTGACGCGGAGCCGCCTTCCCATCGGTGCGAGACTGGCCGCCAGAACGCCGCTCAATTAAATTCGCTAGTGCGCAGGGAGGCCGCATGCCGCTGGTTACGATTACCGTGCGTACGGGAAAATCGAGCGCTTTCAAATCCGCCATTCTTGATGGCGTGCATCGCGCGCTGATCGCATCGGGCGTTCCGGAAAAGGACCGCTTTCAGCGCGTCCTCGAGCTCGGCCCGGATGACTTTCGTTTCGATCCGGAATACCCTGACCTGACCGTTCGTCGTAACGAAGATTTTGTCCTGATCGAGATACTCTTGTCGGTCGGTCGCAGCGTCAAGATCAAGAAGAAAATCCTTGCCGATCTGCTCGCAGGATTGTCGCAGAATCCGGGTGTGAATCCTGAGAACGTGATGGTATGTTTCAAGGAGACACTATGGGAGAACTGGTCGTTTGGCGGTGGTCGATTCATCCACACCTGACGCAGATCGCGAAATGCATCACAGCCCTGGTTATCGCGTCGTCGATCTCGCGGCTTGACTCCTTTCGCGGCTCGCAGCGCCCATGAAACCGCTTCTGATTCTCATCCTTCTGCCGGTGTTGATCGGTATCGTGGCGAACACGCTCTTTCATGCCGTCAGGAGCGCAACGTTTGCGGCGACCATAGGCGCGCCGATCGTCGTGTATTTCTGCTTCAGGGCCCTGGACAGCGACGGCACGTGGAGCTGGCTTGCGGCGCTCCTTGTCTCGCCGCTGGTGATTGCCATGGCGCTGGTCACCGTTCTGCTCTGGTACGGACGCTCGCGTGTGCGCAAGCGAGGCTCCTGGAACGGAGCATGACGTCGCCGCGATGCGGATTGCAATCGCCGCAAGCTTCTTCTTCGGGATAGCGCGAACGCGGGGGATTTGCGGGTAAGCTCGCGATGCGCTAGATCGTCCCCTTGTCTTTCATCCGGCGCCAGTTGCCTGCGGAGGGTGTTACATGAAGATCAGTCGTGCCGCGCTTGCGGCACTTATGTTGTCGTTCGCCGTCGCATTCGCGCCCGTCGTGGCGGCGCAGCAATGGCCCTCGAAGACCGTCAAATTGATCGCCGTCTTCCCGCCCGGTGGCTCGGTCGATCAGGTGGCACGCATCCTCGGCCAGCAGTTGAGCCTGCAAACGGGTCAGGAGTTCGTCGTCGACAACCGCGGCGGTGCTTCCGGCTCGATCGGGACCGCGCTGTTGGCGAAAGCCGATCCGGACGGCTATACCATCGGGGTCGTATTCGACACTCATGCGGTCAACCCGTCGCTGATTCCCAATCTGCCCTTCGACACGACCCGGGACCTGACGCCGATCATGTTGGTAGGCACCGGTGCCATGGCGCTGGTCGCGCACGCCAGCGAGCCCTACAAGTCGTTTCGCGATGTCGTCGCGGCGGCGAAGGCCAAGCCGGGGAGCGTCTCCTACGGGACGATCGGCGCCGGCAGCCTCGGCCATCTGACGATGGTCCAGCTCGGCAATCGACTCGGCGTCGAATTCAACCATATCCCGTATCGTGGTGGCGGACCGCTGATGAACGATGCGATCGGCGATCAAGTGCCGCTGGCCATCGGTTCGGTGTTTCTGGTGAGTCCCTACGTCACGTCCGGCCGCCTGCGTGCGATCGCGGTGACCTCGGCCAAGCCCGATCCGAAGCTTCCGGGCGCTGAGCCGATCGCCAACCAGGGGGTGCCCGGCTTCGAGGTTTACACCTGGTGGGGCGTGTTCGCTCCCGCCAACATGCCCGCCGCTCTGGTCAAGCGCGTCTACGACGAGTTTGCCAAGGCCGTCAAAACACCGGAAGTCGCCGACAAGCTGTCGGCGCAGGGAATCGAGGTGCTCGGCGCGCCTCCCGAGCAGCTCGACGCCTTCGTGCGCAAGGAAATACCTCGCTGGGCCAAAGTCATCAAGGACAACAAAATCAAGTTGGGCGATTGATTCGTCCCGATGCGGCAGCAGACAATCGTTAGCCGAGAGAGGAAAGCGACCGTGTCGATCGCCGCGTGACTCGCCGCTCGTGGAGCGCTTGCTGCGCTTTCCTTCGCGGCCGTGATGATTCAATGGCCGACGGCAGAAGGACTCTCGCAACCAGTCCGAGCTGAGCGTGGTCACCGCATGACGGTATAATTCAGTTCCGACTGCCGGCGATTCGCAATATGCCTTCCTCCTTGCTGCCCGATAGTGTCGATGCCGTCGTCGCGCTGCTCGAGCGTTACGACTACTTCGCGGACCGGCGGCTCGCGACCAGCGTATTTCTCGCGCTCAAGATGCAGCGGCCGCTTTTCCTCGAAGGCGAGGCGGGCGTCGGCAAGACCGAAATCGCCAAGGTGCTTAGCCTTGCACTTTCGCGCTCGCTGGTGCGCCTGCAATGCTACGAAGGCCTCGACACCGCATCGGCGGTGTACGAGTGGAATTATCCGCGGCAGATGATCGAGATTCGGTTGACCGAAGCAGAGGGCAAGGTCGATCGCGAGGCACTGGCCACCAACATTTTCAGCGAGCGGTTCCTGATCCGCAGGCCTATTCTGCAGGCGCTGCAGCCGGACGACGGCGTCGCCCCGGTGCTGCTGATCGACGAGCTCGACCGGACCGATGAGCCCTTCGAAGCCTATCTGCTCGAGGTTCTGGCCGAATATCAGGTGACTATCCCCGAGCTGGGTGCGATCAAGGCCGCGTCTCCGCCGATCGTCATCATCACTTCCAATCGGACGCGCGAGATCCATGATGCGATCAAGCGGCGTTGCCTGTATCACTGGGTCGATTTTCCGAATGCCGGACGCGAGCTGGCCATCGTGCGCCGCAAGGTTCCGGGCGCGGACGCGCGTCTTTCGCGCGAGGTGGTGGCGTTCACGCAGCGGCTGCGCGCGATGGACCTGTTCAAGTCGCCGGGGATCGCCGAAACGCTGGATTGGGCCGAGGCCTTGGTGGCACTGGACCGCATGAGCCTCGACCCGGAGACGGTGGCCGACACGCTTGGCGCCTTGCTCAAGTACCAGGACGATATCGGCGCCATCACGCCGCAGATCGCCGCGCAGCTCGTCGCCGACGCGCGCAGCGAAGCGCAAACGGCGGTCGAGGTCCGCGTTTAGCATGGCCAATTAAAATGGCCGATCGACAACTCTTCGGCCGCGCGCACCTGGCGGAAAATATCCTTCATTTTGCGCGAGTGCTGCGCAAGGCGGGCTTGCCGGTCGGACCGGCCAAGGTGATCGCGGCACTGGAAGCGGTCGAGGCCGTCGGCGTCGACAAGCGGGAAGACTTTCGTGCCGCGCTGGAGTCGGTGCTGATCGAGCGTCACGAGCAGCAGGTCTTGTTCGACCAGGCGTTCGAGCTTTTCTGGCGCAACCCGCATCTGCTCCAGCGCATGCTGCAATGGCTGCTGCCGAAAATCTACGGTCGCGTTCCGCCCGCGGAGGCCGAAGCGCCGCTGCCATCACGTCTCGCCGAGGCGATGGCGCCTCCACCGCGCGGACCATCGATCGAGGCGCAGGAGCAAGAGATCGATCTCGACGCGACGCTGACCTTTTCGTCGCGCGAGGTGCTGCAGACCAAGGACTTCGAGACCATGACCGTGGCCGAGCTGGCTCAAGTCAAGCAGATGATCGCTCGCTTGCGTCTGCCGCTGCCGGAATTGCCGACGCGGCGCACCCGGCCGGCGGAGCGAGGAACCACAGTCGACCTTCGCGCGACGCTGCGCGCGATGGTCTCCGCGCGCGGCGCGGTCGTTCCGCTCGCCTGGCGGCGACGCCGCTCTCGCCGTCCTCCGTTGGTGGTGCTGTGCGATATCTCGGGCTCGATGGACCGCTACGCGCGCATGCTGATGTTCTTTCTTCACGCCATCACCAACGATCGTGACCGCGTGCACACGCTTCTGTTCGGCACGCGGCTCACCAATATCACCCGGCACTTGAAGCAACGCGATGTCGATGTCGCGATTGCCCGCGTCAGTGCTGCGGTGTCAGATTGGGCCGGTGGCACCCGGATCGGCGCCTGTCTGGCTGAGTTCAACCGCCGCTGGTCGCGCCGCCTGCTCGGGCAGGGTGCGATCGTGCTGCTGATCACCGACGGACTCGACAGTGATGTCGGCGATGGCCTGTCGCTCGAAATGGAGCGCCTGGGCAAATCCTGCCGGCGCCTGATCTGGCTCAATCCGCTGCTTCGGTATGAACATTTCGAAGCGCGGCCGGCAGGCATCCGGGCGATGCTGCCCTACGTCGACGAATTTCTGCCGGTCCACAATCTCGAGAGCCTGACGCAACTCACTGCCGCGCTCACTTCCACATCTGCGCGCCACGCGACGCGCGGCCGCGTGAATGCAGAGCGCTTCGCGGCGTGAAAAGAAGATAGCGGACGACGACATGGAAATGAACGGCAGCCGGACAGTGCCCGCAGACGTCGACACGACCTGGCGCGCACTCAACGATCCCGAGGCGCTCAAGGCCTGCATTCCGGGATGCGAGTCGGTCGAGCGGGTGTCGGACAACGAATATCGGTTGACCATGACCGCGCGAGTCGGGCCGGTCAGCGCTCGCTTTACGGGCCGCATCGTACTGGCCGATATTGTCGCACCCACGTCGTACACGCTGAGCTTCGAGGGGCAGGGCGGGGCCGCGGGATTTGCCAAGGGCGAAGCCCGCGTTACGCTCAGCGCCAACGAGCCGGGGACACGCATCGATTATCAGGTCAAATCACAGGTCGGTGGCAAGCTGGCGCAGATCGGCTCCCGACTCGTCGACGGCGCGGCCGCCAAAGTCGCTGACGATTTTTTTGGGCGCTTTGTGGACCGGCTTGGAGGAGCACCTGCGGGTGCGGCGCCGACCCAATTGCCCGCTGCCGCTGTTCCGGGATCCGCGTATGACCAAGTACGCGCCGTATTGCGCGTGATGTGGGTTCGACTCGCGCTGGCGGCCGCCATCATCGCGGCGATGGCGATCTACTGGCTCACGCGGCCGGCGTAGAATGATGTCACTGCCAATGCTGATTGCGGGTTTCTGACATGGACGGCGTCGATCTCGAAGTGATGCGCAAGAGCGCGGAATGGCTGGACTCGGGCAAGCGGGTGCTTCTGGTCACGGTGGTCAAGACCTGGGGCAGCTCGCCGCGGCCACCGGGCGCGCTGCTCGCGGTGCGCGAAGACGGGATCGTCGTCGGATCCGTTTCCGGCGGCTGCATCGAGGACGACATCGTCGAACGCTCGCGGCGCGAAGGCGCCTACATCACGCGGCCGCAGGCGGTGACCTACGGCGTGTCCGCGGAAGATGCGCGCAAGTTCGGGCTGCCCTGCGGCGGAACGATTCAGCTGGTGCTGGAGCCGCTGACGCCGGATAGTCGCATCGGCGAACTGCTTGACTCGGTCGAGCACGGCAAACTGGTGGCGCGCAAGCTCGATCTCGACACCGCCCGCGTGTCGCTTGTCCCGGCGAATGCCGCCGACGCCCTCGCGTTCGACGGCCATACGCTGACGACCGTGCACGGACCGCGCTATCGCATGCTGGTCATCGGCGCCGGGCAGCTTTCGAAATATCTCGCGCAGATCGCCGTCGGACTCGACTACCAGGTGACGGTCTGCGATCCGCGCGAGGAATACACCGAGACCTGGGACGTCGCGGGAATCACGCTGGTCAAGACGATGCCGGACGATACCGTGATCGCCATGAATCTCGACGAGCGCTGCGCGGTGGTCGCGCTGACTCACGATCCCAAGCTCGACGACCTGGCGTTGATGGAAGCACTCAAGTCGCCGGCGTTCTATGTCGGCGCGCTCGGCTCGCGCGCCAACAACGCCAAGCGGCGTGAGCGCCTGCGGGAATTCGACTTGTCGCCGGAAGAGATCGCTCGCCTTCACGGCCCCATAGGCTTGTATATCGGCAGCCGTACGCCGCCGGAAATCGCGGTATCGATTCTGGCCGAGATTACCGCGGTCAAGAACGGGGTCTCGCTGCCCGCCGGCGCGAACGTTGCGGTGGCGAAAGAAAAACTCGGTCCCTCGATCGCATGCGCGACATCGTAGTGTCCCCGCACGCTGGGTACCTGCCTCGGTCGGGGGCAAGATCAGTGCGGTATGTTAAATTTTCCCGGTTTTTTTCAGGAGAGACTCGAGCGTGCCGTTCCTTCCAGCGGTTTCAAAGAGCCAACCCAGTCATGCGCATCGCACCTCTTTCCACCGATCGTTCGCGCGTCTCGTCGCCACCCCATTGCTTTACGGGCTCGCGAGTATGGCAGTTGCTCAATCCCCCGCGACCTCGCCGCCCGATCAGCCCGCCTCGCCGACAGAGAGCGTTGCCGACGCATGGCTCACCGATCGCTTCTATCTCGAAACGAGCCTCTTCACCCATCATTTCAGCTACGACCCGGCGCACGTCGACAAGCAGAAGCTGATCCTGGGCGAATGGAATATCACCCAGCAATGGCTGGTCGGCGCGTCGACCTTTGACAATTCCTTCGGTCAGTCATCGCAATATGTCTATGGCGGGTGGCGCTATCGGCCCTTCGAGGACGTGCCGCCCTTTTATGTCAAAGTGTCCGCGGGTCTCACTCACGGCTACAGGGGCCAGTATCGCGACAAGATCCCGTTCAATGGTTCCGGCATCGCGCCGGCGATCGTTCCATCGGCTGGTTTTTGCATTTCGCGAATCTGCTCCGAGATCGTCCTGTTTGGCGGGGCGGGTTTCCTGGTGACGCTCGGCGTGCTGATTCCTTGAGGAAGGTCGTAACACCCGACAGCTAGGGTCATTTCTGGTCGATCTTCGGATCGAGAGCGTCGCGCAGGCCGTCGCCGAGCAGATTGAAAGCGAGCACGGTGAGAAAGATCGCCAGGCTGGGAAAGATGGCGACGTGAGGCGAGGTCATCATGTCGGCTCGCGCCTCGTTGAGCATCGCTCCCCACTCCGGGGTCGGCGGCTGCGCGCCCATACCGATGAACGAAAGACTCGCGGCAGTGATGATCGAGGTTCCGATGCGCAGCGAGAAATAGATTACCACCGCGGCAATCGTGCCTGGGAAAATGTGCCGCAGGACGATGGTCCAGTCGGTCGCTCCGACGCTTCTCGCGGCCTCGACGTAGGTCAGGTGCTTGAGCGCAAGCGTATTGCCGCGAACGAGCCGGGCGAAGGTCGGAATGCTGAAGATCGACACGGCCACGATAACGTTGATCATCCCACCGCCGAGAATGGCGACGATGCCGATCGCGAGCACGATGCCGGGAAAGGCAAAAAGCACGTCGCAAAGACGCATGATCACGCGATCCCACCACCCGCTATAGTATCCCGCGATCAGGCCCAGCGCGGTCCCGACCAGTGCGCCGACCGCGACCGAGACGAACCCGGCCATCAGCGAGATGCGCGATCCCATCAGGATGCGACTGAAAATGTCGCGGCCGAGCGGGTCGACGCCGAACCAGTGCTTGAGCGACGGCAGCGCATTGATGCTGTCGTAGTCGAAGAAGTTTTCGGCATCATAAGGGACGATTACAGGGGCGACGATCGCGACGGCGACCAGCAAAAGCACGAACACGGCCGCGACAACCGCCACGTGCTGCTTGCGGAACTTGCGCCAGAATTCGCTCCACGGTGTGCGAACCGACGTCGCAATCTGCCCCGGCGCATCGGCGGCAAGGGTCGCCGAGTCAGCGCCGGTGCTGTCCGCGACAAAGGGTTGCGCCACATCGTCGTTGACGGTATCTTCCGCGCTCGGATTCATGTGCCTAGCGATAGCGAATCGTCGGGTTGATCACGGCGTAGAGCACGTCGACCACGAGATTGATGAGGATGAACTCGAGCGAGAAAAGCAGGATCTCGGTCTGGATGACCGGATAGTCGCGCATGTCCACGGCGTCGATCAGCAGGCGGCCCATGCCGGGCCAGTTGAAGACCACTTCGACGACGATCGATCCTCCGAGCAGAAAGCCGAATTGGAGCCCCATCATGGTAACCACAGGGATGAGCGCATTGCGCAGTCCGTGCTTGATCACGACCACGTTTTCGCTCAATCCCTTGGCACGCGCGGTGCGCACGTAGTCTTCCTGCAGGATGTCGACGAACGACGAGCGGGTGAATCTGGCCATGATCGCGGCGACCGCGGCGCCAAGCGTCAACGACGGCAGGATGTAATGCTTCCAGGTGTCCGCGCCCACGGTAGGCAGCCAGTTGAGCTGCACCGCGAAGATCTCCATGAGCACCATCCCCAACGCAAACGCGGGGAACGAGATGCCCGAGACCGCGAGCGTCATCCCCAGGCGATCGGGCCAGCGATTGCGCCACACAGCGGAGAGGACGCCGATGATCATTCCTATCACGACCGACCACGACATCGCGGCGATCGTCAGCCAGAGCGTCGGCATGAAGCGATCGCCGATTTCTTCAGAGACGGGACGTTTGGTGCGAAGCGACTTGCCGAAGTCGCCGTGCAGCACGCCTGTCGCAAAGCGGAGGAACTGCTGGGGGAGCGACTTGTCGAGGCCGAGATCCTGACGCACCAATGCGACCGTTTCGGGCGTCGCATCGACGCCCGCGGCCAGACGCGCCGGGTCGCCGGGAAGCAGATGCACGAACAGGAACACCAGCAAGCCGACGATCAGCAGCGTCGGAATCAGCCCCAGCAGACGCTTGACGATGAATTGAAGCATCGCAAAACCTGTGTCGTCATTCCCGCGGATACGGGAATCCGGAGGCTCGCGCGTCGGCAGCAGCCGGGGCCGCTCATGGACTTCCGTGTCACTTCAAATCGACTTCGGTAAAGTTGAACGACGCGTCCGGGATGACGTAGACGCCCGTGAGCTTCTTGTTGTGCGCGGAAAGAAGTTTTTCGGTGACGAGTGGCGCCCAGGGCGCATCCTTCCAGATTGTCTCCTGCGCATCTTTGTAGAGCTTCGCCTTCTCCGCGGAGTTGGTAGTGAGCTGCGCTCCCTTGATGTCGCTGTCGACCTGGGGGTTCTTGTAATAGGCGGTGTTGAAAAGCCTGGGCGGCCACGACTCGCCGTAGAGCAGCGGCCGCAGTGCCCAGTCCGCCTCGCCGGTAGACGTCGACCAGCCTACGTAGTAGAGCCGCACCGGCGCAGTCGCCGGATCCTGCCAGCTCTCGACCTTCTCGACGCGCTGACCGGCTTCGAGCAGGGTGATCTTGGTGCGGATGCCGATTTGTTGCAGCTGCTGCTGGAGGAACTGCGTGACCTTCTGTGCCGTGCTGTGGTTGTATGCCGACCATAGCTCGGTCTCGAAGCCGTTGGCGAACCCGGCCTCGCTCATGAGCTGCTTCGCCTTTGCGATGTCGTACGGCCATTTCCCGATCTTCACCGCGTACTCGACGCCTTCGGGAGCAACACCTTCAGCCGCCGCTGCGTAGCCATTGAACGCGACCTTCGCCAGCGCGTCCTTGTTGATAGAATACGCGATTGCCTGCCGAACCTTCGGGTTGTCGAATGGCTTCTGCTGCGTGTTCATCGAAAGATAGCGCAGCACGATCGACGGTGCCGCTACCACTTCAAGTTCCGGCTTGGCCTTGAGCACGTCAGCCTGCTCGTAGGGAACCGGGAAGGTGAAGTGCGCCTCGCCGGTCTGCATCAGCGCCGCACGCGAGTTGTTGTCGACCACCGGCTTCCAGGTGATGGAGTCGACTTTCGGATAGCCTTTTTTCCAATAGCCGTCGAACTTCGCCACCTTGAGGTAATCGGTCGCCTTCCATTCGACGAACTTGAAGGGACCCGTGCCGACGGGATGGAACGCGATGTCCTTGCTGCCCCACTGTTTGAGCGCGGCAGGACTAATCATCACCGTCGACGGATGGGCGAGCTGGTTGATGAAGGGCGAGAACGGCGTCTTGAGCGTGATGCGCGCCGTATAGTCGTCGACCGCCTCGACTTTCGCGATGTTGTTGTTATAAAGCCCGTAGCGCTTGAGCTTGTTGTCCGGGTTCGTGACGCGGTCGAGATTCACTTTAACCGCATCGGCCTTGAAGTCGGTGCCATCGTGGAACTTGATACCCTTCTTCAGCTTGATGGTGTAGACGAGGCCGTCCTTGCTGGCCTCGTAGCTTTCGGCCAGCACGGGAATCATTTTCATGTCCTTGTCGAACCCGTAAAGGCCCTCGTAGAACGACTTGGCCATCGCCTGCGACAAGGTGTCGTTGGCGTCGTAGGGGTCCGTCGTCGTGAACGTCGAGGCGACGGCGAAAACGACATCCTTCGCGGCGAATGCGGGTGCGGCAGCCATCGCGCAGAGCGCCATCGCGGCGACGATCAGGGAACGTGAATGCGATCTCATGCGGAATCTCCAGAAATTTGCGCCAGGGGCGCGAAGCGTCGTGCTTTTTCAATAGGCACCGGCGATGCGGTGCATCGCGACATAGTGCCCGGGCGCGATTTCCTCGAGCGGCGCGACCTTCGGTTCGTCACCCACCGCCCGGATCGGGCTCGGGATCTCTTCCGATGATAGCTCGGTTTTGAGCCTGCGTCGCGCGGGGTCGGCGACCGGGACGGCGGAGAGCAGCTTGCGCGTATAGGCATGCTGCGGGTTCTCGAAGATGGCGCGGCGGGGGCCGATCTCGACGATCTGACCGAGATACATCACGGCGACGCGATGGCTGATGCGCTCCACTACCGCCATATCGTGCGAAATGAACAGGTACGACAAGCCGAATTCGGCCTGCAGGTCGAGCATGAGGTTGATGATCTGCGCGCGAATCGACACGTCCAGCGCCGAAACCGCCTCATCGGCAACGATGATCTTGGGTTGCAGCGCGAGCGCGCGGGCGATGGCGACGCGCTGCCGCTGGCCGCCGGAAAACTCGTGCGGGTAGCGGTTCGCCGAGTCCGGCGACAGCCCAACGTGCTGAAGCAGCCAGGCGACACGCTCTTCCGCCGCGGCGCCTTTGGCGATCCCGTGCACGTACAACGGTTCCGCGACCGAGAAGCCGACGGTGAGCCGCGGGTCGAGCGAAGCGTACGGGTCCTGGAAAACCATCTGGATTTCACGGCGCAGCGGCCGTACCTCGTCGGCGGGAAGCTTGGCGATGTCGCGCCCGTCGAGCTCTATGCTTCCACTGTCGATGTCAACCAGCCGCAACAGCGACCGCCCGGTGGTCGACTTTCCACACCCGGACTCGCCGACCAGAGCCAGCGTCTCGCCGGCGCGCAACTCGAAGCTCACCTGCTCGACGGCGTGCACCATGCGCCGCACCCGACCCAGAATCCCAGCCCGAATCGGGAAGCGCGTCCTGAGGTCGCGCACGCGCAGCAGCGGACGACCGGGCGAAGGCACCGGCATCGCCGCCTGCGCCGGTCGCTTGTCGGCTCCAGTCGAAGGCAGCGGAAAGCGCGCCGGCGCGTCGCTTCCCTGCATCGAGCCGAGCCTGGGCACGGCCGCCAGCAGCGCCTGCGTGTAGGGATGCCGGGGCGAATGAAAGATCTGCAGGGCTTCGCCTTCCTCGACCTTCTCGCCGCGATACATGACGATGACGCGATGCGCGACCTCGGCGACGACCCCCATGTCGTGGGTGATGAAAATCACCGCCATGTGCATCTCTTGCTGCAGCAGGCGTATGAGCTCGAGAATCTGCGCCTGGATGGTAACGTCGAGTGCAGTCGTCGGCTCATCGGCGATGAGCAGTCGCGGCTTGCAAGACAACGCCATGGCGATCATCACCCGCTGCCGCATTCCACCCGAGAGCTGGTGCGGATAACGGCCGAGCACCTGCGCTGCCTCGGGGATGCGCACCTGCTCGAGCATGCGCAGCGCCTCGCGCTTCGCCGCGTTGAAGTCCTTCCGCTGATGAAGCCGGATCGACTCGGCGATCTGCTCACCGACCGTATACACCGGGTTGAGCGATGTCATCGGTTCCTGGAAGATCATTGCGATCTCCGCACCGCGGATCTCGCGCATTTTCGCGGCGCTCGTCTGCGCCAGATCGATGCGGGCGTGCTCGCGCGCAAATTCGAGTCTGCCGGATGTGATCCGGCCGCCGCCATGCTCGACCAGGCGCATGAGCGACAGCGCCGTGACCGACTTGCCGGAACCCGATTCGCCGACGACGGCAATCGTCTCGCCCCGGCTGACGCTGAACGACACGTTGCGCACCGCGGATACGGTGCGTTCGGACGTGCGGAACTCGACCGAAAGTCGGTCGACCTGAAGCAGCGGAGCGTCGGTAGCAGCAGCCATCGTCGATGCGTCGTGGCGACGAATTATGCGCGTGCGCCCGATGACGTACAACTCGTCGCACGCGAGAGTGATGACAAACTTAAGGCCGCGCCTGCTCGCGAATTTGGTCGATGGTCGCGCTCATGGTGATCGCTTGCGGATCGATCTTGAGCCAGAGCAGCGACGGGCGATCCGCACCGAGCGCGCGCTCCAGCGCGGGAGCGAATTCCGCGGTGCGAGTCACTTTCTCGCCGATGGCGCCGTATGCTTTCGCCAGCGCGACGAAATCGGGATTGACCAGATCGGTGCCGTACACTCGCGCCGGGTAGTTACGCTCCTGATGCATACGGATGGTGCCGTACATGCCGTTGTCGATGACCACGAAAACGACATTCAGCTTGCTTTGAACCGCGGTGGCGAGCTCCTGCCCGTTCATCTGAAAACAGCCGTCTCCGTTCCAGGACACCACGACACGGTCCGGATGGGTCGCCTTGGCCGCGATTGCGGCCGGCACCCCGTATCCCATCGAGCCGTTGTACGGAGCGAGCTGGGTGCGGAAACGGCGATGGCGATAGAGGCGGTGCAGCCACACCGTGTAGTTGCCTGCGCCACTGGCCAGAATGGCGTTCTCCGGCAAGCGCTGGCGCAGCACCGCCACCACTTGCCACAAATCGAGCTCGCCGGGCATCGGCCGCGGCTCCTGCCACGCCAGATAGTCGCGGTGCGCCTGGCGACTGTTTGCGAGCCAGGCCGGATTCGCAATCGGTGCCATTTCCGCCAGCGCAGCTGCAAGTGCCGGCATCGTCGCCTGTATGGCAAGCGCCGGCTGGAACACGCGTCCGAGCTCCTCGCTGCCGGGGTGAACGTGAATGAGCGTTTGTCGCGGCTGCGGCGCGCTGAGCAGCGTATAGCCCCCGGTCGTCATTTCACCGAGACGCTCGCCGGCGACCAGGAGAACATCGGCGTCGCGCACCCGCGCGGCAAGCTTGGGATTGATCGCGATCCCGACGTCACCGGCATAGAGCTCGTGACTGTTGTCGAAGAGATCCTGGCTGCGAAACGCGCAGGCGACCGGAATGGTGTTGGCCTCGGCGAAGCGGCGCATGTCTGCGCACGCCGCGGCGTTCCATCCGCTGCCGCCGACGAGTACCAGAGGTTGCTTCGACCCAGCGAGCGTTTCGCGGAGCTCGGCCATTTGGGCCGCGGCGGGATGGACGGCGACCGGCTCGACGCGAGCGGCGTCGTCGACCTGCGCCATCGATGCGAGCATGTCCTCGGGCAAGGCCAGCACTACCGGACCGGGTCGTCCTTGAGTCGCGACCCGGAACGCGCGCGCGACATATTCCGGAATGCGCTTCGCGCAATCGATCTCCGCCACCCATTTGGCGATGCTTCCATACATGCGCCGATAGTCGATTTCCTGAAACGCTTCGCGATCTCGGAAATCGCTGCCGACCTGCCCGACAAGAACAATAAGCGGCGTCGAGTCCTGCTGCGCGGTGTGGATGCCGATGGCCGCATTCGACGCGCCGGGTCCGCGGGTCACGAACGCAATGCCCGGGCGGCCGGTCAGCTTGCCGTAGGCTTCCGCCATGTAGGCGGCGCCGCCCTCATGGCGACAGACGATAAGCCGCAGCGATTCGCGCGCTTCGTAGAGCGCGTCGAGGACCGCGAGATAGCTCTCGCCGGGAACGCAGAAAGCGAGGTCGACGCCCTGCCGGAGGAGATTGGCGACCAGAATCTGGCCACCGGTGCGCGGCGCGCTCATTGGCTGGGATTCTAGCAGGCCCATTACCATTACCATTGCCACGCCTCGGGCGGGATGCACCTATAATCACGCCACCCGTTCCCCGCCCCTGCCGCGCCGACCTTTTCGCCCATGAACCTGCCACCCGCACTACACGATGCGCTGCTGTTCACCGTCGCCGGCGCATTTTTAGCGCTGCTGCTGATGCGATGGAAGCGCGACCAGCGCCAGGCCATGCTGCAAATGCTGATCCTGCTGGTCCTCGGCGTTGTCGGCTTGCTGGCGTTGAATCAGTTCGGCGCGAGCATCGCCGCGACCTTGGCAGGCGCCGCCCTGCGCGAAGTGTGCCTGCTCCTTGCCGCGTTCGGCTTCATCCGTATTTTTCTGGTGTTCGTGTTTCAAGGCATGTTCGCGCGGATGGCACTGCCGCGCATCCTCGGCGACGTCTTGTTCGCGTTTTCGCTGCTCACCTATACCGTCTACCGCATGTACGCGGTGGGCTTCGACTTTTCCACCATTGCTATCACTTCCACGGTTATCGGCGGTGGCGTAGCGCTTTCGCTGAAGGAGCCCTTGGCGAACCTTTGGGGCGGCGTCGCGATTCAACTCGACAACACCTGCCGCATCGGCGATTGGATACGTATCGAGGGGGCGATGGGGCAGGTGGTCAGCATTCGCTGGCGGTACACGGCGCTCGCGACCAACGCAGGAGAGACGCTGATCATTCCCAATTCGCTGCTGGTCAGCCATCGCGTTAATCTGCTCGCGCGGCGCGGCGACGTACGCATTCCATGGCGGCGTCCGATCGAATTCGGCGTGGGATACGAATGGCCTCCGAGCCGGGTGATCGCCGTGGTCGACGAAGCGCTGGCGCGCGCCGACATCCCCTACGTCGCGCGTGCGCCGGCGCCGTCATGCGTCTGCTGGAGCTTCGATGCGAGCATGATTCGCTACAACATCCGTTACTGGCTGACCAATCTCGTCGAGGACGAATTGACGGACTCGGAGGTTCGCGTGCACGCCTTTGCGGCGCTGGCGCGCGAGGGCATGGAAATCCCGATTCCGCGTCACGAAGTGTTCATGAATCCCGCGAGCGAAGTGCGGCGGACCGCGGAAACGCGCGAGCGCGAGGCGCGGGTGCTGCTCTTGAAATCCTTGGAGTTGTTTGCGCCACTGACCGACGAGGAGCGCCTCGCGCTTGCGTCGGAGCTCAAGCCGTCGCCGTTCGTCGTCGGCGATATCGCGACCCGTCAGGGGGAGCCCGCCGATTCGCTGTACATCCTGGCCCGCGGCCAGGTCGGTATCTTTCGCGATTCGACGGACGGCACCCAGCCAGCACGGCAGCGCCTGGCAACCTTGCATAGCCCGGCGTATTTCGGGGAAATGGGCTTGCTTACCGGACAGCCGCGTGGGGCGACCGTCGCCGCGGAATCGGACGTCTTGTGTTACCGCTTGGGCAAGCCGGGATTCGAGGCGATCCTGCGCTCGCGGCCTGAGCTCGCTGAGGCGCTGTCGCATACGGTCGTCGCACGACAGGCCGCCAACGATGCGACGCTGGCATCGCTGTCGGCGGAAGCGCGGTCGCGTGCGACAGGCACCCGCGCCAACGACCTGGTGCGGCGAATCCAGGAATTTTTCGGTTTGTAGCTCCGGATCTTCAGTGCCCGTCGCGGCCCGAAGTATCCAGTGTGCTCAGGCGGCCACGAGCAGATCGTCGCGCTTGAGCAAGAACACGCTGTCCTCGCTCTCGGTGGTTGCGAGCCAGGTAAACGGCAGACGCGGAAAGGCGGTCTCCGCGGCCTGACGATTGCGGCCGACTTCGACCACCAGCACGCCATCGGGATTCAGGAATCGTGCCGAATGGGCAACGATGGTGCGCACCGCATCGAGACCGTCGTCGCCACCGGCCAGCGCGATTTGGGGCTCGTGCGAATATTCCGGCGGCAGCTCCTCCATCGCCATGGCTGTCACGTACGGAGGATTGCTGATGATCAGCGGATAGGTCTTTTCGATAAGGTTCGACAACAGGTCGGAGCGGATAAGGTTGATCCTGTCCTGCAGTCCGTGGTCGGCGACGTTGCGCTGGGCGACGGCGAGCGCGTCCGATGAAATGTCCGAGGCGTCGATGTCGGCGTTGGGGAAGTAATGCGCAAGCAGAATTGCAAGACATCCCGAGCCGGTGCAAAGGTCGAGCGCGCTTTCGACGCTTAAGGGATTGGGAATCCACGGCTCCAATCCGTCGGGCAGAAGCTCGGCGATATACGAGCGCGGAATGACGACGCGCTCGTCGACATAGAAACGAAATTCCCCCAACCACGCTTCGTGCGTCAGGTAGGCGGCCGGGACGCGATCATTCACGCGCCGCTCGATGACCTGCAACAGCTCACTGCGCTCGACGTGGGTAAGATGGGCGTCGAGAAACGGTTCGAGGCGGTCGAGCGGAAGGTGCAGCGTATGCAAAATGACATACGCTGCTTCGTCGTACGCGCTTGCCAGGCCGTGACCGAAACAGAGGCCGCCCGCGACGAACCGTGAGACGGCGTAACGAAGCCAGTCGCGCACGGTCTCGAGATCCTGGGTCAAGGTGGTCATCGGTGCATGGGGCGATTGAAAGCGATCGCGATGTCAGGCCAGCAGCCTTTGCAGTATGCCACGATAGAGCGCCGACAGCGGCTCGAGGTCCGATACGGCAATGCGCTCGTTCAGCTTGTGGATGGTGGCGTTCACCGGGCCCAGCTCGACCACCTCGCGACAGATGTCGGCGATAAATCTTCCGTCAGAGGTGCCACCCGTGCAGGAGAGCTCAGGGGTCACGCCACATACGTCGCGCACGGTATCCGCGACCACTTCGACCAGCCGGCCGCGCGGAGTCAGAAACGGCTTGCCATGGCCCGTCCAATGGAGCTCGTAGTCGAGCGCGTGGCGGTCGAGCACCGCTTTCATTCGCTGCTCCAGGCTTTCGCGCGTGCTCGACGTCGCATAGCGAAAGTTGAATTGCAGCTCCAGCGTTCCTGGAATGACGTTGGTGGCACCGGTTCCGGCATGCACGTTCGACGCCTGCCAGGTCGTGGGCGGAAAATACTCATTGCCGCGGTCCCAGTGCATCGCGGCCAGCTCGGCGATGGCAGGCGCGATAAGGTGGATCGGGTTCTTCGCCAGCTGGGGATAGGCGATGTGGCCCTGCACGCCATGGACGACGAGCGTTCCGGAAAGCGTGCCGCGGCGGCCGTTCTTGATCATGTCGCCCAAGCAGTCGACCGACGAAGGCTCGCCGATGATGCAGTAGTCGATCGCCTCGCCCGCGGCGCGGAGTTTGTCGACGACGCGCACGGTGCCGTCGATCGCCGGGCCTTCCTCGTCGGAAGTGATCAGCAGCGCAATCGATCCCCGATGACTGGCGTGCAGGGCGGCAAATCCTTCGATCGAGACGATGAATGCGGCCAGTGAAGACTTCATGTCGGCCGCACCGCGCCCGTAGAGAAAGCCGTCGCGCACCGTCGGCACAAACGGATCCGAATGCCACGCCTCGAGCGGACCGGCGGGCACCACGTCGGTGTGTCCTGCGAAGCAGACGAGGGGACGCGCGGCGCCGCGTCGCGCCCAGAGATTGCTGACGCCGTTGGCGGACGTCGTCTCGCAATGAAATCCAAGCGGTTTGAGCCGCGCTTCCAGAATAGCCTGGCAGCCCGCGTCGTCCGGCGTGCCCGAGCGGCGCGCGATCAGCTCGCGCGTGAGGTCAAGCGTCGGCGAGCTGGACAATGAGGGCAATGATGGACAATGAGGGCGCTCGTCATGCCACGCAGGCGCGCGCCAGCCTAGTGGCCACTACGGGCGGTTGAGGAATTCGGGGTCGATTTCGAGCTTGACGAAATCACCGGAAATCCGGCGTTCGGCTTCCTCGTGGACCGTCGCGGGGTCGACGCTGGTGGTCGGCGAGTTCTGATTGACCAGCCACGCCAGGTTGGTCGGCGAATCGGCGGCTGACAGCGCCTCGTCGTAGGACAACACGCCATCAAGGTAGAGCCGGCACAGCGCCTGCTCGAATGTCTGCGAGCCCGGATACAGGCTCTGCTCCATTGCTTCCTTCATCTGGGTGATTTCGCCGTTCTTGATAAGGTCGGCGATGAGCGAGGTGTTGAGCAGAATCTCGACCGCCGGCTGCTGCTCGCCCTCCTTGTTGCGCACCAGCCGCTGGCAAATAATCGCCCGCAGACCGATCGACAAGTCGGACAACAGGCCAGAACGCGCGTCGTACGGAAACATGTTGATGATCCGCGACAGGGCGTGATAGCTGTTGTTCGCGTGCAGGGTTGACAGACATAAGTGACCGGTCAACGTGTGCAGCAGCGCCTGCTGCATGGTTTCGCGGTCGCGTATTTCGCCGATCATGATGAGGTCCGGCGCCTCCCGCAGCGCATTGGGCAGGGCGTTGTGGTAGCCCTGCGTGTCGACACCGATTTCGCGCTGGTTGACGATGGACTTCTTGTGCTCGAACAGGTATTCGATCGGGTCTTCAAGAGTCAGAATGTGGCCCGACCGGTTGTTGTTGCGATAGTCGATCATCGCCGCCAGCGTGGTCGATTTGCCGGAGCCAGTCGCGCCGGCCACCAGCACCAGGCCGCGCTTTTCCATGACCAGATTCAGCAGCACCGGAGGGAGCTTCAAGTCCTCGAAGGACGGGATCCGGCTGCGGACGTAGCGAATGACCAGCGAGATCGTGCCGCGCTGCCTGAAAATGTTGATCCGGAAGTTGCCGACGCTGCGGTCGAGATAGGAAAGGTTCATTTCCATCTCATTTTCGAATTCGCGCGCTTGGTCCTTGGTCATCAGCTCATAGGCAATCCGGCGGACAGTTTCGACGTCCATGGGCTGGGTGGCGATCGGGGCGACCACGCCGTTGATCTTGATGTTGATCGGCGCGCCGCAGGAGATGAACAGGTCGGAGGCCTGTTTCTCCGCCATCATCTTGAACAATCGGTCGAGGTACATATGGGAGTCCAGTGCAAAGGTGAGGTCGGGCCACAGGCCGGCTAGGGCGCCCGCGGAGGTCTTGACAATGTCATGAATTGACAAGAATAACCAAGGTCGCGCAAAGTAACAACTGGCGGGCTCTTTTTGGGGCCGCCCCTGTTCGCCTTTCACCGGCCGCGCGGCCCGTGGCCGGCGGGCGCTACGATTTGCCTTTCGACCGCCGACTTCCATGCTTGCCATCATCGGTGGCAGCGGGCTTACCCGCCTGTCCACGCTCGCCGTCGCCCGTCGCGAGGTCCTCCGCACGCCCTACGGAGAACCGTCGGCGGCGCTGGTCTTCGGGCAGATCGGCGGGCGCGACGTGGTCTTTCTCGCGCGCCACGGGCAGGGGCACACGATTCCGCCCCACCGGGTGAACTACCGGGCCAATCTTTGGGCGCTGAAGAAATGCGGAGTCGCTTCCATCGTGGCGGTGGCGTCGGTCGGCGCCGTTGCTGGTGAATATGCGGTCGGCGACCTCGTGCTCCCGCACCAGTTGATCGACTACACCACCGGCAGGGAGAACACTTTTTTCGACGGCGGCGATCGTGAAGTCGTCCACGTGGACTTCACGCACCCCTACACCGCGCAATTGCGCGAGCGATGTCTTGCCGCAGCGCGTTCGGCCGCCATTCCCGTCCACGACGCCGGCGTTTATGCGGCGGTTTCCGGTCCAAGGCTGGAAACCGCGGCCGAGATCGATCGACTCGGCCGCGATGGCGCAACCATGGTCGGCATGACCGGGATGCCGGAGGCCGTTCTTGCCCGCGAGTTGGGTGTTGCGTATGCGACGATCGCCGTCGTCGTCAATCATGCGGCGGGACGCGGCGACAGCGCGCTGGCGGTGTCGATGGCAAGTATCGTCGCCGTGCTCGAGACGGCCATGGACAAGGTCCGCACGTTGATCGATCAGGTGGTAAAGGAGGAGCCGTGATTCGGCCGATTCTTCTCATGGGCGATCCGCGCCTCCTCGAACGCTCGCGACCGGTGGAGCGTTTGGGGACCGAGGAGCTGCTGGCGTTGATCGGCGACTTGCATGAAACGATGGTCGCCGCCAAGGGCGCGGGCCTCGCCGCCCCGCAGATCGGCGTCGGCTTGCGGGTAGTCATCTTCGGCTTCGAGCATAGCCAGCGCTATCCTGACGCCGAGCCGGTCCCTTACACCGAGCTCGTCAATCCGGTCATCACGCCGTTGGCAGCGGACAAGGAAGAAGACTGGGAAGGCTGCCTGTCGGTGCCGGGCTTGCGCGGCATGGTGCCGCGATTCAGCCGCGTGCGCTATACCGGATTCGACCCGCAAGGCCGCCCGATCGATCGCGAGGCGTCAGGATTCCACGCCCGCGTCGTGCAGCATGAATGCGACCATCTCGACGGCATCCTCTACCCGATGCGCATGCGCGACATGCGCACACTGGGATACACCAGCGTGTTGTTTCCCGGGGTGGAAACGCCGGACGAATGACCGGGCGAAGCTACGCGTCCCACTACAGCCGCAATTGATCGTAGAGCGCGTGCTCGAGCCTGAGCAATGCCGCTTCGTCGTGCAGGCGCGCCCCGTCAAGCAGGAAAACGTCCTCGGCGCGCTCGCCCAAGGTGTTGATCTTGGCGCTTTGGACGTTGACGTTGGCGGTCGCCAGGACGTAGGCGATGCGCGACAGCAGGCCCGGCCGGTCGCCTGCCACGATCTCCAGAATGAAATGCGTTCCCTTGTCATCGGGAAACAAGCGTATCTCCGGCGTCAGAGGAAAGTGCTTCAGGTGGCGGCTGATGCGCCCCGGAGCTGATAGCCGCAATTGCGCGCGCGTCATCAACGCCTGCTTGAGCTCGTACTCGATGAAACTCATCGCCTCGCGGTAGCTGGCGTTGGGATTGGTCGGATCGTGCACGTCGAAGGTATCGAGGGCGTAGCCGTGGCGCGTGGTGTGGATCCTCGCCTCGAGAATCGACAATTGCGCGCGGCCGAAAAATCCGCAAATGCGGGCGAACAGTTCTTTCTGATCCGGAAGATAGATCAAGACCTGCAGCCCGGCCCCCTCGCGCGCCAGACGGGTCTTGACCACCGGTTCGGCCCCGTCGACGCGAAAATAGAGATGGCGCGCGTGCCATGCGATTTCGTCGGCGCTGTGGCGCTGGAAATAGACCCCGTCGAGACGCCGCCATAGCTCTTGCTCGGCGCCATCGGGAACCGCGTACAGACGCAGGCGGCGTGCGGCCTCGGCTCGCCGCGCGTCGAGACTGTCCTGCAAGCCCCGTCCGCCCACTCCTGAAAGCTGCGCCTTGGCGACGTGAAACAGATCCTCCAGCAGTTTCGCCTTCCACGCGTTCCATACCTTGGGGCTGGTCGCGCGAATGTCGGCCACCGTCAGCAGATAGAGAGCGGCGAGCCGGCGCTCGGTCGCCACCTTGGCCACGAACGCCGCGACGACGTCGGGATCGCTGATGTCCTGCTTCTGCGCGGTCAAGGACATGGTCAGATGCTGGTCGACCAGCCAGGCGACCAGTTGCGTGTCTTCGCTTGAAAGCCCGTGCTGGCGGCAAAAGCGGCGCGCATCGCGGCTGCCGAGCGCGGAATGATTGCCGCCGCGACCCTTGGCGATATCGTGGAAGAGTCCCGCGACGTGGAGCACCTCCTGCCGGGCGAAGTCGGCGATCAGGCGCGAGCACAACGGATATTCATGCGCGTGCTGGGCTTCGGTGAAGCGGCGCAGGTTGCGAATCACCATCAGGATGTGTTCGTCGACGGTGTAGACATGGAACAGATCGTGTTGCATCTGGCCGACGATACGGCCGAACACCGGCAGATACCGCCCGAGGATCCCATATTGATTCATGCGCCGCAGCTCGTGAGTCACGCCGCGCGGCTGGCGAAGGATGGCCATGAATCGCGCGCGGTTCTCGGGGTCGCGCCGGAACGCGGCGTCGACACGATCACGGTTGCGCCACAGCGAGCGCAGCATGCGCGCCGACATGCCCTTGAGCTCCGGATGCATTTGCAGGGTGAGAAAGCTGTCGAGAATCGCTCCCGGGCGCTCGCCGAAAAGCTTTTCGTTGTGGAGGTCCAGCAGCTCGTCAACCGCCTGGAAATCGTCGTCAATCGCTTGCACCTCAAGCTGCGCCGGAAACAATCGTCCATGCAGGTTCTGTAACAGGATGACGCCGATCTGGCGCACCGATTTCGCGGCGCGGTAGTAGCGCTGCATGAGCTGCTCGGACGCGCGCCGGTGCGGCGTGTCCTCGAGACCCAGCTGTCGCGCCAGCGCGGTCTGAACGTCGAATAGCAGCCGATCCTCGCGCCGGCCGGCGAGATAGTGCAAGCGGATGCGAAGATCGTCGATCAACCGCTCATGCCGGGCGACCTCGCGCGCTTCCGATACGGTCATCAAGCCGTGCGTGGCAAGCGCGCGCCACGAGTGTCCCAATCCCGCGGCGCGCGCGATCCAGATGATCGTCTGCAAATCGCGCAAGCCGCCCGGACTCTCCTTGACGTTGGGCTCGAGGTTGTATGCCGTATCCTGGTAGCGCAGATGGCGCTGTTGCTGCTCGAGCGCTTTGGCTTCGAAAAACGCGCGCACGTCGATGCGGGCCGCGAAGCGGCGGCGAAAGCGATCGTAGAGCGATCGGGAGCCGGCGAGCAGGCGCTGCTCGAGCAGGCTGGTGCGAATGGTGACATCGTGCGCCATCTCGGTCTCGCAATCCTCGATGGTGCGTACCGAGTGCGCGACTTCCAGGCCGGCATCCCAGAGCATGCCGATGAAGCGTTCGATCGCCGCCGTACCCGTGACCGTTTCGAGGGGCCGGGACAACAGGATCAGGACGTCGATGTCGGAGTGGGGGAAGATCTCGCCCCGGCCATAGCCTCCCACGGCGACCAGCGCGGCGCCGGGCAGCGCACCGGCCTCGAGCCACAGCCCCCGCACGATGGTGTCGACGAGCGCCGCATGCCGCACCAGGAGTCGCTTGGGTTTCGGATCGGCCGCGAATCCGCTTTCCAACGCGGCACGTCCGGCGACGAGCTCACGCTTCCAGTCGCGGACTCCCGAATTCGCGGCAGCCGTTGGCGCAGTGGCAAGCGTCGCGGTCACCGCGGACGGTCAGGCCTGCGCCACGGCTGGCGCCGGCGGGGTGCCCTCGGATACCGTCAACACCTCGTAGCCCTCGTCGGTGACCAGCACGGTATGTTCCCACTGCGCCGAGAGGCTGTGATCGGCGGTCACGATGGTCCAGCCATCAGCGAGACAGCGAATGCCGGGCCGGCCGGCATTGATCATCGGCTCGATCGTGAAAATCATCCCCTGCTGCAGCTTCAGCCCCGTCCCCGGCCGGCCGTAATGCAGGACCTGCGGTTCCTCGTGGAACTGGCGGCCGATGCCGTGACCACAGAATTCACGCACTACGGAGAAGCCGTGGCTCTCGGCGTGGCGCTGAATCGTCGCGCCGACGTCGCCCAGCGTCGCGCCGGGCTTGACCGCGCGTATGCCCCGCCACATCGCGTCGAAGGTCACTTCACACAGACGCTTGGCCTGGATCGCCGGCGCTCCGATGTAGAACATGCGGCTGCTGTCGCCATGAAAGCCGTCCTTGATCACGGTCACGTCGATGTTCACGATGTCGCCGGCCTTGAGCTTCTTGTCGCCGGGTATGCCATGACAGACCACGTGATTGACCGACGTGCAAATCGACGCCGGATATGGACGGTGACCGGGCGGAGCGTAATTCAAAGTCGCGGGAACCACCTTTTGCACGTTGACTTGGTAGTCGTGCGCGATCCGGTCGAGCTCGCCGGTGGTGACGCCTGCTCGAACGTGAGGCGTGAGAAAATCGAGCAGCTCCGACGCGAGACGTCCTGCCACGCGCATTTTCGCAATCTCGTCCGTGGTCTTGATCGCTACCGACATAGTATCCGTACCTCTCATGATCTAGGCGCGCAGCAGCTCGTTGATGCTGGTCTTGGCGCGGGTCCTGGCGTCGACCTGCTTGACGATCACCGCGCAATAAAGCTGACAACGTCCGCTAGCGGAAGGCAGGCTGCCGGCCACGACCACCGATCCGGAAGGTATCCGTCCGTAGCTCACCTGGTCGGTGTCGCGGTTATAGATCTTGGTGCTCTGGCCGATGAACACACCCATTCCGAGTACCGAGTTTTCCTCGACGATAACGCCCTCGACGACCTCGGAACGCGCTCCGATAAAGCAATTGTCTTCGATAATAGTGGGGTTGGCCTGCAGCGGTTCCAAGACCCCACCGATGCCGACTCCCCCGGACAGGTGCACGTTGCGGCCGATTTGCACGCACGAGCCGACGGTCGCCCAGGTGTCGACCATGGTGCCCGAGTCGACATAGGCGCCGATGTTCACGTAGCTCGGCATCAGCACCACGTTGGGGGCGATATAGGCGCCGCGCCGCGCCACCGCGGGCGGCACCACACGCACACCCGCCTGAGCGAATGCGGCGTCGTCGAATTTTGCGAACTTGGTCGGGATCTTGTCGAAAAAACGAAACGGCGCTGAAGGCCCCGCGAGGCCGATCGGCACCGTCTCCGAGAGGCGAAATGAGAGCAGCACCGCCTTTTTCAGCCACTGGTGCGTCACCCACTCCGAACCGCGCTTCTCCGCAACCCGCAAACGCCCGGCGTCGAGCTCGCCGATGACAAAGTCGACGGCGTCGCGAATCGGCGCCGGCGCGGTCGCGGCGTCGAGCTCGGCCCGCCGCTCCCAGGCGGCGTCGATCGTTTGTTCAAACGGTTCCATCGAAAAGCGCACAGGCATTGCGAAACCGCCATTTTACCCGCGCGCAGCGGCTTGCGCCGAGGCGATGGCCAATAACGCAACTGCGGATGCAGCAGCGAACGCTACATCGTCTTGAACAGGTGGGCGAACGTGCGGCTGACGGTCAGCGGCTCCGGTCGATCCTTGAGGAACACCAGCGGTTGATCGCGGTAGTCGCGTTCGACGCGGGCGATCGCCCGCAGGTTGACGATGGTGCCACGGTGCACCTGCCAGAAGACTTCCGGATCGAGCACGTCGAACAACTCGCGGATGGTCTTGCGGATGAGCGCTTCACCAGCGGCTGTGACCACCTTGGTGTACTTGTCCTCGGCGTGAAAGTAAACCACCTCGTCGACCGGAATCAGCCGCATCGAGTTGCCAAGCGACGCCTTGATCCAGCGTAACGGCCCGTCCGTGTCGCGCGCGGCGAGCTGCCGCAGCACGTTCGCCAGATCGAGCGGCGGCGACGCGACGCGGGCTTGCAGGCGAAGGACGACCTTGGCGATGCGCTCCGCGGTCACCGGCTTCAGCAGGTAGTCGACGGCTCCCTGCTCGAATGCGGTCACCGCGTATTCGTCGTAGGCGGTGACGAATACGATATGACATTCATCCCCGATTGCCGCGGCCACCGCGATGCCGTCCTTGACCGGCATGCGGATATCGAGAAACGCGACGTCGGGCTTGAACTCGGATGCCAGCGCCACGGCTTCCGCGCCGTTTTCGGCTTCCGCGACGACGACGAGCTCGGGCCACGCCTGCGCGAGTCGCGCCTTGAGCTGCTTGCGCAGCAGCGGTTCGTCCTCGGCAATCAGCGCCGTGACGCGACCGGTGAGCGATGCTCCAGAACTAGGCGACATCCGGGATCTCGATGGTCGCCTTCGCGCCATGAGGCAGGATCGCGTCCAGCGTCATTTGCGAACGCTGGCCGTAAAGCGCCTTCAGGCGTTCGCGCAAGTTGGTTAGTCCCACGCCCTGGCCCAGATACTCGGTGAATCCGCGCCCGCTGTCGGTGACCGACACGATCAGCGATCCGTCTTTCTGTTTCGCTTCGAGACGCACCTCGCCGCCTTCGGCCTGCGGCTCGATGCCGTGCTTGATCGCGTTCTCCACTACCGACATCAGCAGCATCGGCGGGAACGGGTGCGATTCCAACGATGCAGGAATATCGATACTGAACCTCAGGCGCGTTTCCATACGCATCTGCATGATCGACAGATACGCCCGGGCAAGCTCGGCTTCCTGTCCCAAGGTCGTGCTGCCGGAGCGCAGCTGCGGCACCGCGGCGCGCAGATAGGAGAGCAGGTGACCGAGCATCAGTCCGGCCATCGGCGGATCCGTTTCGGTGAGAAATTGCACCGACGCCAGCGTGTTGAACAGGAAATGCGGCTCAACTTGCGCCTGCATCAGTTTCAGCTCGGCCTCCGCTGCCTGCTTGGAGAGCAGATTGCGATCGGCCTCACCTCGCAGTATCTGCGTTTGTGCGCGCGCCTCGCGGAACTTGAACAGGAACAGCATGCTGACGAAAAGGCCGGTGCAGAAGGCGCCGATGAGCGTCCACACGAAGGTGTGGGGTTTCGCGGCGATCTCGGCCACGCTGTATCCCATTACGCCCAGCCCATATCCCTTGATCAATATTACGAGCGCCTCTCCCACCATCGACCCGAGCGCAACGGCGAACACCAGCCGCCATACAGGATGCGGTTTCTCCCATGGCGAAGCGGCATTGACGGCGTAGGCAATCGACAGCCCGAAGCATTGCGCAGTGATGAAAGGATGCCAGAACGGACGTGTATCCTCGATCGACAGGATCGCCGCTATGCCGACGTTGATGGCCAGGATCAGCGCCAAGGCGCGCCATGATATGCCCCGTAGCCCTGGGGGCGCTGGTATGCACGAGGTCGCGTTTTGTGTGGTCGACATGGCGCGGATTGTACTGCCTTAGATCGGGGGCCCTAGGCGACGCGACCAAGCGCCGCCGGTGCGGACGAAACGTACCCGGCGAGCGCAGGGCGGAGCGGCACCGGCTGGCTCGAGCGACCTTAGCTTGCGCGCCGGGCGAAGCTCACCAGACGCTCGACGGCTTCCGCGCATTCGTCGAAGGCGGCCACCAGCGCGATGCGAACGTAGCCGCGACCAGGGTTGAGCCCGCCGGTCTCGCGTCCTATGTAGCTGCCCGGCAGGACGCTGACCGCTTCTTCGGCATAGAGTCTCCGCGCGAAGTCGGCGTCGTCGCCGGGAACGCGCGCCCATAGATAAAACGCTGCGTCGGGCGCCTGCGCGGGCAGAACCGCGCAGACGGCCGGCGCCAGCTTGGTGAATTTTTCCGCGTACAGGGCGCGATTGGCACGGACATGTTGTTCGTCATTCCAGGCGGCGATGCTCGCCGCCGCGACCGCGGGCGACATCGCGGAACCATGGTAGGTCCGATAGAGCAGAAATGCCTTGATCAGCGCAGCGTCGCCGGCAACGTATCCCGAACGCAAGCCGGGTGCATTGGATCGCTTGGAAAGGCTGCTGAAGGAAACGAGTCGCGGGTAGCCGTTGCGTCCTAGCGCGTGCGCCGCCGCAAGCGCGCCGAGCGGGGGAGCCGCTTCATCGAAATAGACCTCGGAGTAGCACTCGTCGGCCGCGATCACGAAATCGTGCCGATCGGCCAGCTCGAACAGGTAACGCCACTCGTCCTGACGCATCACCCTGCCCGTGGGATTGCCAGGCGAGCAGACGTACAGCAATTGTGTCCGGGCCCAGACTGCGTCCGGCACGTCCGCCCATCGCGGCGCGAAATCGTCCGCCACGAGGCAATTGACGTAATACGGCGTCGCGCCGGCCAGCAAGGCGGCGCCTTCGTAGATCTGATAGAACGGATTGGGAACGACGACCGTCGCACCGGCGCGGCTGGGGTCGATGATCGTTTGCGCAAATGAGAACAGCGCCTCGCGGCTGCCGAGCACAGGCAGCACCTGCGCTGCCGGATCGAGCGAGATCAAGCCATGACGGCGTTTGAGCCACGCCGTGATCGCCTCGCGCAACGCGGGCGCGCCTGCCGTTGTGGGATAATTCGAGAGTCCCCTCGCGCCGGCTGCGAGCGCGTCCAGCAGTAACGCGGGTGTCGAATGACGCGGCTCGCCGATCGACAGGCTTATCGGTGGCTTCTGCGGATTGGGCACCACGCTCGCGAAAAGCGCTCGCAGACGTTCGAACGGATACGGCTGCAATTGCGCGAGGTGCGGATTCAAAAAAAGTGGCGCGAAAAAGACGCGGTGACGAATTGAGCGAAAGCCGATTATACGTGACGAGCGCGCGCTCTCCGGCGGTGACGGGCGCGGCATGGAAAATCGCGGTGGTGCTGGCGTGGCTCGTCGCGTTGGGTCTCCTGGCGTTTACCGTGGCGCATTGGGGCTGGAAGTGGTTCGGTCCGGCACCGGTGACGATTCCAGTCACGATTCCCGACAGCGACGTCGTTCGTCGGGTTGCGGATGCGAAGCTGTTCGGAGTTGCGCCTGCGGCGACTCCGGTCGCCGCAGGCGCAAGCTTGGGTGACCTTCGTCTGCTCGGGGTTTTCGCGCTTCGCGACGGCAGCGGTTATGCGTTGTTCCGGAACGCTCGCGGCCCGCTGTTCGTGTCCAACGGTCAGGAGATCGGCGCCGGTGTGCGGCTCGACGCGGTACGACCCGATGGCGTCGCGCTCATCGACGGTGGAGTTCGCCGAGAAATCGTTTTGCGCACGCCCACGACGGAAGCGCGACCGGCGGTCGCCGTCGCGCCAAGCGCCAGGCCCTCGGCGTGCACGGTGCCGGCCGGATTTGCCGGGCCCATCGTGCGCTTGAATGCGGAACTGCTCGGTGGCATGACCAGCACGCCGGACGCGTGGAAGGCTTTGCTCGAGGCGGGGCCCGGAGCTTTGATCGTGCGCGATCAAAGCGGCTTCGCCGGGATGCTGGGTCTCAAGAACGGAGATCGCGTGGAACGCGCCAACGGCATCCCGCTCGCGATTCCTGCTGATATCGCGTCGACCGTTCTGCAGCCGCTGACCAAGAGCCAGGCGGTGTGGGTCGCCGGCACCCGCGAAGGAAAACCCCAGCAGTGGCTGTACCTCAACGCAGGAGCATGTCCCGGGTAGCGCGCGGTGCAGCGTCGCTTGACACCGTTTCCGGTAACCAATCGAGCAGTTCTGGGAGTGCATGGATAACACCGTCGGCGGCCCAATGTTCGGGCGTGTCGTCGACGCCCAAGTAACCGTAGCTCGCGATCAAGGTCTTCATTCCCGCGGCGCGCCCCGCAATGATGTCGCGCTCGGCGTCACCCACGTATACGCAGTCCGACGGAGCGACTTTCAGAGCCAGCGCCGCCGCGAGCAGCGGCTCCGGATGCGGCTTGGCGTTGGCCGTCGTGTCGCCGCAGATGACGGCGACCGTGCGCGTCGAAAGTGCGAGGCGCTCGAGGATCGGCAGCGTGAACCGGGTTGCCTTGTTGGTGACGATACCCCAGCGCAAGCCTCGCCGCTCGATCTCCGTCAGAACCTTCTCCGCGTCCTCGAACAACTGCGTTTTTTCGCAGAGCGCTGCGGCGTAATAATCGAGGAAGGTGTCGCGGAGGTTGACGAACTCGGGACTCTCGAGGCCGACGCCGAATGCCGCGCCCAGCATGCCGCGCGCACCATGCGACGCGTGCGGACGAAGCACTTCGAGCGGCATGGGTGGCAGCGACCGGTCGGCCCGAACACGGTTGAGGGCGCCGGCGAGATCGCCGGCGGTGTCGGCGAGCGTGCCGTCAAGATCGAAGAGTATCGCCCGAACGTTGAGCCTTGCCGGAGGAGCCCGCCTATTCGTCACGTCGAAAGGTCATGATGTAGTTGACCGAGGCATCGGGTTCGAGCCGGTAAGCCTTGGTGAAGGGGTTGTACGTCATGCCGACCAGCGCCTCGGTCTCCAGTCCCGCCGCGCGCGCGAATGCCGCGATTTCCGAAGGCTTCAGAAACCGTGCGTAGTCGTGCGTGCCGCGAGGCAGAAGGCCGAGCACGTACTCAGCGCCGATGATGGCCAGCGCATAAGCCTTTGGATTACGGTTGATGGTGGAGAACACGACGTGGCCACCGGCGCGCACCAGCTTCGCGCAGGCGTCGACGGTCGATGCCGGATCGGGCACGTGCTCGAGCAATTCCATGCAGGTAACGACATCGAACGAGGCGGGCGATTCCATCGCCAGGGCTTCCGCCGACGTGAGCCGATAATCGACGCTGGTGCCCGATTCGATCTGATGCAGGCGGGCCACGCCCAGCGCCTTGTCTGACAGATCGATGCCGGTGACCTTGGCGCCGGCGCTGGCCATGGCTTCGGTGAGGATGCCGCCACCGCATCCGACATCGAGCACCGCTTTCCCCGCGAGTCCGCCGCATTGGCGGGCGATGTAACTCAACCGCAGCGGATTGATGTCGTGCAGCGGTTTGAATTCACTAGTCGGATCCCACCAACGGTGCGCAAGCGCACTGAACTTGGCGAGCTCCGACGGGTCGGCGTTGGTGTTCATTGGAGTCGATCCTGCCAGAAGCGGGCGCGCGACGCGAGTTCCTCGCTGTCCAGCCGCGTAAGCATGCCATCGGCGAGCAGCCGCTCGCCAGCGATCCAGGCATCGCTTACCTGATCACGCCCGGTGACATGGACGAGGTGCGATTCCGGGTCATAGCAGGGCAGATGAGACAAGCCGCTTAAGTCGACCGCAATGACATCGGCCTGCTTGCCGGGCTCAAGCGATCCGATGTCGTTTTCCATCCCGAGTGCCGTTGCGCCGCCCAGCGTTGCCATCCGCAACACCTCGGCGGCAGGCAACGCGGCAGCATCATTCCCGGCGACTTTGGCGATGAGCGAAGCCAGGCGCGCTTCGGCAAAGACGTCCAGACGATTGTTGCTCGCCGGGCCGTCGCTGCCCAGCGCGACGTTGACGCCGGCGCGCTTCAATGCGGAGATCGGAGCAATGCCGCTGGCGAGTTTCAGATTCGACGTCGGACAATGCACAACGTGACAGCGCTGTGTCGAGAGCAGGTCGATGTCGGTCGGATCGACATCGACGGCGTGAATCGCGATAAAGCCCGGACCGGTTACACCCAGGCGATGCAGCCGCTGCAGCGGTGCGAGGTGATGCTCGGCCAGACTCTTCGTCCGCTCGTGGCGGGTTTCCAGCAAGTGCGTTTGAATGGCGAGATCGAGCTGCCGGGCGAAGATGACGATCTTAGTCCACGTCGCGTCCGTGACGGTATAGGGCGCGTGCGGTGCGAGCGAAAAAAGGAGCCGCGGCTCGTGCTTCCACGCGTCACGCGCCGCGAGTCCGGCGTGCAGGTAGCCATCGGCATCCGCGGCGTAAGGCGTCGGGAAATCCAGGATGGGAAGCCCCAGCATGGCCCGCATTCCGCTGGCGCGATAGGCGCGGGCGGCGGCATCGGGGAAAAAATACATGTCGTTGCAGCAGGTGATTCCGCCCTGAAGCATTTCCGCCGCGGCGAGCAAGGTTCCGTCGTAGACGAAATCGGCGTCGACAAAGCGGCCCTCGCGTGGCCAGATCGCTTGCTCCAGCCATGCCTCGAGCGGCACATCGTCGGCCACGCCGCGCAGCAAGGACATGGCCGCGTGGGTATGCGCATTGACGAGTCCCGGCAGCAGAACGTGGGTCGGCAGCGCAACATGCTCGCGCGCCGCATAGTCGCGCTCCGCAAGCGCAGTGGGGACGATCGCAACGATTCGCTCCTCGCGCACCAAGAGCGAATGCTGATGCAGCAAACCCGCGGGCTCGATTGGCAGCACCCAGCGCGCGTCGATGCGCAACTCCGCGTCTGTCATCGGCAGCAATGCAGGGTTAAACACATGTTCACGGCGAGTGGAGGCAGGGACCAGGTGAAAAACCATGAAAAAGCCCCGCACGCGGCGGGGCTCTTTCGTCCGCTTTAGCGCCTGGGTTTATCGCTTTGTGGACTCACCCTTGACTTCGACTTCGACGCGGCGGTTCGGCGCCAGACACGCAATCAGTTCCTTCAGGGCCTTCTGATTGCAGACGACACCCGGGACCGGCTGTGTCTTGCCCATGCCCAGCGTCTCGATCTTGTCCCTCGCCACTCCGCGGCTCACCAGGTAGTCGCGAACCGTGTTGGCGCGACGCTCGGACAGCTTCTGGTTGTAGGCCTGGGTGCCGATACGGTCGGTGTGACCAGTGACCAAGACCAACTCGAGCTTGGTAACATCGTTCAGCCGGCTGATGACTTCGCTGTCGATGGCCGCTTTGCCTTCAGGCTTGAGGACCGCTTTGTCGAAATCGAACAGCGCCTTGGCTGCCAGCGTAATCTTTTGCACGCTAACGCCCGGAGGCGGCGGTGGGGCCGGGGGAGCAGGCGGCGGTGCAACTGCCGGAGGCGCAGCAGGTGGCGGCTTGGGAACGAGATCGGGATCGCATTCCACAATGGCCATCGCCGGAGTCCAGTAGCCGGTGCGCCAGCAAAGTGTGTCATTGACGCCAGGCTGGCCGCCGTAGGAGCCGCTGCGCCAAATGTTACTGGCAGGGGTGCCGTATCCGAACAGGACATATCCGCTGTTCTGCGGGTTTGCCTGGCCAAATGCCGCGGAGCCCAACATGGCGGCAGTGGCGCCGGTCACGATGGTTGCAATCAGACGAAGTTTCATTACTTTCACCCCTTTGGCTTGAGTTGTTGAGGTTTGCTCATTCATTTTCCGGATGGCGCTAAGTTGCCAACGCTGGTTTTTTTGGGGCCGTGGAAATACCGACTTCCAGCCGACTATAGCATGGGGATTTTGCCACTGCCAAGCCGTATTTCGATTCTTGCAACAGGAACTTGGAAGGTGTCGCAGCAATACAACGGTCATGATAAAATTGCTTGTTTTTCGGGTCTGTGCGTCTGGCAGCGACCGACGGCCCCGACAACACGATTCTGCGGTCCCCGTGCATACGTGGGCAAGCATGCCGCTTTGAAGCCTTTTAACCGATAAAGAGCCTCGCCTCCGATGGAGCAGTTCGCCAAAGAAACCCTTCCGGTAAGCCTCGAAGCCGAAATGCGGCATTCCTATCTCGATTACGCAATGAGCGTGATCGTGGGCAGGGCCTTGCCTGACGTCCGCGACGGACTCAAACCCGTTCACCGCCGGGTGCTTTTTGCAATGCACGAGGCGAACACCGTCTGGAACCGGCCATACGTGAAATGCGCCCGGGTGGTCGGTGACGTTCTCGGCAAGTATCACCCGCACGGTGACAGCGCGACCTACGAGGCGCTGGTGCGGATGGTGCAGGACTTTTCCCTTCGCTATCCGCTTATCGACGGCCAGGGCAATTTTGGCTCGGTCGACGGCGACGCGGCGGCGGCATATCGGTACACCGAGTGCCGGCTGGAAAAGATCTCCGCGGAGATGCTGGCCGATATCGACAAGGAAACGGTCGATTTCGTGCCCAATTACGACGGCAAGGAGCTCGAGCCCACCGTTCTCCCGGCGCGGATTCCCAATCTGCTGATCAACGGCTCCTCGGGCATTGCGGTCGGGATGGCAACCAATATCCCGCCGCACAACCTCACCGAGATCATCACCGCCTGTCTTGCGTTACTGGACAACCCGGAGCTGACGGTCGACGAGCTGATCGAGCACGTTCCGGCACCCGACTTTCCCACCGCCGGGATCATCTACGGCACCGAGGGTGTGCGAGAAGGCTATCGCACCGGCCGCGGTCGGGTCGTGATCCGCGCCCGCACGCATCTCGAGGAAATCGATAAAGGCGGGCGCCAGGCGATCATCGTCGACGAGCTTCCCTATCAGGTGAACAAGGCGACGCTGCTCACGCGCATCGGCGAGCTGGTGCGCGAGAAAAAGCTCGACGGAATCTCCGACCTGCGCGACGAGTCCGACAAGTCCGGTATGCGCGTGGTGATCGAGCTCAAGCGCGGCGAAGTCGCCGAGATCATCCTCAACAATCTGTTCAAGCTGACCCAGCTGCAAGACAGCTTCGGCATGAACATGGTGGCGCTGGTCGATGGCCAGCCCCGCGTCCTGAATCTCAGACAATTTCTGCAGTTTTTTCTGCAGCATCGGCGAGAGGTCGTCGTCCGTCGCACGCGTTTCGAGCTCAGAAAGGCGCGTGACCGCGGCCATATTCTTGAAGGACTTGCGGTCGCATTATCCAACGTCGACGAGATCATCGCTCTCATCAAGCGTGCCGCGACGCCGGCCGAAGCAAAGTCCGGTCTGATGGCGAAGATATGGCGATCGGCGCTGGTCGAGGAAATGCTCGCTCGCGCCGCGGCGGATGCGGCGCGGCCCGAGGGACTGGCGCCCGAATATGGATGGCAGTCCAAGTCAGGTTCGACGGCGGCCGGTTATAAGCTCTCCGACGCGCAGGCGCAGGCTATCCTCGAATTGCGCCTGCAACGCCTGACCGGTCTGGAGCAGGAGAAAATCACCGGCGAGTATCGCGAGGTCATGGTGCAGATCGTCGACCTGCTCGACGTTCTCGCCAAACCGGAGCGCGTGACGAGCGTGGTCGCCGGCGAGCTCACGTCGATCCGTGATCAATTTGGCGACAAGCGCCGCTCGGAGATCATCGCGCAGGGTGTCGACCTGTCGCTGGAGGACTTGATCGCGCCCGAGGACATGATCGTGACCATGTCGCACGGCGGCTACATGAAGGCGCAGCCGGTCGCCGAATATCGCGCCCAGCGCCGCGGTGGCCGCGGCAAGCAGGCGACGGGAACCAAGGACGACGATTTCATCGACCGTCTCTTCAGCGCCAATACGCACGACTTCATTCTCTGCTTCTCCAATCGCGGGCGTGTGTACTGGCTCAAGGTCTACAACGTGCCGCAGGGAGGGCGCGCATCGCGAGGCAAGCCGATCGTAAACCTCGTGCCGCTCCTCGAGCACGAGAAGATCACTGCAATCCTTCCGGTCAGGGAATTCGTGCAGGATCGTTTCGTGTTCATGGCGACTGCCAAGGGCACCGTGAAAAAGACGCCACTGTCCGAGTTCTCGCGGCCTCGTCCATCGGGCATCATCGCCGTCGATCTCGACGACGGTGATTTCCTGGTCGGTGCCGCGCTCACTGACGGCAAGCACGATGTGATGCTGTTCAGCTCCGGCGGAAAGGCGGTCCGCTTCGAGGAAACCGACGTGCGACCGATGGGCCGCAATGCGCACGGTGTGCGCGGGATGAGTCTCGATCGCGGCCAGACGGTCATCAGCATGCTCGTCGCCGAAGACGAGGAGCAGTCGGTGCTGACTGCGACCGAAAATGGCTACGGCAAGCGAACGCCGATCGTCGAGCACACCCGCCACGGCCGCGGCACCAAGGGCATGATCGCGATCCAGCAGACCACGCGCAATGGCAGAGTCGTCGCGGCTTCGCTGGTTCGCCCCGGCGATCAGGTGATGCTGATCTCGACCAGCGGAGTGCTCATCCGCACCAAGGTGTCGTCGATCCGCGAGATGAGCCGTTCGACGCAAGGCGTCACGCTGATCAATCTCGATCACGGTGAAAAGCTTGCCGGGCTGGAGCGCGTCGTCGAGACCGAGGACGATGGCGAGGAGGAGCCGACATGACGCTGCGGCCATTGCGAAGCGCGGGCGCGACCGTCAGCAGCCGCGAGATGCAAACCAATCCGGCCTCGGCGCCCGCGAAGTAGCCAGGGCATCGCGCGGACTCCCAGGCGATGTCGCAGCCCCCCAGCGAGCTGGAGATCAATCGCCGGCGCGACGCGATCGATGCGCTCGATCGCGAGCTTTTGCGGCTGCTCAATGAACGCGCCGCGCACGCCAAGATCATCGGCACTCTCAAAGGTGACACCGCCGCGTATCGTCCCGAGCGCGAGGCGCAGGTGCTGCGCGCGATCCAGGCGGAAAATCGCGGACCCTTGCCCGACGGCGCGGTAACGAGCGTGTTTCGCCAGATCATGTCGGCGTGTCTCGCGCTCGAACAGCAGCTGCGTATTTCCTACCTCGGCCCGGCAGGCACCTTCAGCCACGCGGCAGTCACCAAGCACTTCGGAGATCTGGTGGACGCCGAGCCGTGCGCATCGATCGACGAAGTCTTTCGTGCCGCCGAGGCGGGTCAGACCGACCATGCGGTGGTGCCGGTCGAGAATTCGACCGAGGGTGCGGTCGGCCGAACGCTGGACCTGATGTGTCAGACGCCGCTTACGATCGTCGGTGAAGTCAAGTTGCGCATCGGCCAGCATCTGCTCGTCAACCGCGCGGGCACCACGCTTGCCGACGTGACCCGCGTTTATTCGCATGCGCAGTCGCTTTCACAATGCGTGCAATGGCTCGCACGGCACCTGCCCTCGATCGCACGCATTCCGGTGGCGAGCAATGCCGAGGCGGCGCGCATGGCCGCCGCCGAGCCCGGCGCGGCGGCGATTGCCGGTGACGCCGCTGCCGCGATCTACGGTCTAGATGTACTCGCGGCGCATATCGAAGACGAGCCCAATAACACCACACGTTTCTGGGTTCTGGGCCGCCACGCCGCCGCACCATCCGGCCGCGACGAGACCTCGCTGGTGATGTCGGCGCACAACCGCCCGGGCGCCGTGCATGCGCTGCTGGAGCCGTTGGCGAAACACGGCGTCAGCATGAGCCGGCTCGAATCCCGTCCGGCGCGCACCGGCCTTTGGGAATACCTGTTTTTCGTCGACCTCGAGGGCCATCAGGAGGACGGGCCGGTTGCCGCGGCGCTCTCCGAGCTACGCGAGCGCGCGCCATTCTTGAAGCTTCTCGGATCGTATCCCGCCGCAGTGTCGTGAATCGTCTATCGTGAATCGTCGACAGGCCGTGCCCGCAAAAGATTCCGCCGCGATGAGCGTCGGCGATCTGTCCGCCCTCTCGCCTGAATACGTGCGCCGCATCGCGCCGTATGTGCCCGGCAAGCCGGTCGAGGAACTGGCGCGCGAATACGGCCTGGCCGAAAAGGACATCGTCAAGCTCGCCTCCAACGAGAATCCCCGAGGACCGAGCCCGCGCGTGCGGCAGGCCATCGCCGATGCAGTGGCGGGCATCACGCGATACCCGGACGGAAACGGGTTTGCGCTGAAGACGGCGCTTGCGACGCGCTTCGGCGTCGAGCGTGAGCAGATCGTGCTCGGAAACGGCTCCAACGACATCTTGGAGCTCGCCACTCAGGCGTTTCTGCGGCCGGGCGACGAAGCGGTGTATTCGCAGCACGCATTCGCGGTGTATCCGCTCGCGACCCAGGCGCGCGGAGCGACCGGCGTGACGGTTGCCGCGCGCGAGCTGGGCCACGATCTGGACGCGATGCGCGCCGCCATCACGCCACTCACGCGTATCGTGTTCGTCGCCAATCCGAACAATCCCACCGGAACGTGGTTGACTCCGTTGGCGCTGAAGTCGTTCGTCGCTGCCGTGCCGCGGGATGTTCTGATCGTCCTCGACGAGGCGTACAACGAATATCTGAGGCCCGCGCAACAGTGCGACACCGCGTCGTGGATCGCCGAGCATCAGAACCTCATCGTGTCGCGCACCTTTTCCAAGGCCTACGGTCTGGCCGGATTGCGTGTCGGCTACGGTTTGATGGACGTCACGGTCGCCGACATGTTGAATCGCGTGCGGCAGCCATTCAACGTCAATTCGGTGGCGCAGGCGGCGGCCCTTGCGGCGCTCGGCGACGTGGCCTACGTGGAAGAAAGCGCGCGCCTGAATCTCGACGGCCTCGAACAACTGATGCGCGGCCTCGACCCGCTTGGCATCGAATACCTGCCGTCGCACGGCAATTTCCTCCTGGTCCGCATCGGCGACGCTGCCAAGGTCTATGACAAACTGCTGCGCAAAGGCGTGATCGTGAGGCCGGTGGCGAACTACGGCTTGCCGGAGCATCTGCGGGTCACGGTGGGTCTCGAGGAGGAAAATAGGCGCTTTCTGTCCGCCCTGCGGGAGGCCGTTGGCAACGCCGGACCGGGCGAAAGCTGACGCAGTGCCCGCCCCGGCCTTCGGAAAAGTGGTGGTCGTAGGCGTCGGCCTGATTGGGGGGTCCTTCGCGCTCGCGCTCAAAGCTGCCGGAGCGGTCGCGACCGTGGTTGGCGTCGGGCGCGGCGCTTCCAACTTGAGCTCGGCGCGGCAGTTGGGTATCGCCGATCGGACATGGACGCGGGATCAACACTGGACCGACGAGCTCGTCGACGCCGATCTCGTCTTGCTCGCCACCCCGGTGGGCCAAATCCCTGCTCTCTTTGCGGCAATCGCGCCTGCACTCGGTCCGGCAACCGTGGTCACCGATGCCGGCAGCACCAAGCAGGATGTCATCGCCGCGGCACGGCGCTACCTCGGCGCCGCGTTGCCTCGCTTTGTTCCGGGGCATCCGATTGCGGGTACCGAGCGTTCCGGCGCGGCGGCTGCATCGGATGCTCTGTTTCGCGCCAGGTCGGTGATCCTGACGCCTCTTGCCGAGACCTCGGCCGATGCGCAGAAGCGAGTCGCCGACGCCTGGACCGCGTGCGGCGGCGTCGTGGGCAGGCTCGAGCCCGCACGCCACGATGAAATCTTCGCTGCAGTGAGCCACCTGCCGCATGCGCTTGCCTTCGCGCTGGTCGCGCAATTGGCGGCGCGCGCGGATGCCGCCGATTATTTTCGCTATGCCGCAACCGGCTTTCGCGACTTCACGCGCCTTGCCAGCAGCGATCCTGAAATGTGGCGCGACGTCTGCCTCGGCAACGCGATCGCGCTCCGGTGCGAACTTTCCGCCTACCGCGCCGAGCTCGACCGGCTGGACGCACTGCTGCTCTCGGCGGATGGCGATGGCCTCGTCGCGCTTTTCGAGCGCGCTCGCGCTGCGCGCAATGCGTGGCTTGCTGGTCACCGCGATGCCAACGACTGACTAGTGGACCGTACCTTGAATCATCTCGACCTTCAGCCGGTTGCCCGGATGGCCGGCAGCGTGCGATTACCAGGGTCGAAAAGCATTTCGAACCGCATTCTCCTGCTCGCGGCGCTGGCACGAGGCGCTACGCGCATCGAAGGCTTGCTCGAGGCGGACGATGTCGATCGGATGCTCGAGGCGTTGCATGCACTGGGCATCCCGGTTGAACGCGCGAAGGAAGAGGGTGCGACCATCGTCTACGGGGCCGCGGGCGCATTTCCGGTCAAGCGTGCCTCGCTGTCCTTGGGCAACGCCGGCACCGCGTTCCGTCCGCTGACGGCGGCATTGGCGTTTTCCGGCGGCGACTACCAGCTCGCTGGCGTGCAGCGCATGCATGAGCGCCCCATCTCGGATCTGGTCGACGCGCTGCGGGCCATCGGGGCGGATGTTCGCTACATAGCTCGGGAAGGTTACCCGCCTCTGGGCATAGGTCCAGGCAACCTGCGGGCGGGGAGTGCGATGACGTCGCCGATCGCCATCCGCGGCGATGTATCGAGTCAGTTCGTGAGCGCACTGCTGATGGCACTGCCGCTTCTTGCCACTGATGTCACGCTCGAAGTAGCCGGTGAGCTGATCTCCAAGCCGTACGTGGAAATCACGCTGAACCTGATGCGCCGCTTCGGCGTCGACGTCGTGCGCGACGGCTGGAGCCGTTTCATGGTTCCCGCCAAGGCGCGATATGTGAGCCCGGGAACCATGGTGGTCGAAGGTGATGCGTCGTCGGCGTCGTATTTTCTGGCCGCCGGTGCGGTGGCCGGCGGTCCGGTACGGGTAATGGGCGTCGGCAGCGGGAGCATTCAGGGCGATATTCGCTTCGCCGACGTACTGGCCGCGATGGGTGCGTCGGTCGATAGCGGCGAGGATTGGATCGAAGTGCGCCGACGCGGGCCTCTGAAGGGCATCGATGCCGATTTCAACATGATTCCGGACGCGGCGATGACCGCGGCTGTGGTGGCATTGTTTGCCGAAGGTCCGACGACGCTGCGCAACATCGCCAGCTGGCGAGTCAAGGAAACCGACCGCATCGCCGCGATGGCGACAGAGCTTTCCAAGCTGGGTGCGGTCGTCGATCAGGGCCCGGATTGGCTGCGCATCGTCCCTCCGTCGAAATTGCGCGCGGCAACCATCGATACCTACGATGATCATCGGATGGCGATGTGCTTTTCGCTCGCGGCACTGGGCGGCGTTGCGGTCCGCATCAACGATCCGCAATGCGTGAGCAAGACTTTTCCGGATTATTTCGCAGCGTTTGCCAAGCTTGCGGCATGACCGTTGCGCGTCATCATCAGCGTGGCTGCCGGCAGGAAAAAACGCGGTGACGCCGCCGCCGGTAATCGCCATCGATGGGCCAGCCGCGTCCGGCAAGGGCACGGTGGCGCAGGGCGTCGCGGCGGCGCTCCGCTTGCATTATCTCGACAGCGGTTCGCTCTATCGCCTCGTCGCGCTCAAGGCCTCGCGCGAAGGCATCACCGCCAACGACGAGGTCCGGCTTGCGGCGCTCGCCCGGTCGCTCGAGGTTGCCTTCGACAAGCGCCGGATACGCCTCGAAGGTTCGGACGTGAGCGAGGAGCTGCGCGGCGAAGCGGTAAGCGCGGCCGCGTCGCGCATCGCGGTCCTGCCATCGGTGCGATTGGCGCTGCTGTCGCGTCAGCGGTCCTTCCGCCGACCTCCCGGGCTGGTCGCCGACGGGCGGGACATGGGAACGGTCGTGTTCCCGGATGCCGCCCTCAAAATCTACGTTACGGCCGGCGCCGAGGTCCGGGCGGAGCGCCGATATAAGCAGTTGATCGAAAAAGGAAACTCGGTTACACTCGAGGGTCTTTTGCTCGACATCCGGGAGCGCGACGCGCGCGACAGTGCCCGTGCGGCGGCGCCCCTCAAGGCCGCCGCCGACGCGTTGATCCTGGATACGACTGACATGACGATCGACGAGAGCATTGCCTTCGTGCTCGAACGCGCGAAGACAGTGATCAAAGCGACCCGAGCTTAAGTCAGAGCGCCCGAGGAGCTGCGCGGGCGTGCGCGTCAATGAGTGGCCAGCGAGCTCACTGGCCGATAGGGAGCCGCCAGCCGGACGTCAGCAGGGCTGTCCGGATGGCGGATTTGATAAACGGACCCGTTCCCACGCCCCAGGCGACGGACGAACCGATAGGAAACAAACGCATATGGCAACCGCCACCACCAGCACCAACGACACAGCTCCACCGCAGGAAAACTTCGCCGCCTTGTTCGAGGAATCCCTCGCGCGGCAGGAAATGCGGCAGGGCGAGCTGATCACCGCCGAAGTGACTCGGGTCGATTACAACATCGTCGTCGTCAATGCCGGACTCAAGTCCGAAAGTTTCATCCCGATCGAAGAATTCAAGAACGACCAAGGTATTGTCGAAGTCAAGGCCGGCGACTTCGTCACTGTCGCCATCGAAAGCCTCGAAGACGGCTACGGCGAGACACGCCTGTCGCGCGACAAGGCGAAGCGTCTCAAGGCCTGGCATGACCTCGAAGCGGCGATGGAGCAGGGCACGGTAGTGTCCGGGCTGGTAACGGGCAAGGTCAAGGGCGGCTTGACGGTCATGGTCAACGGCATCCGCGCGTTTCTGCCCGGCTCGCTGGTCGACATCCGTCCGGTCAAGGACACGACGCCATTCGAGGGCAAGGCGCTCGATTTCAAGGTCATCAAGCTCGACCGCAAACGCAACAATGTCGTCGTCTCCCGTCGCGCCGTCCTCGAGGCGAGCCTCGGTGCGGAACGTGATGAGTTGCTCAAGACCCTGCAGGAAGGCGCGATCGTCAAGGGCATCGTCAAGAACATCACCGATTACGGCGCGTTCGTCGATTTGGGCGGCATCGACGGCCTGCTTCACATCACCGATCTCGCGTGGCGACGCGTCAAGCATCCTTCGGAAGTGCTGGCGGTCGGCGACGAAGTGACGGCCAAGGTGCTCAAGTTCGACCAGGAAAAGAACCGCGTGTCGCTGGGCATGAAACAGCTTGGCGAGGATCCGTGGGTCGGCCTGTCGCGACGTTATCCGACGGGAACGCGCCTGTTCGGCAAGGTCACCAACCTCACCGATTACGGCGCGTTCGTCGAGATCGAGCAGGGCATCGAGGGTCTGGTTCACGTTTCCGAGATGGATTGGACCAATAAGAACATCCATCCGACCAAGGTCGTGCAGCTTGGTGACGAGGTCGAGGTCATGATCCTCGAAATCGACGAGGAACGCCGCCGTATCTCGCTCGGAATGAAGCAGTGCATGCCCAATCCGTGGGAAGATTTTTCGATGAACCACAAGAAGGGCGACAAGGTGAAAGGGCTCATCAAGTCGATCACCGACTTCGGTGTGTTCATCGGCCTTCCGGGCGGCATCGACGGCCTGGTGCACCTGTCGGATCTGTCGTGGTCGCTGCCGGGGGAAGCCGCGGTGCGCGATTACAAGAAGGGGCAGGAAGTCGAGACGGTGGTGCTTGCGATTGACGTCGAGCGCGAGCGTATTTCGCTCGGCATCAAGCAGATGGACGGCGACCCGTTCTCCAACTTCGTCGCCACACACGACAAGGGAACGGTGGTGACCGGCAGCGTCAAATCGCTCGATGCCAAAGGTGCGGTCATCACGCTCGATGGCGAAGTGGAAGGCTACCTTCGCGCTTCCGAAGTCGCGCGCGACCGCGTCGAGGATATTCGTTCGCATCTGAAGGAAGGCGACCAGGTGACGGCGATGATCATCAACATCGATCGCAAGAACCGGTCGATCAATCTGTCGATCAAAGCGAAGGACAATGCCGACGAATCCGAGGCGATGCAGCGGATGACCGTCGAGAACTCCGGAACCAGCGCCGGCACGACCAACCTGGGCGCGTTGCTCAAGGCCAAACTCGACAACAAGAATCAAGGGTAAGCGAGCCCGTGATGACCAAATCGGAGCTGATCGACCGCTTGGCGGCGCAGTTCCCGCAACTGGTGGCCAAGGATGCCGAACTCGCGGTCAAGATGATCCTCGATGCCATGGCAGAGAGCCTGGCGAAGGGCGAGAGAATCGAGATTCGCGGATTCGGCAGCTTCGGGCTCAACTACCGGCCGCCGCGGACGGGGCGTAATCCGAAGTCCGGCGAGCGGGTACAGGTGCCGGAAAAGCACGTCCCGCATTTCAAGGCGGGAAAGGAATTGCGGGAGCGCGTCGATTTCAAGGAACTCAAGAAAGGCTGATGCACTCCGTTGTCGGGCGGCATTGTCAATCGCGATAGTGCCGCCCTTTCTATCAGCGTCAACAGACCCCAGATCGCTGCATGAATGTCGCTCGCTGGATCGTCGGCACCCTCGTCTTCGTCTTGCTGCTGCTGCTTTCACTGCAAAACGCCGAGCCGGTCACCGTCCGCTTCTACCACTGGTTCTCGTGGCAGGCGCCGCTCATTTTTCTGCTGCTGATCGCATTCGCCGGCGGGGCGGTCGCGGGACTTCTGGCCGGACTTGTCCGTGCGACCCGTCTCAAGCGGCAGGTGATGCGCTTGCGGCGCGAGCACGCACTGCGCCATCCCAAAGACGCGCCCTCCGCCGACGTCGCGTAAGTCAAGCGGCGCTCCCCCGCCGCGTGCAGGCATATAGCGTTAACAGGCCCTAGATTCCATGGACTTTGAGCTCTGGTGGCTGCTTCCCATCCCGGCGCTGTTCTTCGCCATGGGATGGATCGCCGCGCGCATCGACATCAAGCATCTCCTGCGCGAGTCGCGGGCATTGCCGCTTTCGTATTTCCGGGGCCTGAATTTCCTCCTTAACGAGCAGCCTGACAAGGCCATCGAATCGTTCATCGAAGTCGTCAAGGTCGACCCGCAGACGATCGATCTTCACTTCGCGCTCGGTAATCTCTTTCGCCGCCAGGGCGAGATCGACCGCGCCATACGCATGCATCAGAATCTTCTCGACCGGCCGGATTTGCCCGCGGACAAGCGCCAGACGGCAGTATTCGAGCTCGCTCAGGATTTTCACCGTGCAGGCTTGCTCGACCGCGCTGAAGAGCTCTTCTCCAGGCTCGACGGCGGCCCTTTCGAGGTTCAGGCGCTGGGATTCCTGCTCCAGATCTACGAGCAGGAGAAGGATTGGCAGAAAGCGATTTCGACCACCAAGCGCATGGAGACGCTGGCCAAGCGGCCGTACTTCAAGGAAATCGCGCATTACTATTGCGAGTTGGCGCAGAACGCGCTGCTGCGCTCGCAGTCCGACGACGCGCGGCAGTTCATCGAGCAGGCGCTGGCCGAATACAAGCTCTGCGCGCGGGCGGCGATGCTCCTGGGCGATGTCGAGTCACAGCGCGGGGATCATACCGCCGCGATCGCGGCATGGCAGCGCATCGAGTCGCAGAACCCTGCGTTTCTGGGTCTGGTCGCCGACCGTCTCGCCGACGCGTACCGGAAGATTGGCGACGTCGAGCAGGGCATTCGGGTGCTGCGCAGCTACGAGGATCAGTACCCGTCACTGGATTCGCTGACCGCGCTGTTCAATCAGATCCTCGCCCATGAGGGCGCCGAGTCGGCGACGCAGCTCATCAAGGACGAGCTTGCACGCAATCCCACCCTGCTCGGATTGGACAAACTGCTTGAGGCGCAGCTGATGGCGGCGCCGGCCGACCGGCGTCACGATCTCGAGCTCGTCAAGGGTCTCGTCGGCCAGCACATCAAGCGGCTCGGCATGTATCGTTGCGAGAGCTGCGGCTTTCGCGCCAAGCAATACTATTGGCGCTGCCCCGGTTGCGGGAAGTGGGAAACCTATTCGCCGCGGCGCACCGAATCGCCGGACGGTTTTGCGTAGACAAGGAGTTGCACATGAGCGCGTACACGCCGCGGGTCATCGTTCCGCTCGACTTTCCCGACATGCTGTCGGCGTTCGGTTTGGCGGCGCGGCTCGATCCTCGAAAATGCGCGGTAAAGGTTGGCAAGGAGCTTTTTACCGCGGCCGAGGCGGGACTGGTGCGCGAGCTGGTTCGTCGCGGATTTCTGGTTTTTCTCGACCTCAAGTTTCACGACATTCCGAACACGGTCGCGCAGGCGTGCGCCGCGGCGACGCGCATGGGCGTTTGGATGATCGACGTCCATGCCATGGGCGGGCCGGCGATGATGCGCGCGGCGCGCCAGGCGGTGAACCAGACCTCGACCGAAATGGGACGCACCGCGCCGCTATTGATCGCGGTGACGGTGTTGACCAGTCTCGGAGCCGAGGATCTTCTCGCGCTGGGCATGAAAGGGTCGATCGACGAACAAGTGCTGCGGTTGGCCCACCTCGCGCAGGAAAACGGACTCGATGGGGTGGTCTGCTCGGCGCATGAGGCTGCCGCTCTGCGCGCTGCGTGCGGCGGCACATTCAAGCTGGTGACGCCAGGCATCCGTCCGGCCGGCGCTGCGCTCAACGATCAGGCGCGGGTCATGACGCCCGAGGCGGCCATCGCCGCCGGCGCCGACTATCTGGTGATCGGGCGGCCGATCACCGGCGCTTCAGATCCGCTGGCGGCGCTCGACGCCATCAACACTTCGATCGGTGCCGAAACGAAAGTACCGGCTTGAAGATAACGATGATCGGGACCGGCTACGTCGGCCTCGTCACGGGTACCTGCTTCGCGGAGGTTGGCAACCATGTTATGTGTCTGGACGTCGATGCCGGCAAGATCGAGACCCTGAAGCGCGGTGGCGTACCGATACACGAGCCGGGTCTGGAGGAGATGATCCGGCGCAACGTTTCCGGTGGTCGGCTGCGATTCACCACCGATATCGACGCCGCGGTCGCCCACGGAACCTTGCAGTTCATCGCGGTCGGCACGCCGCCCGACGAAGATGGGTCCGCCGATATGCAGCACGTGATCACGGCCGCACGCAATATCGGTTGCCGCATGGTCGAATCCAAGATAATCGTCGACAAGTCGACCGTTCCGGTGGGCACCGCGGATCGTGTGCGGGAGACGATTGCCGCCGAGCTTGCGCGACGCGGCGTCAAGCTGGCGTTCGCGGTTGCATCGAACCCCGAGTTCCTGAAGGAAGGCGCGGCGGTGGAAGATTTCATGAGGCCTGATCGGGTGGTTATCGGCTCCGACGACGAGCGGGCGATCGGCTTGTTGCGTGCGGTGTACGCGCCGTTCCAGCGCAACCACGAGCGGCTGCTGGTAATGGATGTCCGCTCCGCGGAGCTGACCAAGTACGCCGCCAATGCGATGCTGGCCACACGCATCTCGTTCATGAACGAATTGGCCAACCTTGCCGACGCGCTTGGGGCGGACATCGAGCAGGTCAGAAAAGGCATTGGCTCCGATCCGCGCATCGGTTATCGGTTTCTGTATCCGGGCGCCGGTTACGGTGGCTCTTGCTTCCCCAAGGACGTCAAGGCGCTGCAGGCGACCGCGGAGCATCACGGCCGGCCGCTCAAGATTCTCGCTGCGGTCGAGGCGGTCAACGACGCGCAAAAAAAGCTGCTGCTCGAAAAAATCAGGCAACGATTGGGTACCGATCTCGCCGACAAGACGTTCGCGGTCTGGGGTCTTGCGTTCAAGGCCAACACCGACGACATGCGCGAAGCGCCGTCGCAAACCCTGGTACGGGGCTTGCTCGATCGGGGCGCCAGCGTGATGGCGTACGATCCGGTGGCGATGGAAGAGGCCAGGCGCGTCTTCGGCACCACGGCGCGACTGGGGTACGCGGCCTCGCCCATGGATGCGGTCACAGGCGCCGACGCGGTGGTGGTCGTGACCGAGTGGCAGGAGTTTCGCAGCCCCGACTTCAGCGAGCTAAAGCGCACGCTGCGACAGCCGCTTCTTTTCGATGGCCGCAACCTTTTCGATCCGAAGGAGGTGCGTGCCGCCGGACTGGAATATTTCGGCATCGGCCGTCCGTAACAACGATATGCAATATTCGGCGCTTATGCTCCCGGCCTTCTCAACCATGGCGGCCTGATGACTACCCGGGGGTTCTCCGACTTCCGTACCGCGGTAACGAACACGCGGGTGCTCGTTGTGGGCGACGTGATGCTCGACCGCTACTGGTTTGGCGATGTCGAGCGCATTTCGCCCGAGGCGCCGGTACCGGTGGTTCGAATTTCGCGCAGTGAAGAACGTCCCGGCGGGGCGGCGAATGTCGCGCGCAACGTCGCCGCGCTCGGCGCCAAGGCGACGCTGATCAGCGTCATTGGCGACGACGAGCCGGGACGCTCGCTCGAGCGGCTGCTCGGTGAGGAGCATGTGCGCACATCGTTCCACCGCGATTCGCGGCTGCCGACGACGGTCAAGCTACGGGTGATCGGCCGCCAGCAGCAATTGCTGCGCATCGACTTCGAGACGCCTCCGTCGCACGAGATTCTCGCCACCAAGCTCGCCGATTACGAGCGAACGCTGTCCGAATTCGACGTTATCGTGCTATCCGATTACGGCAAGGGCGGCCTCGCGCATATCGCGCGCATGATCGAACAGGCGCGCGCCCGCGGCACTCCGGCGCTGGTCGACCCCAAGGGCGAGGATTGGTTGCGTTATCGCGGGGCGACGGTGCTGACGCCCAACCGTGCGGAATTTCGTCAGGTTGCCGGCGACTGGAGCAGCGAGGCGGAGCTCGCTACCAAGGCCCAGACCCTGCGCGCGGAGCTCGGCCTGGAGGCGCTGTTGATCACTCGCGCCGAAGAAGGCATGTCGCTTTACACCGATGCCGGCGCACAGCACATCCCGGCGCTTACGCGCGAGGTCTACGACGTCTCCGGCGCGGGCGACACGGTGATTGCGACGCTCGCTACGCTGATCGGGGCGCACGCGGATCTTTCCAGCGCGGTCCGGATCGCCAATCGCGCCGCCGGCATCGTGGTCGGCAAGCTCGGCACGGCAGTCGTCCACCCCGACGAGCTCGCTTAAGGCATGAGCGACATGCTGCGCCAATTCTGACATCCGATGGCCAAGGCAAAGACCGCCTACGCCTGCACCGAGTGCGGGGGCACAAGCAGCAAGTGGCAGGGCCAGTGTCCTCACTGCGGCGTCTGGAACACCCTGGTTGAAACGATCGCGGTGACGCCGGCGTCGCGCTTCCAGGCGCTAGCCGGGGGAGCGAACGTGGTGCGAGCGCTATCCAGCGTCGACGCCAGCGACAATCCGCGGGTGCCAACCGGCATCGAGGAATTCGACCGCGTTCTTGGCGGTGGCCTCGTTCCCGGTGGCGTGATCCTGCTCGGAGGCGATCCCGGCATCGGCAAGTCGACCTTGCTGTTGCAGGCCATGGCCTCGATCGGCGTTTCGCGCCGGGCCCTGTATGTCACCGGTGAGGAGTCCGCCGATCAGATCGCGTTGCGCGCCCAACGCCTGGGGCTGGTCAACGCCGCGGTCGAGCTTCTGGCCGAAGTCCAGCTCGAGGCTATCGTCGGCGCAATTCGCACCCAGCGACCGGACGTTGTCGTGATCGACTCGATCCAGACCGTTTACACCGAGGCGCTCGAGTCGGCACCGGGCAGCGTTGCGCAAGTGAGAGAGTGTGCCGCACAACTGACGAGACTTGCCAAGCAAACAGGCATCACCATCCTTCTGGTCGGCCACGTGACCAAGGAGGGCGCGATCGCGGGTCCGCGCGTCCTCGAGCACATTGTCGATACGGTTCTTTATTTCGAAGGCGACACCCACTCCAGCTTTCGCCTGGTCCGCGCGATCAAGAACCGCTTCGGCGCGGCCAACGAGCTTGGCGTATTTGCGATGACCGAGCGCGGATTGAAGGGCGTTGCCAATCCTTCGGCGCTGTTTTTGTCGCAGCACGGTAACGCGGTGCCGGGGAGTTGCGTGCTGGCGACGCTGGAGGGCTCGCGACCCTTGCTGGTCGAAGTGCAGGCGCTGGTCGACCCAGTACAGGGCGCGCTGGCGAGGCGGGTAGCGGTGGGCCTGGACCCGCAGCGACTCGCGTTGCTGCTCGCGGTCCTGCATCGCCACGGCGGAGTCGAAACGGCTGGCCAAGACGTGTTCGTCAATGCCGTCGGAGGGGTGCGAATCGGGGAGCCCGCGGCTGACTTGGCCATTTGCATGGCTGTCTATTCATCATTTAAGAACATAGCCTTAAATAGTAAATCTCTTGTGTTTGGCGAAGTCGGCCTGGCGGGTGAAATCAGGCCCGTGCAGCGCGGTCAGGAGCGGTTGCGGGAAGCCGCAAAGCTTGGATTCCATCGCGCGATCATCCCGGCGGCCAACAAGCCCAAGCAGCGCATCGACGGCATGGCAATGGTCGCTGTCGAACGCATCAACGAAGCGCTCGATCACCTGCGCGGCTGAAACTTTCGGTTCGGCAGGGGCTAGTTTACGCGAGCCCTTGAACCGAGCCGGTCGGCCAAAAATCTTTCGCCGCAGCGAAGGAAGTCCGAGACGTTTCTGTCGCCATGGAAACCGCGGTCCTCGTGATCACAGAACACCCATTCCTACCGCTTGTCATAGCCGGTGAGGGCGGCGCAAAAATCGATGCCGTGCGGGGTCCCATTCGTCGGCGCATCCCGATGTTGACGATCGCCCGGCGAAGATGTGCAATAGACCTGCGCGCCGTGGGTGCGCGGTTGGCGGCCCAAGGAGGCCCGGGTCGGAGAGCGTCAACATCGATCATCGGAATACTTCACAGGAGCAAAGATCATGGCCAGGAAATCGTCGACGAAACCTACCGCCGCCAAACGTACCTCGACCAGAAGGCCGCGCGCCAAGGCGTCGCCGGCACCTGCGAAAGGGGCGGCATCTTCCACGCCGGGCCGCGCCCGCGCCGATTTTGGCGATATGGCGAAAATGGCCCGTGCAATGACACCCGAGCAGGCGTTTGAGCTCTACAAGACGAACGCGAAACTGGCGCTGGATGTCATCAACACCGCGATCGAGAACACATCGAAGCTGCGCAGGCTACAGTTCGAAGGGGAGGAGCAGACGCGGTCGATGCAAAGAAAGGCCATCCGCCATGCGGCGGAAGCCAACGACCCGCAATCGCTGGTGGCGGCCGGTCAAAGCGTGACCCAGGAAGCGGTCGAGAAAGCGATGCAATATTGGAACGAGATGTTCTCGATGATCGTGGAAATGCAAAAACGCCTGTTCGCGCTGATGGAAGATCAGATGACCGGCATGCCGGGCGCCAAAGAGGCAAAGGCGGTCATGGCGATGATGCCCGACGTGAAGCAGGCGCAGAACCTGGTCAACGCGATGCAGGGCGTCATGGCGTCCGGCGCGCCCGCGTTTTCGTCGATGCAGAAGGTTATGGGGGATTTCGCTCGCATGGCGCAGCATTCGATGCCCGGCACCCCGCGATAACCTGTCCGCAACGCTCGGTAGCGCGCGTCAGGCGCAGCGGGTCGGGTCGCGCGCGGGCCGAACGCCCGCCGTTCCGGTTCTGATACCGGATTGCGGTGGCGTATCGTTTTCCGCCCGGGCGACGCACGAAGGCGAATCCGTCGCGGTAATCGAGGTGCCTCGTATGCCGATCGGAATGCAACCGGTCAGGCATGCGATAAGAGCACCAAACGCTAGTAGTCTCATTGACCGCTCCGAAACACGGCGGGTGCCGTCGCTGGCCGGTCGGCTCGACACGGCCCGAGGACATTCTGCGCTCAAGCCGGCGCGGATGCTGGGGTTTCGTGGGGGCGTCGAGCGCCGTCAAGCTATCCAACGCGCTCCACGGCCTATGAGTAATGGGCCGATTGCGGCACTGGTGGGACTCAACCCTCGTACCCGACTCGTTTGAACATTGCCTTGCTGATCGACTGGCGCAGCTCGAGAAAATCCGCCCACGGGTCGGACTTCAGCGACGACAAGCGGGTCGGGACCGTGCGTAAGTTGAAGTGATCGAAACGGACGTCCTTGGAGAGCTCGTCCCAGCCGATAGGTGTGGCCACCGGCGCGTTGGCCCGCGCGCGCAGCGAATAGGGCGCAATCGCGGTCGCGCCCGACGCGTTTCGCAAGTAGTCGATGAAAATTTTGCCTTTGCGGCGAGATTTTGACATCACCGCGAGAAAGCGATCGGGAAACGTTCGCACCATCAAATCCGCGACGGCCTTGGCGAACCCTTTCGCTTCATCCCAACCGAGCGTCGGGCGCATCGGCAATACCACGTGCAAACCCTTGCCGCCGGTGGTCTTGAGGAATCCGGTGAGGCCCAGGTCGCCGAGCAGCGTGCGTAACACACCGACCGCTGAGACGAGCTCGTCCCAGCTGACGGCATCGTCGGGATCGAAGTCGAATATCAGCCGATCGGGGCGCTCGAGGCGAGGTTTGCGCGAGCCCCACGGATGGAGCTCGAGCACGCCCCATTGCGTCAGCGCGACCAGCGCCGACACGGAGTTGGCGGCCATGTACGTTGCTTTGCCGCCACCCTCAGGAACGACCATGCGTGTCACCGCGGGATTGACGCTCTTGGACTCGTGCTTCTGATAGAAGCACTCGCCGCTCCAGCCGTCGGGACAGCGAACGAGACTTAACGGCCGGTCTGTTACGTGCGGCAGTATCCACTCACCGATGCTTTCGTAGTAGCGCGCCAGGTCCAGTTTGGCAAGCTTGGCTTCGGGATACAGCAACTTTTCCGGGTGCGTCAGCTTGACCCCGGCGATGGTGTCGGAGCTCTCGGCAGCGGATTTCGTTTTCGTGGAACTCCCGCCGACCGTCTTTCGCAACGTTGGGCGCGAAGGATTGGTCGCGCCCTTGGGGGCCCTCGTAGTCGTCTCTTTGGGCTTGGTCGCTGCGGTGGCGGGCTTGGTCACCGCCTTAGCGGACTTGGTCTCGGTTTCGTGGACGGGACGTTCCCGCACCACTTCTGCCGCGTTCTTGTCGTCCCTCAGTCCCTGGAAAGACGGGTGGCGCAGCGTGCCGTCCTGTGTCCACTCGGTGAAGGCGATTTCGGCCACCAACCGCGGCTTGACCCAATGCACACCCTTGGCCTCGAAGCCTCGCGGCGGGTTGATGAAGGGACTCGAGCTCTGCGCCAGCTCATCGAGTTTGCGCCGCAGTGACGCCAGTATCTGATCGTTGAAGCCAGTTCCCACTTTGCCCGAATAGCGCAATTTTCCGCCTGCCTCGTACACGCCCAGAAGCAACGCACCGAAGCCGCTGCGGCTGCCCTGGGGATCGGTAAAGCCGCCGATGACCATTTCCTGGCGTTGCGCACACTTGACCTTGACCCAATCGCGGGTACGCAGTCCTCCGCGGTAGGTCGAGTCGGCTCGCTTGGACACCGCGCCTTCCAATCCCAAAGCGCAAGCCTGCTTGAAAAACTCCTCGCCGGATCCGGACACGTCGACGCTGAAACGCACCTTGCTCGCCGTTTTCGGTATGAGGTCCCGCAACAGTCGTTTTCGCTCGCTTAAGCGCACTCCCTGCAGGTCGTAGCCATCGAGGTAGAGCAAATCGAACACGAAATAGACGACCCGCTCGCCGGCCGGATCGGACAGCGCGTTTTGCAGCGCCTGGAAACTCGTCCGGCCACGGTCATCGATAACCGTGACTTCGCCATCGAGCCAAGCGGAACCAAGTCCGAGCTCGCCCACCGCGTCGGCGACGCGGCCAAGTGCAGCGGTCCACTCCTTGCCATTGCGCGAGAATATCGTGACCTTGCCTTTGTCGATCCGGCAAAGCATGCGGTAGCCATCCAATTTGATTTCGTGCAGCCAATCATCACCCGTCGGGATGGCATCGACCAGCGTCGCGAGCATCGGCGGGAGCGTGGCCGGCAGCTTGGCGACACGGGCGCCCACCATCGCGGACCGGCCGGCTGCGACCTTCCGGGACTTGACCGGCGACGACTTGGCCTTGCTCACCGCGCCCGCGCGAACGTTGGCCGCCACCGACTTGTTGGAATGCCAGACGTGCTCGCGCTGCTCCGCAATGTCCTCGAGGCTGCGCCCGGAGAGCACGCTTTCAGGCGCAGCGTCGACGATGCGCGCGTCGGCGCCGCGCTGTGCGAACGAATCGTTTTCCTTGATCAACAGCCAAGCCTTGTCGCCGCTCTTGCCACCGTACTTGCTGCCATGGGTCTTCACCAGCGTCCAGCCGCCTTTGAGCTTCTCGCCGTCGAGCTCGAATTTGAGGTGGCCCTTGGCGTAGCCCGCGACGGGGTCGCCTTTGGGGATCCACGTTCCCCGGTCCCACAGCAATACCGTCCCGCCGCCGTATTGCTTCGCGGGGATGATGCCTTCGAAGGATCCGTACTCGATCGGGTGGTCCTCGACGTGCATCGCCAGACGCTTGTCGGCCGGGTCGAGACTGGGACCTTTGGGTACCGCCCAGCTCAACAACACGCCGTTGAGCTCGAGACGGAAATCGTAGTGGAGATGGCTGGCGGCGTGCTTCTGGATGACGAATGACAGATCGCGGTGGGGGCGTGGCGCGACGCGGCCGCGCGGCTCAGGGGTGATCTTGAAGTCGCGCTTTTCGCGGTACCGTTCCAGGGCCATGGCGCTGCGCTTGTGAATTTCGAAGTCCGCCGCGGTCCGGCCGGCTCGTCTCAAGCGCGCTTGCGCTTGGCCGGCGCCTTTGCCGAGCCGCGAGCCGAGGTAACGACGCGTAGCGCAGTCTTGCGGCTCGCTTCCGGTGCGGAGGAGCGTCTCGCGTCGGCCGCTTTGCGCCGCGGGCCTCCCTTGTCGAGGCTTTGCTTGAGCAGTGCCGCCAGGTCGATCACTTGCGCCGACCGCGGCGCTTTGGCTTCCTCGGCATCGGGCTCGGTGATCTCCTTGGTTTCGCCCTTTTTGATCTTTTCCTCGATTCGCCGCATCAAGTCCTGGTGATAGCTGTCCTTGAACTCGCTCGCTTTCCAGTGCTCGGTCATGTCGTCGATCAGCCGCTTGGCCAGATCGACCTCCTTGCTCGTGACGTGCGCTCCTCTGAGCCCCTCTTCGGGCAGCGCGAAATCCCTGGTCGGGCGCAACTCGTCGGCGTAGCGCAGCGTATTGAGCATCAGAATCTTGCCGACCGGAACGACCACGGCGAGGTGCTGCGCCGTGCGTATGACGACCTGGGCGACGGCAGCCCGGCCGGTCGAGCGCAGCGTCTCGCGTAGCAGCGCATAGACCTTTTGCCCGCGCTCCGTCGGAACGAGATAGTAGGGAGTATCGAAATATTGCGGCGGAATTTCACCCGCCGGAACGAACGCCTCGATATCGATTGTTTGCGATGCCTTGACGTTGGCGCGCCGGAAATCCTCGTCGGAGAGCACCACGTATTGATCCTTCTCGTACTCGTAGCCCTTGACGACGTTGTTCCAGTCGACTTCCTTGCCGCTCTTCTTGCTGTAGCGCTTGTATCCCACGGGTGAGAAATCCCGTTTGTCGAGCATGGAGAACTTGAACTCCTTGCGCTCTTCTGCGGGATAGAGCTCGACCGGGATGTGAACCAGGCCGAAGGTGATGGCACCTTTCCACAGGGCGCGTGCCATGGCTATGCACTCTCTTGGTGTTGTTCTATTTCGACGGTGACGCATTCGACGCAAAGGCCGAACGCCGTAGCGCGAACGACCAGCGCTCCACATCCGTGGCACTGAACGAACGGCATGGCGCCGGATAGCTGGCAACCGTCTGATCTGCAAGCCGCCAAGTCGCACCAGTGCATATCGTGAGGGCAAACGAACATGGTTCGCGCTGGAAAGAAGCAGCATCAACTCTCGCCGATCGCTAGGCGGCTTTGTATCGGCCTTGTTCTTATTTCCTCGTCGGACTTGCGGATGTCAGCCGTAAGAGCCGGGCTGACGCGCGCTTGCTGCGGGGAATTTAGTGGACGTCTTTAGGGGAACGCTGGGTGGCTGGTCGTCTGCCGAACCATCAGCGGGAGGCAGTCATCGGCGGACACCGGTTCGCTGTAAAGAAAACCCTGCATCACGTCACAACCGTTGTCGCGGAGGAAAGCGAGTTGCTCCGCGGTCTCCACACCTTCCGCGACCACGCGAAGGTTCATGTTGTGGCCGAGCGCGATGATGGCCCTGGCGATCGCGGCGTCATCCGGGCTGGTGGTCAGGTCGCGGATAAAGGTTTGATCGATCTTCAGCCGATCGATTGGAAAGTGGCGCAGATAGCTCAGGCTCGAGTAGCCCGAGCCGAAATCATCGATTGCGATGGTAACGCCGAGGCCTTTCAGTTTGAGCAGCGTCACACGCGCCGTCTCGGGATCTTCCATGAGCAGGCTCTCGGTCAGCTCGAGCTCCAGCCACTGCGGGTCAAGACCGCTCGATGCCAGCACGGCGGCGACGGTCTGAAACAAGTCACCCCGGAATTGCCGCGCCGAGACGTTGACGCCAATGCGCAGCGGCGCGGTGCTTGCCTGCCACGCGACGCCCTGGGCGCACGCGGTCGCCAGAGCCCATTTGCCGATGGGCACGATCAGGCCCGATTTTTCGGCGAGCGGAATGAATCGACCGGGCGAAACCACGCCCAGCTCGGGGTGTTGCCACCGGGCGAGCGCCTCGACGCCGACGACGCTCCCGCTCTGCAGATCGACCTGCGGCTGGTATTGCAGAAACAGCTCGTTGTTCTCGAGGGCGCGTCGCAGCTGATTCTCCAGCGTAACCCGCTCGCGTTTGAGCGTGGTCATCTGCGGCGTGTAAGACTGCAGATTGTTTTTTCCTTTGTCCTTGGCGTAATACATCGCCGTATCCGCGTTTTTGAGCAAGGTCTCGAAGTTGCGGGTATCTTCCGGGTAGACGGTGAGGCCCGCGCTGGCAGTCACGGCGAATTCCTGCTTTTCCAGCGAGAGCGGCTTCGACAGCGCGCCCAGCACCTTATGCGCGACCGCGGTGGCTTCGTCGCGATCGTGAAGATCCTCGAGAATCACCGTGAACTCGTCGCCGCCCAGGCGGGCGACGGTGTCGCCCTCGCGTAGCGAATGTTTGAGCCGGGCGCCGACGGCTCGTAGCAGTCGATCGCCAGCTTTGTGCCCCAGCGTATCGTTGATCTCCTTGAATCCGTCGAGATCGAGGAAGATGAGCGCCAGTGCGGATTTTTGTCGGCGGGCGCGCGCCATGGCGAGCGAAAGGCGGTCGTGGAAAAGCGTACGGTTGGGAAGGCCGGTGATCGCATCGTACTGTGCAACGTGCGACAGGCGGGCTTCGACCCGATGTCTTCCGATGGCGGTGCCCAATGAGGTGGCGATCGCCTTGAGAAAATTGGCGTCTTCTCTGCTGAAGCCGCGCCTGTCGCGACGGTAGGCGCCCAGGATTCCAAACGGTCCATCGGAGGTCGGGATCGCGACCTCGAGGCCGGTCCGCAGGCCATGGCTCTGCAAGAACGAAGGGAGAATCGGCTGTCCGGCGGCGCCGATGTCGGGCACCATGACCGGGTTGCCCGAGCAGAGCGCGGCGCGGATCGACGTCCCCGCGTCAGCACTCATGGTTACGCTGCCTATGGAGTCTGCGTTCCAGCCCACGCCGGCAACCAGCCTTAGATCCGGCTGTCCGTGAATCAAGCGAAAAACGCTGGAATGGTCGATGTCGAGCCCCGAGGTCACCATCGCAGCCGCGTTCGAGACCAGTCCGTCGATGTCATGACTCTCGAGCGCGAATTGCCCATACACCGCGATCGCCTCTTGCTGCAAGGCGTGCGTCCGAACGGCGTTCTCGGCGATCTTGGACGCGGTGATATCGATCACCAGCGCATAACTGCCTTTGACGCGACCCGAAGGATCGATGTCGGGTGCGAACGAAACCTGAAACTGCCGCTTGACGCCTTCGCTCGACTCACGCACCGCTTCGTAGGAAACGGCATGGCCGTCGAGGACGCGGCGCAAATGGGGCAGGATGCCCGCGAAATTGTCCTCACCGATCACTTCCGACATGTGTTTGCCGAGAATGCCGGCTTTGCTGAAACCAAAAAACCTGGCGTATTGCGAGTTGGAAAATCCGCACGCGAGGTTGCGATCGAAGTACACGATCATCGCCGGGACGTTTTCGGTGACCAGGTGAAGCTTCATCTCGCTTGCGCGAAGCGCCGTCTCGGCACGATCCAGCGCCGACATGTCCGTTTTGGCCGGACGAGGGCGCGCCGGCGCCACCTTCGAGACACCCGGGAAGGGCACTACGTTGCGAAGCTTTTTCTCGGCCATCGGATCATCGGCGATTGGAAAATGACAGCTAGCGTCGAGGGTCGGGCGGAAGCCTCGACGATACCGGGGCCCGCCACGGGCCATGCCTAGCGGCTATTTCCTTCGATCTCAAGCCGAGTGGCGATGGTCAGCGAACCCGCATGCCCAATACCGAGGTATTCGAAGCAGCTCTTTCGCCCAGGCGACCTTGGAGACTTAGCAAGCCTCATGCCGCGCGGGGCGGCGTCGCCTCAGTGGGGTGCCCAGGGCCGGACTCGAACCGGCACGACGCGTTTCGGCGTCGGTGGATTTTAAGTCCACTGTGTCTACCAGTTTCACCACCCGGGCAGCGCGATCATTGTAACGGCGGAGCGTGGGCTAGGGGCGGCGACGGAATCGAACGCATCGGCGGCAATGACTTGTCCGCCGCGCTGCGGGGCCGCTGCTACCGGGATGCGCGCCTGCCTTGGCCGCCACGGCGGGCGCTTGGCGGCAGCTTGTCCCGAATTTGGGCACTTTGGCATCAGTTCGGCAGACGCCCTTCGCGGCTTCCGCATCCGCGTCGAGGTAGTGCTCAGTACGGGTGACGGATGAGCCAAACGCTCGCTCTGGCCGGCAGGGAAGGAATACCCGCTTTCAGGCCTTGGGCATGGGCTCGCTGAGCGGGGCACTGTCGGACGCGCCGATGGTCCCCACTTCCCAGATCGTCGGCGTCCTTGCCGGATCGCCGAACGAGTTCCATACGGTAAACCCCTTGGAAGACTCTTTCGCGGTGTACATCAGCCGATCGGCGAATTCCATGGCGGCAGTTGCAGCGCCCGGAGTCTTGTCGAAAACCGCAACGCCGATGCTGAAGCTAACCCCCCAGCGCCGCCGGCGAGTGATGGCGCGCAGTTTGTGTTGCAGCTTGTCGACCACGAACAAGGCCTCCGTTCGACCGGTCTCCGGAAGGATCACTGCGAACTCATCGCCTCCGAGGCGGCCGACCGTGTCGCTCCGGCGCAGCGTCTCGACGGCGACATCGGCGATTGCTTTCAACAGCCGGTCACCCTCGGCATGTCCGTGGTTGTCATTGACCTGTTTGAAATTGTCGCAGTCGATGTACGCCAGGCAGAACGTAATCCCTTTGCGCTCGTGCCGCGCGATTTCGTTGGCCAGGGCCTCCTGAAAACCTTTGCGATTGCGCACCCCGGTCAGAGTGTCGATGCGCGCGTTAAACCGCTCCTGGTTGTATAGCTTGCGCAGCATTCCCGTCAGCACGACCACGATCACATATTGGAGCAGAACGCTGCCATAGGCGACGTAGAGGTTCATCGGCTTGACAGAGAGACTCTCTTGCAGCGTTGCTTGCGCGACTTGGGTACCTACCGCCACGAGCGCGAAGGCGAGGCCCCAGCCGCGGCCGCAATTCCAGGCGATGAGAAGGATCGGGAAGAGATAGAACGCGGCGAGCGACATAGCGTTCGACGTCGCCCGGTCGAGCACGGTGACCAGCAAGAATAGCGCCGTGCCCAAGAACATCGCCTCGCGCCGTTTGAGTCGGAAAAGATTCATCTTGGGGGAGGAGCGCGGCGTGTCATGCCATGGTTGAACCAGCGGGAGGCAAGGAGGGTGATCATTCACCTGAGTACAGCAATTTCCGCGCCTCCCAACGCCGTCGGGCCCGATCAATCTGCTGGCCTTTACGATAAATGCCTGATTGCGCCCCTCGTTGGGACCCTTTGCTTTGGATCCCATCCGAGGCCAATGCGTCGCAATTCGCCGTATGGCAGAGTCAGCTTCGATCAGCGGAGCTCTATTCCGCCAATCGATCGATGAGCGGGCTGGTCAGGATGAAGTCGAACAACTGGTTCACGTTCGCGGCGACCGCGGCTAACGCCGGCGCGCGATTCCGCACACCTCCTAACGTCAGCAGTAGTGAAGTTGTATCAGCTCACCCCGCGGCCGGAGTGTTTTCTCTCCGTGACGATGACGCGAAGAAAACGGAAATTCTGGTGCCCACATCGCCAGGAACGTCCAGTTTCAAAGATGCGCCATGTTGCTCAACCACTTCCTTGACAATCGCCAGGCCCAACCCGGATCCATTGCCCGGCGACCCTTCTATCCGAAAGAACCTCTCGAAAACCTTTTCCCGGGCCCAAATCGGGATCCCTGACCCAGAGTCCTCGACGCTCAGGCAAGCTGCTTCGCCTTCGTATCCGGAACGCACGGTAACGGCACCACCGGACGGCGTATAGCGCAGGGCGTTATCGATCAGGTTGTCGAGCAGCTCTCCCAACAACAGCGGGTCGCCCTCGACTGTCGCATCGCGAAGCTCGAACCCGAGGTCGATGTCGCGCGCGATTGCGCGGGGCACCCATTCCTGGACGGCGTCGTGAGCCAGCGAGCGAAGATTGATTTCCTGCGGTTGCGCGCGGGCAATCGCACCAGCCTCCGCCTTCGCAAGGACAAGCAGCTGATTCGCGAGGTGACTTGCGCGCAGGGTCGCGCTTTGCATCATTTCAACTTCTTTGCGAACATCTTCAGTCAGGGGTCGCTGCAAAAGCAGCTCCAGATGCATTTGCAATCCGGCCAGGGGTGTACGGAGCTGGTGCGCCGCGTCGGCGAGAAACCTTTGTTGCATTGCGGTGGATTCCCGCAATTGCGAAAGAAGGCGGTTAAAAGCGTCGACAACGGGCGCGATTTCGGTCGGTGCGATGCGGCCGTCGAGAGGGCGCAGATCTCGCGGTGACCTGCCTAGAAGGTGTGCAGTCACCCGGGCAAGAGGCGCAATGCCGTGCGACACTCCCAGCCATGCCAGCCCGAACGAACCGATGGCGATCATCAGCGTGGGAATCAGGTCCCCGGCCAGCATTTCTCCGATCAAGCGTTTGCGCTTGTTAAGCGTTTCACCGACTTGCACGTAAACTCCCGAGTCGGAGCGGATAGCTGCGATGCGCACCGGCTCATTTTCGTACAGGCCATCGAAGAACACGCGTTCGCCTGGAGCAAGCGCCGGAGGCGCGGCGAGCTCAGGCGATCCGGCGATAACCGAGCCTTGTGCGTCTCGAATCTGAAAGACCAGTCGGTCCTCCCGATCGTAGAGCAGCGCTTCTTGTGCCTGCGCCAGCATGTCCAGGTGCGGACCATCCGCTCCAACGCGGACGTTTTCCGCCATATCAAGTGCTGGATCAAGCAGCGAGCGATCGTACGATGATGCAGCGATGTTGACAGCGTCGAAATAGGAGAACCACGCGCCCAAGAGAACCAGAAGCAGCAGCGATGGGATCAGAAAGGTCAACACTCGCCGGCGTATGCTGTTACGCCGCGGAGCCCGGTCACTCATTTTCTCCTTCCCACATGTAGCCGAACCCGCGCACGGTGCGAATCCGCACTCCGGAAGCTTCCACTTTTGATCGAAGACGCGATACGTACACCTCGATCGCATTGACGGTCAGCGTATCTTCGTAGCTAGCCAACTGCTGTGCGATCTGCTCTTTACTGAGAACACACCCGGGACGGGCTAGGAAGAGTTCGAGTAACGCCCATTCGCGAACCGTCAAGTCGATTGGCACGTCGTTTACCTTGACGCGTTTTGCCTCGACGTTGACACTCAGTCCGCGTATCACGATCGAAGCAGCTGCGAGCGTTGGCCGACGCGACAGGGCACGGACCCGAGCTTCGAACTCGGTCACGGAAAAAGGCTTTGTCAGATAATCGTCAGCGCCGAGATCGAGCCCGTGCACCCGGTCCTCGACGCCGTCGCGCGCGGTCAGCACCAATACGTTAGCCTTGGAGCGCCGGGACCGAAGCCTGCGCAAAACTTCGAAACCATCGATGCCAGGCAGTCCGACGTCAAGCACCACCAGCTCGTAAGACGTGATGCGGAGCGAATTATCTGCTTGCAAACCCGTTCGAACTTGGTCTACGGCATGTCCCGATCGCTTCAGGACCCGGGTCAATCCGTCTGCCAGTAGGGCGTCGTCCTCGACGACCAGGATACGCATGGGGTCAGCGGTCGTCGGGATCGGGAAGCGCGCGCGTTATCTGGTCCAAGTCTGCTTTAGAAGCGCGCATGCCAAAACGAACGCCCGCGATGGCTCGCGCTGTCGCTCGCTCCGTCCGCCGAATCGCCGCGATTTCGCACTGGCAGATAGCGACAAAGTTGTGAATTGGAGCGCGTGCTGCGGGTCGATATTGCCCCTGGATGGGGACGCCGAGAGGCGGCATCCCCTGCTTAACAACAACGTCGCAATCCAATATCAGAACTTATAGTTTACCCCAGTCGAGACCCCTTGCAGCCTGCCGCCGGCAAAGCAATGTGGACCGCTGTTGCCCACCATTCCGGTCGTGGGATCGAATGCGGCGAGCGGGGTTGAATCGTGACAGTCGGTGGTAACGCCATGGCCTCCCGCACCGAGGTCATAGTGGGCAGCGAAATGGTTGTCCGTCAGCGCCCAGTCCAGGTAAAAGGTGGTGCTCTTGTCCAGCGCATGCCTCCAGGCCGCCGTGTACATGTTGGCGGCGTTGTCCGGGTTGGCGCCGCCGGGGGTGTTGTGCTGGCCCGGGTCGCCCGGTGTCGCGCCTGCGTGCGCCCAGCCGACACTGACGCTGTCCTTCTCGGTCAGCACTTGCGTCACTGCCAGCCAGGTCGCGTTGTTGCGCGTGCGTTCATTCTGGAACTCGAGATCCGAAGGAATTTTTCGCTTGGTCCGCTCCCACAGCAGGTTGACCGTGGTCTTGGTCGCGAACACATACTGGCCGCCGACCTTATAGGCGTATTCGTCGCCGACATCCCGCGGGTCGAGATTGGCCAGATCGCTCGTGCGATTGACGTTCTTGTGCATTTCGTAAGCGGCGGTCAGATAAAGCGGCCCCGCCTGATAGGCGCCGCTGAGGCTGTAAAGGTTTCCGAACGAGCCGTCGTTACAGGTTGGGGGCAGCGCACCACTGCCCGGAATGTTGCCGCCGTTGCAGTCCGGTTCGGCGGAGGGGACGATGCTGCTGCTGTCGTCCCGGTTCTGGCCCGGCGAGTACATCGCCTTGAACGAGGCACCGCTCCACGCCGGGGACTCGTACCAGATCGCGTGCGCCGCGCGGAGACCGAATTCGACGCGGTTATCGCCACCGGTATTACCCATAATGACCCGGTAGTCGCCAATCATCCCCGAAAAAGGATTCAGGCGATCGGTGGAAGTCTTATAGGGCGTTTCCGACTTGCCGATCATCGCGGCGCCCCATTCCTTGCCGGCGAAGCCGATAAAGCTGTTCCGTGAAAATACCGCACCGTTGACGGTGTCGCTGGTGTTTGAGGTCGTATTCTTGGTTCCCGGCGTTGCAGAAATATCGATTCCCGCTTCCAGCTGCCAGATGAAATTGAGATCGTCCTTCAGCGGATGCGTCCCCCGGACACCCAGATAGGACAGGTTAGTCGCGATATCGGGCTCCCAACCCATCTTCCCCACCGGCATACCACCCATGTCCCCGTAGTCGCTCTTCAGGCCTTTCGTAACGTAGTCGAACGAAACATCGAGATTTCCGTACAGCGTGACTTCGCCGCCGCCCGGGGTGAGAAACGTTAGGGCATCACCGGGCTTCTGCTGAATAAAAGGAGCCGTCGCGCGTTTTTGCTGCTCCTGCTCCTGTTCCTGCTTCTGTTTCTGCAACTGCCCAGTGACCGCTTCGAGCTGCGCTTTCACAGCATCCAGCTGCCGCTGCAACGATTCCATATTTGCCTTGAGATCGCTTATTGCGTCAGCCTTGGCCAGACCTGAGACGGCTAATGCAAGCGCACACGCTAGCAGCAACGGTTTTCTTGCGTTCATTGCACTCCTCCTGTTGCCGGGTCGATCGCTGTCGACGAATGGGTTGTACTAACCGTGCAAACCGACGACGAAAATAATTTCGTCTCGCAGATATTTGGTATACCACTCGGGGCTAATCTAGGCCTCGGAAGTGCGTTTAGCAAAACGTTGCCTTGTTTGTCAGCTTCCTGTCAGGTTCAGACGTTGCTTTTCCACCACAACCCATTCAATCAAACCGGAGGCACGGGAGCGCAGCAATAATCTGCCAAGACCGGACGGCTTACTCGAAATCTAAACCTGCCGTTACCGCATGGATAAAGCAGCGACCGGTGCAAGACAACGACCTTCTCAGCCGCGAAAGGCGCGAGTTGGCCGCCTCGACCGCGGCTCGCGCGGTATTGAAGTCCTGGAAAGCGAACGATGTCGGCGCGAGTTGGGCGATGGACAGCGTCATCGCGACCTTGATCCGCGTCGCTAATCTCGGCTCACCGTTTCCGTGACTTCCCGTGGATCGATGCCGATCAGCCGCGAGACGCGAATCTCGACGCCCGGATGCTGAAGCTTCGAGACGCGTTCCTGCAACTGGCGATCGCTCACCGTCATCCGGCTGCGTTGTCGAACATACTCCGCCCAGGATGAAATGATGTAGCGCTCGACAAAGCAGTCTTGCTCGGCGATATCCCGGAACACGCGCCAGTCGTCTGCACCGTTACGCCGACGCGTCCGCTCGATGGCGTGGATCGCACGCAAGAAGGCCGCCGCGTTCTCCGGTGCGATCCGGTATTCCACCTGAATCAGCACCGGTCCGTCGTCGGGCAGCGGTGGCACCGCAAGGCCCAGGTCCGGCAGCTGCGCGCCCGGCGTCACGTCCGCGTCGTTGCCCAGGCGCACGCGGACCCGGCGATTGAGAATGAGCAGTAGCGACATCACACCGGCAGACGCGGCAAGCGCGACACCGATGCCGAACAGCGACGCCAGCCATCCCCAGGCCGCGCTTCCCAGTGCAAGGCTTGCCTGCATGGCGACCAGATTCATGGCGACCGCGCGCGCTCGCACCCACGCCGGCGCCGCGCTTTGGGTTCCGGCCGAGAGGCTGGCGAGCACGCCGACCCACGCTGCGCCGGCGCCGAACATGCCCACCAGCGCGACCGCTGTCAAAGCGGCGGATGCGATCAACAGCGTGGCGCCCACCCACAGAAGGATGGCTGCGCTGACGACGGTATTGAGCGAGACACGCTGAAGTTGTCGCGGAATCGTCAAAGCGCCGGCGATAGCGCCGACGCCGAAGCCCGCCGAAAGCAGGCCAAATCCACCCGCGCCGAGCGAGAGCTGATCGCGGGCGATGACAGGCAGCAGCGCCCACAGCGCGCTCGCGCAGATGCTGAAGCTCAGGTTGCGGACGATCAGCGCCCGCATCAGCGGTGAATGTCTGGCGTAGCGCAGGCCGGCTCGAACGCCGGAGAACAATGTCTCTGGAACGCCGGGGAGAGCAGGCGTGTTTTTTTTCCATCCCCTTACCGCGACGATCGTGACCACGAAAAAGCACGCGCTCGCGATCGAGGCGCTGCCGGTGCCTATCCATGCTGCAATCGCCCCCGCCAGCGCGGGACCCACGGCGCGGGCCAGGTTGAATGCGACCGCACCGAGTGCAACGGCACGCGGCAAGTCCTGACGCGATACGAGATCGTTGACACTCGCTTGCTGCGCGGGCAGGTAGAACGTGAAGGCCGCACCGATGAGAAACGTCAGCGCCAGGAGCGTCAGCGGACCGATCAATCCCATCAGCGTGGCAATGCCGAGGCTGACCGTCGCCACGAAAAGCACCCCCTGGGTCATCAAAACCACCCGCCGCCGATCGACAATGTCGGCCAGCGCCCCAGCCAGAAGTCCGAACAGCAGCGAAGGAGCGGTGCTTGCGGTCTGCACCAGAGCGACCATGAACGCCGAGGGAGTCAAGGTCGCCATGAGCCATGCGGCCACCGTAGCTTGCATCGTGTAGCCCAGTGCCGCGGCGATCGATCCAGCATAAAAGAGCCGGAAACGACCGTGGCGCAGCGGGGAGGCGCGAAATACGCCGGCTATCAATGAAGTGGTTGGCGCGGACACGGCCAAAGTCTAGCGCGCCGGCGTTGTCGGTCTCAAAACTGCTTGCCTTATCGAACGAACGTTCGCTAAACTGGCGCGATGTCGATCGGTCAGGAAAATTGTAGCGACTACCCGGGCTTCGAATGCGCGGTATGCGGCCATCGCCACTTTTATCGCATCCTGATCCAGCGCGAGCACCAGAGCGCGTATCGCACGGCCTTCTACGGCTGCGTTGGCTGTTCGACGATGTTTACCGATCCCTACAAATTTACCCAGAGCGTGCAATCGGCCGGCGGCAAATTCGGCTCGTCGACCTACGGGCGGCCCGGCGGATAGCTGCCAACCCGAGCAAAGCATCACCGAGCTCGTCGTTGCGGTCCTTGCGATGGCCGTGTCGCCGAAAATGCCTTCGCCTTCGAGCGGTGTGCCGGCTTGGCTGCAGCCCTCGTCGCCAAGATCTCGTGTGCCGGTCATTCTGCATCAGGATATCCTCGACGCTTCCGAGGACAACGGTGTCCTTATCACGTATGTTTCGGCTAAAGCCGCGGCACCACTCTTGCGGCATGCGAAATCGGAGGACACCGCAATGAGCAAGATCGAGTCGGTATCTGTCTGCGTGGCCCGCGTTCCGCTCGATCGAGTCACGTCGTTCGCGACCCGCACGGTGAGCGCGCGCGACTACTGTCTGGTCAAGGTCAGATCGACCGAGGGCTTGGAGGGCATCGGGTTCTGCTATGTCGGCAGCGCGGGCGGACGCATCGCACAAATCGCCGTCGAAGAAATCCTCGTGCCGAAGCTCATCGGACAGAATCCGCTGCGTGTGGAAGGATTGTGGCAGGAAATGTATTCGGAATCGCTGCTGCAGGGCCGCGCCGGCAGCGTCATGCGCGCGCTCAGCATTCTCGATGCGGCAATCTGGGACCTGAACGCGCGAAGTGCGAAGCTCCCTCTATACCAGTTTCTGGGCAGCGTCGCCGAGAAGAAGGTTCCTGCCTATGCCAGCGGCGGCTACTATCTGGACGGCAAGACGCCAAAAAAACTCGGCGAGGAGATGGCCTCCTACGTCGCGGCCGGATTCCAGGCCGTCAAAATGAAAGTCGGCCGTTTGTCGCCGGCGCACGAAGAGGCGCGGATCAAGGCCGTGCGGGAGGCTATCGGGCCGGATGTGATCTTGATGCTGGACGCCAACAACGCCTGGCTGGACCTACCGACTGCGATGCGCTACATGGAGCGATACGAACCTTACCAGCCGTACTGGATCGAGGAGCCGTTTAGTCCGGACGAAATCGACCTGCACGCCCGCCTGGCGCGCTCCACTGCTACCACGGTGGCGACGGGAGAAATTGGCTACGGCCGCTGGTATCACAAGGAACTTCTCGACAAGGGGGGTGCCGAAATTCTTCAGACCGACGCCCTGGTTTGCGGCGGCATCTCGGAGTGGCGGCGCATTGCCGCGACCGCGGCAAGCTACGGGGTGACCATGTGCCCCCACTGGTTTCACGATCTGCACGCGCACCTGGTCGCATCGACGCCGAATGCGCGCTATGTCGAATTCTTCATCGACGATCAGGTGCTCAATTTCCGGCGCCTGATCGACACCCAGCTGGAGCACAAGGATGGCTATCTGCAGCTTCCCAAGACTCCGGGATTGGGGTGCGATTTCGATGAAAAGGCGGTCAAGCGATACGCCCTGACCCCGGCCAAGCCATGGACGGTCATGAGGTAATATCCGCAGCGGCACGGAGCGCATGCTTTTGCGATTCGGTAGCCAAAGCTGCGCCGATGGAAGGCGCTCTTGCGGCGCCGATCGCGGCGCGCGGTTCCGCATTACCACGATCAGCTGACATCAAAGACATGACCGATCGCATCAAGGGGATTCTTTCCCCGGTTCTGACCCCATTCAAGCGCGGCTACGTCCCGGACGCGGAGCGGTTCGTCAGCCACTGCCGGTGGCTTCTCGCCAACGACGTCAGCCTCGCCGTCTTCGGGACCAACTCCGAGGCGAACTCTCTTTCCCAAAACGAGCGTGCCGATTTGCTGGAGCGGTTGGTTCAAGCGGGAATCGACCCGCGGCGACTCATGCCGGGGACCGGATGCTGCTCGCTGCCCGAAACGGTTCGTCTCACGTCTCAGGCCGTGAAGCTTGGCTGTGCCGGCGTCCTGATGCTTCCACCGTTCTATTACAAGGGGGTCACGGACGAAGGTTTGTATCGAAGTTTCGCGGAGACGATCGAGCGCGTCGGCGACCAGCGCTTGCGCATCTATCTCTACCACATACCGCCGGTGGCACAGGTGGGCATCAGCTTGGGCTTGATCGAGCGCCTGTTGAAGGCTTATCCGGAAACGATAGCCGGGATGAAGGATTCGTCCGGCGACTGGAGCAACACCAAGGCAGTCCTGGATCAGTTTTCCCGGGCCGGATTCGACGTGTTCGTCGGCAGCGAGACATTTCTGCTCGCCAACATGCGCAATGGCGGCAAGGGGGCGATCAGCGCTACCGCCAACGTCAATCCGGCGAAGATCGCCGCGCTTTATCGCGAGTGGACATCGAGCGACGCCGATGCCATGCAAGAACGACTCGACAGGGTGCGCAAGATATTCGCCAAATATCCGATGATCGCCGCCATGAAACGCGCCGTCGCCCACTGGAGAAAAGACGAAGACTGGTCCCGGGTGAGGCCACCCCTGCTCGAAATCGCGCCGCGCGAGTCGACGACGCTCATCGAAGAGCTCGAGGCGGCTGGCTTCGATATGCCTGGAATTCGATCGACGACTGTGAGCGAATGCCAATGACTGTCAAGAGACTGATCGCAACCGTGACGATTCTCGCCACGACCTTCTCGGCGAGCTTGATCGCGACCGCCGCGGACCTGTCCGCGCCACCGCTGATCGAGCGCAGCAAGCTTTTCGGCAATCCCAGCCGGGTTGCGGGCCGCGTGAGTCCCGACGGGAAGTGGCTATCCTGGATTGCGCCGGAGGAGGGGGTGCTCAATATCTGGCTGGCACCAAGATCCGATTTGAGGAAGGCGCACGCCGTCACCGGTGAGAAAACGCGCCCGATCCGCGAGTACTTCTGGGCGCCGGATTCGAGGTCCATCCTGTTCATCAATGACAAGGGCGGCGACGAGAATTTCCAGCTATACAGCGTCAACGTGGCTGACGGGAAGCAACGCAGCCTGACGCCGTTCGACAAGACCAGGGTCCAGATCGTCGGCTTGAGCAAGCACATTAAAAGCCGCATCCTGATCGGAGTCAATCAGCGCGATCCGCGCTGGCATGACGTTTACAGTCTGGATCTCGGCACCGGCAAGCTTACCGAAGTGCTGAAAAACACCGGTGACTTCGCCGAATTCGTCGCCGATGACGATCTCAAGTTGCGTCTGGCCATCAAGTCACGTCCTGACGGCGGCAACGATTTTTTCCACGTCCGAGGCGGCACCGTCGACGACAAGCCGTTCAGTAGCGTCGGCCTGGAGGATTCGCAGACCACGGCGCCGATGGGTTACACCCGCGACGGCAAGGTCCTCTATTGGCTCGACTCGCGCGGCCGCGACACGGCCGCATTGGTCGCCATGGACGTCGCCAGCGGAGCGACGAGGGTCATCGCCGAGAGCACCAAAGCCGACGTCGGCAGCGTGCTCACCGATCCTCATACAGGCAAGGTTCAGGCGTACGAAGTCGACTACCTGAAGAGCGAGTGGAGCGTGATCGATCCCGCGGTCAACGGCGATCTGAAATTTCTGAAGTCGCGGCTGACGGGCAAGGTCAATGTGACCTCGCGGACAGAGGCGGACGATTTCTGGACCGTTGCGGTCGACCCGGTAACGGCGCCTTCGGCCACCTACCTTTACGACCGCAAGGGCAAGACTTTGACGAAGCTGTTCGTGAGCAGGCCGCAACTCGAAGGCGCGACGCTGGCAGCGATGCATCCGGAGGAGATCCGGACCCGAGACGGGCGCACGGAGGTATCGTACCTGTCGCTGCCGCCCGGTTCCGATACCAATGGCAACGGCCGTCCTCAGCGGCCATTGTCCATGGTGCTCTTCGTTCACGGAGGTCCGTGGGCGCGCGACTCGTATGGCTACAACAGTTATCATCAGTGGCTTGCGAATCGCGGCTACGCCGTGCTGTCGGTGAATTACCGCGGCTCGACGGGGTTCGGCAAGAGCTACCTCTCGGCCGGCGACCTGCAATGGGGCGCCAAGATGCAGGACGATCTGATCGACGCGGTGAACTGGGCGGTTGCCAACAAGATCACGACGGCCGACAAGGTGGCCGTCATGGGCGGCTCCTACGGTGGCTATGCCACGCTTGCCGGTCTCGCGTTTACCCCGGACACTTTCGCTTGCGGAGTCGATATCGTGGGACCGTCCAACCTCGCCACGCTGTTGAAGACGATTCCGCCGTACTGGGAGGCCGCGAGGGTGCAGTTTTACAAGCGAATGGGCGATCCGACGACCGAGGCAGGCCGGACGCTGCTGCACGACCGCTCGCCGCTGTTCAAGGCCGATGCGATCAAGAAGCCGCTGCTGATCGGCCAGGGTGCCAACGATCCGCGAGTCAACCAAGCCGAGTCCGATCAAATCGTCACTGCGATGGAGGCAAGAAAAATCCCGGTCACCTACGTGTTGTTCCCGGATGAAGGTCACGGCTTCGCCCGCCCGGAAAACAGCATCGCGTTCAATGCTGTCGCCGAACAGTTCCTGGGCCAATGCCTCGGCGGGCGGGTCGAGCCGATCGGCGACGCGCTGAAATCATCGACGCTTACCGTGCCCCATGGCGCGGACTTCGTCCCGAGCCTGAAGCAGGCCCTTATTTCACAGTGACGCCCGGCATTGGAGTTGCGCAATGAGCGAAGAACCCGTCAATGACGCTCGCCGGTCTGGCGGAGCGACTAATACGTTGAGCAGAAAGAAGGAGCGCAAACATGAACACCAACGATGAACTGCAAGCCACCATCGCGAAGCTGATACGGCCGGGCAAAGGCATCCTCGCTGCCGACGAAAGCTTGCCGACGATCGCAAAGCGATTCCAGCCGCTGAGCATCGCCAATACCGACGAGACCCGGCGCGCGTATCGCTCGTTGCTGTTTACCGCGCCCGGCGCGGAAGAATTCATCAGCGGAGCCATTCTGTTCGAG
>DASXBW010000068.1:0-25496 GCA_036491495.1 Casimicrobiaceae bacterium
ACGGTTCGCGCCCACCGAAGGAACCGCAAACCCCGGACAGCGCTCGGCTCGCAAGGCACGAAGATCCACGCCGCGTTTTGAAATCGCCCGGCAACGTCATATAGTGGCCGGCCAGGTCGGTGTTTTCCGACACGCGCCTCATCTTCGCCGCAAGAGCGCACGGCGTCGTTTTCTTTATTGCTCGCCGTTCCGGGTAGGGGACCCGCTAATGAACCTTCACACTCTTGCCATTGCATTGATCGCAGTCGCCGCAACGCTGCCCCCGTCGGTCGCAAACGCTCAGACGCCACCGCCGGGCGCGGCTGCCGACACCGAGGCCGCCGTGCCGCCGGAGGCGCCGAAAAAACCGCTGACACGCAAGGAGGCTCGCGCGCTCCAGGAAAAAGCCGACGCGCGGCTGTGTCTCGAATTCCCGACTCCGCTGATGATCATCAAGTGCGCGGACAAGTACCGGCTGAACAAACGCGAGGTCTGATTGCCGGCTCGCGCTTCATTTTCCGCTTCAAGTTCCAATTCATCTTACATTCGACAACTAGGTCACTTCATGGAGGCCGTCCCATCGTTCCGTTTCACCCGCTGTTGCGCAGTCCCGCGGCGAGCCCGTTGATCGTCAAATGTATCCCGCGCTTGGTGAGCTCATCGGTCTGGCCGGCGCGATAGCGATGCAGCAACTCGACCTGGAGGTGATTGAGCGGATCAAGATACGGGAAGCGATCGCGAATGCTTCGCGCCAGCGTCGGGTTGTCGTACAAGAGCGTCGTCTGGCCGGTGATCGCGTGCACCAGCTCGATGGTCCGCCGATGTTCCGCGGCAATTCTCGAAAAAACCTTGTCCCGCGTCGCGCGGGCCGGAACGAGATCGGCGTAGCGCGACGCGACGGCAAGGTCGGTCTTGGCCAGCACCATCGCCATGTTCGACATGACGCTTTTGAAAAACGGCCAGCGCGCATACATATCGGAAAGCAGTGACAATCCCGCGCGGTTGGTCGCGAGCCAGGCGTCGACTGCGCTGCCGAAGCCGTACCAACCCGGCAGCATCAAGCGGCATTGTCCCCAGCTGAACACCCAGGGTATGGCCCGCAAGTCCTCGATCTTCGACGATGCGGTGCGTGATGCGGGTCGGCTGCCGATATTGAGCTCGGCGATCTCGGCGATCGGTGTCGCGGCGCGGAAATAGGCGATGAATTCGGGCGTGTCGTAGACCAGCGCGCGATAGGCGGGCAGCGCGTGCGCGGCAAGCTCGGTCATGGCCGCGTAGTACGCTTGCGCACGATCGCCGATTTGCTCGGTATCGAGCAGGCTCGCTTCCAGCGTCGCAGCGACCAGCGTTTCGAGATTGCGGCGGCCGAGGTCGGGATCGGAATACTTGCTGGCGATGATTTCGCCCTGCTCGGTGATGCGCAGTCCGCCGGTGACGCTGCCCGCGGGCTGAGCCAGGATCGCCTCGTAGCTCGGGCCGCCGCCGCGTCCCACCGTTCCTCCGCGGCCGTGAAACAAGCGCAGCTTGACGCGCGAGTCGCGAAACGCGCCAACCAGCGCCAGCTCGGCGCGATAAAGAGCCCAGTTGGCGGCGAGGTAGCCGCCGTCCTTGTTGCTGTCCGAATAGCCGAGCATCACTTCCTGCCAGTCGCCGCGGCCCGCCAGCCATGCGCGATAGCACGGCAAGGCAAACGCGGCACGCATGATGTCGGCCGAACGCTCCAGATCATCGATCGTCTCGAACAACGGACTGATGTTGAGCGCCAGCGCCTCGCCGCGGAGAAGGCCGGCTTCCTTCAGCAGAACGCCGACCTCGAGCAGATCGCTGACCGAGGCACACTTGGAGATGACGTAATTGGGCAGCGCCACCGCGCCGAAGCGCGCGTGAATGTCCGCCGCCGCACCCAGGATCGCGAGCTCGGATGCGGTGCGCGGCGCATATTCAAGGTGCGGCGAAAACAACAGCCGCGGGCCGCCGAGCTCTTGCACCAGCAAGGCGACCCGGTCGGCCTCGCCAAGCGTCGCATAATTGTCGGCGACGCCGGCACGGGCGAGAAGCTCGCCGACCACCTCCTCGTGTACGTCGGCGTTCTGACGCATATCGAGCACCGCGAGGTGAAATCCGAACACCTCGACGGCGCGGATCAGCGGGTCGAGACGGCCGGGGGAGATGAGCTGCGCGCCGTGCGTCGCGAGCGAGGTCCGAATAGTGCACAGGTCGGCCACCAGCGCCGCCGGCGTCGCGTAAGGCTCGAGCTCGGCCTTGGGCGTGCGCGGCGCAACGTATTGTGCAAGCGAGCGCGCCGTCGCGGCGATGCGTGCGTAGACGCCGATCAAGGCCTGCCGGTAGGGCTCGTCCTTGCGGTGCGGATTGACGTCGTGTCCCGCATGCGCCAGCGCCAACAGCTCTGCGGTCGGCGTCACCAGTTGCGTGGACAGCGACAGCTCGGCACCGAGACGGTGCACTTCGTCGAGGTAGTGTTCGAAAGCGACGCAGGCCTGCGCTCGAATCGCCTGCTGGAGCGTCTCGGCAACCACGTTGGGATTGCCGTCGCGATCGCCCCCGATCCAAGAGCCCAGGCGCAGGAATGGCGGCAGATGCAGCTCAGCGGTCGCCTCAAGGCGCTGACGCAGACTCCGCTCCAGCGCGGTGTAGAGCTTGGGCACCTCGGCCAGAAAGGTGTAGCGGTAATACGCGAGCCCATTCTCGATCTCGTCGAAGACTCGCAGCTTGGACAGTCGCAGCATCGACGTCTGCCACAGTCCCAGCACTTCGCGATAGAGCCCGGTCTCCAAGCCCTCCAATTCGTCGGGCGTCAGCACGACGCGGTCACGCCACTGCAGCAGGCGCGCGATCTCGCGCTCGCTATCGAGAATGCTCCTCCGCTGCACCTCGGTGGGATGCGCGGTCAGCACCGGGCTCATCAGCGCATCGTCAAACCAGCGCGCGAGCGCATCGCCGCCGATCCGCGCTTGCGCAATCCGTTCGAGCGCGTGCAGGAGACTACCGATCTGCGGCGAGGAGCCCGCCAATGCGTGCGCGCGGCGGCGTCGGTTCTGATGGACGTCCTCGGCGATATTGACCAGATGCGAGAAATACGAAAACGCCCGGACCACGTCGAGCGCCTGGGCGATCGGGAGCTCGTTGAGCAAGGTATCGAGCTCGCGCTTGACGGCGGGGGCGTGCTCCGCTCCCGCACGCCGAAACGCGATCGCGGTCTGGCGGATCGCTTCGATGCACGCGAAGCCCTGCTCGCCTGTCTGCGCGCGCAATACGTCACCCAGAATGCGGCCGAGCAGGCGCGTGTCTTCTTTGAGGGGAAGGTCTTTATCGGTCGCGGTGTCCATGGCTGAGGGCGCTGGTACTGAGTTGACCACTGCGTTGGCAACCGAGTCGGCAGCCGCGTTGACGGCAGACTAGTTCTGCGTATCCGCGCGGGAACGCAAATCGCCGCATTCGATTGTAGCGAGTTTCCGCAATGTCGCCGCGATCGATTGTCGTTGCACCGGCGCGGTGCATTACTGCCCGGTAAAAGCTCGCTTGAGCTCCTGAGCCAAGCTCCACACCGCGGACGCGTACAAGCGGCTTCGGTTGTATCGCGTCAGCACATACCAGTTGTTGAACACCACCCAATAGCTGGGCTCGCCCTCCTCTTCGAGCATCAGGACGCCCACCGAGTCAGCACCGGACGATTCGGGAATGCTAGCGGCCGATTCACCAATGCGGGGGGGCGATTCAGGAATGCCGCTGGCCGATTCACGAGTGCCGCTGGCAGATTCACCAGTGCCTGTGACATTGACGCCGTCACGCTGCCACGATTCGAGCGGCCGCCGGTCGGAGATGCCGCCATCGAGCATGCGTTCGACCTCGTCCCGCTTGTCGACATCGATGCTCGCCGGCTTCATGACGGGTTCGCCCGTTTGCCAACCATGCCAGGCTAGATAGTTGGCGACGCTGCCAACGGCGTCGTCGATGTCGGCTGCCAGATCGATCTTTCCATCGTTATCGTAGTCGACGGCGTAATCGCGCAGGCTGCTCGGCATGAACTGTGGCAATCCTTGCGCGCCGGCATACGACCCTTTGGGCGCGAGTGGAGAAATCTTCTGTTCACGCGTTTGCAACAGGAACTGCTTGAGCTCATTGCGAAAATACTCGGCGCGCCGCGGGTAGTCGAACGCGAGTGTCGTCAAGGCGTCGGCAACCCGGTAGGAACCGGCATTGCGGCCGTACAACGTCTCGACTCCGATGATGGCGACGACTATTTCCGCCGGCACGCCGAATTCGTCCTGCGCCCGCTGGAGTGTCGCCGCGTTCGCGCGCCAGAATGCAACGCCACCGTCGATCCGCGAGGCGCTCAGAAACTGCGATGCATATTGGTACCATTTCGGCGGCTCGAGCGCCGGCCGCGACATGGCGTTGATGACCGATTGCTGATAGCGAACTTTGGCAAAGAAGCGCCGCAGCGCGCGTGCGTCGAAGCCGTGATCGGCGACCATCTCGTCGATGAAGGCACTCACGTCCGGACGATCGGCATAGCTCTGCGAAACCGTCGCCGGCGCCGCAGGTGCCGCCGAAGCGGCAAGGAATGCGGCGAGCGTGATCGCGCGCATTACCGCTCGCGCGAGCATCGCCTGTTGCGCAATCGTCGTCATGGGCGGCGAATGTTATCATCCGGCGCGCCCCACGTTGACCAGCGCTCTGCTATTCGGTTGCGCTCAGTCGAAATTTCGCTCTTCATCGATGCTCTACCCAACTCTCCGCCCGCTGCTGTTCAAGTTCGACCCGGAGACGGCGCACGAGCTCGCGTTTGCGGGCCTCGACCTGGCAACGGCGCTTGGCCTAGCGCAGAGGTTCGCGACGCATGCCGCCCCCTCGCCGGTCACGGTGATGGGACTCTCGTTTCCAAACCGTGTCGGGCTTGCCGCGGGACTGGACAAGAACGCTGCTCATATCGACGGTCTGGCGACATTCGGGTTCGGTTTCATCGAATGCGGCACGGTGACTCCGCGAGCTCAGCCTGGCAATCCCAAACCGCGGATGTTTCGCGTTCCCGAGGCAAAGGCTTTGATCAACCGCCTGGGGTTCAACAACCATGGTGTCGATCAATTTGTGGCCAACATCGCCCGGTCGCGGTTCGGAAGACCGGGGCCGGACGCAGGGATTCTGGGACTCAACATCGGCAAGAATTCCGATACGCCGAACAACCTCGCCGTGAACGATTACTTGACATGCCTGCGAGCCGTGTACCCCTATGCGAGCTACGTTACCGTAAACATATCGTCGCCTAACACCAAAGGATTGCGCGAGCTGCAAATAGGTTCGGCGCTCGAGAACCTTCTGACCACGCTCAAAGCGGAGCAGACAAAGCTCGCGCAAAGACATCGCAAGCACACGCCCCTGGTGGTGAAGATCGCCCCGGATCTCTCCAAGAACGAGATTCAGCTGCTCGCGGCGATGCTGATGCACCACAAAATCGACGGCGTGATAGCGACCAATACCACTGTCGACCATCGCCGGATTGCCGGTCAACCGCACGCCGAAGAAGAGGGTGGCCTATCCGGGCGACCGCTCAGAAGCAAGTCGACGGCGGTGATCCGGGTTCTGGCCAAAGCGCTGGACGGGTCGCTACCGATTATCGGCGTCGGCGGCATCATGTCAGGCGCGGATGCGAAAGAAAAAATTGCCGCCGGCGCCGCGCTGGTGCAGATCTATACGGGGCTTATTTACAAAGGGCCGGCGCTAGTCGCCGAAATCGCCGAAGCCCTCGCCTCCGCGCCGCCGTAGCGCTGACAGAGAGCTGGCAAGAAACCGAGGCAGCACTGGTGTCACGCCGCTTGCGGCGCCGGCGTGGCGTCGCTGCCGAACTTCTCTTCCAGCTTCGCCATCATGCTGACGAAAGCGCGATCGACCAAGGGCGCGGCTTCGACCAATCGCGCGCGGTCATTGCGGAATCGCTCGGCCAGCTCGTCGGCAGTGAGCGACACCGCCTTCTGACCTTGGCGGTTGGTAAACAGATAGGTTCCCCGCAACGGACTGACCCACGCCAGCTTGGCAAAAGCGAGGTGACCGTCTTCGCCCTCGAATTCGACCCACATGCCCCGCTCGAGGCTGGCCGCGACTTCGGCGAAGCGATCCTGGACCGGCTCCGGCTCCGGCGCGAGCTCCGGTGCCTGCGGCGCTGGCGTCATCGCCTCGGCCAGCGCCCGCGCCTTGGTTGCGGTCTCGATGTCGCCCTTGGCGGTCGCCTGCTCGGCGGCCGCGGTTGCCGCTTCGGCTACCGCCAGCGTCGGCAGCGGAGTCGACGCCAGGCTGGGCTTGACCGCCGCGGCATGCGCTTCCACCAGGTTCGACATAAAGCTTTCGCGCTCGCCCGGCTCCCAGGTCACGTTGTGGAGACCGCCATGAAGCTGCTTCAGCAGGTTGCGAAGCATCGCCACCAGCTTCCTGCGGTCCTCGGTCAGTCGTTTGGGCTGAACGCTCCATACCAGATCGTCGAGCGTCGCAAGCGCCGAGTGCCACGCCTCGCTCTCCTCTCCCTGGCTGAGATGAACCCGGGTAAGCGTATCGGCCCATTTGTCGCGCAGAAACGACGCCAGGAAGTTCGGTGCCGGGAAATCGCGCAACCGCTGCTCGATTTCCGACCGGGCGACCAACTGCGCGATTTCATGTTGGTCGCGCTGGTTGATTTCGTCGGCGGTCGACTGGATAGTAGCCTCGGCAGCTCTCTCCTCATCGGCGAGAAAGGCCTCCAAGTCTTTTCGCAGCTCGTCGAACAAGCCGACGTCGTCGGTGAAGTCGTCGAGGACACGATGAACGATTTGCTCGATCTTGCGATACAGGGGGTCGTCCTGACCCATGGTCGGCGACCAGCCGATGCCGGCCTCCGCCAGTGCGTTGACCAGCAGTCGCGACGGATGCGATTTCTTGGAGAAGAAGGCGCCGTCGAGCATCGCCGCCTTCAGCACCGGTATCTGCAAGCGGCCGACCAGCGCCTTGATGCTGTCGGGAAGGTCGCGCGTCTCGAAAATGAAATCGAAGAGCATCGCGACCAGCTCGAGGGTCATTGCCTCGAGCTGGTTGGCGCGCGCGCCGACCGGCGACTCCTGCAAATCGCGCAGGACATTGTGCATGTCCTGCTGGAGACCGGTGAAGTGCAGGGGCACGCCGCCAAAATCGAACCCCGTCTCGCCATGCTGCAGGCGGCCCAGCGCGTCTGCAAGCTCCGGCGTGACCAGAATGCGCTGGCCGCCCATCTGGCCTATCTGGCCCATCTGTGCGCCGCCACCGCCGGTTCCGAAGCTGAAAGCGCCGGCCGGAAAGCTCATGCCTACCGAGGGCGGCCCGGCGCCGTCCAGCGACGGCACCTGGATACCTCCCGGCGGCAAGCCGGCCGGCATTTTCGCCGCCGGGGACCGCATCGCCATGTTCGCATTGACCAGGCGCTGCAGAACCGCCATCAGATCGATCTCGGGCGCCGGTCCCGCATCCTGCTGGCCCTTGCCGTCGCCATGCGCGCGGTCCGGCGACTGCGGACGAATCATCGCGGTCCGATGCTTAGGCAGGATATTCAGGCCTTCGAGATGCCGATTCAGATCGGCATAAATCGCGTTGATGTCGCCGAGCGAGGTCTGGTTGAGCTCCTTCAGGATGGCCAGCTTGAAGCGCTCGTCGTCGCCGATGCCATGAAGCGCATGGGCGAAGGCCTCGACGATGGTGGTCGGGGCAAGCGGATTGCTGGCGGTCTCCAGGTCGGGCCGGCCGAGCAGGTAGCCGACACCTCGATTGAGCTCGCGCAGCTCGGACTCGCACTGGTTCTCCACCACCCGGACGATGTTGCTGGAAAGAACCGATTCGTCCATGGCGCTGGTGTCGACCAGCGTCAGCTTCTTGACATCGACCTCCGAAAAATGCTCCTTGGCCTCGGACCTGCCGGTCATGCGCTCGTCGACCAGCTTGCGCAGATTGCGCTCGAAATCCGCCATCAGCGTGTTGCGCTGCTTGATCAGGACGGCGCGCGAATCGAGGCAAAGCGTCTGCTCTTCGCGGATACCGGAGCGCTCGGCGCGTGCCATGAGCAGATCTCCGACCCGGTCGAGCAGGGATGTAAACGACAACAACAGCCGATGAATGGCAAGGTCCCGGCAATCGCCGAGAATTCTGGCCAGATCTTGCGGCACCTGACGACGGACGGTCCGTTCGCCGGAAGTTGTTGTGGCGGTCACCCTGCCCTTTACTCGATGTCAGGTTGGGGGAAAAGCGTGGCGCGGATTGCGCCACCCGTGTCTCCCCCAACGCCTTCGCCGAAGACCCGCTTCGAGCCCGCTGATCGGCAAGTTACTGTATCACGCGCGGTTTAGAGGCGCCAACGTGAAAAATCACCCCTTATCGGCGCGAAAGCTCCGTCCAGGCCTTTTCCAGACGTTTGTATGACACCGGCTGGGGTGTCCTGAGTTCTTGGGCGAAGAGGGATACCTTGAGTTCTTCGATTTGCCAGCGAAAGGCCTCCAGGGCAGGCTCTTCCCTGCGCGCTACGGCGTTGGCGGCCCGGCGCTGCGCATATCGTTGCCAGAGCTCTGCGACCGCTTGTGAATGTTTGGCCTCGCGTGCCGGGTTTTCAGCACATTTCGCCAACCGGCGCTCGAGTGCCTTCAGATACCGCGGCAGATGCGCGAGCTGGGGCCAGGGTGTCTCGGAAAAAAATCCCGGGTGGATCAAGGCATCGCGTTGCATGCGCAGATCCGCGGCGAGGCGAGCCTGGGTTCCGGCCAAAGCGCCGATGCGCTGTGAGAGGGTGTGGTATTCAATCGCAATCGCGGCAAGCAAGCGGAAGGCGCTCTCGGCCACCGCGGGCAGTCGTACCCTTGCGCGCTTGACCTGCTCGGCATACGTGCCTTCGGATCGGGGCAACGGGTCTTCACCAATGAACGCGCGGTCGCAGATCGCGGCCACAACGTCGCCGAGCAGGGCGCCGCTCGGGATGGCGGGCTTCAGCATCAGGGCGGATTGGGTAAAACCCGGCGGATGTCTCTCCAGCTGCTGCAGCGCATCCTTGAACTGCGCCTTAAGCAGACGCACAAGGGCAAGCCGCGTCGACGCATCGGCCGCGCTCTTCGTATCGAGGAGCTTCAGCGAAACGCTTTCGCCCTGCTCGACGAGCGCCGGGTAGCCGGTGAGCTTCCTGCCTTCCCGTTCGATGACCAGCGATTCCGGCAGATCGCCGAAGTCCCAGCTCCTGATGTCCGCGCGCTCAAACGCTAGCCCGGCGGCGGCAAAGGTCAATTGCGCCGCTTCGCCGAGTTGGGCCTTAAGCGCGGGAAGATCACGACCGCTGCCGAGCTCGCGCCCATTGGCGTCGACCACGCAAACGTTGACGCGAAGATGCGCCGGCGCCTCCGATCCCTCCCAGACATCGATCGGCATGGCGGCCCCGAGGCGCGCGGCGCAAAACGCGCGCAATGCATCGCTCATCTCGCGCGGCGCCTCAGTTGCCCCGCTGGAAGGCGATGACTCCGTCACCTCATCGCGTGTTTGCGCCTCGAGAAATGCAGTGACGACTTCGGTTAGCGGCGTCAGCCGCTGCCGCCAGGCTTTGGGCAATGCCTTCAGGTACCAGGTCACCTTTTCGCGGATCATTCCCGGGACCAGCCATGACAGCCGTGCCGCATCGACCTGGTTGAGAAGCGCGAGCGGCACGGTCAGCGCCAGACCATCGAGCGGATGCCCCGGTGAAAAGCGGTATTTAAGCGGTAGCCGGACGCCCGCCATCTCGAGGAACTCGGGATATTGCACCTCGTTCACCCCCGAGGCGCCGTGACGCATCAGCTGCTCGCGCGTCATGAACAACAAGCGCGGGCGGTCGCGCTCCGCATCGCGGCGCCAGCGCTCGAATGACGCCGCGGAGCAGACGCCGGCAGGAACTCGCTCGGCATAGAAGGCGTAAAGGGACTCGTCGTCGACCAGCACGTCCTGGCGGCGCGCCTTGTGCTCGAGCTCGGCGATGTCCTCCACCAATTGCCGGTTGTGGATGAAAAACGATGCCTTGCTTATCAACCCGCCGGCGACCAGGCCCTCGCGCAGGAAGACTTCGCGCGCGGCCGCAGGGTCGACCGCACCGAAGGAAATGCGCCGCCGCGGCACCAGAGTAAGCCCGTAAAGCGCGACCCGCTCGGCACCGACGACTTCGCCCCGCGCGGCGTCCCATTGAGGGTCGAAATAGGTCTTGTCGACCCGGTCCCCGGCAACTTCCTCGATCCAGTCGGGATCGATGCTCGCCGCGCAGCGCGCGTACAGCCGCGTGGTCTCGGTCAACTCGGCGGCAAGCACCCATTTCGGCGGTTTTTTTGCGATGGCTGAGCCCGGGTGCAAAAAGAACTTGATCCCTCGCGCGCCGAGATACTGCCCATCGCTCGAGGTCGCGTTGTCGGCTTTGGCGCCGATGTTCGACAGCAAGCCCGCGAGCAGCGCGCGATGGATCACCGCGTAGCGCGCGGCGTCGACGGCGGCAGGCAGTTTTTCGCTCCACCTCCAGCCGAGCTCGGCGACTTGCTCGGCAAGCTGCCGGTGCAGATCGCGCCATTCGCGCAGCCGCAAATAGGACACGAATTGCGCCCGGCAGTGCTCGACCAAGCGGCGATGCGGCAACTTGTCGGCCAGTGCATCGGAAAAGAATTGCCAGAGTGCGATCAGACTCAAAAAATCGGAGCGCTCGTCGCGAAAGCGCAAGTGCGCCTGATCGGCCGCCTGCCGCTTGTCCATGGGCCGATCGCGCGGATCGGGTACCGCCAGGGCGCTGGCGATGACCAGCATTTCGGCAAGGCAGCCTGCGTCCTTCGCGGCAAGAATGATGCGGCCGATCCGCGGATCGACCGGCAGCTTAGCGAGCTCGCGTCCCAGCGGGGTGAGAGCGCGTCGAGTGTCGACGGCGCCGAGCTCCTGCAACAACTGATAGCCGTCGGCGATCGCACGCGGACTCGGCGGTTCCGGGAACGGAAACGCAGCGACGTCGCCCAGATCGAGCGAGGCCATACGCAGTATCACCGCGGCAAGCGAGGAGCGCAGAATCTCGGGCTCGGTGTAGCGAGGGCGGGCGCTGAAACCAGCGGCATCGTAGAGACGCACGCATACCCCGGCGGCGACGCGGCCGCAGCGTCCGCCGCGCTGATTGGCGGCCGCCTGCGAGACCTTTTCGATCTGCAGGAGCGTCACCTTGTTGCGCAGCGAGTAACGCTTGATCCGGGCGAGGCCGGAATCGATGACGTAGCGGATGCCGGGGACGGTGAGAGAAGTTTCGGCGACGTTGGTGGCGAGGACGATGCGGCGCCCGCGGCTGGGTGCGAACACCTGTTGCTGCTGCTCCACCGACAGCCGCGCAAACAGCGGCAGGATTTCCATCGACGAAGCGTATGGCCGCCGCGCAAGGCTGCGCGACAAAAGCTCGGCGGTCTCACGGATTTCGCGCTCGCCGGGAAGGAACACCAGAATGTCGCCCGGACCTTCGCGCCACAGGTCCTCGGTCGCCGCGACGATGGCTTCTTCGAGCGCTTCCTCGTCGTCGGCCTCGTTCTCGCCGGCCGGATCCTCGCCCGCGCCCAGAGGGCGGTAGCGGATCTCGACCGGGAACATCCGTCCCTCGACGTCGATCACCGGCGCGCTCGTCGTTCCGTCACCGAAATGGCGGGCGAAGCGGTCCGCATCGAGCGTCGCCGAGGTTATGATCAGCTTGAGATCGGGCCGCCGCGGCAACAACTGCTTCAAGTAACCCAGCAGAAAATCGACGTTAAGATTCCGCTCGTGCGCCTCGTCGATAATGATCGTGTCGTAGGCGGTGAGCATGCGATCGGACTGGGTCTCGGCCAGCAGGATGCCGTCGGTCATCAACTTGATGTACGCGTCGGATCGCGTCTGGTCGCTGAAGCGCACCTTGTAGCCGACGATCTCTCCCAGCGGCGTCGCCAGCTCCTGCGCAATCCGCGTCGCGACGCTGCGCGCAGCGATGCGTCGCGGTTGTGTGTGCCCGATCAGCCCGCGGACGCCGCGCCCGTGCTCGAGGCAGATCTTGGGCAGCTGCGTGGTCTTGCCGGAGCCCGTTTCACCGCAGACGATGATGGTTTGATGCGCATGCATTGCAGCGGCGATGTCGTCGCGCCGTGCCGACACCGGGAGCTCCGGCGGGTAAACGATCGGCGGGACGCGTGCCGCGCGGCGCAACGCGCGATCGCGCGAGGCGGCGACCGCACGAGCAACGCGCTCGATCTCGCCCGGCGGCGGCGCACCGGCTCGTCGCAATCGCTCGATGCTCCGCGTCAGCGAGGCATGGTCAGCAGCCATGCCCGCGCGCAGTTCGGAGAGCAACTGCTCAAGACGGTCCACGGTGGAGTAGGAGCGCATGTGAGACGAGCGTTCGGGGCGGCATTCTATCGCGACCCGGGGAGCCCGGGTTATGATGGTCACCCTTGCGTTGGTACGGAGCGACCGCCATGTTGCGCTTAGCTTTGCTGAGCCTTGCTTTGATGACGCTTGGCCTTGGAGCGCTCGACGCCAAGACGCTGCGCTGGGCCGGACGCGGCGATATGCAGACCACCGATCCGCATTCGCAGAACGAGAATCTGACCAACAACATCAATATCCTGGTCTACGAGCCGCTGATCGTTCGGAGCAAGACGCTCGAGCTGTTACCTGCGCTCGCCGACTCGTGGCAGCAGCTAAACCCAACGACGTGGCGCTTCCATCTGCGCGCGGGCGTCAAGTTTCACGACGGCTCGCCGTTTACCGCCGACGACGTCGTGTTCTCGTTCGAACGCGCCCGCGCCGACAGCTCGCAGCTGCGTGTGTACGCCAATGCATCGGGCATCCCGAAGAAAGTCGATGAGCTGACGGTCGATTTCACGACCAGCGGCCCGAACCCGATCGAGCTGGAGCACATCAACACCATCAACATCATGAGCCGCGCGTGGTGCGAAAAAAATCGCGCGACCAAGCCCCAGAACTACAGCCAAAAGGAAGACATGATCACCGCGCACCAGGCCAACGGCACGGGCCCGTACATGCTCAAGTCGCGCGAGCCGGACATCAAGACGGTGCTGACCAAGAATCCGAACTGGTGGGGCATCAAGGACGGCCGATTCGAAGGCAACGCCGACGAGGTGATCTACCTCCCCATCGTCTCCGATCCGACGCGGGTCGCGGCGCTGATCTCCGGAGAAGTCGATCTCATCAACGATCCGCCACCGCAGGACGTGCCGCGATTGAAACAGGATCCGAACATCAAGGTACTCGAGGGCGCCGAGAATCGCATCGTCTTCATCGGCATGGATCAGAAACGCGACGAGCTCCTGTATTCGAGCGTCAAGGGCAAGAACCCGTTCAAGGACAAGCGCGTGCGGCAAGCGCTGTACCAGGCGATCGACATCGACGCCATCAAGGCCAACACCATGCGCGGTCTTTCGCAGCCGTCAGGCGCGCTATTGTCGGCGCCGGCGCAGTCGACTCCGGAGCTCGAGAAACGGCTTCCGTTCGATCGCGCCAAGGCCAAACAGCTGATGGCCGAAGCGGGCTACAGCGACGGCTTCGAGGTGACGCTCGACTGCCCGAACAATCGGTACATCAACGACGAGAAAATCTGTCAGGCGCTGGCCGCCATGTGGGCCCAGATCGGGATCAAGGTCAGTGTCAACGCGATGCCGCGGGCGAATTATTTCCCCAAGCTGGAGAAGACCGACACCAGCATGTACATGCTCGGCTGGGGTGGCGGGTCCACCGACGGCATCTTCATCCTCCAACCCGTGCTGTCGAGCTACAACGGAAAAGGAGACGGCGACTACAACTACGGCCGCTACACGAATCCGAAGCTCGACGAGCTGATCGCGAAAATCAAGGTCGACATGAATCCCGACGTCCGGCTCAAGGAAATTCGTGACGCGCTGGCGGCACATAACGCGGAGATCAACCACCTTCCGCTGCACCGGCAGGTCATTCCCTGGGCGACGCGTAGCAATGTGACGGCGGTCCATCGCGCCGACAACCAGGTCATGCCGTTCTGGGTGAAGCTTCAGTAGCGGCGATTTTCCGCGGGGCCGGATTCAATCGGCCGTCGCCCACGCTGCGATTTTCTTACCAGGCCGCAGCAGATAACGCGTCGCGGCCCAGGCAAGCGTAAGCGCCGTCGCGCTCGCGATGAGCGCCAGCACCACCGCCTGCGCGGTGTGTTTTTGTGCCGCGTCGCCGATAAAGCCGACGACGAGATATATCGCAATCAACGCCGGCGCGATGCGAAGGTCGAAGCGAAGGACGGTCGCGTATATCAGTGTTGCCAGAGCCCCGCCAACCACGCCGACGGCAACGATTTCGATCCATTGATCGGCGTTGGCGGCAGCCATGGCGGCCTGGGCGAGCACCACCACGACGACACCGAGCGCGCGCCGGCGTGTCCACCCCGCGGTCAGGCGATCCAGCCAGTAAAGCACGATCACGGTGATGGTCATTACCATCAAGCCCGAGCTCAGCGTTCCGGAGATGCGCCCCAGCCACGGTACCCACAGCTCCTCGACTTTGTACGACGGCCAGTTCGGCGCCATGTCGGGCGACAGACGGCCCAGCAACGCTTCGACACCGAGTACGAACAATGCAGCCGCGGCACCACGTATCCAAAGCGTCTTTTGCGTCAGTCCAGGCTCGACATGCGCGCGCGCGGCGAATGACGCGACTCCGGCAAGCAAGCCGCCAAGCAGTGCCGAGAGAACCGTTGTCAGCAGTATGCCCGCAAGATACAGGCTCACCTGTGTGGTCACCGGCTCGGTGGTTGACAGCCGCATGCCCAGTAGCGGCCACTGGTTGACGGTATTGACCGCTGCCGCCGACAGCATCAGCGTGGCCGCGATCCAGAACGCCCGCCGATCGAAGCGCGACCGGCTCCAGGCAACAATGGACGCGATCAGCGCGGCAATGATCACGACGACGATCGCCATCGTAACAATGTTCTTGACGACCCCGAGTCGTCCCGCGCGATCCGTTTCGGCGCGTTGCCACGCTTCGGGAACGAACACGTAGCGCCCTGAGTTCACGACTTCGGTGCCGGCGATATCGACGCCGACACGTGCCTCTCCGCCCACTCCGGCGTCGACTCGCGGATCGGAGAAGGTGAATTTCCAGTCGTTGCGCGCTGGCTGCGGATCATCTTTCACCGAAACTTCGCGCAGTGCCGCCGGGTCGAGCCCGAAGCGTTGATTGACTTCCTTGCGGGCGATGATCCGAGCCTCGTCGCGCGACAGCTTTGCTCCCGGCCAACGCTCCGGCAGTTGATGCCTTACCTGCCGCACCGAGCCGTCCCCCGAGACCGTGACGCGCCACTCCTCGGAGCGATCGACAACGTCGCCGCCTTCGAAGCGCGCGTAACGCACCTCCCACAGCGGCGGCGCAAGCCAGCTGCCGATCAAATGCAGGTACGTGTCGTGCCCGCCTTCGCGCCACACGAACTTGTGCCAGAGCCAGGTCCCATCTTCCGTTGCAAGCTTGGTGGCGGCCGCCTGCTGCCATTCGGGGCCGAGCGTGATCCCGCGATTCTTGAGCGCGGCATCGGCGGCCGCTTCGACCTTGGCCCGTCCGATTGCCAGCGGCGGTGCGTCGCTGTGGAAGTCGGCACCAAACGCTATCGCCAGCAATCCCCCAACTCCAAGCGTTGGCAGCGCACGTTGTACCAGAGTGGTCCAGCGCCCTGCCCCGGCGCGAACGCGTGCCGCGGCGGCCTCGGCAACCGCCGCGCCGCTCTGCCACGCTCGGTTGCGAAATGTCGCCGGCAGCTCCAGCCACCTTCCTGCGCGTACCCGGTGCAAAGCGACGATTGCGAGAGGCACCAGTCCCGCGGCGAGCACCAGCGCCTGATTGAATCCGCTGCCGGAGCCTTCGACCAGGAAAACCGGTATCGACATCAGAACAAGGTCGAAAACAGCGTGCAGGATCACCGTCGTCAGCAAACCGAAGCGCAAAAAAATGAGGCCCCAGATGAATGCCGGAATCACCAGCTCGACCAGTCGTGAATAGGCCGGAAAGCCCGGATAGTTCGCGTGTGCGGCACCGAAGATGACCGCCTGCAGCACGAGCGCCAGGCCGATCAGCAGCTTGCGATGACCGAAACGGCGACCGATCAGGGCGGCGATCGACAAGGGCACCGCGCGAAAAAGGCATTCCTCCATGAATCCGGCCTGCAACGCCATGCCTATCGGCGCCAGCGCGGGCAGCGCGCTGCCGAGAATGTTGGGATCGGTCAGCGCTTCCGAAGGCTGCCACCATCCAAGGTACCGGTTGGTCACAAAATAAAACGCCGCGATCAGTGCCAGCTCGATCGGAACAAAGAGGTAACCGCCCAACGTGCGGCCAAGGATGGCCGGCGTCGGCGCGGCCTCCCGCGACCACAGGCGCCATAGTTGCGGATGGTCGGGGAACGCGCGGCGCGACAGACCCTCGGCGGCCATGAACACCAGTGCCAGGCCAAGCGAACCGACCAGAAACACCAACAGCGCGATGCCGACCTGTGCCCCCCAGAAGACCCACACCGGCTGCGCCGTGTCGTAGGAAAACCAGGCCTGTGGAGCGCTGGCGAGCAGCGCCAAGGCGTTGATGCCGGCGACGACCGCGCCGGCAACGAGCGCGCGCTTCCATAGCAGCGCGCGACGCCGTAAGAGCCACAACGTGCCAAGAATGCACCCTCCGATTCCATACAGCGCGGCGGCGGCAAGCGATGCCACTTTGGCAATCGTTTCGTTGTCCGAGCGCATTTCCTGGGAACGAAGCTTGAACGCTTCCGGAACGTAAACGTAAGGCGAGACCTCCGAGAGGAGGTCGCCGGCAACGCCAAGCCGCAGGCGGAAGCGGCCGTCGCCGAGCGTTTCGTGCTCGCGCTCATAGACAAAAGTATGATCGACGCGACCGCTGGACCGCCGCACCTCAGACTGCTCGAGCAGCTTGTAGGGCGCGAAGTCGATCGCCCAGTCGCCGACAGCGCGCGCCTCGGCGATGGCGCGTGCCGCACTGGCGTCGAGCGCCGCGCCAGGTTCGGCTTCGGGCACCTTCAGCTGAAATCCATAAGGCGAGCCGTCGGGCCTGAAGCGCAGGCGTGCCTCCGCGGTCTCGTCCGGCTTGAACAGGCGCACTTCCCACCAATACGGCGCGTAGACCTCTCCGGTCAGCAGCTCGGCAAACTTGGGCTTGCCGCCCGCATCGAGCTCGACGAAGTTCTGGGTCGTGCCGTCGTGGGTGAACAACGCCGCACGCCGCGCGCCGAGCGGCGCAAGGTCGAGCTTGCCGGCAAGCGCGCTCGCGCGATCGAGCGCGTCGTCGCGCGTCATCTTGACGTCGAGCTTGATCAACGGCAGCGCCTGCGGAAAAAGACGCCAGGCGAACGCCGCCGACAATACGGAGATTATGGCGAATACGATCCAGAATGCGGGCTTGCGTGTCATTTCAGTCATCGCGGCGTCATCCCCGCGAAAGCGGGGATCCATGTTGACTTAAAAGCCAATGGATTCCCGCTTGCGCGGGAATGACGTTGAAGGATTATTGCTGTTTCGCAACTTGGGTCTTGGGACACCAGACACCGCGAGTGGCAACGCCCCGTACGCCGACGAGTGTCCTGGGACACCTGCGCACCAGCCGCGTCAGTCAACCGCCTTGACCAGATCTTCGACAACCTTTTTCGCGTCGCCGAACACCATCATCGTCTTGTCCATGTAGAACAGCGGATTGTCGAGGCCGGCGTAGCCGGAGGCCATCGAGCGTTTGTTGACGAGGACCGATTTCGCCTTATACGCTTCGATGATCGGCATGCCATAGATCGCACTGCCCTTCTGTTCGGCGAGCGGATTGACGACGTCGTTGGCGCCTAGGATCAGCGCAACGTCGGCTTGCGGGAACTCGCTGTTGATGTCTTCCATTTCGAATACCTGATCATACGGGACCTCGGCCTCGGCCAAGAGCACGTTCATGTGCCCGGGCATCCGGCCGGCGACCGGATGGATCGCGTATTTGACGGTCACGCCCTTGGCGGTCAGCTTCGCGGCGAGCTCCTTCACCGCATGCTGCGCCCGCGCCACCGCGAGGCCGTAGCCGGGAACGATGATCACCGTGTCGGCGTTGGACAACAGAAACGCGGCGTCCTCGGCGCTGCCGCTCTTGACCGGTTTCTTCTCTCCGCCGGCGGCGGCCTCGCTGATCTCGCCGCCGAAGCCGCCCAGAATCACGCTGAAGAACGAGCGGTTCATCGCCTTGCACATGATGTACGACAGAATCGCGCCTGAAGAGCCGACCAGCGATCCGGCGATGATGAGCATCGGGTTGTCGAGCGAGAACCCGATGCCTGCCGCTGCCCAGCCCGAATAGCTGTTCAGCATGGAAATGACCACCGGCATGTCGGCGCCGCCGATGGGAATGATGAGCAGGAAGCCGAGCAGGAACGCGAGCGCGGTCATGATGATGAACGGCATCCACTGCGAGGAAGCCGGCACGATGCAGAACCAGATGCCGAAAGCGATCATCGCGATGCCGATCGCGAGATTGACGAAATGCTGGCCCTTGAAGGTCACCGGCGCGCTGCGGATCCTTCCCGACAGCTTGCCGAATGCGATCACCGAGCCCGAGAAGGTGATCGCGCCGATGAAGGTGCCGATGAAAAGCTCGACCTTGTGGCCGAAGGTGATCGGCACGTCGAGCCCCATCGCCGCAGGATTGTTGACCGCGGCGACCGCGATGAACACGGCGGCCAGGCCGACCAGCGAGTGCATTGCCGCGACCAGCTCCGGCATCTGCGTCATCTGCACCCGGCGCGCGACGATCGCGCCGATTGTCCCGCCTATCGCCATGCCGCCGAGGATGGGCAGCACGCTCTTGCTGTGCGAATAGACCAGCGCCAGCGTGACCAGCAAGGCGATCGCCATCCCGACCATGCCGTACAGGTTGCCCCGTCGCGCGGTGTGAGGGCCGGAGAGGCCCTTGAGCGCGAGGATGAAACTCACCGCGGCGACGAGGTACCACAGTGCGAGTTGGTTGGCGCTCATGGTCTCCCCTTAGTTTCCTCTTATTCCTTGGCCGCGCCGGCTCTTGGTTCCTTCTTCTTGAACATGTCGAGCATTCGTTGCGTCACCAGGAAGCCGCCGAAGACGTTGATCGACACCAGCGTCACGGCGGCCACGCCCAGCCAGCCGCCCCAATCGAGATCGGCGGCGCCCGCGGCGAGCATCGCACCGACCAGGATGATGCTGGAGATCGCGTTGGTCAGCGACATCAGCGGCGTATGCAACGCCGGCGTCACGCCCCATACCACGTGATAGCCGACGAAGATCGCCAGCACGAACACGATGAGGTTGATGACGATCGGATCAACGCCTGAAGTCATGATTCTCTCCCACTGTCTGCAATCGAGACAAAGCCACCGAAAACCCGAACGGCCGGAAATTACGCTTTCAAAGTCACCTGGCCGCCCTCGCATACCAGTGTCGCGGCGATGATCTCGTCGTCTTTCGGCACGTTGAAATCGCCGGTCTTGGCGTTGAGCGAAAGGGCAAGAAAGTTGAGCACGTTGCGCGCATAAAGCGCGCTCGCATCTGTGGCCACCAGCGCCGCCATGTTGGCGATACCGACGATCTTGACGCCGTTTTTCAAGACGACCCGATCGAGCTCGGAACCTTCCACGTTGCCGCCTTGCTCCACCGCGAGATCGACGATCACCGCGCCTGGCTTCATCGCCGCAACGGTATCGGCGCGGATCAGCTTGGGCGCAGGACGTCCCGGAATCAGCGCGGTGGTGATCAGAATATCCACGTTCTTGCAGCGTTCGGCGATCACACTCGCCTGGCGCGCCATCCATTCCGGCGGCATCGGGCGCGCATAGCCGCCGACGCCCTCGGCAATCTTTTTTTCCTCGTCATTGAGGTACGGCACATCGAGCCATTTGGCGCCCAGAGACTCGACCTGGTCCTTGACCGACGGGCGCACGTCGGACGCTTCGATGACCGCGCCGAGACGCTTCGCGGTCGCGATTGCCTGCAGGCCGGCGACACCGACGCCCAGGATCAGCACTCGCGCAGCCTTGACCGTGCCGGCCGCCGTCATCAGCATGGGCATGAATCTTCCATACTCGTTGGCGGCAACGATCACCGCCTTATAGCCTGCGATATTGGCTTGTGACGACAGCACGTCCATCGTTTGCGCGCGGGTAATCCGCGGCAGGCGCTCGAGCGCGAATCCGGTCACCCCGGCAGCGGCATAGGATTGCACCGCCGCAGCGTCGAACGGATTGAGCAGCCCGATCAGCAGCGCGCCGCGCTTCAATCGCGGCAACTCCTCCGCGGTGGGACCCCGGACCTTCAACACGATATCGGCGCCGAATGCTTCACCGGCATCGACGATGCGCGCGCCCGCGTTCTGAAAGTCCGCGTCCGGGATGCTCGATAGGGTGCCGGCGCCGGTCTCGACGGCGAGCTGATGCTTGCCGCTGGCGGCCAGTTTCTTGACCGTTTCGGGCGTGGCGGCGACGCGCGTCTCGCCGGGGCGGGTTTCGCGCGGAATACCGATGATCATTGCGGTCGCTCCCTGCTTCAGTCTCGTTCTTTGGCGGCTATCTTGCCACAAAAGCCGTTCGGAACCCCGCGCGACTAAGTTATGGCCTCCGCAATCGCCTTGCCAAGGGCCTCGGTCGTCGCTCGGCCGCCGAGATCAGGGGTCCGCGGCGCGCTCTTATCGGCAAGCACCCTTTCGATCGCACCGACGATGGCGGCGGCGGCGGCGGCGTGCCCGAGGTGTTCGAGCATCAGCGCAGCCGACCAGACCTGACCGATGGGGTTGGCGATCCCCTTGCCTGCGATGTCCGGCGCCGAGCCATGAACCGGCTCGAAGGTCGACGGATAAATGCGCTCCGGATTGATGTTCGCCGCTGGCGCGATGCCGATCGTGCCGCACACCGCGGGGCCCAGGTCGGAAAGAATGTCGCCGAACAGATTGGAGCCGACCACCACGTCGAACCAATCCGGATGCTGCACGAATTGCGCGCTCAGGATGTCAATGTGGAATTGATCGACTCGAATATCGGGGTAGCGTGCCGACATCGCGCGGAAGCGCTCATCCCAATACGGCATGGTGATGGAGATGCCGTTCGATTTGGTGGCCGAGGTCACGTGTTTCCGCGGACGCGTAGCCCCAAGCTCGAATGCGTACTTGAGGATGCGGTCGACGCCGGTGCGGGTGAAAATCGTCTGCTGAACTACGGTTTCCCGGTCGGTGCCGTCGAAAACCCGTCCGCCGACGGACGAGTATTCGCCTTCGGTATTCTCGCGTACGACCACGAAGTCGATGTCACCCGGCTTGCGGTTGGCGAGCGGCGATGGAATGCCCGGCATCAGACGGCACGGCCGCAGGTTGACGTACTGGTCGAATCGGCGTCGCCATTGAATGAGCGAGCCCCAAAGCGATATGTGATCAGGCACCGTCGCCGGCCAGCCGACGGCGCCGAAAAAAATGGCTTCGTGTCGATGGATCTGTTCGAACCAGTCTTCCGGCATCATGCGGCCGTATTTGACGTAGTAATCGCAGCTCCACGGGAACTCGTCCCATTGGAATGCGATGCCGAACTTCTTTCCCGCGGCCTCGAGCGCGCGAACGCCCTCGGGGACGACTTCCTTGCCGATGCCGTCACCGGGAATGACGGCGATGCGATGCGTTTTTGCCATGCGAAGCACCAGAAGAACGCCAGAAACGATCGATTGCGACGGCCGCATAGTGTAACTTAACGGGCCGCAAACTCCGCGCTCGTGTCGCCCTACGATGCCCTCTGAAATCGCCTGGCAGTGGAGTCGATTCGCCGATCTCACGCCACACGCCCTGTACGCGGCGCTTCGCGTGCGCAGCGAAGTGTTTGTCGTCGAACAGCACTGCGCGTTTCTCGACATGGACGGCGCCGACCAGGAGGCGTGGCATCTGCTCGGCTGGGCAGAACGCGGCGGCGCCAAAGCGCTGGCCGCCTATTTGCGTCTGCTGCAACCCGGATGCAGGTTTGCCGAGGCGTCGATCGGCCGCGTCCTCACCGCCGCGGATTTCAGGCGTACCGGCGCCGGGCGCGCGGTAATGCGCGAAGGCGTGCGCAAATCATCCGAGATCTATCCGCAGCATGGTATCCGAATCGGGGCCCAGCGCTACCTCGAGAGCTTCTACGCCGACTTCGGCTTTCGGCCTGCGTCCGAGCCGTACCTCGAAGACGGCATCGCCCACATTCAAATGCTGCGCCCGCCCGACGCCAATCGGTAGAGCAGCGCGGGAGCCGATCCGGATTTGCGGTGTGCCGGAGAGCAAACTTTGCGACCGGGCGCAAGCTGATCTACGATGTGGCTGGGCGGCGCATCAGGGCGGCAGCCCAAAGCCTGTGCGCTATGATTCCGCCCTCGCCTCCGGTACGTCGGTCGAACCTGGCTCGATGAAACAAACCTTTCTCGATTTCGAGCAACCCGTCGCCGATCTGCAAGCCAAGATCGACGAGCTTCGCTATGCGCACGAAGACTCCGCGGTGGACATCTCGGACGAGATCAACCGGCTCAACAAGAAAAGCCAGCAACTGACCAAGGAGATCTATAGCAAGCTTTCCTCCTGGCAGATCGCCCAAGTGGCGCGTCATCCCCAGCGACCGTACACGCTCGATTACATCGCGGGGATCTTCACCGACTTCCACGAGCTGCACGGCGACCGCAGCTACGGCGACGATCAGGCGATCGTCGGCGGCCTGGCGAGATTCAACGGCGCGTCCTGCATGGTGATCGGCCACCAGAAGGGCCGCGATACCAAGGAAAAAATCCACCGCAACTTCGGCATGCCGCGCCCCGAGGGCTATCGCAAGGCGTTGCGCCTGATGAAGCTCGCGGAAAAATTCGGGCTGCCCTTGTTCACCATGGTGGATACGCCCGGAGCGTTTCCCGGCATCGGTGCCGAGGAGCGGGGACAGTCCGAGGCCATCGGACGCAATCTCTACGAGATGGCCGGCTTGAGGACGCCGATTATCGTCACGGTGATCGGCGAAGGCGGTTCAGGCGGGGCGCTGGCCATCGCGATCGGCGATCTGACACTGATGCTCCAATACGCCACCTATTCGGTGATTTCGCCGGAGGGATGTGCGTCGATCCTATGGAAATCGGCGTCGCACGCCGAAGAAGCCGCTGAAACGCTGGGCATCACCGCGCCGCGGCTGAAGACGCTGGGGTTGATCGACAAGGTCGTCAACGAGCCCGTCGGTGGCGCGCACCGCGACCATGCCGCGATGATGGTAACGCTGAAAAAAGCGCTGACCGAGGCGCTACGGCATTCGCAGGAGCAACAGCTCGACGCCCTGCTGGAAGCACGAGAGGATAAAATTCTCGGCTATGGCAAGTTCAAGGAACTCAGCGCCGGTTGACGGCCGAGGCGGTCGGCCACACCCCCGCTCCTCTTCCGAAGTGCCCTCAACCCCACCGCACTCTCGCCGGGAGAGGGGAGATTCCAGTGCGTTCGCCGGCAACGCTGCTGAGTCGGCGGCCGACGTTAGGGATGACGCCGTTGTCGAAGTAACAACGGCCGTCGAAGATGCGCTCGACGCCTATGTTGCTTCAGACGCGCGGGTTGCGGTCGCGCTATCGGGAGGCATCGATTCGATGGTGCTGCTCGACACGCTGGTGCATGTTTCGGGCGGCAGGCAGCTCAAGCTATCGGCAGTCCACGTTCACCACGGGCTGTCTCCCAACGCCGACCGATGGGCACGCTTCTGCGCGGAGCAGTGCGCGGCGCGTGCGGTGCCACTGACCGTGCATCGGCTGCACCTCACGCACACGTCCGGTCAAAGCCTCGAAGCGCTGGCGCGCGCCGAGCGATACGAGCGTTTCATGTCATGCGACGTCGATGTGATTGCCCTCGCACATCACGCTGACGATCAGGCCGAAACCGTGTTGCTGCAACTGTTGCGTGGTTCCGGCCCACGTGGGCTGTCGGCGATGCCGGCGATTCGGCGCGGCACGCCCGCCGTGCTGCGACCGCTGCTGGCACTCCCCCGCGAAACGATTGCTGCCTGCGCGAAGGCCCGCGGCCTCGGGTGGGTCGAGGATGAAAGCAATGCCGACACCGGGCACCGCCGAAATCTGCTTCGGCACGAGATCGCGCCGCGTCTCGCCGCAGCCTTCGAGGGCTATCCGGCGACGCTCACCCGCGCCGCGTCTCATCAAGCCGAGGCAAGCGCGTTGCTTGACGAGCTTGCCGCGCTCGATGGCGAGGACGCTATCGATGACGTTGGGCTCGATCGCGCCCATCTCGCAGGCTTGTCGAACGCACGAGCCGCAAATCTCCTGCGCTGGTTCCTGCGCGGCGAAGGCTTGCGGCCGCCGACGGACGCCCGCCTAGCGGACGTGTTGCGGCAACTGCGCAGCGCTTCTGCCGACGCGCGCACGCGTATCGCGCACGATGGCGCCGAGATCGGTTGCCATCGCGGGCGCGTTATCGTGCATGCTCCCACCACCGCGCCGTTTGCCGTCGCGTGGCAAGGCACACCTGAAATCAAGCTCCCCGGCGGGGTCCTTGTATTCAAGCCTGCGGAAGGCGACGGGCTTGCCCTGGCGAAGATCGCCGGGGCGCCGGTGATGGTTCGCTCGCGCCTCGGCGGTGAGCGGATCAGACTCGCGATCAATCGGCCGCGGCGATCGGTCAAGAAACTGCTGCAGGAAGCGCGGCTTTCGCAATGGCAGCGGCAAGCGCTGCCGCTGGTATGGTGCGGCGACGCGCTCGCTGCGGTTCCCGGCATCGGTGTCGATCTCGCCTTTCAGGCGGAGCATGAGGAGCCGGGATGGAAGCTCGCATGGCTACCGTCCGGGCGGACAGCTACGCGGTTCACCGAAGAAACTTGACGGTGATCAAGGTGGCTTTAGCGCCCGCGATGCAAGCTCTCAAAGCGGGCCTCGCCGCGGTCGAGCAGCCGATTGACAAGCCACGCCAAGACGAGGCTAAATTGTTCAACCAAGCAGAATAACGCCGTCTTGACTGTCTTCCTTTCGGAGGTATCAATGAAGTTCCGCATTCTCGTTGCTGTTGCGATCTCGGCCATGTTCGCCTTCGGCGCGGCCTTCGCGCAGCAGCCCATTGTCATCAAGTTCAGCCATGTCGTCGCACTCGATACGCCGAAAGGTAAAGCGGCGGAGCAATTCAAGAAGCTCGCCGAGGAGCGCACCAAGGGGCGCGTCAAGGTCGAGGTCTATGCGAACAGCACCTTGTACAAGGACGGCGAGGAAATGGATGCGCTGACGCTCGGCTCGGTGCAGATGCTGGCGCCGTCCGTTGCGAAATTCGGCCCCCTGGGCGTGCGCGAGTTCGAGGTGTTCGATTTGCCGTACATCTTCGACGACTTCGCGCAACTGCACAAGGTCACGGAGGGGGCCGTCGGGAAACAGCTGTTCCAAAAGCTCGAATCCAAGGGGATCGTCGGTCTTGCCTTCTGGGACAACGGCTTCAAAGAATTCAGCGCGAACAAGCCG
>DASXBW010000069.1:0-102415 GCA_036491495.1 Casimicrobiaceae bacterium
ACGATGATGTCGATCGTCATCCGCTCCTCGCGTCGATTAAGCGCCTGACGCGCCCGAGGGGCCAGCGCAGCCATCCGCGCCAGGACTCGCGGTGCGCGAGCCGCGCCCTGGTCTCGTCGAGCGCTGCCGAGACCTGTGCAAACGCCTCTTGCGTGCGCTTGAGCTCGGCGTCCAGCGATGTCACGCGCAAACCCAGCGCTTCTTCGCGTTGGCGCGAGCTTGCGAGGTCGTTCACCGCGATCACCAAATCGGCAAGCCTCGCTTCGGCAATCTTGCGCGCATCCAGTTCATCCCAAAACAGGCGCTTTTCGGCGAGCAAGGCGCGCTCGTAGTCGCGGTAGAGCGAGAGCGCTCCATCGTCGAAAATAGATAAGTCAGGAAGCTCCGGAAGGGCAGCCTGCGCGGCGCCACACACGACCACGTAATACATTGGCGGCGCAGGAGCCTTCGGAACCTCGACCCGATCGTCGACCAGCGCGATGAGCTCGGCAGCACGCGACGTGGTATCGCCCTCCCGCCACAAGAGCGAATGCGCAAGCGCCCGCTGACCATACCAGTGCTGCCGCGGAAACCGAGCACCGAGCATGGTCGCAAGCTCATCGCGGTCGAGCTCGCGCACGTGAAAATGATTGTCGTAGCCGCTCTCTCCCGAGTAGATCGTCTTGTTCGGCGATGAAAGGATCAAGGCACCATCCGGCGCCAGCACACGCCTGAATTCGGCGAGCATTGCCGCTTGAGACGACAGATGCTCGATGGTCTCGAACGATATCACCCGATCGACACTCGCGTCGTCGAGCGGCAAGGCGTCACAGGATCCGGGAACGAACCGCAGATTCGACCTTCCCGCATAACGGCGTGCCGCATGCGCGATGGCGGCATGGTCGATATCGACACCAAGGACCTCCGCCGCCGCGCCCGCGAGCAGCCAGCTTCCGTAGCCTTCACCGCACGCGGCATCGAGCACCCGCTTGCCCGCGACGGCAGGCACCGCGACGCAATAGCGGTGCCAATGCTCGTACCAGATCGCGCCCCTGGCCTCGGGGGTGAAGCGTTCACCGGTGAATGGTAGAAAGGCGGTCAAGGAGGGGCGAGCCCGGCGCCGGAATTGCCGGCGAACCGGGTTTCGTCGACGCGACGGCAACCTACCATTTTACGCCGGCCGCCGGGCCGGTCCAAACGAGCGTGGGGAATCGGCCAACTAAGCAATCTCGATCAACACCGGCTGGTGATCGGACGCCTGCGTTTTCTGATCGACCCGCACTTGCCGGATACGCGGCACGAGGTCGGCCGACACGAAGATGAAATCGCAGTGCAGCTCCGGCTCGCCGGGCCGCTCCTTTTCGTAGATCTTGAAAGTCGCCGGATGTGCCCGGCCGGGTTGTGCGACCTCCCATGCATCGATAAGCGGAGGCGTGCCATCAGCGAAGGTTTCGCACATCCGTGCATGCAGGGCATCGTCGGGCTCGAGATTGAAGTCGCCGGTGATGATGGTTGCCGCGGGACGCAGGAGGGTGTGAAAAGGCCCGCCGCTGGTATCGACAATGCTGCCGAGACGGGCGTGACCACTGCCTTCGGAATAGATCCGGCGCAACGCGTCGACCTGCGCGGCGCGCGCCGCGGTGCCGTAATACTCCAGATGGGTAGTGATGACGCGCACCGCGGCGAGCTCGGTCGACAAGACCACTTCCACCGCGATGCGCGGCATCCCGTTGATGCCAACCTCGGCCGGATACGGAAGCAGATGACGAAAAACCTGGCCGACGGGAAGCCGCGACAGCACCATATTGCCGAAATGCCGGCGGCCGCCGTCGTCCGCCGGCACGTCGACCGCTACGCCCGGCACCGGCGCGTAGGCCGGGAGGAGCCGCGCCAGCTCGGCAAACTGATTTTCGCCGCGACTGCCGGCAAGGCGCGGCGCGGGATAATTGTTGGCGATCTCCTGCAGACACAGGACGTCGAAGTCGGCGATTGCCTTCGCATGCCTTACGATCCGGGCCGGGTCGACTCTGCCGTCGACGCCGCGGCACCATTGGACGTTCCAGGTGATGAGCTTCATTTGATCCCTGCGCGCATGAACGATAGTACGAATTGTCGTTGGAAAAGGAAGAACGCGATAAGCAGCGGTGCGCTGGTCAGCAGGGTGGCGGCGGTAATGATCGACCAGTCGATTCCCTGATCGGTGGCCGAGAATACCTGCAAGCCTACGGTCAGCGGCCGCGATTCGACCGAGTTGGTTATGATCAACGGCCAGAGGAAATTGTTCCAGTGAAAGCTCACGCTGACCAGCGCATAGGCGAGATAGACCGGCCGCGCCAGCGGAACGTAGACTTTCCACAGCACCTGCAGAGGCGTGCAGCCCTCGACCCGCGCCGCCTCGTCGAGCTCCCTGGGCACGGTCTTGAACGTCTGTCGTAAGAGAAAGATGCCGAACGCGCTCGCCATGTACGGCAACGCAATGGCGACGATGGTATCGCGCAGGCCCAGAGCGCCCATGGTGCGGTAATTCTCGACGATCAGCACGTCCGGCATGACCATCAGCTGCAGCAGAACCAGCGCGAAGAGGAGGTTGCGGCCGGGAAAGACGAACCGTGCAAACGCGTACGCGGCCAGGGTGCATAGCACGAGCTGCGCCGCCAGTATCATCGCGCACAACAGGATCGTATTGAGAAAATAACGCGCGAATGGCGCCGCGGCCCACGCCCGCGCGAAGTTATCCAGCGTCAGCGGCGCAGTCGGAACGAAATGCGTCGAGTACTCGCCCGGATGGAATGCGGTCCAGATCGCGTACGCCAGCGGCAGGATCCACAGTGCGCCCAGAAGCCACGCTCCGGCCGTTTCCAGACCATGCCGCAAGTGTACGGAGCGCGATGACTGAACGGCGCTCATTGGTAATGGACCTTCCGTTCCAGAAACCAGAACTGCAGCATCGCGACCACACCCAGGAGCAGCAGCAGCACCATGGTCAGTGCCGCGGCGTACGCCGAATCCCAGAATCGGAACCCGATTTCGTAAATGTAATAGAGCAGCAGTTCGGTCGCGTTATCGGGGCCGCCACGGGTCATGACCACCACATGATCGACCAGCCTAAAGGCATTGATGACCGCGTTGACGAGCACGAACAGCGTCGTCGGCATCAACAAAGGCAGCGTCACGCGCCGGAAAAAATAGGTACGCGATGCGCCTTCGATCGCCGCCGCCTCGGCGAGCTGCGGCGACATCTGCTGCAGCGCGGCCAGGTAGAAAATCATGAAAAATCCGGCCTCCTTCCAGACTGTGACCACCATCAGCGCAGCGAGCGCACTGTTCTTGCTGCCGAGCCAATTGTGGGCCGGCAGACCGAAGGCGCCGGTAATCTGCTCGAGCAGTCCATACTCTGGAGTGTAGAAAAAAAGCCAGATATTGGCGACGGCGATCATCGGCAGCACCGTGGGCGTGAAGTAGGCGAGCCTCAAAAACCCGCGGCCGGCGATTTTGCCGTTGACCCAGACCGCCATCAGCAGCGCGAGTGCGATCGACAGCGGGATCGTCCCGAGCGCGAACCAGAGGTTGTTGGTCAGCGATTGCCAGAAGATCGGATCGTCGACGAGCTGAGCGTAGTTGTCGACGCCGACAAACATCGACGCCCGAGACCCTTTGGGCGTCGAACGGAAGCTGTGCCAAAGCGTGGCGACCGCGGGATAGTGCGTAAAAAGCGCGAGCAGCATCGTGGCTGGCAGTAGAAGTAGCCAGCCGTACAACCATTGCGCGGAACGAGTCAATCTAATCGCCTCGAGGATCCCACGGGTGAGCGACCCCTCCCGCTAGTCGTCGTCGCCCCCGATTCAAGCATTCGAGGGCAGGCTTCAGCGGGGACCCAGTGGCGTTCGTACAAAAGACACTGGATTCCCGCTTTCGCGGGAATGACGAAGTTAATCATCCAAGCGTCACACCGGGCTTCGCGGGAATGACGAAATTAATGATCCGGACGTCACGCACTCTCGTCATCCCCAATAAAGGCCTCATGCATCATTTTCGATACGGCCGGAGGAGTCGCTCGGCTTCGCGCTGTGAATCCTTCATCGCCTGCTCGGCGCTTTTGGTGCCGGTGAGCCCGGCCTGCAAGCCGTCGTTGAGCGCCTTGGTTACCCGCTGATTGTCATGAGTCGACAATTCAGCGACCGCGTACTGGAGCTGATCGCGAGCGACTGCCGCGGGCGGGAACTCCGCTACGTATTTTTTCATCACCGGCGTTTCCCATGCGTCGGCACGCACCGCGACATAGCCGGTGTCGATTCCCCATTGCGCGGCGCGCGCTGGCGAGGTGATCCACTTGATGAACTTGAACGCCGCGGCCTGCTGCTCCGGCTTGGCCTGCTTGAAGAGGTAGAAATTGCCGCCGCCGGTCGGACTGCCTCGGCGCTTGTTCGCCGGCAGCATCGCGACGCCGAAGTCGAACTTGGCGTTGTTCTTGATGTTGGTGAGGTTGCCGGTCGTGGTCCATATCATTGCGACCTTGCGCTCGAAAAAATCCTTCGGCGTCGTACCCCAGTCGACAATCCCTTCCGGATGCACTTTGTACTTGACGGTGAGATCCATCCAGTATTGCAAGGCCTCGATGACCGCGGGCTTGTCGTAATAGGTCTCGGTTCCCGCGGCGTTCATCAAGCGGACGTCATTCTCGGTGGTGAGCGCCTGGAACAGCCAGTAGGGAAATCCCGTTGCGGGAATCTGCACTCCCCATTGGGTGACCTTGCCGGATGCATCGCGCTTGGTGAGCTTTTGCGCGACCTCCGCCATTTCCTTCCAAGTCGCCGGCGCCCGGTTGGGATCGAGGCCCGCATCCTTGAACATTTCCTTGTTGTAGTAGAGGACGATGGTCGAGCGCTGGAACGGAATGCCCCAGGTCTTGCCGCCGGTCTGGCTGTTCTCCATGAATGCGGGATAGAAGCCCTTCAGCCACGCCTGGTCTTCCGGTGTCTTGATCAGCGGATCGAATGGAACGATCGCCTCCTCGTCGATCAAGGTAAACATGTCGGTGGACAGAAGCACCGACATCGTCGGTGCGTCGTTGCTCTTGACCGCGGTCAGTGCCTTGGTTATCGAATCCTGGTAGCCGCCGGAGTAGATCGGCTTGACCTTGATGCCCGGATTCTCTTTTTCGAAGTCGGCGGCGAACTGGTCGACCAGCTTGGTAATAGGCCCGCCGACGGCGACCGGGTAATAAAACGAGATCTCCACCGGCGCCTGGGCGAGCGTCGCGCCCGAGAGCGCGGCAAGGGCAACGGCGACTAACCAGCCCCAAATAGTGCTGCGTTTCATGATGCTTCCTCCTCGTGGAAATATTTGGACTACGCAAACATGGTTGCGTTTTGATGGATCGGTTCTGTCGCGAGCCGTACCCCGGTTGCAGCGTCGAAGAAGTGGCTCGCGCCGCGTGCCCAGCTTAAGTGCACGGAATCGCCGCCGGCCACGCCGACGCGGCCCGCGACACGCGCGGTCAGGATCTGTTCGCCGATGCGACATAGCAGGAGCGAGTCGGCCCCCAGGTATTCGACACTCTCAACTCGCGCGGTGAATGGGCCGTCGCGCGCAAGCAGCACGTGCTCGGGCCGAACGCCGAACATGCCACCGGCACATTCGGGCGAAGCAACGCCGGGACCCTCGGTTCCGGCGATCACCGCCTCGCCGCCCACCTTCTCCAATCGAAGCAGATTCATGGGGGGCGTGCCGATAAAGCGCGCCACAAAGGTGTTGGCTGGAGTCTCGTACAGGTCGGCCGGTGTGCCATTCTGCTCGATCCGGCCACCGGACAAAAGGATGACGCGGTCGGCCATCGACATCGCTTCGACCTGATCGTGCGTCACGTAGACCATGGTGATGCCGAGCTGCCGCTGCAGGTTGCGAATTTCGAGACGCATTTCCTGCCGCAGTTGCGCGTCGAGGTTCGACAAAGGCTCGTCCATCAGGCACACCGGCGCTTCGGCGATGAGCGCTCGACCCAGCGCGACTCTCTGTTGCTGGCCGCCCGAGAGCTGACCGGGTTTTCGATCGAGCAGTGCCGATAATCCCAGAAGCTCCGAGACGCGTTTCAGGCGCCGGTCGCGGTCGGCGTGCCCGGTCTTGCGCACGCGCAGCCCGAAGACGATGTTCTCCTGCACGCTCAGATGTGGAAACAGCGCGTAGGACTGGAACACCATCGAAATCTTGCGCCGCGCGGGCGCTAGATGAGTCACCTCGCGGCCGTCGATCCATATCCTGCCGGTGTCGGCGTGGTCGAGCCCGGCGATGAGCCGCAGGGTCGTCGACTTGCCGCAGCCCGAAGGGCCGAGAAGCACGTTGAGCGTTCCTGGATCGAGCGAGAAGGAAATGCTGTCAACGGCGCGAACCTGCCCGCCTGGCGTGGTCCAGTGCTTGCTGACGTTCTCGACAGCGATCGCCGACACCGGGAAACCTTTGACTTCAGCTCGTTCGTGGTGGGCTTGCCGAACCACGACCGGATGCTCAACCCGCGAGTGAAGCGCCTCTCTACGGCTCGGCGCCTGTCCCGGTATGCGGTAATCCGGGGCGAACGGGACGTGCGGTTTGGTGACCTTGCCCGCCGGGATGCTATGGCGACCTTGATACCGCGCCCGGCGCTGAATGATAGCAAAGCTGCCGCGGGGTCAGCGGTCCATACTAGAAATCAGGCTCAAAAGTCCTGCAAGAAAGTCAGCAGAAGGTTCAGGCGAAAAGAGCTGCCAACGCGGCGCCCGGGTCGGCGGCGCGCATGAATGCCTCGCCGACCAGAAATGCGTGTACGCCACGAGCGCGCATGCGCTCGACGTCTGCCGGCGCCAAGATTCCGCTTTCCGTGATTACCACCCTGTCGGCCGGAATGTGCGGCAGGAGGTCGAGAGTCGTCTCCAGCGAGACATCGAACGTGCGCAGGTTGCGGTTGTTGATCCCGATCAAGGGTGTCGCAAGCCTGAGCGCCCGCTCCAGCTCCGAGGCGTCGTGCACTTCGACCAGAACGCTCATGCCGGCCTCGCGTGCGCAAGTCTCGAGGGCGGCCAGCCGCGCATCCTCGAGCGCAGCAACGATCAAGAGAATGCAATCGGCACCGAGCGTTCTCGACTCCTGCACCTGGTACTCGTCGATCACAAAATCCTTGCGCAATGCCGGCAAGCTACAGGCCGCGCGCGCGGCGTTCAGATGCTCGGGGCGTCCCTGGAAATAATCGCGATCGGTCAATACCGAAAGACACGCCGCTCCTCCGGCTTCGTAACGCCGGGCGATCGCGGCGGGATCGAAAATGGGCCGCAACACGCCCCTGCTCGGGCTCGCCTTCTTGATCTCCGCGATCACGGCGGAGCGCCCTGCAGCAATCTTGGCGCGAAGCGCGCCGGCAAAATCGCGAGGCGCGGGAGACGCCGCGGCGCGCATGCGCATCTCGCTCAAGGGCATCGCAGCCTTCGCGGCGGCAAGCTCCTTGGCCTTGGTGGCGAGAATTCGGGTAAGAATGTCGCGGGTGGTCACCGTGGCATGCTCCGCTATGGGCGCCGAACGGACCCAGCCGGACGCGACTCGAGGCCGACGTAGCGGTCGGCAAACCCAACCGCGCGCCAAAACGAAAGCGCGGGCTGGTTCCACGCCATCGCCTCGACGATGATCGGTTTGTCGGGCGGGAATACCGAATCGCGGAGCAGCGCAACCGCGCGCGCGCCGATGCCGCGCCGGCGGCGATCCCGCGCGACGAAGAATTGGCGCAGATGTACCCATTCAGGCGTGTCGCGTAGCAGTGCGTACGCCACCGGCGCCGCTTGATGCTCGAAAATCAGCGCCTGGTATTCGGTCGTCAGCCAGTTGCGCATGCGCACCACGAGCTCTTCGGGGCTCATCGTATTGTCGTGGCCCTCGTCGTCGATCAGTTGCTTGTTCCACGAGGCGAGCTGCGGGAGGTCAGCGGCGGCGGCGACGCGGAAGGTGAGACCGTCCGCGCTCGCGCGCGAGTCAGGCAGCGAAGCCACGATCAAGGCGCCGTGCCTGCCAGCTTCCGGGTCGTGGCCACGAACTGCTTGAGCTTCTCCTGCGCAGCCCCCGATGCGACGGCCGAGCGGGCGCGCTCGATGCCGTCAGGGATCGAGCCGGCGACGTTCGCGGCATAGAGCGCAACACCGGCGTTGAGGACAACGATCTCGCGCGGTGTGCCCTCGGTATTGGCGAGCGCCTCGAGCAGCATGGCCTTGGATTCCATCGCGTCGGCTACCTTGAGCCCGCGGTTGGAGATCATCCTGAGACCGAAATCCTCGGGGTGGATTTCGTACTCGCGTATCTGTCCGTCCTTCAGCTCTCCGACAAGCGTCGCGGCGCCGAGCGACACCTCATCCATGCCGTCCTTGCCGTAGACGACCAGGACATGCTTGCTTTCCAGTCGCTGCAGCACGCGCACCAGGATGCCAACCAGGTCCGGATGAAACACGCCCAGCAACTGGTTCGGCGCGCCGGCAGGATTGGTCAGCGGTCCGAGAATGTTGAAGATGGTCCTGATGCCGAGCTCCTTGCGCACCGGCGCCGCATGCTTCATCGCGCTGTGATGACTCGGCGCGAACATGAAGCCGATGCCCGTCTCGGCTATGCAGGCCGCGACCTCGGCCGGCTTGAGCATGATCTGCGCTCCAAGCGCCTCGAGCACGTCGGCGCTGCCCGACTTCGATGACACCGACCGTCCGCCGTGCTTGGCGACCCTTGCGCCAGCCGCCGCGGCGACGAACATCGCCGCGGTGGAGATGTTGAAAGTGTGTGCCGCGTCGCCGCCGGTGCCGACGATGTCCAGCAGATGGTCGCGGTCGGGCACGTCGACCTTGGTCGCGAATTCGCGCATGACCTGCGCCGCGGCAGCGATCTCGCCGACGGTTTCCTTTTTCACCCTTAAGCCCACGGTAAACGCCGCAATCATCACCGGCGAGGCCTCGCCGTTCATGATCTTTCGCATCAGCGAGAGCATTTCGTCGTGAAAGATCTCGCGGTGCTCGATGGTGCGCTGGAGCGCGTCCTGAATATCGATCGGCATGATCGTTCCTGGTTTTCGGCTACTGCGGAGACTTGAGGAAGTTCGATAGCAACGCGTGACCATGCTCGGTCAATATCGCTTCCGGGTGAAACTGAACGCCCTGGACCGCAAACTCGCGATGACGCACGCCCATGATCTCGCCGTCGTCGCTTTCCGCCGTGACCTCCAGGCACTCCGGCATGCTGCCGCGTTCGATCACCAGCGAATGATAGCGGGTCGCGACGAATGGGCTGGCCAGCCCTTCGAAGACGCCTTCGCCTCGATGGGCGATGGAAGACAACTTGCCGTGCATCACGCGGCCGGCACGGACGATACGCCCGCCAAAAGCCTGGCCGATGGCCTGGTGTCCCAGGCACACGCCGAGGATGGGAATCTCGCCCGCGAAACGCTGCACCAGCGACACCGAGATGCCGGCTTCGTTGGGAGTGCACGGGCCCGGCGAGATGACGATCCTCTCCGGTCGCCACGCACTGATCTGTTCGAGGTTGATCGCGTCGTTGCGATGCACGTGCACGTCTGCGCCCAGCTCGCCTAAGTATTGCGCGAGGTTGTAGGTGAACGAATCGTAGTTGTCGATCAGGAGCAGCATGCCTTAGGCCTCCGCATCCAGTCCCAGCTGAACCATGTCGGCGGCGCGCTGCAGCGCGCGCAGCTTGTTGAGCGTCTCCTGCCACTCGCCCTCGGGAGAGGAGTCGTGGACGATGCCGCCTCCGGCCTGCGCGTACAGCACCCCATCTTTCACCACCGCACTACGGAGCGCAATGCAGGTGTCCATGTCGTCCTGAAAGCTGATGTAACCCACCGCGCCGGAGTAGATGCCTCGCCGCGACGGCTCGAGCTCGTCGATGATTTCCATGGCGCGCACTTTCGGCGCGCCACTCACGGTGCCGGCCGGGAACGCGGCGCGCAGCACGTCGATGCTGGTCAGGCCGGGCTTGAGCTTGCCCTCGACATTGGACACGATGTGCATCACGTGCGAATAGCGCTCGATCACCATGCGCTCGGTCACCTGCACCGAGCCGGTTTGCGCGACCCGGCCGACGTCGTTGCGCCCGAGATCGAGCAACATGACGTGCTCGGCAATTTCCTTGGGATCGTTCAGGAGCTCAGTCGCCAGCGCGTCGTCAGCCTCGCGGGTCGCGGCGCGCGGCCGGGTGCCGGCGATCGGCCGCAGGGTGATGTTCGAGCCTTCCTTGCGCACCAGGATTTCCGGTGAAGCGCCGACCAGGTGAAAATCGCCGAAATCGTAATAGAACATGTAAGGCGACGGATTGAGCGAGCGCAGCGCCCGATACAGCGACAGCGGTGGCGCGGCAAACGGCCTCCGCATGCGTTGCGAAATAACGACCTGCATGATGTCGCCGGCCACGATGTACTCGCGCGAACGTGCCACCGCGGCCTGAAATCCCTCCGCTCCGAACTCGCTTTCGGCGACGGTAAGCTCGGACGCAGTCTGATACGGGATCGACGCGGGCTGCCGCAGCTTCCTCCGGAGGTCCTGCAATCGATCGTGCGCGGCCCAGTAGGCGTTGGGCTGCGCGGGATCCGCGTATACGATAAGCGAGATCTTGCCCGAGAGATTGTCGACCACCGCGAGCTCCTCGGTAAGCAAGAGCAGGATGTCCGGAATCTCCGCGAGCTCCGCGGTCGGTGCCGGTGCGCTCGCGGCAAGCTTGGTCTCGACATGCCGAACCGTGTCGTAGCCAAAATACCCGGCGAGACCGCCGCAGAACCGCGGCAGCCCCGGCCGTGGAGCGGCGCGATAGCGACCCAGGAACGCCCCGATGAACGCCAGCGGGTCGCCCTCGTGACGCTCGACGATTCCGCCGCGATCCTCCACTTCGATCTGCCGGCCGCGCGAACGAATACGAAGTTTCGCCGGCAAGCCGATGAACGAATAACGGCCAAAGCGCTCGCCGCCAACGACCGATTCCAGCAAGTAGGTGTAGCGCTGGTTGGCGAGCTTGAGATAGAGGGAGAGGGCGGTATCGAGATCCGCAAACGCCTCGAGAACGAGCGGGATGCGGTTATACCCAAGCGCAGCGAGGGCGCGGAATTCGGCTTCGGTCATGATGCTCCAACGATTCTCTGAACGAACGCAACGTTGATGCAGGCGTCGCTGATGAACCGCGACGCGCTAGAAGCGGGTCACGATAGGCGCGGCCAGCGCCAGTCGTTGCCGTGCCGCCAAGCCCAGCCGTTGCGATGGAGAATGTCGAAGCTCATCTGATCCAAGGGGCGGAATGGAGCCGCGAGGAAACTATACCATCAGCCCCGAGGCTTTGCACCGGGGAGGAAGGCGATCGAGCCCTAGGCAGCGGGTCGCCCCGGGCCCCTCAGTTTGCGACGCTCATTGGGCGCGAGCGATCTCGGCGCGCATCGCGGCTATCGTCTTGGCATAATCGCCGCTGCCGAAGATTGCCGACCCGGCGACGAACCTGTCCGCGCCGGCCCGGGCGATGGCGCCGATGTTGTCGACCTTGACCCCGCCGTCGACCTCGAGCCGGATTTCCCGGCCCGTCCGCGCCACCACGGCGTCGATGCGTGCGCGGGCCAGCGTGAGCTTGCTCAATGCCTCGACGATGAACGACTGTCCCGCGAAGCCCGGATTCACCGACATGATCAAGACGACGTCGAGCTTGTCGAGCACATGATCGAGGCAGTCAAGCGGCGTCGCCGGGTTGATCGCCAGCCCGGCCTTGCAACCGTGCTCGTGGATGAGGCCGATGGTGCGATCGACGTGAAAGGATGCTTCCGGATGAAAGCTGATGACCGCCGCGCCCGCCTCGGCGAACTCGGATGCAATCGTGTCGACGGGCGTGACCATCAGATGAACGTCGATAGGCACGCTGACATGCGGCTTCAGCGCCCGGCACACCAGCGGCCCTATGGTCAGATTCGGCACGTAATGATTGTCCATCACGTCGAAGTGAATCAGGTCGGCGCCGGCGTCGATGACTGAGCGGACTTCGTCGCCAAGCCGCGCGAAGTCTGCGGAGAGGATCGAGGGCGCAATCTGGTATGTACGCATGGCGTTATAATTGCTCCGTCATCCGGGGAAGGGCTTTGTCATGGCCGAGAGCGAGAGGTACGAGATCACCGTCGTCCCCAAGGCAAGCTACGTCGAGGACCAATCGGATCCGTCGAAAAACCAGTATGTCTTTGCGTACACGATCACGGTCACCAACTCCGGCACCGTTCCTGCGCAACTGGTCAGCCGGCATTGGGTCATCACCGACGCCAACAACAAGGTCGTCGAGGTCAAGGGCCTGGGCGTGGTCGGACAGCAGCCTCTGCTCAAGCCCGGCGAAAGCTTCGAGTACAGCAGTGGCACGCATCTCGAGACAGCCGTCGGCACCATGCGCGGCGCGTACCAGATGGTGGCCGAAGACGGAAAGCAATTCGACGCGCCCATTCCTTCCTTCACCTTGTCGGTGCCGCGCGTTCTTCATTGATGCCGGCGTCAATGCAAGTGCCGCGACACCGCGCCACATGCGCGTCGGCATCCGGCGCGCCTTGTTTCCGCCCGTGGTAACAGTCGTGTGCATAGCGTGCCGGTCATTGGTTCCGGGTGTCTTCGCCTGATTCGTCGTCGGTCGGTGGCGGCGCGTTTGTGGGCAAAACGGGTGGCAAGCTCGGTGGCGGCTTACGGCTGCCACCAATTGTGAACCAGACGATGAACACCGCCAGCAACAATGCGACAACCGCCTCGAGAAATATCCATGCCATCGCGATGCTTTCCAGTGTCGCCGCGCTTTGCGCGCTCCTCGGATCCTGCGGAACGCTGCCTCGCGCGCCGCTTGTCGGTTCCGGCGGGTCCGCGCCAGCGGAACAGGCAAGCGTTCGCTTCCAGGCAGTTCCATTTTCAGCTCTGCCCGGCTGGAGCAACGACACTCCGTCCGCCGCCTTGCCCTCGTTTGCCGCAAGCTGCCGCGCGCTGATCGCGCGAGGCGAATCGGCGGCGATCTGGCGACCCGCATGCGCCGCCGCGTCTGCCGTCGCAACTCACGATGACGCCGGCGCGCGCGCGTTTTTCGAAGCGCAGTTTACTCCATACCGGGTCACCACCGCGGATGGGATCGATGTCGGACGGGTGACCGGCTACTACGAGCCGCTGTTGAAGGGCAGCCGTGCGCGCAACGATCGTTACCGCTATCCCTTGTATGCGCCGCCGGACGATCTGCTCACGGTCGAGCTGGGCGAGATCTTCCCCGAGCTCAAGTCCGAGCGCGTTCGCGGACGACTCGACGGCAAGCGCGTGCTGCCGTATTGGTCGCGCGCGGAAATCGAGGCCGGGCATGCGCGTTTGCTGGGAAGGGAGCTCGTATGGGTAGACGACCCAGTCGAAGCGTTCTTCGTGCACATCCAGGGCTCGGCCAGGATCGAGCTTGCTGATCGGAGCACCGTACGCGTCGGCTATGCTGATCAGAACGGGCATCCGTACCGATCCATCGGGCGTGTGCTGATTGAACGGGGCGAGCTGACGCTGGAGCAAGCATCGATGCAGGGCATCAAGGCCTGGGGACGGCAACATCCGGACAAATTGCCATCGCTTCTCGATGAAAATCCAAGTTATGTCTTTTTCCGCGAGATCGCCACCAATCCTGACAACGCCATCGATGGTCCGATCGGCGCGCTGGGCGTGCCGCTTGCCGCGGGCCGCGCCGTCGCGGTGGATCCACGCTTTCTGCCGCTGGGTGCAGCACTTTTTCTGGCGACGACTTACCCGCTATCCGATGCGCCCCTCCAGCGGCTGGTTCTCGCGCAGGACACCGGTGGCGCGATCAGAGGGGCGTTACGCGCCGATTTTTTCTGGGGCTCTGGCGACGACGCGGGACGAAACGCGGGCCGGATGAACCAGCCCGGTCAGATATGGTTGCTGTGGCCGAAAGGCGTCGCGCCGCCCACCTCACTCAAGCCGGGCGATCGTTAGCTTCCCGCCGCGCCGTGCACCGGCGCGAAGAACAAGTCCTTCCACGTCGCGGGCTTGGCCTTGATCGTGCCCACGCGGGACATGAACTCGGCGTATTTCATCGTTCCGTTCGGGACCGTCGAGAACTTTGAGTTCGGGTCGGCGAGAATCCTGATGATTTCGTCCGCCGTCGATTTCTGCTTCGATACCGCGAGATAGATTTGGGCCGCTTTTTTGGAGTCCTTGGCGATGAGAGCGTTGGCCTCGCTCATGGCCGCGATGAATGCGGCGCAGAGCTTCGGGTTGGCCTCGAAAAACCTGCGCGTGGTGTAGGTCATGTCGACCGTGATATCGCCGAGGACGTCGACCGTGTTCAGCACGCGGTGCAGACCGGGCGTCGCGTCCTCGATGTACGAGAACGGGGGCGACGCCATGTGGCTGTTGATCTCGCCCCTTCCCGACAGCAGCACCCCGAGCGCGTCGGGGTGTGGAAGGCCAACCGTGATCGGGTCGAGCTTGGCGTAATTGGCGTCGCCAAACTCCTTGGCGGCGACCATGTGCAGCATCACCGCCGGCAGCGAGGTCTTGATCCCCGGGACTGCGATGCGGTCCTTGTCGGAAAAATCCTTGAGCGACTTGATGTTCGGATTGCGGGTCATCAGGTACAAGGAGGACGAGCTCATCCCGGACAAGCCGCGAATCTCCAGCGCCGGATTGTCCTTCGCTTTCGCCCATAGCGTCAGAAAGCCCGGTACGCCGATCGAAGCGATGTCGAGCGCGCCGGACAGCATCGCATCGTTGATGACATTGCCGCCGTCCAGCACCAGGTACGTTGCCTTGACCTCGCCAAGCCCGGCCGCCTTGGCGTTTTTTTCGACGAGCTTCTCGCTGGCCATGACCATCAGCGGCAGATAGAGCACGCCGTAGCCGTGCGAGATGCGGACTTCCGAGACCTCGGCGCGTGCGCCGGCGGCGACCAACAATCCCAGGGAAAAAATGACAAGGGCGCGCCGTGGGGCTAAGACCATCGGTGTCTTCTTTAGGCGCGATCCGCGAACGGATTAAACGTCAGCGCCGAGGACGCCGTGCGCCTGCTGGTCAGCATGATACGACGAGCGGACCATCGCACCGACCGCAGCGTGCGCGAAGCCCAGGCGATGGGCTTCCCGCTCGAACAGGACAAAGGCATCGGGATGGACGTAGCGCAGCACCGGAAGGTGCGAAGCGCTCGGCTGTAGATACTGGCCGATGGTAAGCATGTCGATCCGGTGTGCGCGCATGTCGCGCATCACGGCCAATATCTCGTCGTCTGTCTCCCCCAGTCCTACCATCAGGCCGGACTTGGTCGGGATGGCGGGAAACCTCGACTTGAACTGACCCAACAGCTCCAGCGAATGGGCATAGTCGGCACCGGGGCGCGCCTGCTTGTAGAGGCGCGGGACGGTCTCGAGGTTGTGATTCATCACGTCCGGCGGCGCGATGCTGAGAACGTCGAGAGCGCGCGCAAGACGGCCTCGGAAATCGGGAACCAGCACCTCGATCCGCGTTGCCGGCGAATGCTCACGCACGGCACGGATACAGTCGACGAAATGCTGGGCGCCGCCGTCGCGCAGGTCGTCGCGATCGACGCTGGTGATCACGACATACGCGAGCTTCAGCGCGGCAATCGTCTTGGCCAGGTTCAGCGGCTCCTCAGAATCGAGCGGCAGCGGACGTCCGTGTCCGACGTCGCAGAACGGACAGCGGCGTGTGCAAAGCTCGCCCATGATCATGAACGTCGCCGTGCCTTTGCCGAAGCATTCGCCGATGTTCGGGCAGGATGCTTCTTCGCAAACGGTATGCAGATTGTGCTCCCGCAGGATGCGCTTGACGTCGTAAAAGCGGGGCGAGGATGGCGCTCGCGCGCGTATCCACGAGGGCTTTTTCAGCCGCTCCGCGACCACGACCTTGATGGGAATTCGCGCAGTCTTGGCGCCGCCCTTGTGCTTTACCCCGGCGGATGCGGACGGAAGGGAGCCGGCCGCTTGCGGCGCGGGCGCGATGTCGCTCATCGACTTTTTCGATCGATGGCGGCAATCGCCCGGGTCACGTTGCTCATCAGACGCTCTTCGATCTCGGTGTGCGAAGCGCGCACACCAAGATCGCGCAACTGCGTCACCGCGAGCCCGCGATAACCGCAGGGGTCGATGTCGTCGAACGGCGCGAGATCCATGTCTAAATTGAGCGCGAAGCCGTGGTAGGTGCAGCCGTTGCGGACCTTGAGGCCAAGCGCGGCGATTTTGGCTTCCCGCCGGTCGCGCTTGACGTAGACGCCAGGCGCATCGCGCCGGCCGTACGCCTCGATCCCATACGAATCGAGCAATTTTATCACGGCGCTTTCGATCGCCTCGACCAGCTGCCGCACGCCAAGCCGAAGTCGCCTGAGGTCGATCAGCAGGTAGACGACGAGTTGACCTGGCCCATGATAAGTTACCTGTCCCCCTCGATCGACCTTCAGGATCGGAATCGCATTCGCGCGCAGAAGGTGCTCAGGGCGACCGGCGAGTCCCAGCGTGTACACCGGCGCGTGCTCGGTCAGCCAGATCTCGTCTGTCGTTTCCGGCGTGCGGGCATCGGTGAACGCCTGCATCGCGCGCCATGTGCGCGTGTAATCTGTCCGCCCAAGACGCTTCAACGCTGGTGCGGGAACTTCGGACAGCTTGCCGCCCGTTCCAGCCGCGTCGGCGAAGGATGGCGCGGACGCGGCTTCGTTCAAGGCTGGAGGGTAGCTAAGGTCGGGACAACGAATGGGGCGCTGCAAGCCACTAAAGAACCATCACGACCTGCGGATGCCCGGAAAGCTCGCGGTAGAGCTCATCGAGTTGGTCGCGGGAGCTCGCGTTGACCACGCAAGTCAGCGACAGGTACTTGCCCTCGCGCGACGCCCTCATTTCCATGGTCGAGCTGTCGAAATCGGGGACGTGGCGCAGCACGATATCGAGCACCAGCTGCGCGAACCCGTCTTCGGTGCGGCCCATGATCTTGATCGGGAACGAGCAGGGAAATTCGAGCAGTGATTCGGCCATGGTCTTTTCCATCGCTCGAATATGGGGACGGACGTGTCGCGCGAAAAGGGCCTACCCTTCTGCTACGGGCGATACATGTACTCGCGGGTCGGCGGATGCGGCAGCCGCCCGCCCGGCAAGGGCTTGCCCGCGAGCAGCTGGAAGATGGACAGCCAGCCGCGCTCGAACGCATGAGCCGAGCCCGCAAGGTAAATCCGCCAGACGCGGAATTTCTCCTCGCCGACTTCTTGGCGGGCAGCGTCGGCGTTCGTCTCGAGGCGGTCGACCCAATGCCCGAGGGTCCGTGCGTAGTGCTCGCGCAAGCCTTCCGCGTCGATGACTTCCAGTCCTTCCGAGGCCATCCCCTGGATGACCCGGGAAACGTGCACGAGCTGGCCGCCGGGAAAGACGTATTCCTCCACGAAATCGCCGATGCCGCTGCCCAGGCTTGCCGCGCCGAGCAGATTCTGCGTGATGCCGTGGTTGAGGACCCATCCTCCGGGCTTGAGGGCCCGGTAGATTTTCCCGAAGTAGCGCGGGAAATTATGCTCGCCGACATGCTCGAACATGCCGACGCTGGCGATCTTGTCGTACGCGGCGTCAGCCGGCAGATCGGTGTAATCGAGCAGTTGCACCCGTATGCGCCCGCTCAAGCCCAGCTCGGCGATCTTCGCGCTGACGTAGTCGTACTGATTTTGAGAGAGCGTAATGCCGGTCGCGTTGACGCGGTAGTTCTCTGCGGCCCAGAAGATCAAAGCGCCCCAACCGCATCCAATATCGAGGAATTCTTCGCCCGGCTGCAAGCGGAGCTTGCGGCAGATCAGATCGAGCTTTTGCGCCTGCGCCTGGTCGAGCGTATCGGCATCGCTTTTGAAGTACGCGCATGAATACACCATGCGCTCGTCGAGCCAGAGACGATAGAACGGGTTCGAGACGTCGTAGTGATGCTGGACATTGGTCTTGTTGCTGCGATGCTGATGCCACCACGCGCGCAGGCGAGCATGCACCTCGTCACGGCCGTGGGTCACCTGCCCGACCAGCGCCTCCGCGATGGCGAGGACGCGTCGCGCGCCTCCGGAGAAATCGATGTCGTTATGGACGTACGCGCGCGCGAGCTTGCCGAGCTCGGGCGACGCGAGCGCCCTCACTCCGTTCCAGGTACGGGCGTAGACGTCTACCTCGGGCGTCGCTGAGAGTGCGACGCGGCCTCCGTCGGGCAGCACAACCGCCACGGGAATATCGCGACCGCCGTAGCGGCTTTCGACGATTTTGGAGAGCGGCTCTTTCATACCGGCTTAGGTGCGAACGGTGAGCAAGCGCTATTGGAATTCTACCAGCGTCCGGTTGAATTGCAGCAAGAACGCTTTGTAGGACTCCGACTGACGCGACGATCATTCGTCGCATGACCGAGGCATACCCACCCCGTGTTGCAAAAGCGATTTTCTATTGACCGCTCCGGGACTTGCTCGCTTGAAAGAGCTGGTAGATCTTGTGGAACACCGGCCCCGGCGAGCCGCCGGCAAAAGGTTTCCCATCGACGGTAGTGACCGCGAGCACTTCCTTGGTCGACGAGGACAGCCACATTTCATCCGCCGCGAGAGCCTCGTCCCGGGTAATCGGGCGAACCTCCAGCGCCAGTCCGCCGCCGCGCGCCAGCTCGAACGCCGCGTCATAAGTAATACCCGGCAGGATCTGGTTGTCCTTGGGTGGACCGAGGATCACTCCGTCGCGCACGATGAACACGTTCGACGCCGACGCCTCGGTCAGAAAGCCGTTGCGAAAAAGTACCGTTTCGGCCGCACCGGCGTCGGTCGCACGCTGCCGCGCCAGCACATTGCCCAAGAGCGAAATCGTCTTCAGGTCGCAATGCAGCCAGCGCTCGTCGGTTGCGGTAACGACAGCGACACCGCGTTCGACCTGCTCCGCAGTCGGCAGTGATAGCGGATTGCTCATCATGAAGACCGTCGGCGCGACGCCCAAGGGAAACGAATGGTCACGCTTGGCAACGCCGCGAGTCACCTGAAAATACAGACCCTGATCGTCGAACGGAGTGCGCGCGACAAGCTCGCGGATGATCGATTCCCATTCGGCGTCGGTGTGCGGGTTCACCAGTCTGATGCCGTCGAGGCTGCGCTGCAGACGAGCGAGATGCTGTCGCAGGCGGTAGGGCTGTCGGTGATAGACGGGGATTAATTCATACACGCCGTCGCCATAAATGAAGCCGCGATCGAGTACCGAAATTTTCGCGTCTGCAAGCGGCACAAAGTGGCCATTGAGATATACGGTCATGAACCCTCAGAGTTGATGGAGATCGTGTGCTCGTTCCAGCCGCGCCGTTGTGGCGGATGCATCACTTGAACCACAATCGGATGGTGTCCCACGCGCGCCCGAAAAGGCCAGCGAGCGGCACCTCTTCCAGGGCAACCAGCGGGTACTCTCCGACTGGCTTGGCGTCGAGCGTGACCTTGACCAAGCCGACGCGCTGTCCTCGCGTGATCGGTGCAACCAGCGGCTCAACGGCCTCCAGCGTGAGCTTCAGCTGCGGCGCCTGCCCCTTGGGCAACGTCACGTACTGGTCGACGACGAAGCCGGCGGGCACCGAGTCCGTCGCGCCCTTCCATACCTTGAGCGCGCTGACCTGCGCGCCGTTCTGGTACAGCTGCACCGTGTCGTAGAACTGGAATCCGTAATTGAGCAGTTTTTGGGCCTCACTCGCGCGCGCCGCATCGGACGCCGCGCCAAGCACCACGGCAAGGAGCCGCCGAGGACCACGCTTAGCCGACGCGATCAGACAATAGCCCGCAGCGTCGGTAAATCCGGTTTTGACGCCGTCGACGTACGGGTCACTCCAAAGCAGCCGGTTGCGATTCGATTGCGTGATGTTGTTGTAGCGGTACTCCTTGATCGAATAAAGCGGGTAATACTCCGGGAAATCCCGGATGACGGCCGCGGCGATCAGTCCGAGGTCGGCTGCGGTCGAAACCTGCTGTGGCGCCGGTAACCCCGTCACGTTGATGAAACGCGTGTTCTTCATTCCGATCCGGCCCGCCTCGCGATTCATCCGCTCGACGAAAGCCTGCTCGGAGCCCGCCGTGACTTCCGCCAACGCGATTGCCGCGTCGTTTCCCGATTGCACGATCTCGCCGTGCAGCAGCTCATCCACCGACACCGCTTTTTTGGGATCGATGAACATTCTCGATCCCTCGGCTCGCCACGCCTTCTCCGATACCGTTGCCATTTGCGACGGCGTGAGCTCCTTGTCCTTGAGCGCGCGAAAGACCAGATAAGCGGTCATCAACTTGGTCAGAGACGCCGGCTCGCGCGGCTCGTCGGCGTTGACGGCGACGAGTGTCTGGCCGCTCAGGATGTCGATCAGGAGATAGGCCTTGGCGGCGATCGACGGCGGTGCTACCGCTGCCGGCACCGTGGTCTGGCTCGACGCGGCAATCGAAAAAAAGGCAAGCGCGAACAACAGCGACGTGCGAAGGGAAAAGAACATTGCTCGAGGTCTGCGCGAAGAGGCGCATTATACCGTCACGCGGGCAGCGCCTTTTTCTGTTGCAGGAACCCAGGCTCCGGTCCCGGACAACATCAGCTTAGCGCCGCGCGAATCACAGTTGTTTCAGTTCCGCCGCGACCTCGGCGCACGGGCTCCCAACAAGCGCATGCTGCCAAGCACCGAGCCAGTCGCCTTGCGCCGCACCCGGGTGCAACGAGAGCCTGACGATACGCGATGAATTCTCCGACCAGCAGAAATAGTCGGTAGGCAACGCCGTGCCGTTCGCCTGGCCTGACGCGACGACCGACCAGACCTGCGCAAGCGGATAGCGGCGCAACGCGTCCACCAATCCGCGTCGCGCGTTGCCGGGCCACGCCGGAAGATCGGCCGGCGTCTGCACGATCAGCCGCGACGACAGCGAAAGCGGCTGTGTTGGCGGTAGCATCAGTCCGCCTTGCGCATTGCGACCGAAAGGTACGCTGCCCAAGTGGTCCGGCACCAGCACGAAACCATAGCCGGCGCCGGAGACCTCGCTCGCAACAACGGACAACGCGGCGATGAGCGCACGTGCCTCAACCCCGGCCGCGCTCCACGGCGCGACCGTCGCGCGCAGAAGCACAAGCTCGGCCGCTATCAATATGAGACTTGCGCCCAGCGCTGTCGCTCGTCGCCATCCTCGCCATTGCAAGCCAGAGCGCGCCGCCGTCGCCGCGACCGCAAGACCGGCCAACAAGGCGAGCAGCGCCGACGTGGTGTAGAACAACCTCCCCTGCTCTCCAGTGGCAGCCAAGGCCGACAGATGAGGCAGGAGCAGGGCGATCGAAAGGAGCGTTGAGATCGCGAGCGCGAGCCAGTTCGCCCGTGACGCACGGCGGCTCCAGCATGCCAGCGTGCCAAGCGCGAGCAGCGCCAGAATCGCGATCAGGAACAGTGTGCGTACGAACGGGAGCGGCAGCGTCGCGTCGACCCACGCGCCGACCGAGCTCATCGACTGCATCCAAGCGCCGCTCGCCAGTGCCTTGACTGGCGACGTCCCGGCATAGACCTGGAAGGGGCTGCCGAAAATTGCCGCCCGCATCGCGAAATACGCGACGCCGAGCACAAGCCAGGGTGCGGCGTCGCGCGCGCCCAGGATGAAAATGCTTGCGGCCGTGGCCTGCGATCTCGCCGCGCGCCGCGCGATGGCGACGGCCAAAACCAGAGCCGGCAACAACGCGGCCGATTCCTTGCTCGCCAATGCGCATGCCGCGGCCAACAGCGCGGCTACGCCCCAGCGGTCGTACCATCGCGCCGCACGCTGAAAAAAGGCGACCGTCGCCAGCATGAACAAGAGCGCGAGAAGATCGTAGCGCCCGGAAACCCACGCCACCGCTTCGGGACTGGTGGGAAACAGCAGAAAGACCGCCGCGGCGATCGCCGGCCCGGTGTTTGACCGATCAACGGACTCGATCGAAAAACCTCGAGCGATGACAAACACCAGCGCGCCACTGGCCAGATGCAAAGCCAGATTGGTAAGACGCCATACGAAGGAATCGGCGCCTGCCAGCGCGAAATTGAAGCCGAAGCTCGCTATCGAAAGCGGTCGGTAATAGAAACTCGGCGAGTCCAGCCCGGAGTAAAACTTGGAGACGAGCGCCGGGAGCAGTTGTCTTTGCTGCGACCAATCCGACAAGGCCGCGAGCACCGCGTAATCGTCGCTCAGCAATGCACCGGAGAGGGTCGGCAAATAGATCAGCGCACAGGCGGCGAAGGGCGCCAGCACGAGAAGCGCGGTGCGCCATCTCAGGTTTCGCATTCAGCGCGATTCCGTGACCAGCCGCCGGCGATCGATCTCGGTGCGGGTTCCGGCCGAGTTGATCACGATGGTGCGGACGTCGGCGGCGCCGCTTGCGAGCGCCTGCGCAGGGAGCTCAGCCGTGAAGCCGGCGTTCGCCGTATTCGGATAGGCCGGGAAATACAGCGCCAGCGGCTCGTTGCGTGCGCCCAGGTAAGGCAGACCGTAGCGCGCGGAATAGGTGGTACCGCCGTCGACGAGCAACTCGACATCCGCGACACCGTGTGGGTCGATAGCCCAGCCCGATAATTCGACGGCGTCGGCGGGGACCTTATTCTGCAGCGGACGATCGACTACGCCGAACGCCATGGGCGTGATCGTCATGGCGTCGCGCAACGGCGCCTGAGAAGCCACGGCGGCGCCTATCGCAAGGACGGCAAACGCTGCGGCAGCCGCAATCGCACGTGCGGTCGCAACGCCGAAGAGCACAAGCAGCGGAGCAAAAAGCGCTGCGGCAAGCACGACAACGCTTGCATACAGCGAAACGCCGGCGAGCTGCGCGTGGCGCGCGACCTCGACGTAGCCGTCGCCAAAGATCGAGGTCAGGATGGCGTACCAAGCGATGCCCGTCAGCGCGTACAGAGTCAAAGCGAGTGGCGAACACCGCCGGGATACGGCACCCACGATGCAAACGACCGCGCTCGCCAGGAAGATTGCCCCCGAGGCGGCCAACATCTGCAGGAACGTCGACAAGGGAAGCTTCGCCGGCACCGGGCTAATGCCGCTCGCGAGCGCGCCTGCCACCGTGCGCACCGAATCGCTGCCGGCGTATTGCAGACCCTCCACGCTGCCAAGATAACCCAGTTGCCAATCCTGCAGTTGCGGAAGAGCACGCAGAACGGCGCGCAACAGTGTCGCCGGCTCGGTCGCGACCAACGCGGCGAGACTGCGTCTCCGCATGACCAGCGCTTCCGCGCAGGTAGCCTCGAGTGCCTCGCCCATGGGCTGGTACCAGGTGGCGCCCACCGAGCGCAGACAGCGTTCGGGGAGGCCCAGCCGCTTCGCGGTCAGCGCCTCGTCTTTGGACGCGGGAAGGATTGCGCCCAGCACGACGTCGGCGTTGTTCGCCTGGGCGATGGTCGGATGGCGGCCGATGAGCTCCGCTTGGGCGAAGCCGATCGCGCCCACCACCGCGATGAGCAACAGCGCGCTGCGACGGGCGCGCGCCCAAAGCGAGATCACCAGCGGGAAAACGAGGAACGCGGGCAGCCACAAATGCTGTTGCCGCGAGAGTCCGAGACCGATCAGACTCATCACCAACGCGGCAACTTGCATCGACGACGGCGAGTCCGATGCCGTTGTGCGCATACCGATGGCAACCGACAGAACCACGCTCGCATACGCGAAGAGGACCGCGGCAAATTCGGTGTATAGGGTGTTAAGCCACAAGGTCACGATCGGATCGCAGAGGACGAGCGCGAACACCAAGCCATGGACGAGCGCTATGGCCGGTTGCCGTCGCAACATGGCGCCGAGTGCGAACGCCATCACGATCAGCGTCGCCGCTTTGATTGCGCCGATGACGCGCAGCTCGACCGTTTCGCCCTGTGCCAGGATCGCGGCGACCGGCGCCACGAAAAGGAGCTCACTGCTCCAGTAGCATTCGTCGGGGCGGCGCTCGGCGCGCACATAGCGCGCGATCGGCGCCTCGGGGTGCGCCTGCAGCCGCGCTGCCGGTGGCAGGTCGGGCCAAAGGCCGACGCACGCCGAGATCCGCCGCATGTCGAATTGATTGGCGTAGCCCAGAAGCGGCGTGGCACCGACCACCGCAAACACCCGCACCGCACCGATGCCGATCAGGACGAACGCGAGCAAGGTTGCGATTCGTGTCCGCTCAGGCATGATGGCACGGGGTCGATGCAAAGCGCCGATGATCGATGATGCCGGAAGCGAGGTGCGGCTCAAGCCGCGCGGCGTCTGGAATGAGATCCGAAACGGGGACGATTATGCATTATTGGCGCTCGCTTAGGCCGCAGCAGTGGATAAAGAACGCCTTCGTGTGGGCGGGGTTCCTCTTCGCGCACGCGTGGCATGATCCTTCCCTTGCCGCGCACGTCGCCGCGGCGTTCGTCGCCTTCTGCCTTCTCGCGAGCGCGGTCTATATCGGGAACGACTGGATCGATCGTGACGCCGACCGCGCGCACCCGCTGAAGCGCGACCGGCCCATCGCCGCGGGACGGATCTCACGCGCAGCATCGGTTTCGATGTCGGTCGCCCTTGCATTGGCCGCCTTTGCGCTCGGCACGTGGGTCGGCGTTGAGCTGGTCGCCATCCTGATTGCGTATCTGGTCCTGAACGCGGCGTACTCGTTGGGCCTCAAGCGGATGGTGATCATCGACGTGATCTCGGTCGCTCTCGGCTTCCTGCTTCGGCTGCTCGCCGGCACGCTCGGCGTGGGCATCGCGCCGTCGCCGTGGCTCCTGATGTGCGGTTTGATGCTGACGCTGTTGCTGGGCTTCGGCAAGCGTCGCGCCGAACTCGTGGCGGTCACTGGCGACGCCGGACGCGCCGTGCTCGCCGAATATTCTCCCGCGTTGCTCGACCGGCTCATTACCGTGTGCGTCAGTGGAACGCTGATTTCGTACAGTCTATACACCATCAGCCCGCAAACGATCGCATTGCACGGCAGCGCGAACCTGGTCTACACGGTACCGATCGTCACCTATGGGCTTTTCCGCTACTTGTATTTGCTCGACCAGCAATACGCCGCCGAGGATCCGAGCCGCCTCATGCTCACCGACCATCATTTGCAAGGCGCGGCGCTGGCGTGGTTGGCAGCGGTCGTCTGGGTGCTCACGCACGGAAGCTGATCGCTACGCATCTACGTCGGCCTTGCTCCGCGGCGATCTCGCGCGAGGCGAGCACTTCAGCCGTCGAGAAACGCGAAATCGACCTCCGGCTTGCGACCGGAAACGAGATCCGCAACCGCCTTCCCGGATCCGCAACTCATCGTCCAGCCGAGCGTGCCATGACCGGTGTTGAGATACAGGTTTGGATAGCGGGTGCGGCCGATTAGCGGAACATTCGACGGCGTCGCCGGCCGCAACCCGGTCCAATATTCGGGGTGTTCGGTATCGACAGCGTCGCCGAACCACTCGCTCGCGCGCCGGGTCAACGCCTCGCAACGCACCGGATTGAGCTCGAGGCTATAGCCGGACAACTCCGCGGTCCCCGCCACTCGGAGACGATCGCCGAGTCGCGTAAAAACCATCTTTTTGGCGTCATCGGTAACGCTCACAGTGGGCGCGGCCGCGGGATCGACGATGCCAAGCGTCGCTGAATAGCCCTTGGCCGGATAGACCAGCGCGCTTACGCCGATCGGCGCGAGCAGCTTGGGCGTGTAGCTCGAAAGGCACACGACGTAGGCGTCAGCGTCGAGCACCTCGCTGCCGCGCTGCTCGTCGACTGCGTGTACGCCGCTTACCGCGTTTCCGGCTACCGAGAGCGATTCGACCGTCACGCCGTAGCGAAACGCGACGCCTCGCTGCATCGCGAGTGCCGCGAGCGATTGGGTGAACGTTCTCGCGTCTCCGGTCTCGTCGCTTGCCGTGTAGGTACCCCCGGCGATCCAGTCCCGCCGGTTCTCAAGCGATGGCTCGATCGCAACACATTCCGCGGCGGTCTTCACCTCGCGTGCGATGCCGTATTGCCGCACCAGCGCGGCGGCCTTCGCCGCGGCATCGAAGCCCTCGCGGTGGGTATAGATCTGCAGAATGCCTCGCTGCAGATCGTCGTAATGCAAGCCGGCCGCGGCGCGCAAGTTCCGCAGCACCTCTCCCGAATACTTGCTGATGGCGAGGATCTGCAGCATGTTGCGCCGGTTGCGCGACGGCAGGCACTCGATGAGGAACTGCAGGCCCCAGCGCCACTGTTGGAGGTCCAGGCGCGGGCGGAACAACAGCGGCGCGTCAGCCTGCGAGAGCCACTTGAGAATCTGGAACGGCGCCTGCGGGTTGGCCCAAGGCTCGACGTGCGAGACCGAGATCTGGCCGCCGTTGGCAAACGAAGTCTCCAGCGCCGCCGCGCCGTGCCGCTCCACGACGGTGACGTCGTGCCCTCGCTCGCGAAGAAACCAGGCGGTCGTGGTTCCGATCACGCCCGCGCCGAGGACCAGAACCTTCACCTCGCGACAACCTACGCGTATTCCGCGACAGGCACGCAGGCGCAAAACAGATTGCGGTCGCCGTAAACGTTGTCGGCGCGGCCCACCGACGGCCAGATCTTGTTCAGTTTCAAGCTGGCCACCGGATAAGCCGCCAGCTCGCGGCTGTAACCGTGCTTCCATTCCGTTGTCAGCAACGCTGCCGCGGTGTGCGGCGCATTTTTCAACGGGTTATCGTCACGGTCCATCCTTCCTTCCTCGATGGCGCGAATTTCCTCGCGGATCGCCAGCATGGCGTCGACGAAGCGGTCGAGCTCGACCTTGGACTCGCTCTCGGTCGGCTCGATCATCAGCGTTCCCGCGACCGGAAAGCTCATGGTCGGAGCGTGAAACCCGTAGTCCATGAGGCGCTTTGCGATGTCCTCGACCGTGACCCCGCTCCTCTCCTTGAGCGGTCTCAAGTCGAGAATGCATTCGTGCGCGACCAGTGCGTGCCTGCCCGCGTAGAGGACCGGGAAATGCGATGAGAGCCGCCGCGCAAGGTAATTGGCCGCGAGGATCGCCGATTCGGTCGCCGCTCTCAGGCCATCGCCGCCCATCATCGTGATGTACATCCACGAGATCGGCAGGATGCTGGCGCTGCCGTACGGGGCCGCGGATACCGGACCGATGTGCTCGGGTGCCGTCTCGGGGGTGCCGGAAAGCATTCGGTGCGCAGGCAGGAACCTCGCCAGATGTGCGCCTACCGCGACCGGTCCGACGCCGGGCCCGCCACCGCCGTGCGGAATACAAAAAGTCTTGTGCAGATTCAGGTGCGAAACGTCGGCGCCGAACTCCCCCGGCGAAGCCAGGCCGACCAGCGCATTGAGGTTCGCGCCGTCGACATAGACCTGTCCTCCGTTGGCGTGCACGATGTCGCATACCTGTTTGATCCCGACCTCGAACACGCCATGGGTCGAAGGATAGGTGACCATGATCGCCGCGAGTTCGGCGCGGTGAGTCTCGGCCTTGGCCCGCAAATCGTCCAGGTCGACGTTGCCGTTTTCGTCGCATGCGACAACGACCACCTTCATGCCCGCCATGTGCGCCGACGCCGGATTGGTGCCATGCGCCGAAGCTGGAATGAGGCACACCTTGCGCAGCGGCTCACCGCGCGCGGCGTGATACGCCTTGATCATTAAGAGCCCGGTGTATTCGCCCTGCGATCCGGCATTGGGCTGCAGCGACACCGCCGCGTAACCCGTTACCGCGCAAAGCATGCGCTCGAGGCTGCCGATCATTTCCCGATAACCGAGCGACTGGTTTGCCGGCGCGAAGGGATGCAGGTGCGCAAACTCGGGCCAGGTCACCGGCATCATCTCGCTGGCCGCGTTGAGCTTCATGGTGCAGGACCCGAGCGGGATCATCGAGCGATCGAGTGCGACATCCTTGTCCGCGAGACGCCGCAAGTAGCGCATCATCTCGGTCTCCGAGTGATAGCGATTGAACGTCGGGTGGGTCAGAAAAGCCGAGGTGCGCTCGAGGCTCGCCGGCAGCGCATCGTCGGTCGTCGCTTCGAGCGACTCGAATTCCGGCAGTACCGCGCCCTCGGGCGCAAATATCGTCCACAACAGCTTGACGTCCTCGCGCGTGGTCGTCTCGTCGAGCGAAACGCCGACATGCGCTTCATCGACCCGGCGCAGATTCGCGCTGCGGGCCACGGCGGCTTCGCGAATCGCCGCTGTGCGCTCTCCGGTCTCGATCGTGAGCGTGTCGAAAAACGTCGGATTGATCACCGCGAGCCCGAGCCGCTTGAGCCCTGCGTTGAGCACGCCCGTCAGTCGATGAACGCGGCGGGCGATGATCGCCAGCCCATGCGGCCCGTGATAGACGGCATACATGCTTGCCAGCACGGCGAGCAGCACCTGCGCCGTGCAGATATTCGATGTCGCCTTTTCGCGACGAATGTGCTGTTCGCGCGTTTGCAGCGCGAGCCTAAGAGCGCTCTGGCCGTTGGCATCGACCGTTACTCCAACCAGCCGGCCCGGCAGGTTGCGCTTGAATTCGTCGCGAGTGGCGAGAAATGCGGCGTGCGGACCGCCGAATCCCATCGGCACGCCGAAGCGCTGGCTCGATCCCACGACCACGTCGGCATCCCATTCGCCGGGTGGCGTCAACAGCGTCAGCGCGAGCAAGTCGGCGGCGGCGATCACCAGCGCTCCCCTGGCGTGGAGCGCTTCGGTGAGCACGCGATAGTCGCGCACGTCGCCATTGGCGCCGGGGTACTGCAGCAGCACGGCAAAACAATCAACGCCGGCCACCGCCATCGCCGGACCCACGTCAAGCGTGATGCCGAGTGGCTCGGCCCGGGTCCTCATGACGTCGATGGTCTGCGGCAGCACATCGTCGGCGACATAGATCGACATGCTCCTGCTTTTTCCCGCGCGCTGGCAAAGCGTCATCGCCTCGGCCGCCGCGGTCGCTTCGTCGAGCATCGACGCATTCGCGATGGCCATCCCGCTCAAGTCGCAGACCATGTTTTGAAAGTTGAGCATGGCTTCGAGGCGGCCTTGCGAAATTTCCGGCTGGTACGGGGTGTACGCGGTGTACCACGCGGGATTCTGGAAAACGTTGCGCAGGATCACGCCGGGTGTATAGGTGCCGTAATAGCCCTGACCGATGAAGGACTTGAGCACGCGATTCTTGGCCGCAAGCTGCTTCAACTCATGCAGCGCTTCTTCCTCGCCCTTGGCCGGCGCGAGCGCCAACGGCGCGCGTTGACGTATCGAGGCGGGCACGACGGCGTCGATCAGCGCGGCGCGGGTAGGGTAGCCAAGCAACTCGAGCATCTCTGCCTGCTCTTCGTCGCTGGTGCCGATGTGGCGGTCGACGAAGCCGCGATGCTGCTCGAGCGCGGTCAACGGGATTCTGTTCGACGCGACGGCGCCATCGGATGCATCCAATTTCATCGCCGTCTCATTCCTGACCGACAGCCGCCGTATAAGCCGCCGCATCGAGCAAGGACGCGACATCGGTGGCGTTCGCAGGTTTGAGCTTGTAGAGCCAATGCCCGTATGCGTCGGCGTTGATCACCTCCGGCGATGCCACGACCTGCTCGTTGACCGCCACGATTTCACCGCTGACCGGCGCATAGATGTCGGAGGCGGCCTTCACCGATTCGACCACTGCGCACGCCTCGCCGGCTTTGACCTTACGACCGACGGCCGGAAGCTCGATGAACACCAGATCGCCCAGCGCTTCCTGCGCGTGATCGGTGATGCCGATCGTCAAAGTGCCATCCGATTCGCTGCGTATCCATTCGTGACTGGCGGTGTATTTGAGATTGGTGGGAACGTTCATTGTGGTTTCTCCTTGATTGACGCGAGCAGGTTCTTACCATGGCGCACGAACGGTGGTTTCACGATGCGAGCGGCAAGCGCCTTGCCGCGGACTTCCACTCGCGCGCTCTCGCCCGCGGCTAGACCCGCGGGCAGTCTCGCAAGCGCAATCGATGCGCCAAGCGTCGGCGAGAACGTTCCGCTGGTGATTTCGCCCCAACCGGCCCGGGTCATCACTTTCTGATGAGCGCGCAGCACGCCGCCTTTATCCTCCAGCAGCAAGCCTGTCAGTTGCCGTGTGGGCGGTCGGGAGAGGAGCGCGGCTTTGCCGACGAAGTCGCGCGCGCTACCCAGATCGACCGTCCACGCGAGACCGGATTCCAGCGGATTGACGGTTTCGTCCATGTCCTGCCCGTAAAGATTCATTCCCGCTTCCAGCCGCAAGGTGTCGCGCGCACCGAGGCCGCATGGCTTGACGCCCGCGGCGGCCAGCGCATGCCAGAATTCGACCGCGCGCGTTGACGGCAAGATGACTTCGAAGCCGTCCTCGCCGGTGTAACCGGTGCGGGCGATGAAATACTCGCTGATCTCGGCGGCCATGAACGGTTTCAGCGGCTCGGTCGCCGCCCTGGCCTCAATGTTCCGATCTTGCAGCACCGCCCAAACGCGTTCGCGCGCACGCGGTCCCTGCACTGCGATCATCGCCAGGTCGCGCCGCGGCGTGAGCTGGAGCTTCGCCCCGCGCTCGTCAATCAGCGAACGAAACCACGCGACGTCCTTGTCGGCGGTGCCGGCGTTGACAACGATGCGAAACCATTTCTCACTTAGGAAATAGACGATCAGGTCGTCGAGCACGCCGCCATCGGGCTTGAGCAGGCACGAATACAGCGCCTTGCCAGCGACGGTCAGCTTGTCGACATTGTTGGCGAGCGCGTAGCGCAGAAAATCGCGCCCGCCCTCACGTGCGGCCGCGTTTGCGTTCTCAGTTGTGTCACTTGGCTCGACGTCGACCGCGAGCATGTGCGAAACGTCGAACATGCCTGCATCACGGCGCACGGCATGGTGTTCCTCGATCTGGGAGCCGTAGCTCACCGGCATGTCCCAGCCGCCGAAATCGACCATCTTCGCGCCGGCGGCGCGGTGCACGGTGTTGAGCGGAGTCTGCTTCAGCAAGACATCTCCCAGGCGACCAAAGAGGGCAAAGCCAATTCGTGAGCTTCGCCCCGTCTGTCCTTTTTACCTGAGAGATTGCGGCGCGCATCGAGGACGATGCGGCACCGGTGCCCCTTCGGTGGACTGATCGACTTTTCGCCGATCAGCCGCTCTCCAGATGGTTTGTTGCGGCCCGCGCAGTCCTTTTTGCCTGAGCGATTGCGGGAGTTACGCCTTCGGCGGCAGCCACACATGCATCGCGACTGCGCTCTCCTGCACGGGAGCGCCAAGCTTACCGGCGCAGCCGGCCCTTGTCAAAATGGAACCCCTGAGCAACGCTGCACATCGCGGTCGCAGCGGTTGTCTGCGCACTTTTCGTGCGTGGGAGACGGCTGGCGCGAGCGTTGCGCGCACCCCCGAGCGGCGGAGCGCACCTTGAACGTCCGCAGACGTCAGATTACTTTTTCAGAGTCAGAATCCAGCCGACGAGATCCTTGATGTCGGCGTCCGATACCTGGACATTGGGCGGCATCGGAACGTCCCCCCAAACGCCCACGCCGCCCTTCTTCACCTTGTCGGAGAGTTTGGCGAGCGCATCCTTGTCGCTCTTGTACTTGGCGGCGACATCCTGATACGCCGGGCCGACGACTTTCTTGTCGATGGCATGGCACGCCGCGCAGCCGCTCTTTTGCATCAGCGCCTGCGCCGAGGCGTTGTCGAGCGCGGCGTCGGCCGCTTGCGCGACGAACAGAGCAGCCATGAAGAAAACGCTTTGCCCAAGTGGGTGACCTGTCATGCAACCTCCGGCGAGCTCGATGGAACAATCGGATGGAACGATCGAAAAAACGCGAAATTCGGCCGTCATGGTACCGGAACGCACCAGCCGGCGCGACAGGGTTCAACGATCGTTCAATCAGCACCGTCAATCGCCGCCTCGAGCGCGGCGAGCGAATGAATCGGCGGCAGGCACGTCGTGCCGCGGCAGACCCACGCAGTCGCGGCTTCCTGGGCCGCGAGAGTCTCGTGCGGCTTGGAAAGCGTGCCAGGCAAACTCGCTTGCGACGATAGATCGAGCGTCCGAACGGCCGGCCGATACCCGCGTTCCACCGCGCGTTGCCACGCCGCGCAAGTGGTGGCGTCGCCGCGCAGCAATACCGTCGTCGGCGGCATCGTGCATCCATCGAGCGCGATCAGCAGCGACGCGAAACCGGTGGGCTCGTTCTCAAGCTCGCGAGCAAAGGCTCGGACCGTCCGCTCCGCGGCGTCGAGATAACGTTGCTCCGATAGCCAGTGACCCAGCGTCGTCAGCCCCTGTGCCGCGATGCCGTTGCCCGCGGGAGTCGCATTGTCGTGGCCGGGCTTGGGTCGATGGATGAGCGCTTCGTGATCGTGGCTGGTGAAGAAGAATCCACCGCCAGCCTGATCCTCGAATCGCGCGAGCAACGAGTCCGCAAGCTCGCTCGCCCAATCGAGATCGCGTCGCTGGAACGAGCTCTGCATCAGCTCGATCAACGCCGCCAGCATGAAGGCATGATCGTCCAGATAGGCGTTCAGGTGTGCTCGCCCATCCTTGTAGGTCGCCAGCAGCTTGCCGTCGCGCCACATCGTGGCGCGGATGAAATCGGCCGCGTCTCGCGCCGCGGCAAGCCATGCAGGCTGCTCGAAAATGCGCGCTGCTCGGGCAAGCGCCGCGATCATCAGCGCATTCCACGAGGTGAGCAGCTTCTCGTCACGGCCGGGGCGCACGCGAAGAGCCCGCGCCGCGAGCAGCTTGGCGCGGGCGCTGTCGAGGCGAGCCTCAACGTCGGGCAGCGCCAGCGACAGCGTGCGGGCAACGTCGGCGAGGGGGGCGACCACGCGCAGATGCCAGGTCTCATGCTCGAAATTCGGCGGGTCGCCGAGACCCCAATGCGCGGCCGCAACGAGGTATTCATCGGCATCGAGCAACGCACGCACCTCATCCGGCGTCCAGACATAAAACTTTCCCTCTTCGTGCTCACTGTCGGCGTCCAGGCTCGAATAAAAGCCTTTTTCCGGTGAGCGCATCTCGTCGAGGAGCCAGCTGACGATGCCTCTGGCTGTGCGGGCGTAGCCTTCTGCCCCCGTTGCTCGCCACGCGTCGGCGTAGAGCGCGAGCAGCGCCGCGTTGTCGTAGAGCATTTTTTCGAAATGCGGGATGGTCCACTCGGCATCGACACTGTAGCGGCAGAAGCCGCCGGCCAACTGGTCGCAGAGACCGCCATCGGCCATGCGTGAAAGCGACACTTCGACAATCTCGCGCGAGCGCGGATCGTTTTGCAGCGCGTAGTGGCGCAGACAAAGGTCGAGCTCGGTCGCATGGGGAAATTTCGGCGCGGCGCCAAAGCCGCCGTGCACAGGGTCAAACGAGCTCGACAGCGCCGAGATCGCACGTTTTGTGGCGTTCGCCGGCAAGTCTTCCGCTGCGTCCGGCGGATCGGGATTGGTCATTCGAAGGGCGGAGAGCAGCCGCGCATTCTGTTCGGCGATGGCGCTCCCTTGTTCGCGATAGGCGCCGGCAATCCGCGGCAAGAGATCCGCGAAGCCGATCAACCCATAGCGAGACGTCTTCGGGAAATAGGTTCCGCCAAAGAACGGCTCCTGCTCGGGCGTCAGGAACATCGTCAGCGGCCAGCCGCCGCTTCTCCGGGTCAGCATCGCGTGGGCGGCCTGATAGATCTGGTCGAGGTCGGGCCGCTCCTCACGATCGACCTTGACGTTGACGAACAGGCCATTCATCAAATCGGCGACCGCCGGGTCCTCGAATGACTCGTGGGCCATGACATGGCACCAGTGGCACGCCGAGTAGCCGATCGACAGTAATATCGGCCGATTCTCGCGCTTGGCGCGCGCCAGGGCTTCATCGCCCCAGGGGTACCAGTCGACCGGATTGGCCGCGTGCTGTTGCAGATACGGGCTCGTCTCGCCCGCGAGGCGATTCATGCAACAGGCGGTCTTAACGCGGCACTTCCTCGAACGTCGCGCGTTCGAAGTCTGCGCCACGCTGGATAAGCCGCGTCAGTCGAAGCTTGCGCTCGGGGCCGGCGGCGAGCGTTCGCAGCACGCGGCCGGCACTAAACGTGCGCGGGGGTACGATTACGCACGCTTTTTCGTCCGGGGTTGCGGCGAGCGTAAGCGCGGGCGTCGGCGGTTCCTCGACCAGCATGGTCGTCAATGCCCGAACGGCAATCGCGGTGGCCGAACCGGGCCAAAGCTTCAACGAGACCGTCAGCTCACCCTCATTGTCGAGCGCAACGCGGGTGATGTAACCACAACGAATACGATCGTCGCCGCGCAGCACAACCAGCTGGTCGAGGTGCCAGCGGTAAGGGCCGGTTCCAACGCGGCGCAAGGTTCCAGCCGTCCAGTCGTAATTTCCCTGCCACGTTTCCCACGCCCAGGTCTTCTCGGCTTCTTCCTTGTTGCGATCGTAATCCGTTAGGGCGGCAAGCGTGGCGAGATGCTGCGTGCCTTGGTAGGAGAGCCGGCCCAGCAGATCCGCGCTGTTGAATGTGCGTCCGCCAATGCGGAAATACGCCGCTTCCAGACCGCCGGCGCAAAGCTCGACAGTGGCCGACTCGTCACCGCCGGTGCGTCGTGCCGGCGGCGCATACCAACGCGAATCGAGATAGGTCAAGAGCGCCGTGCACGCTTCGACGGCGGCATCGTGGCCTAACTGCAGCTCCGCCGGATTGGCTCCGCTTGCCAGCCGCTTGAGCCGGCCTCGCACGCTGGTGATGAGCTTGGCCGGGTAGCCGTAGCGTGTTGCCTCGCCTGCGTTGCGTGGGCCCGCCGGCAAGATTACCGCGCCACTGGCTGCCTCCAGGTCGATCACGATCAGGGGACCCTCGGTCTCGCGCTGTGCGGCATAGGGGAATACCTTGCGGGCCCACATCGACAGCCATCGGTCGGTCAACTCGATCTGGCGGACCGTCATTGCGCAGGGATCGGCAAGATCCAGCAATAGCGCGTGACAATAGGTGGAGTAGCACGAGACTCCGACCGCGTTTGGCATCAGCTCATCGGACACCGCCGTGACGGCACAGTCGAGAATCTCCGCCAGTCGATAATAGGCATGCAGCTCTTGCCATACCGCCGGTGCGGGAAGACGGCGTGCCAGCCCGTATACCAACATCAACTGCTTGCCGACCCAAAGTCCTCGCTGAAGCACCTTTGCCTTCACCCCCTGAAGATCGGGATCGCCTTCGAGCAAGGGCTTAAGGCACGCCGAGTACTGACTCCACAGCGCGTGCCACAACGCAAGTGCTTGTTCCGCCGCCTCGTTTTCGCGTTCGGCGGCGGGTTGCGGCTTGCCCGCATAACGCCGTGCCAGTTCGGTATGCAGGAACATGACCGGCTCGCGCACGATTTCGGCGATGCGCGCCCGCTCGCGCGGTGCCAAGTCGACCTCGGCCAAGCGCTTCAACTGGCCAAGGATGGTTTCGTAATAACGGGGGATATTGGTAAGAGGTACTGCCCGCAACCAGGCGCTGCAACCGTCGGCGTCGGCGAAGGCCAATGTCCCCGCGCTCGGCTGCGTTTGCGTCTGGGTGAGTGTGAATTCGTTGGTCACCGTTTCTCCACGAAGGGTGCCGATCCGAAACCGCGGGCGCCACCCGTTCCAACGAGCTCGTGCAGCGCTGCGTGTTTTGCCTGGTTAGGGCCTTCCCGAGGAGCCGGACCTGCACGCGATCGCACCGGAATCGGTCATTCGCTATCGCGCCAGAACACGTTGGATTCGAGTCTGTTTATAGCATAAGTCGACCGCGGTCCGTTTGCCCGGCCGACGCCTCGCAGCGTCCGCCTACGACGGCCGTGAATATTCTGCATTTGTAGTAAGCAATGTGCACAAGCCTTGTCGCCTGCCGACGCGGAGAATTACGTCCATGAGCACGGCTGACGGGCTCAGCAGTCGGATGAAAGAAGATCATGGACAAGAACCTCGAGAAACGCACCCAGAGTAGCTCCCAAGTTGCTTCGGCAGTGCCGCAAGGCACGGCGCAACGGACTCCGAACGTTGCCGGATCGCCGGCGGGGAGTCTTGTGCAGGCTCGCGAGCGTTCCGGTCTCCGCTTCCCTCCAACCCGCGCCGCGCGAGCCTCGCGCGGTCGCGGGGTCTTTTTGGAGAAGGCCGATGAGGGCATGGGCACGGGTCGGTCGCGCTGGATAGAAGCGCCTCTCGCGATCCTGGCGCTGGCCATTGCCGCTTTTGCCCTCGCGGTGTGCGTCAACGCGCCGTCGATTGTCGCGGGCGCCACGTTCGGCACCAATCCCGGCCCGGCCATCGTCGCGGCGGCATCGGTCGCGCCACCCTTCGTCCTGCCGGCGAATTCGCGCTAGGGTAGTGAGTCAGGAATTCGCTCGATAGTCCGCCCGACGGGACACCTTCACCGGCGCATCAAACCGGTCGGCGGGCAAGCCGGCGCCGCGCGATCGAAGGCCGCCGGACGGCTACTGCCGTGGTGTACGGATGTTGTCCGGCGGGGCCAGCTCGAAGTTGCTTCGGAATGGATTGATGTCGATGCCGCCGCGGCGCATGAAGCGCGCGTAGACGCTGAGCCTTTCCGGTCGGCAGCGATTTGCGATGTCGACGAATATTCGCTCCACGCAGGCTTCGTGAAACGCGGCGTGTCGGCGAAACGAGACCAGGTATCGCAACAACCCGGCGCGATCGATGCGCGGACCGCGGTAGCGAATGAATACGTCGGCGCAATCGGGCTGCCCGGTCACCGGGCAGGTCGATCGAAACAGCGACGAGCAGAGCGCCTCGTCGACGGACGCGTCGGCATGCGCCAGCAGCGCGGGATCGGGATGCGAAACCTCGAAGGTCACGTCAGTCTCGTCGATGGACTCGGTTCCGGTTGAAGCTAGGCGCGACGGAACCGCTGCCTCGAAGGTCGCAGCCGGCATCAATGCGACGGCAACCTCGTCGCCGCACACGCGGCACAAATCGGTCGCGATGCGTGCGCCAAGCGCCGTGGCGGACGCCAGAGGCTCCTGCGCGAACGAGCCGAGATAAAGCTTGAGCGACTTGGATTCGACCATCGCCGGCGACTCAGCCCTGACCCGGAATTCGCCGATCGCGAGCCGCGGTCGGCCTTGCAAATCCAGCCACGTAATTTCGTACGCGTTCCAGACGTCGCATCCGGAGAATGGCAGATTCCCTTCGAGGCCAAGCGCCGCGCGCTGCGGGGCGCGGGGAACCGCAAACAGGAGCGAAGCGTCGTAGCGATCGGGATAGTCGGTCGCCTTGCCAAGGGGGGAACCATCAAAGGTCGTCATGGTGCATTCGAGAGTTTTGTTTTGGGCCCTGCGACCGCGGGGACAACAACGGACCCTGGCCGGCGTTCAGGCGCGATCCAGGCGCCGATAGCTTACCGCCTCCGCAATATGGCTCGCAGCCAACGCATCCGCGGCAGCGAGATCGGCAATGGTGCGCGCAACCTTGAGGATGCGATGATAGGCCCGCGCCGAGAGCGATAACCGCGCAAACACCTGCTTGAGCAGCGCCTCGCTGTCGGCATCGAGCACGCACCACCGTTCCAGCTCGCGCGTTTGCAGCAAGCTGTTCGACTTTCCCTGCCGCGCGCGTTGACGCGCCGAGGCTTGCGCGACGCGCTCGCGAACGACCGCCGAAAGCTCTCCGTCGCCGGCGCCACCGTGTCGCGCGGGCAACGCGTCGGCGGGCAGCGACGGCACCTCGATCTGCAAATCGATCCTGTCCAGCAACGGCCCGGAGATGCGCGCCCGGTAGCGTGCGATCTGATCCGGGGAGCAGCGGCATTTGCCGCTCGGATGACCGAGGTAGCCGCAGGGGCAAGGATTCATCGCCGCAATGAACTGAAATCTTGCCGGAAAGGTCGCCTGCCTCGCCGCCCGCGAGATATGAATTTTCCCTGACTCAAGCGGCTCGCGCAGCACCTCGAGCACCTTGCGATCCCACTCGGGAAGCTCGTCGAGAAACAAGACCCCGTAATGCGCGAGCGAGATTTCGCCCGGCCTCGGGTCGCTTCCGCCGCCAACGAGCGCCACCGCAGAAAGCCGTGTGATGTGGCGCCCGACAGGGACGACGTCCCCAATCTTCGTGTCGGAAGCGCCCGGTCAGCGACTGTATGGCGGCCGACTCGAGCGCCTCCTCTTCGGACAGCGGCAGCAGCAACCCCGGAAGCCGCTGTGCGAGCATCGATTTCCCGGTTCCCGGCGGCCCCAGCATCAACAGGCTGTGCCCGCCCGCAGCGGCAACCTCGAGCGCGCGCTTGGCATGAGCCTGGCCGCGCACATTGATGAGGTCAGGCGCGTCCCCGTCCGGGCAAGCCAACGCATGCGGTCCGCATCGCGGCAGCGTCTCGCGCCCGCAAAGATGGGCGCAGATCTCGAGCAGGCTTCTCGCCGGGTGCACGATCGCATCGCGAACCAACGCCGCTTCCAGAGCGCTCGACTCGGGCAACACGAACGCGCGACCGTCGCGGTGCGCTTTCAAGGTCATCGCCAGCGCGCCGCGAATCGGCCTGAGATCGCCGGTCAATGCGAGCTCGCCTGCGAACTCGTATTGCCCGAGCGCATCCGCCGGAATCTGTCCGGTGGCGGCGAGGATGCCCAGCGCGATGGGCAAATCGAAGCGGCCGGATTCCTTCGGCAAATCGGCGGGCGCGAGATTAACCGTAATCTTACGCGCGGGAAACTCGAAGCGTGCGTTTTGCAAGGCCGCGCGAACCCGATCGCGACTTTCCTTGACCTCAGTCTCGGGCAATCCCACCAGATTGAATGCCGGCAATCCCCCGGCAAGATGAACTTCGACCTCGACCGGAGGGGCGTCGAATCCGGAGAGCGCGCGGCTGTGCAGGACGGCTACTGCCATGCATACGCTTTCTCGCCGCGACAGTGGATCAGGGGTGATCGGCGAAGGCGCCGGTCACTTTGCCGTGGCCTTGGCGCGGGCTTCAAGCGACTCAAGGCGCTCCTCGAGCGCCTCGAGTTTCTCGCGGGTGCGCGCGAGGAGCGCGACCTGGATATCAAATTCCTCGCGACTCACCAGATCCAGCCGACCGAGCGCACTGCGCAAAAGAGTCCGCACGTTTTTTTCCACGTCGCGAACCGGGCTCGCGGCCATCGCCGCCGCGATGCGCGCGCTGATATCGTCAAAAACCTTTTCGCCGATCATGACTCGATCCCCTTTGACATTGCCCGCGCCGAGTCTAGCAAAATCCGGAGTCGTGTTGCGCCGCAGCGCGGCCTAGTCCGTCGCTCGCCCCGTTTAAGCACAGGCACTTTAGGCCGCGCACTGTTGTAGTGCAATTCAAGGGTGGGGCGGAATAGAAAAGATCGGGCCTGTCTGCTGCAACCCATTGAAAGTTGATGAATTTGCCGCTTGGCACAGCTTGTGCTGACGTGAGCTTGCACGATTTCTTTGCAATCAGCCCAGGAGTTTCTCATGCGCTTCAAAATCCGTGCACTCACCGCACTATTCGTTCTTCTATCCGCGGCCAGCGTCTCGATCGTTCAGGCACAAACGCCCGCGCCAGCCGATGCCAAACCAGCCGAGCCCGCCAAGCCCACCGAGCCATATACGATCACCGGCAACTTCGGCATCTACAGCCAATACATCTTCCGCGGCCTGACCCAGACCGATCGCAAGCCCGCATTCCAGGGCGGCTTCGATTTCGCTCACACCAGCGGCTTCTACCTCGGCACCTGGGGCTCGAATATCAGCTGGCTTCATGACTCGGGCGTCTGCAATCACGGCTGCAGCCTGGAATGGGACCTGTACGGCGGCTACAAGTATGCCTTCAACGACGACTGGGGCATCGACGTCGGCGTGCTCTATTACTACTACCCGGGAAGCTATGTTTCCGGAGCCACCAAGCCGAACACGACGGAGCTCTACGTCGCGGGCTCGTGGAAATGGGCATCGCTGAAATACTCGCATAGCGTCGACGATACTTTCGGAATTCCCAATTCCAAGAACAGCTGGTATCTCGATTTGTCGGCGAACTATCCGATCAACGAGGTGTGGACGCTCAACGCCCACGTCGGGCGGCAGGAATACAAGGGCAGCAACGGCGGGTTCAACAACGGCGACTTCCTGAACTACACGGACTGGAAGGTCGGCGTGACATGGCTGGTCGCCGGATACAACGTCGGCGCGTACTACAGCGACACCAACGCCAAGGACTCCGGCTACACCATTGCCGGCCGCAACATCGGCAAGTCCACGGGAACCGTATTCATTCAGAAGACGTTCTGATCGCCGTGTCTTAAGACGGCGAGATCACGCACTCATCGAGGGGCGAAAAATGAAATTGGTAACCGCAGTCATCAAGCCGTTCAAGTTGGACGAGGTCCGGGAGGCCCTTTCCGCCATCGGCGTGCAAGGCATCACCGTGACCGAGGTCAAGGGCTTCGGACGTCAGAAGGGCCACACCGAGCTTTACCGTGGCGCGGAATACGTCGTCGACTTTCTTCCGAAAGTCAAAATCGAAGCCGCGATCAAGACCGACATGCTCGATCGCGTCATCGAAGCGATCGAGAAGGCCGCGAACACCGGCAAGATCGGTGACGGGAAAATCTTCGTTTTCGAGCTTGAACAAGTCGTGCGCATCCGGACCGGCGAGACCGGTGCCGATGCGCTCTAAGGGGAATCCCATGAAGCAATTGTTCGCGTTGATCGCCTCGCTTGGCATCCTGATCGGCGCCCTCGGCGTATCCACTGCCGTTGGCGCGCAGGACAAAGACAAGGCTGCCGCGCCAGCCGCGACGGCGCCCGCTCCTGCACCGGCGGCCACACCTGCACCGGCGCCCGCAGCAGCGCCCGCAGCGGATTCGAAGGCGGAGCCACCCAAGGCTGACGCAGCCGCTGCGGCCGCGCCACCTGCCCCAACAACGCCGCAAGTGATCGGCGTCGACAAGATCAACAGCGGCGACACGGCATGGATGCTTGCATCAACGGCGCTCGTGTTGCTGATGACGATTCCGGGGCTCGCGCTGTTCTACGGTGGGATGGTACGCAAGAAAAACGTGCTCGCGACGGTGATGCAGAGCTTCGCGATCACTTGCCTGGTCACGGTGCTCTGGGTGATCGCGGGTTACAGCCTCGCGTTCATGCCCGGAGGCTCGTTCATCGGCAGCCTCGATCGACTCTTCCTCAACGGCATGTTGTTCCAGAAGGACGCGGGGAAGATCAGCGTGTCGCACCTCGGGCTCACGATCCCGGAATCCGTCTACATGACGTTCCAGATGACGTTTGCGATCATCACGCCCGCACTGATCGCAGGCGCATTCGCCGACCGGATGAAATTTTCGGCGATGCTGTGGTTCATGGGATTGTGGTCGCTGCTTATCTATTCGCCTATCGCGCACATGATGTGGGAGCCGTCCGGTTATTGGGCAGCAAAAGGCGTGCTCGATTTCGCCGGCGGCACGGTCGTACACATCAACGCCGGTACTGCGGGCCTGGTCTGCGCTCTAGTGCTCGGTAAGCGGATCGGCTACGGCAAGGAAGCGATGGCGCCCCACAACCTCACGCTGACTCTGATCGGCGCCTCACTGTTGTGGGTGGGTTGGTTCGGTTTCAACGCGGGTTCCGCGGTTGCCGCCGACGGCCGCGCCGGGATGGCAATGGTCGTGACTCAGCTCGCCACCGCCGTTGCCGCACTGGCCTGGATGTTCACGGAGTGGATGGTCAAAGGCAAGCCTTCCGTGCTGGGGATCGCCTCGGGCGCAGTTGCCGGCCTGGTCGCGATCACGCCAGCGTCGGGTTTCGTCGGCGTCACTGGCGCATTCGTCATCGGCATCGCCGCAGGCGTGCTCTGCTTCTTCGCCGCAACGACCGTCAAAAGGGCCTTTGGCTACGATGATTCGCTCGATGCGTTCGGCGTGCACTGCATCGGCGGTATCGTGGGAGCTCTGCTGACCGGTGTGTTCAATGTCAAGGACATCAGCGGCGCGGACGCTGACTTCCTTGTGCAGCTCGGCGCGGTTTGCACGACCCTGGTGTACACGGGGGTCGGCAGTTACATCATCCTCAAGGTCATCGACATGGTTGTCGGCCTGCGCGTTTCCGAGGAAGAGGAACGCGAGGGTCTCGACATTAGTCTTCACGGCGAGCGGGTGGAGTAGGCAAGGCAGCTTACGCTCGAGTTTCTCCTCAGTGGCTTTTCGGGGCGCCTGCAAGCGCCCCGTTTTTTGGGTTGTCTGACGCGAAGCCCCGCCGGCCGCGGCGACCGCTACAATCGCAATCCAGATGCCTCAACCCACGATCGCGCTCCTTCTGTCAGCCGCGCCGCTTATCGGTCCCGTCGAGTGATCTCCCGCGACTATTGCCAGTTGATGGCCCGATACAACGCCTGGATGAACGAGCGGCTGTATGCGGCGTGCGCGCAATTGCCCGAAGAGGAGCGCGCTCGCGATCGCGGTGCATTTTTCGGATCGATTCACGCCACGCTGAACCATTTGCTCTGGGGAGACCGGATGTGGCTCGGACGCTTTGTCGGTCCCGCTTGCAATCACCCGGCGTTCGGTACCGACATGTTCCAGAACTTCGATGATTTGCGACGCGAGCGGCAGGAGACGGACACTGCGATGCTGCAATGGGCAGGCGATGTCACACCCGAATGGCTGCAATCGCCGATCGAATACACTAGCAAGGTCGACGGCAAAACGCGGCGCCTGCCGGCGGCCATCGCCGCGGTGCATCTTTTCAACCACGGGACGCATCACCGAGGGCAGTTGACGACGCTGATGAAGCAGGCAGGCGTCGATCCCGGCGTCACCGACATGCCGTGGCTGCCGGGAGTTGTCCGGATTATCGACTGAGTCCCTCTGCCTACTTGGCGCTTTTCGGCGCCTTGACGAGCGGGCCGCTTTTTTTTGCGCGAGGATGCGCCTCGTCGTAAACCTTGGCCAGGTGTTGAAAGTCGAGGTGCGCGTAGACCTGCGTGCTGGCGATGCTCGCGTGCCCAAGCAATTCCTGCACCGCGCGCAAGTCTCCTGAGGATTGCAGCAAATGCGACGCGAACGAGTGGCGCAACATATGCGGATGCACGTGGCGTCTCAATCCACGCCTGACCGCCCAGGTCGCGAGACGCTGCTGGATGGCGCGCGGCCCGAGACGCCGACCGGTGCGGCTCAAGAAAAGCGCCTCCGCATCGCGAACCGGCAGCGAAACGCGCCTCGCGATCCACGCTTCCAGGGCAGCGCGCGCTGGGGCGCCGACCGGAACGATGCGCTCTTTCGATCCCTTGCCCCAGACGCGAACCTCTCCCGAGATGAGATCGAGCATCGAAAGATTCATGCCCGAAAGCTCGGCGACGCGCAGCCCCGAGGAATACGCCAGCTCGAGCAAGGCCCGATCGCGTAAGGCAAGCGCGTCGTCGTCCTCGATCGCCACCAGTTGCACCGCTTCATCGGGTGAAAGCGCAGATGGAAGTCGGCGCTGCGCCTTTGGCGCCTTGAGCCCGCCGCAAGGATCGTCCTTGTAGGAACGGTCCCGATCCATCGCAAAACGAAAAAATGCCCTCCAACCCGAGAGCATTCGAGCAAGGCTTCTTCCGGAAATCCCGCGTCCGTGCAGCGTGGCGAGAAAGCGTCGCAGATCGGCGGGGGAAAGCCCGGCGAGCGGCGCTTCTCCGGCGAGCGCCCTGAGCGTCGCGACGTCGTGCAGATACGCGTCGCGCGTGTGCGCCGGCTTGGTCGCGAGATAACGCTCGTAGTCCTCCAGCAGCGTCGCTTCAACGAGCACCGGAGCGTTCATTTGTGCCTTGGCGAACGGCACATCGCCTTTAGCCTTGCGGCAGAAAACGGGCGGTGGCGACGCTTGCGACTTCGGATAGCCGCGTCAGATACATCGTTCCCATCCCGGCATTGAACCGTGCCGGATCATCAGCGCCGAGAGCGAGCAATCCAAACGTTTGATGCGTGCGCAGCGGCAGGAATGCAAAGGACGTCAAGGATGGCGCGCCGTCGAACCAATCCCGCGATTCGAAAGGCGCCTGTGCTCCGCAAAATGGTCCGTCCAGCGCGGCCGCGTAATCACGCAACTCCTGGCTGGTCGCCGCGAGCTCCGGCAGGTAAGAGCGTTCCGGGACCTTGCCCCACAAGCGCAGAGCGACGTGCAGAATGTGGAAATCATCCTTGAGGCTGTGATAGAGAACGCCCAAAGTGGTTTCGAGGTCCGCGGCGGAAAAAAGCGCCAGCGTCGAGCGATGCAGCTTTTCGCTGATGCTGTCATTCTCACCGCCGAACTGGATCAATTCCCGCAGCTTGGCTTCGAGCTGGCCGTTCTTCTCGCGCAAGCTGACGATCTGACGCTCGGCGATCGGGATCGCGTGGCCGCCGTGCGGATGTGGAACATAAATGTCAGCCAGGAGATCGGCGTACTCCGCGAAGAACTCCGGGTGCTGCTGGAGATAATCGGCGACGTCACTCGCGTTCATCGGCGTTCCCTTCTCTGATGCGATCATCGGTCGCTCGTCTCACTCGCCACCGAGCTCACTATCGCCCGCTCACTTGTCGTCCGCTACCAGCCATTCGCCCTCGAAAACGGTCTCCGCCGGCCCGGTCATAAACACCGGCGAACCTTCGCCGCGCCATGCGATCATCAACGATCCGCCACGCGTTGCGACGCGCACCCGCGAATCGAGCAGGCCAAGCCGGATACCGCTGACCACCGCCGCGCATGCGCCCGTGCCGCATGCCAACGTCTCACCCGGGCCTCGTTCCCACACCCGCAGGCGAATGTTAGCGCGATCGACGACCTGCATGTAGCCCGCGTTGACGCCGCTCGGGAAACGAGGGTGGCGCTCAATGCGCGGGCCCTCTGTCAATACGGGCGCATCGTCCACGTTGTCGACGACTTGGACCGCGTGCGGATTGCCCATGGACACAACGCTCACCGAGACAGAAGCGCCGTCGAGCTGCAGCGGCTGAACGATGGCGCTGCTGCCTCCCGTAAAAGGAATTTCCCTGGACGCGAAACGCGGGATGCCCATGTCGACCGTGACCTGGCCGTCGTCCTCCATTCGCGGCTCGATGATGCCTCCCTTCGTCTCGACCCGGATGATGCGCTTCGCGGTCAGACCTCGGTTGCGCACAAACTGCAGAAAGCAACGCGCGCCGTTGCCGCATTGCTCGACCTCGCCGCCGTCAGCGTTGAAAATCCGGTAGCGAAAGTCGACGTCGTCGCGGCTCGGTTTTTCCACGACCAGTATTTGATCGCAGCCCACTCCGAAATGGCGGTCGGCCAAGCACTTCAACTCTCGCGCGCTCAGGTCGACCCGCTGCGTGATGCCGTCAAGCACGACAAAATCGTTGCCCAAGCCCTGCATCTTGGTGAATTTCAAGCGCACGTACGGCTCATCGGTTCGTTGCCGGTGCGCCCGGCAGTGGAATGTCGCCACGGCGCGCAAATGGCAGGCGAATGCCGTTTTGCACGATCGCCTCGCCGTCGAGCGCATATTGCAGCGACGCCAGGCGACCGCTGGCCGACAGCGCGATCACTTGCAGGACTGCGTTCATGTCGGTGCGCGTCTCGAGTTGGATCACGGCGTATCCGCCGGCCGCGATCGTCTCGCCCTGCGCCGTCGCTCCGCGCGTCAGCGCGATGTCATTGATGCTCAAACCGAATCGAAGCGACTGGACCATCAGCTCAATCGCATTCGGGTTCTCCACCCGCAGCGACAATGTGACCATCGCGTCGGCTCCCCGGATTCCACCGACTGAAATGCTTTCGACACTCACCTTCGGAGCGGCGAGGCGGGTGCCGAAGCTTGCACATGCCGCGAGCGCAGAAAAAGCGAGCGCGAATACCACCATGGTTACGGCCGTCGTCAGGCGGCTCGACGTCCAAGGGGATATTGGTGTCACGTTCCGGTGAGCGATGGATAACCGTCACACATTGAAGCGAAAATGCATGACGTCTCCGTCGCGCACGATGTATTCCTTGCCTTCCAGGCGCATTTTCCCCGCGTCCTTGGCGCCGTGCTCGCCCTTGCAGGCGATGAAGTCGTCGTAGGCGATCACCTCCGCGCGGATGAAGCCTTTTTCGAAGTCGGTATGGATCACTCCGGCGGCCTGCGGTGCGGTGCTGCCGCCCTTCACCGTCCATGCACGGACCTCCTTCGGCCCGGCCGTGAAGTAGGTTTCCAGGCCAAGCAGCTTGTAGCCTGCGTGTACCAGCCGATCGAGCCCGGCCTCGGTCAGCCCCATGTCGGCAAGAAAAATCCGCTTGTCTTCAGGATCCAGGTCCGCGATCTGCGATTCCAGCGCCGCGCTGATCGCGACCACCGGCGCACCTTCGCGCCGCGCGTATTGCTCCACGGCCGCAAGCAGCGGATTGTCGGCGAAGCCATGCTCGGCCACGTTGGCGACGTACATGGTCGATTTCATCGTCAGGAGAAAGAGCGGCTTGAGCACCGCGCGCTCTTCGGTATAGAGATCGACCGAGCGCGCGGGTCTCGCCTCGTTCAGCGCCGCGCCGACTTTCTCCAGCGCGGCGACCAGCCGCTGCGACTCCTTGTCGCCGCCCGCCTTCGCCGCCTTCGCGTGCTTGGCAAGCTGCTTGTCGACCGTCGCCAGGTCTGCCAGCGCCAGCTCGGTGTTGATGGTCTCGATGTCAGAAACGGGGTCGATTTTGCCTGCGACGTGGACCACGTTGTCGTCCTCGAAGCAGCGAACCACGTGCGCGATCGCGTCGGTCTCGCGAATGGTTGCCAGAAATTGATTGCCCAGGCCTTCCCCCTTCGATGCGCCGGCGACCAATCCGGCGATGTCGACGAATTCGACCGTCGCCGGAAGAACGCGCTCGGGACGCGCTATCGCGGCCAAGGGTGCAAGACGCGGATCAGGGACTTCGACGATACCGATGTTGGGCTCGATGGTGCAAAACGGATAGTTCTCGGCCGCGATCCCGGCTTTGGTCAGCGCGTTGAAGAGCGTTGACTTGCCGACGTTCGGCAATCCGACAATGCCGCATCTGAGACTCATTTCGCCTTCGACCCCTTTTCTTCGGAGCTACCCGTGCTGTCTTGCCAAGCAGCCGCTGGCGCAGGCGGCTTGCTTGAATCCGGCGCGTCGTTTGCCGTCGCTGGGCGTGCCTCGGTCGTCTGGGGTACCTTGGGCGCTTTCGGCACCGTGTGCAGCAGATGCATTGCGCGCTCGGTATCGCCCGCCTCGAGCGAGGGCCAGATCGCCAGCGCGCGAACGATGGCATCGTCGATCGCCCGCTGCTCTTCCAGTCGTGGCCTGTGAAGAACGTAATCGGCGACCTCCTGCTCGGAAAGCGCACCCTCGCGCGGGTGGCCGATGCCGATTCGGAGCCGCCAGAAGTCCGGCGTACCGAGCGATGCGGCGATATCTTTGAGCCCGTTGTGACCGGCGCTGCCGCCGCCTTCTTTGAGCTTGACCGCGCCCGGCTTCAGGTCGAGCTCGTCGTGGGCAATCAGGATTTCCTCCGGTGCAATGCGATAGAAACGCGCCAGCGCGGACACTGCCTGGCCGCTTCGGTTCACGAAGGTTTGCGGCAAGGCCAATCGCCGGTCGATGCCGTCGTTCGCGCGTAGGCTGCCAACGAGGGCTTGAAACTTCGCCTGCATGCCGAGTGACGCGCCAACCGCCTGCGCCAGGCGCTCGACGAACCATGCGCCCGCATTGTGCCGGGTCGCACGGTATTCGCTGCCCGGGTTACCTATGCCGACGATTAATCGCAATGGCGTCATTGTTGCACCTGTGTATCACGCCTGCGCCAACAAAAAAGCCCGCCGGGAACCGCCAGGCGGGCCTTCTTGCGCGGACGACTGGCTACTTCTTGGCGTCCTTTTTGGCGGGGGCTTTCTCCGCGCTCTTTTCCGGAGCCTTCTCGGCACCCTTCTCCGCGCCCTTTTCGGGCGCTTTCTCGCCTTCCTTTCCGGCTTCCACCGGCGCGCCTTCGACGACGGCACCTGGCTCGACCACCGCGGCGACCTCTTCGACTTCAGCGATGACTCTCGGCACGATCGCCGTCGCGACTACCGGGCTTTCGCCGCCGCGCGTCACTGCGGTCACGCCGGCTGGCAAGGTCAGATCCGAAACGTGGATCGACTGCCCCACCGCAAGGGTAGAAAGATCGACCTCGATGAACGCCGGCAGATCCTTGGGCAAGCACGTCACGTCGAGCTCGGTCAGCACGTGGCTGACGATCGCATCCGTGGACGCGGCGGGAGAATTCTCGCTGTTGGCGAAATGGAGCGGCACTTTCATGCGGATCTTGCGGTTTTCGTCGACGCGCTGGAAGTCGATGTGCAGCACTTCGTGACGGAACGGATGCATTTGCACGTCGCGCAGCAAGACGCGTTGCGTCGTGTCGCCGAGCGTCATGGTCAGAATGGTGGAATGAAACGCTTCCCTTTTCAGCGCGTAGATCAAGGCGTTGTGATCGAGCTCGATTGTCTGCGGCTTGCCGGCGCCGCCATAGACGATGCCCGGCGCCCGTCCGGTCAGACGAAGACGGCGGCTTGCGCCACGGCCTTCCCTTTCGCGCGCGAATGCAGTGAATGATTGTTGCGACGGTTGCGGTGACTGTTGCATAGCAAAAGCTCCTTGTCTGCGGCCTTCCGGAGGCGTCAACTCACGCGACGGTCGTCCGCTATGGCGACATGCCGCTCGTGCAAATAAGCGGGAAAGCCTTGAATTGTAATCTAATTCCCGAGGCCGGCGCAATCCCGATGTGGCCGGACCCGGATCGGCCGTCAGCGGCTTCGCCTCGAAAGGGCCCGCTCGTGTTCCGGGCCTTTGCGGCGCAAGGCCGGCCGCCCTACTCCGTGAACAGCGAGCTCACTGACTCTTCGTTGGAGATCCGCGTCATCGTCTCGGCAAGAAGTTGAGCACAGGAAAGTTGCCGTATGCGTTTGCATGCACGCGCTTCGTCGGAAAGAGGAATCGTGTCGGTGACGACGATTTCATCGAGCTGGGATTCGGCGATGCGCGCCACGGCGCCGCCCGACAGGACAGGATGCGTGCAATATGCGAGCACTTTCTGCGCGCCGTTTTCTTTCAGCGCCGCAGCCGCCTTGCAGAGCGTGTTCGCGGTATCCACGATGTCATCCATGATCACGCATGAACGGCCCTCGACGTCGCCGATGATGTTCATCACTTCGGCGACATTGGCTTTCGGGCGACGTTTGTCGATGATCGCGAGGTCGGAGTCGAGGCGCTTGGCGATGGCGCGGGCGCGCACCACCCCGCCGACGTCCGGGGACACGACGAGGAGGTTTTCGTAGTTCTGCTTCCAGAGGTCACCCAGCAATACCGGCGTCGCATAGATGTTGTCGACCGGGATATTGAAAAAGCCCTGAATCTGATCGGCGTGCAAGTCCATGGTCATCACGCGGTCCACGCCGACGGTCGTGATCATGTCGGCGACCACCTTCGCGGTGATCGCCACCCGCGCCGATCGCGGACGGCGATCCTGGCGGGCGTATCCGAGGTACGGTATCGCGGCGGTGATCCTTCCGGCCGAAGCCCGTTTCAGCGCATCGACCATCACCAGAATTTCCATGAGGTTGTCGTTGGTCGGCGCACAGGTGGACTGCAGGACGAAAACGTCGCGGCCGCGAACGTTTTCCAGCAACTCGACCATCACCTCGCCGTCGGAAAAGCGGCCGACGATACATCGCCCGAGACTGATGTTCATGTGCTTGACGACCGCTTCCGCGAGCTTGGGGTTGGCGTTGCCGGTAAAGATCCGCATGCGTTCAAACGCCATCGCGCCGCCCAGGATTAAGCGTCAGAAAGCGAGGCGGGCAAGTCACGCATGGCGCGCGGCCTGCCCGGCACGGTGGTGGCTGGGGAGGTAGGGATCGAACCTACGAATGCCGGAATCAAAATCCGGTGCCTTACCACTTGGCGACTCCCCAAGGGAAACTGTCACGTCCGAAATTCTTGAAGGCCGACATCGCTTATGCAAACGACCAGAGCGGGTGACGATCGAGTGCACGCGCAGCAAAACCGGTCATTCCGCGGGGCAGCCGTGAGAGCGCCTGTTGTGCAGCCTGTTCGTTGGCAAAGGCAGCCAGCACACACGCGCCCGAGCCCGTCATGCGCGTCCCCGCCTCCGATGCCACGCTACGAAGCGCCTCGAGAGCGTCGCCGATCTCCTGGAATCGCGCAACCGCCGCCGATTGCAGATCGTTGCGGCCGTAGCCCTCGGAAAAGACTGGCATTTTCGCGGACTCGCTGTCACGTGTCAATTCGGTCGCTGCGAAGATTTCCGAAGTTGGTACGTGGATCGGCGGTGCGACCACCGCGAACCAGGTGGCGGGCACGCTGCAGGCCTGCAGTTTTTCGCCGACGCCGCGGGCAAACGCCGGCTCGCCAAAGACGAAGAACGGTACGTCCGCGCCAAGCTTCAGCGCGAGTTTGATCAGCGTCGCGCGCGACAAGCCCAGCCGCCACATGCGGTTCAGGCCAAGAAGCACGGTCGCCGCGTCCGAGCTGCCACCGCCCAGGCCCGCTCCCATGGGAATTCGCTTGTCGACGCCGATCTCAACCCCGCGGGCGACAGCAAACTCGCGCTGGACCAGGCGAGCTGCCAGGACTGCGAGATCGTCGTCTACCGCGACGCCGGCCGCGCCGTGGGTGCGCGTTACAGCGCCATCGTCGCGTAGCGAAAGCGTGATGAGATCGGCGCGGTCGATCGGCACGACCAGCGATTCGAGGGTGTGGTATCCGTCGGGCCGCCGTCCGGTGACATGCAAGAAAAGATTGAGCTTCGCCGGGGCAGGAAGCGTTAGCGCAGTTTGCTCTGGCGGCAGCGTCACTGCCACGCGTCGATGACCAGTCGCAACTCGACGCCGGGATAATCGAGCGTCATTCGAGCGGGACGCGAAACTCCCGTTGCGTCCTTGGCAAACGCCTGGTAGACGATGGTCCACCCGTCCTGACGCAACACGCCTGGCGCGCCGTCGGCGCCCGCTTCGGCAGTGAACGGCGCACCCTTTCTCGGTACGCCCTGGACCCAGAATGCCAAGCCCTCGACGGGCAGCGCCCAACCCAGCCCGCGGGAGGTCAAGGTCGTCCAGTCGGTTGCGGTTTCCACTTTGCCATCCGATGTCTGCAGCAGGACGCCGCGCGCGTCACCCGTCAGCCGCGCAACGGTCTGACCCAGTGGCGACGCGAGGTCCAGTTCGTCGCGATCGCCGGCGTGACTCCAGTGAAAGCTGGCGGCGAATGCATCGGCGTCATGCCGCGCCGAGAGTCTGCCGGCAATTTCGTAGACGGTCCGTGTCTCGGCAAACTTGAATGGCGACACGTCGCGCGGCGTCAGCGTGGACGCGCATCCGGCGAGCATGAGCAAGTTCGCGATCGCCGCGAAGCGAGCAACGCGGCGCGGCAGGCGCATCAGCCAGTGGAGTTCGCGCTACGGCGCAAGTCGACGCACGGTCTCGAGGAGGAGCGCGTTGTCCGGTGTCTCCTTGAGTTGCGACTGCCAAACCTCCTTGGCACGGTCCCGCTCCCCCTTGGCCCATAGGACTTCGCCAAGGTGCGCTGCAATTTCCGGATCGGGGTGGTCGGCGAGCGCGCGGCGCAGATATTTCTCCGAATCGCCGAGATTGCCCATGCGGAAATGCGCCCATCCCATGCTGTCCAGGATCGATGGGTCTTCCGGCGCGAGCGTAAGCGCCTTTTCGATGAGCTTCAGCCCTTCCGCGGTCCGGGGCGTTCGATCGACCAGCGTGTAGCCAAGCGCGTTGAGCGCCTGCGGGTTGTCGGGCTTGAGCTCGATCAAGCGCGTCAGCTGCGATTCCACCTCGTCGAGTCGGTCGAGTTTTTCCGCGACCATGGCAACGTCGTAGATCAGCTCGGCCGAATTCGGCTCAGCCGCAAGCGCGCTGGAGAGTACTGCATACGCGCCCTTGTAGTCGCCTGCGTCGCGCAGGACCTGCGCTTCGGCCTGGTGCACTTCGATACCGCGCTCCCGGCTCTCGGGCTTGAGCGATGCCAGATATCGGCGCGCTCCCTCTATGTCGCCTTTTTTTCCCAGCACGGTGGCGATCCGGAGGGTCGCGATCCAGGCGCGCTCGCCCTCGGTGACTTCGCGGTAACGCGCGATCGCCTCGTCGTAGCGCTTGGTCTCCTCGGCGATCTGTCCCAAATAGAACGCGACTGCGCCGGCATCGACGCCTGCGCTTCGGAGCTCTTCGAACATCCGTTCCGCAGTCGCGTAGTCTTTCATCTGCACCGAGATCGCCGCGATGGCGAACTCAATGTCGCGATCGGATTTGTCTTCGTCGAGCAAGCGCTGGAACAGTGCGCGGGCCTCGCCGAATCGTTTCTGTTCGACATAGAGCTGGGCCAGCGCGCCGATCGCCGCGCGCGACTCGGGCACGCTCGCGAGGAAGCCATTCAAATAGCGAATTGCGCCCTCCGGAGACGTCTTGGCGAGAAGATCGGCCTTGATGAGCGCCGCGCGCTCCCAGCCAGGCTTGAGCTCCAGCGCCCGGTCGGCGGCGCGCATCGATGCCGCGGCAATTTCCAGATCTGATAGTCCGGTGTTGTAACCCGCAAGCGCGACCGCAAACTGCGCCTCCGCGACACCGGGATACGGCTTTGCGAGCTCGACAATCAGGCGGTAGACCACGGTTTTGTCCGTCTGCGCGGCGAGCGCCTGATTCAACTGCACGAATGCATCGGCGAGCGTCTTGCTGTCCACGCCCGCCTCGGCCAGCACGCGTTCAAGCTCCGCCTTGATGTCACCGCCTGAGCCCGGCTGCGACAGCGTTGCGACCATTTGCTTGGCGCGATCGGCGCTCGGATCGAGTTTCGACCATAGCCGTGCAGCCTCGAGCGCAAGGTCGCGTTGACGGGCAAACAGCGCGACTTCGGTCGCGCGCCGCGCGATCTGCGCGTCTTGTGAGTCTCGCGCCGCTTCGAAGTAGGCACGCGCCGCGAGCGCGGGCGCGCCGCGCTGCAGGGCGATGTCGCCGACCAGCATTCTGTAGACGATTTCGGCGGTGAGCGGATGCACCGGGGCGGCCGGGGTAACTGGGGCAACCGGGGGTGGGGGCACGACGGGCGCCTTTTGCGCCACAGCGTCGTAGCCGATGCCGACAGCTCCCAGCAGCAGGGCCAGACTTAGCGCCAGCCGGGCTAAGGAACGCGAGCGGTGAGGAAACATGAGAATCGCTTTCTATGCTGCCGGCCTGATGCCGGAGCACCTTCAATCTTAGGTTATATTTGACGCAGCAACAAACGCGCCTGCCTGCCCATGCCCGAGCTCCCTGAAGTCGAAACCACCCGGCGCGGGATCGCGCCCTACGTGGAAGGGCAGAATGTGACGGCGGTACGACTCTACGACCGCCGATTGCGCTGGCCGGTTCCTGAAGACTTGGCGCAAAGACTCGTCGGCCGGGTGGTCGAAAAGGTCGAGCGACGAAGCAAGTATCTGCTGTTCCGGCTGGGTATGGATACGCTGCTCATCCATCTCGGCATGACCGGCAGTCTGCGGGTTTACAGGGATGCCCCAGCCAAACGCATCCATGACCACGTCGACCTCGAATTCGGCAACGGCGTCATCCTTCGCTATCACGACCCGAGACGCTTCGGCGCGGTGCTGTGGCTGCCGGACGCCGCGCATCACCCGCTGCTAGCCGGACTCGGACCCGAGCCCCTACGCCCCGAGTTCGATGCTGATCATCTGTTCCGCGCCACGCGCAAGCGCCGTGCCGCGATCAAGCTCGCTCTTATGGATAACACCGTGGTCGTTGGCGTCGGCAACATCTACGCCAACGAATCCCTCTTCCGCGCCGGTATTCGTCCGACGCGTGCCGCCAACCGGATCTCGCGCATACGGATGAGACGACTGCGCGAGGCCGTTCGCGAGACGCTTGCCGACGCAATCGCAAAGGGCGGAAGCACCTTGCGGGACTACGTCGACAGCGACGGCGCCGCCGGCTACTTCCAGTTCCATTATTTTGTCTACGGTCGTGAGGGTCGGCCGTGCCGGGTATGCGGAACGGCGATACGCTCGATCCGGCTTGGCGGTCGCGCGACAACCTTCTGTCCCACGTGCCAGCATTAGCCCCAGGCCAGGCAATTGGCATGGCGCGCTTTATGCTAGAGTCCCCGGCACGACGTCCCTGAGCGAACGCGGGGCGTCGTGGCGCAAGGCGGACCGGCGCTCGATCCGATGTCGAGGCCGTTCTCGAAGACCGGTGGTCTGCGCCTAATTTCAGGCTCGAGCCCGAGGGAGGCGGAATCATGATGCAATCCAGGGACCTGGCAGCGCGATTTGAGGCGTATAGCGACTGGCGCCGGCGTCTGTCCGCGGGCATTTCCGGCCTGCACGAATGGCTTTCGCAGCAGGAATTGGCCGACGCCCACGCCGATCTGTCCATCCAGCACCTGCTCGAGCGCCTGCACCAAGATCAACTGGTCGTGGCCTTTGTCGCCGAGTTCTCGCGCGGCAAGTCCGAGCTGATCAACGCCATCTTTTTCGCCGACTTCGGACAGCGATTGCTGCCGTCCGCGGCGGGCCGCACGACGATGTGTCCAACCGAACTCTTATACGAGTCCACGCGGCCGCCGTCGATTCGACTATTGCCGATCGAAACGCGGGCGCGCGACGGCTCGGTAACCGAATTCAAGAACTACGCCGACGAGTGGGTCACGCTCGCCCTCGATCTATCGTCGGCGGACAGGATGAGCGAAGTCTTGTCCCAGGTCTCTCAGACCAAACGCGTGCCCATCTTGCTGGCTCGCAAATACGGGCTTTACGACGACGGCGACGTGCTGGCCCCGATGTCCGCGGCCGACGAGGCGGCCGTCGATATCCCGTGCTGGCGTCATGCAGTGATTAATTTCCCGCATCCGCTATTGCAGCAGGGATTGGTCATTCTCGACACGCCGGGTTTGAACGCGATAGGAACCGAGCCCGAACTGACGCTCAATCTGCTGCCCAACGCACACGCGGTGCTGTTTATCCTGTCCGCGGACGCCGGCGTGACCAGGACCGACATCGACGTCTGGCGAAACCACCTGGTTGGCGAGAGCCCCGGCACCAAGGAGGGCCGCCTGGTCATTCTGAACAAGATCGACGGATTGTGGGACGAGCTGCGGTCGGCGTCCGAGATCGAGTCCGAAATCGCCCGGCAAGTGCGCAGCAGCGCGCAACTGCTTGCGATCCCGCCGGCGCAGGTTTTTCCGGTCTCGGCGCAGAAGGCGCTCCTGGCCAAGGTCAACGGTGACGATGCGCTCCTGGCGAAGAGCCGTCTGCCGTTGCTTGAGCTGGCGCTGTCGAAAGAGCTGATTCCCGCGAAGCGGCACATCGTCGGATCGGCGACGCGCGCTGAAATTCGTTCCCTGGCGGCGAGCACGCGCACGATACTCGACAGCCGCATTGCCGGTATCCATGAACAGCTGGGCGAGCTTCGCGGCTTGCGAGGCAAGAATCAGGATGTCGTCGAGCACATGATGGAGCGCATCCAGCAGGAAAAGGACCTTTTCGAGCGCGGCATGCAGCGCTATACCGCGCTGCGGACCGTGTTCACGCAGCAGACCAATGCGCTCTACGAATGCATCGGGCTGGAGAAGCTTCGCGCGACCGCCGGAGAGACTCGCAGGCGCATCGAAGCCAGTCCCTTCACCAAGGGCGTGCGCTCCGCCATGAATGATTTCTTCGCCCAGATCCACGGCGGCCTGGAGCAGAGTGGGCGGCAGACATCGGAGATCCACGAATTGATGCTTGCGATGTATGTGCGATTCGCGAGCGAGCATGGGCTCCAGCCGTTTGCGCCGCCATCCTTTTCGATGCTCAAGTATCAGAAAGAGGTCGAACGTCTCGAGCGCGCGTACAACGTGCACTTCAATACCTTGTGGAACATGGTGAGCAAGGCCAAGTTCACGCTGATGAAACGCTTCTACGAGACGATCGCGATCCGCGTCAAGCACGTCTACGATATCGCCAATCGCGATTTGGAAAGCTGGCTCAAGGCGGTCATGGCGCCGCTGGAAACCCAGGTACGCGAGCACCACATTCAATTGCGGCGGCGCCTCGATAGCGTCAAGCGCATCCATCGGGCCAGTGACGAGCTCGAGGAACGGCTGAGCGAGTTGGAGCAAGCCGAATCGGGGATACGCGACCAGATCACCGCGCTGGCGCGCGAGCTTTCCGCCATTGTCGCGATTATCGAGCAGCCCGAACTATTGCCTCTGGCCGCCAACGGCTAGCGGCGCGGGGCCCCGCGCAAAGCGTGGGGATAGGACGCCGTAGGGCGGAGCAGGGGCCCCGCGCAAAGCGCGGGGATGCGACCCCGGAGGCGGAGAGGCCAGCGATACTTGTCGGGCGCAACAAACGATGCCCGTACCGAGCTGGCAAGGGGAATTGCGAGTCGACGCTCGCGGCCCACACGCGACGCATCTCATTCACGAGCGCGGGTTGAGGGGCCGTGTACTTAAGTCATCTCCCGCCGATTTCGGCGGACGGCTTGGCCTTGCTTGCCGTCGCCATCAAGCCTTCGTATTTGAGCATGAGTTGCTCCCGCGTCTCGATCCGGTCGGGATTCACGGGAATGCAGTCCACCGGGCAGACTTCGACGCATTGAGGCGTGTCGAAGTGGCCGACGCACTCGGTGCACTTCGAAGGATCGATGACGTATATCTCGATCCCCTGCGCGATGGCCCCGTTCGGGCATTCGGGCTCGCAGACGTCGCAGTTGATGCATTCGTCGGTAATCATCAACGCCATGATTCAGGCTACCTTTTTGCCTCGTCCCCGCGGGTCTCCGCGACCTTGGCCTTCAGCCTGGCCGCGACGAGCGGGTGCACGAACTTGCTGACGTCGCCGCCGAAGCGCGCGATCTCGCGAACGATCGTCGACGACATAAAGAGATACGTCTCGGCCGGCGTGAGGAACAGCGTTTCGACCTCGGGATACAGGTTCCGGTTCATGCCAGCCATCTGAAATTCGTATTCGAAGTCGGATACAGCACGCAGCCCCCGGACGATCACGGTGGCGCCGATCGAGTACACGAAGTCCATGAGCAGTCCGGAAAAGCCCGCCACTTCGACGTTGCGATGTTCCGCTAGGACTTCACGAGCCATCGCGATGCGCTCAGCGGCCGCGAACATCGGCCGCTTGCTTTCGCTGTCGGCGATGCCGATCACCACGCGCTCGAAGAGTTTCGCCGCTCGCCGCACCAGATCCTCGTGGCCTCGGGTGAAGGGATCGAACGTTCCGGGATAGACGACAGTGAGCATCGGTTGAGACTAGACGGACGGCGCGGGAGCGGCGCGGCGCAGCAGATGATAGTGTACCTGTCCCGCCTTGTCGCCTCGCCAAACCTCCAGCCCGCGCGGCGCGGCGATGGCCGCGGGCGCCTCGACGTAGAGCATCCCCGACGTCGCGAGGCGCTCCGCGACGGCCGGCAGCAGCGCGTCCCAGTCGGCGGTTCCGAATGGCGGATCCAGAAAGATCACGTCGAACTCCCGCTTCTCGCGCGCAAGAAAAGCGCGGGCGTCAGAGCAGTGCGTCTCGAGCGCCGTCGTTCCGAGTGCCGCGCCGGTCGCAATAAGCCTGCGCACGATCCCGGCATGATGGTCGACAGCGACGCTAAGCGCGGCGCCTCGCGACAATGCCTCGAAGGTCAGCGCCCCGCTGCCGGCAAACAGATCCAGCGTCGTCGCTCCCGCAAGGTTTTGTCCGAGCCAGTTGAAAAGAGTCTCGCGAACCCGGTCCGGTGTCGGCCTGAGGCCGGGAATGGAAGAAAACCCTAGGCGGCGCCCGCGCCAACGGCCGCCGATGATGCGAAGCTGATTGGCCTGACGGCTGGCCTGAGGCAACCTGCGGGGAGACATGCTGGGCGAAAGGTAGAATTATAGCTTTCACCGTAGCGTCACCATGTTCGACCTGTTCAAACGCGACGCCGAGCCAGATCGCCGCCCCTGGGGCGAAAGATTGAAAGCGGGGCTGGGGCTTTCGCGTGAGCGTCTCACCCGCCCGCTCAATGCTGTGTTCGGGCGCAGGACGCTTTCGAACGAAACGCTCGAAGCGCTCGAAGCCGCGCTGCTCGAAGGCGATGTCGGCGTTCCCGCGACGACGCACCTGCTCGCCCAGCTTGCCGCTCGCGCTAAGCGCACAGAGAGCGATGTCGACGCTCGCACATTGCTCAAGGTGGTGCTTACAGAGCTGCTTCTCCCGCTCGAACAACCGCTGATTGTCGGCCCCGAGCGGCCCTTCGTGATGATGATTGCAGGCGTCAACGGTACCGGCAAGACGACTTCCATCGGCAAGCTTGCCAAGTACCTCCAAGGGCAGGGCTATTCGGTGTTGCTTGCCGCCGGCGATACCTTTCGCGCTGCGGCCCGTGAGCAGCTCGAAATCTGGGGCGAACGCAACGGCGTCCCGGTCATCGCGCAGCCAGGCGGCGATCCCGCCGCCGTCATGTTCGACGCGATCGCCGCCGCCCGAGCTCGCGGCATCGACGTCGTTCTCGCCGATACCGCGGGCCGCCTCCCGACGCAGGCGCACCTGATGGAGGAACTGAAGAAAATCCGGCGCGTGCTAGCCAGGGCCCAGGCCGGGGCTCCCCATGAGACATTGTTGGTGTTGGACGCCAACACCGGCCAGAACGCCCTTGCCCAGGTCGCCGCCTTTGATGCGGCGTTGGATTTGACCGGCCTCGTCCTGACCAAGCTCGATGGAACCGCAAAGGGTGGCGTGGTCGCCGCTATCGCGAAGACCCAGCCCATTCCGATCAAGCTGATCGGGATCGGAGAGGGCGTCGATGACCTCCGGACTTTTCGCGCCAACGAGTTCGTCGATGCACTCGTTGGATGACGCTTCACCCCTCGAGGTGCTGCGCCGGGTCGCATTTTCCAAGTGCCAGCCTCAGTTAGACTGAATGCGAGCGCACACTTTCATCGGGTCTGCCCCGGGAACTTCTGGTTGCCTTGGCACTCTTATAGGCCGAGTGCTAAAATTTATTGCACTCGAGAAGGAGACTATTTTGATGTCCACAAGCACCTTGGCTTTCCCAACCCCGGCCTCGCTGGGGAGCCTCGATCACTACATCCAGGCGGTGAACCGCTTCCCGCTCCTTTCGCAGGCGCAGGAGGTCGAGCTAGGACGCCGACTGCAACGAGACGGCGACTTGGACGCCGCTCGCCAGCTGGTGTTGTCGCATTTGCGTTTGGTGGTCGCAATCAGCCGCAATTATCTGGGTTACGGACTGCCGCAGGCGGATTTGATCCAGGAAGGAAACATTGGCCTGATGAAGGCGGTGCGGCGCTTCGATCCGGAGCGTGGCGTGCGCCTGGTCTCGTTCGCGCTGCACTGGATCAAAGCAGAGATCCATGAGCACATCCTGCGGAACTGGCGGCTGGTCAAGATTGCGACCACCAAGGCGCAGCGTAAGCTGTTTTTCAACCTGCGCAGCATGAAGCCGGGAAGCCACTCGCTTACCCAGTCCGAGGCGCGCGGGATTGCACAGGCGCTGAACGTCAAGCCGGAAGAAGTGCTGGAGATGGAAACGCGGCTGACAGGCCAGGAAGTTGCGCTTGACCCTCCGGCAGGAGACGAAGGCGAGATCATGACGCCGATCGCCTATCTGACCGATACCGAAGCCGAGCCGGTGCAGATTCTCGAGCGGGCCGAGACGTCGCGCAACCGCAGCGACGGACTGAAAAGCGCACTGGCGCGACTCGATAGCCGGAGCCGCGAGATCATCGAAGCGCGATGGCTGCGGGAAGACGAAGACGCAGCGACGCTGCAGACGCTCGCCGACAAGTACGGCGTGTCGGCGGAGCGCATCCGTCAGATTGAGAGCAAGGCGATCAAGACCATGCGCGGGCAGATGGTAGCTCTGCAATAAAGCCTGATCGCACGAGCGCGTCGAGGGCTCGTGCCCCGCCAATGCATTTGGAAGCGCCCGTTTGCGGGCGCTTTTTTTACAGCTCTACCTGCGTGCCGAGCTCGACGACGCGGTTGGTGGGCACATTGAAGAATTCGCTGGCCTTGGTCGCGTTCTTGGACATCGACACAAACAGCCGTTCGCGCCAGAGCGCCATACCCGGAGCGACCGTCGCGATCAGCGTCTCGCGCGAGACAAAAAACGACGTGTCCATCATGTCGAATGGATAACCGCGGCGACCGCACTCTTCGAGAAGCGCCGGAACGTCCGGGTCTTCCTTGAATCCAAAGAACGCCTCGAACTGCTGGAAACTGCACCCCAGCTCTTCGATGCGCAACCGTTCCCGCAGCGGGACTTTCGGAATGTCGCACGTGATTAGCGTCAACAGCACCACGCGCTCGTGCAGAACCTTGTTGTGCTTGAGATTGTGGAGCAGCGCATGCGGTACCCGCCCCGGCATGCTGGTTAGAAATACCGCCGTGCCCGGAACGCGAGCGGGTGGACTCGCCTCAATGCTGCCGATGAACATTTCCAAAGGCATCGTCTCGTTCGAAAGGCGCTCGTGCAATATCGAGCGCCCCCGCTGCCAAGTGGTAAGGAGCGTAAAGACGACGCCGCCCATGACGATAGGGAACCAGCCGCCGTCGGGAATCTTGAGCGTGTTCGACGCGAGAAAGGCCATGTCTATCGTTACCAGTGGAAAGACGATGACGAGCGCGGCCAGGCGGTTCCAATGCCACAACCTCGTCATGACGAAGAAGATCAGCAGCGAATCGATCGCCATCGCCAGCGTCACGGCAATGCCGTACGCGGCGGCGAGATTGCTCGAGCTCCGAAAGCCGGCGACCAGCAGCATCACCGCGCACAGCAACGTCCAGTTGATGAACGGTACGTAGATCTGGCCGATTTCGCGCTCGGACGTGTGCATGATGGTCAGCCTGGGGCAATATCCCATCTGGATGGCTTGCCGGGTCAGCGAAAAGGCGCCCGAGATAACCGCCTGCGAAGCGATGACGGTAGCGCACGTCGCGAGAACGACCATTGGAAGCAGCGCCCACGCCGGGGCAAGAAGATAGAACGGATTCTTGATCGCCGCAGGGTCGTGGATGATCAGAGCGCCCTGCCCGAAATAATTGAGCACCAGCGCCGGCAGCACAAAGAAGATCCAGGCGCGGCGGATGGGCATCGCGCCGAAGTGCCCCATGTCCGCGTAAAGCGCTTCGGTGCCGGTCACCGCCAGCACCACGGCGCCCAGCGCCAGAAATGCGGCGAGCGGGCTGCCGACGAGAAATCCAATCGCGTAGGCAGGATTGAGCGCCACCAGCACGGCAGGCGATGCTGCGATTTCAATCCCACCCAACACCGCGAGCGTAACGAACCAGAGACACATCACCGGTCCGAAGAACACGCCGACCCTCGCCGTTCCGTGACGCTGAATCGAGAATAATCCGATCAGTATCACCAGCGTGAGCGGCACGACGTAGGGTGTCAGCACCGGCGCGGTGATCTCGAGCCCTTCGACCGCGGAGAGCACCGAGATCGCCGGCGTGATCATGCCGTCGCCGTAGAACATCGCGGCGCCGAAAATACCGAGGCCGACCACCCACCACCGCATGCGGCTGTTTTCGAGACCTCGCGAAGCCAGCGCGGTAAGCGCCATGATGCCGCCCTCTCCGCGATTGTCGGCGCGCATGATCAGCGTCACGTACTTGAATGTCACAACGATCATGATGGCCCAGAACACCACCGACAAAATCCCGAGGACATTGTCCGGCGTCAGCGGCAACCCATGCGGTCCGGTGAAACACGCGCGAAGCGTGTAGAGCGGGCTGGTGCCGATGTCGCCGAAGACGATCCCGATCGCTCCGATGACGAGCGGCCCGAGACGCTTTCGGACGAACGGCGCCACCTCCGGCGCGACTGCGCCGGGTAAATTCAACATGCCCCCTCGTCTGAGCGCCTCGAAAAACGGATGTTGAGCTGTTTGAGCTTGCGATAGAGATGCGTCCGCTCCAGGCCCGCACGCTCGGCGACGCGGCTCATGTTGCTTTGCTCCTTCCCCAGCAGATGCTCGAAATAGATTCTTTCGAAGGCTTCGCGCGCCTCGCGCAGAGGCAACTCGAAAAACCGCGCCGTAACCTCAGGCGAGACCGCCGAAGTCGGCGGGAGAGCGGTCTCGCCCAGCAGGCGCCGCACATGCTCTGCGGTGATCTCGCTTTCCACCGTAAGCGCGAGATTGGCCATGACATTGTGCAGATGGTCGAGATTTCCGGGCCAGTAGGCAGCCGAAAGCGCCGTCACCGCGGTCGAGTGCAATTTACCGACCGTTCGCTGACTCGCCGTAATGTCGCGCCAGAACCGGTCGATAAGCGTGGGAAGATCCTCGCGTCTCTGCCGGAGCGGCGGAAGCATGACCGCTCCAACCGAAAGACTTGCGAGCAGCCCGGCGTCGAACCGCCCTTCCGCGGCAAGATTACCCAGCTGCTCGCTGCTGGTGCAAACCAGCACAGTGTTGTGCTTTTCGACCTTAGGCAGCAGAAACGAGAGCCCTTTCTGCTCTGCCTTGGTATAGCCGCCGATCTCCACGCAGTAAAGTGTGCCGTCGCGCGCTTCCTCGAGAAGCGGCAGCGGATTCGTCGCCAGGCGGCCACCGGTGGCAAGCGTTACGAACGGCGTGTCGGGTGTGTGCATGGCGCGCGCCACGATCTCGTGCCCGGTGCCGGGCTCGCCCACGACCAGCACCGGCCGGTTGGCGCGCAAAAGCTGCTCGATCGCACGCTCGACCTCTATCACCGGAGCGCTTGTACCAAGGGCCACGAGAGATAGCCGCCGAGGCGCCTGCCCGGCCGCGGCCTTGAGCGCGCGGGTCACCGTCGACAAGAGTTTTTGCAAACCGACCGGCTTTTCCAGAAAATCGAACGCGCCGATCTTGGTCGCTTCAACCGCAGTTTCGATGGTGCCGTGACCGGACATGATGACCACAGGCATTGTCAGCTGTCCATTCGCCGCCCATTCGCGCAGCAGCGTCACGCCGTCGGTGTCGGGCATCCAGATATCGAGCAAGACAAGGGACGGCTGCGCTTTCGCGCGATAGTCCCGGGCCTGGCCGGCATTTTCTGCCACGCTGACCTGGTAGCCTTCGTCTCGCAAAATTTCAGACAGCAAGTCACGGATACCGACTTCGTCGTCGACTATCAAAATTTCTTTCGGCTGCGCTATCAATTCGTGATTCCTTCAAGCGGGAAATAGAGCGTCACCAGAGCTCCATTTTGGGGACGGTTCTCGACGGTGACGCGGCCGTGATGCTCTTCAACGATCTTTTTGACAATGGCAAGGCCGAGGCCTGTGCCCTTGGCTTTGGTTGTTACGTAAGGTTCGAATGCCCGACGAATCATGTCTTTCGGGAATCCGCTGCCGCGATCGCCAATCGAGAGCGCAAGTTCGCTACCGCGGATCTCGACCGCGATATCGTACGCGGGAGTAGGGGAGTCTGCCTGAGCATCGACTGCGTTCTGCAGCAAATTATGAAATACCTGACGCAATCGCGTCGGCTCACCTTGAATGATGGGATTGTCGTCGACAAGCTTGAGCGAGACGTGGGGGCGGAGATTCTCGTACAACCCGAGCACATCGAGCAAGAGCGCGTTGATGTCGACCGGCTGCATTCGACCAGGCCGAGGCTGCCTGGCGTAGATGGCGAAATCGTCAACCATGTGCTTCATCGCCGCCACCTGCGTCACGATCGTCTGGGTCCCGCGTAGCAGCGCCTCTTCGTCGGGCGCGTCCAGCTTGCCGCTGAGCTTGACGGCGAGCCGTTCGGCGGAAAGCTGGATCGGCGTCAGCGGATTCTTGATTTCGTGAGCAAGTCGTCTCGCGACCTCAGCCCAAGCGGCGTCCCGCTGCGCGTCTGCCAACTCGGTCACGTCGTCGAATACCACCACGCAACCGGGGGCCGGTTCGCCCGGAAGCCCGGAGCCGCGCATGAGCAGCGCTCGTGTGTGATTTGACACCGCGAGTTGCGCCTGGCGTTGCCACTGTCCGTCGCGACCGGTGCGAAAGCCTTCGGCAACAAGGCTCGCAAAGGTGCCGAGAGCCGGCATCCGTCGGCCCCAATCGGCCAGCGGGACGTCAATCAGGTCTGCCAGCGGCTGCTGCAGGATCACAGCCGCGCTCGGGTTCGCCGTTCGAAGCCGGAATGCATTATCGAACGCCAGCACCCCCGCCGAAAGATTGGCCAGGATGCTTTCGAGATAGGCTCTCGTTGTTTCGACGGCGCGATGGCTTTCCTCGCCCTTTTGTTTCGCTTCGGCAAGCTGCGCCGTCATGGTGTTGAACGATTCCGTAAGCACGCCGAGCTCATCGCGACTTTGGACCGGGTGACGGCGGCTGAAGTCTCCCTGCGCGACTGCCCGCGTACCTTCGGCGAGCAACCCCAGCGGCCGGCTGAACTGCTCGGAGAGGACGACCGCCAGTCCAAGCGCCGAGAAAAGCGCAAGCAGCAGCGTCAGCGTGAGCGTCATGGCATACAAACGTTTCAAAGCGACGCGGGAATACGAAATTTCCTGGTAATCGCGATATCCGGCCTGAACCTTCTTGGCATCCTCCTGCAGTTGCTTCGGCACCGGCTCGACCACCTGGAGGACGCGCAATGGGCCGTTCGGGTCCGAGCTGTTGACTGGTACCACGACCCGCAGGAGTACTTGGTCAGGAGTCTCCTCGACGACGGAAAATGTCTTCTGCACACGCGCGCGTTGCAAGGCTTGCGGCGGCGGGGGCTCCGGTGTGGCCATCGACCCCGAAATGCCGCCGACGGCGAGCACGCCACCCGTGGAAGAGAAAAGTGCTGCCTCATAGATGCCCGCTTGCTCGCTTGCGCGATTGAGGCTGGACGCCAGTCCGCCACGCTCGCTTTCCTCGATCGTCAGCGCGAGCTGCGTTGCCTTGTTGGTCGTCTCCTTCAGCAGATATTCGAGCGCATTGCGGCCTAGGTTGAGCCCGCCTTCCAGCGCACGATCGACGCGCACGTCGAACCACGACTCGATGCTCTTGCCGAGAAACTGTATCGACACGCCGTAAAGCAGCGCGCCGGGCAACACGGCGACGAGCGCGAACAGCAGCACCAGCCGGGCCGCCAGCCGCGATCCAAAGACACCCGCCTTGAGATTCCTGCGCAGGCGCCAGAGCTGGTAGGCGACCAGCGCCATGAGCACCACCACCAGGGTGAGGTTGAGAACCACGAGCAACGTGTAGTTCCCGGCGAACAAGGATGTGTTGGCGCTGGCAGTGGCGAGGAGAAACAGGAACACCGTGCCCAGAACGGCGCAGCCCAGCACGACATAACGGATCAGCCGCGGCGCGAGGATCACGGAACGAAGCTCCAGCGATACCATTCCGATTGCAATGACCAATCGCGCGACGCCAGCGCATTGATCTGGAATGGCTTGGGAAGCTGTGACGCGTCGAGGCGCAGGCGAACCGCGGCCTCGTATCGCTCACCCTTGGCCAGCGCATCCTTGCGAACCACGGGCCGCGCAACCACGCGCGATAGCAGGTGTTGCACTTCATCGAGAGACTCGAGTTGTTGACCCAAGAGCCCCGTGGTCAGGCGGTATTGACGCGTCAACGGCGAATAGGTCAGTCGATACTGAACCGTCAGTTGCGCGACCTTCTCGTCGAGCCAGTACCAGCGCGGCCGTCCAAGCTCGAATTCCAGAACGAAATAGAGCGACACGCCATTCTGCAGCGCCTCTTCCAGCGTTGGATTGAAGGCAACGTCGAACTGTGCGGTGAGAACGTAATCGTCGTCGTCAGGCACCACCTCGGCCGACTGCACTCCGATCGTGTCGGCACGAACCGGTGCCACGAGCGGCGCCAGCAGCGACAGAGCCGCGCAGAGAAGGCCGAAAACAAGACGGGACATTGGCGACATGCCGCGAGCGGCATCGTGCCGCGCACACGTTCTTTCGGAAGCGATCAGATTTTCTGGAGGAGGGCGTAGAAAAACCCGTCGTGATTGTGCGCTGCGCCGGCCCCGGCTGGCAAGAGTTGTCCGCCGGCGGCGCCGACTTCGGCAGAGAGCGCAGATTGCGCCCGCGATCCGTCTCGGTGCGCAACGAGAAACCGTTCGATCTGGCCATCGTTCTCCGCACCAAAGATCGAACACGTCGCGTATAGCAGCTTGCCGCCTGATTTCAGGCAGGGCCAGAGCGCATACAGCAAGCGCTCCTGCTGCGCGACGAATCCTGCGATATCGCTTTCGCGCCGCAGCCACTTCCCATCGGGATGACGGCGCACGACGCCCGAAGCGGTGCAGGGCGCATCGAGCAAAATGCGATCGAACATGGTCCGGTCCCACCAGGCGCCGGTGTCGGCTGCGTCGGCGACGTGCAGCTTCGCGGTCAAGCGCAGCCGTGAAAGATTGAGGGCCACTCGTTCGAGCCGGCCCTCGTCGCTGTCGAGTGCAATCAGTTCGAGATTTGCGAGCTCCGCGAGATGAGTTGTCTTGCCGCCAGGCGCGGCGCAGGCGTCAAGCACTCGCATACCCTCATGCGCATCCAGTAACGGCGCGGCAACCTGCGCTCCGGCGTCCTGCACCGAGAACCAACCCTCGGCATAGCCGGGCAGATCTTCGACGCGACGCGGTTCGGCAACGATCACCCCGGACACGCCGACGGGCCCTGCGGCAACGTTCGCCAGCTTCAATGCGCCAAGATAATCGTCGCGAGATGTTTGGCGGCCGTTCACGCGCAGCGTCAGCGGCGGCCGTGCGTTGCCCGCATCGAGAATTTCCGGCGCGCGGCCCGCATACTCCGCGAATACCAGATCGATCCACCATCGCTGATACGAATAGCGCCCTTCCACATCGCGGGCAATGTCATCGAGAACGCTTTCGCGGCGACGCAGAAAGGTGCGCAGGATAGCGTTGGTGAGTCCCTTCGCCGACGTGCGCCGCAGCTGACCCGTCGCCCGCACCGCGCTATCGACCACGGCATGCGCCGGCGCTGTCGTGTGGATCAGCTGGTAGAAAGCCACCCACAGCAGCGCCTCGACGCTCTGATCGCTGAGCGGGCGCTGCGCGAGGATCCGTACGGCCGAACGGACCTGCCCGAGAAATCGAAGCGTGCCGTACGCGAGCTCGGTGGCGAGCGCGCGTTCTCCCGATTTCGAAGCGCCCGCCTCCTCAAGTGCGCCGCCCAGCGCGACGCCGGCAAGGACCCTGCGCACCGCCTTCGCCGCGATGCGTTGCGCCTGCTCCATCGCGGCAAGCGAACCGCGTCGCTACCGGACCAGCGCTAGCAGGCGGTGGATACGTTCCTCGGTCGGCGGATGAGTACTGAAAAGTCCCGCGATGCCGCCGCCGTGCAGCGGGTTGATGATCATCATCTGCGCCGTCGCGGGATGCGCTTCGGCGGTTTCCAGCGGCAGACCCTTGGCATAACGATCGATTTTCGCGAGGGCGTCGGCAAGAGCCCGCGGATCGCCGGAGATTTCCGAGCCGCTGCGATCGGCTTCGTATTCACGGCCGCGCGAAATCGCAAGCTGAATCAGCAGCGCCGCAATCGGCGCCAGGATCAAGACAAGAATCGCCAGCACCGGATTGCGATGGTCGTCATCGCTGCGCCCGAAAAACATGCCGAAGTGCGCCAGCGTCGAGATCGCGCCAGCGATGGATGCGGTAATGGTGGACGTGAGTATGTCGCGGTTTCGCACGTGCGCGAGCTCATGTCCCAGCACGCCGCGCAATTCCCGCGCGGTCAGCAGTTGCACGATGCCCGTCGTCGCCGCAAGTGCCGCGTGCTCCGGACTGCGTCCGGTCGCGAACGCATTGGGCTGCGCTTCGTCGATCAGATAGACCCGCGGCATTGGCAATCCGGCACGACCGGCAAGATCCTTGACCGTCGCATACAGTTGCGGCGCAGACGTCGCGTCGACCTCGCGTGCGTTGTAGAGCTTGAGCACCATGGTGTCCGAGAACCAGTACGCCCACAGGTTGACGGCCAGTCCGAACGCCAGCGCCAGCAGCATTCCCTGTCCTCCCCCAAGCACGGCACCGACCACGCCGAACAAGGCCATGATCGCGGCCATCAACAAACTCGTTTTGAACCAGTTACCGAACATCGTTGCCTCTCTATCCAACCGTCGCGGGTTACGATTCAGTCGCCCATTGGTTAGATGGTAGCGAATGGTAATGATTCAACGGCTCGGACGGTCAAGCAACTCACGGGCCGACTAGGTTAAAACCGACCCGCGCCCAAGGCGGCTTTCAGTTGAAGGCGGGCGCGCCCACGCGGGTTCCGGTCTCTATCGGGTTGCCAGACAAGAAATCCGCCGCGCTGAGGCGTCTGCCACCGGCACGCTGCAATTCGAGCACGGCAAGGGCCCCTTCGCCGCAAGCTATGACCAGGCCACCGTGGTCCGCCTGCACGACGGTTCCCGGGACGCCGAAGTCGCCGGAAGCCGGCTCTGACGCCCAGACCTTGATCGGCTTCCCGGCGAGCGAGGTAAGAGCGCCAGGGAAGGGGTTGAGCGCCCTCACCTGGCGATCGATGGCGAGTGCAGGAACTCGCCAATCGATGGCCGCGTCGTCACGGGCAATCTTGCGTGCATAACTCGCGCGGTCTTCCTGCTGCGGGAAAGCGTCGACATGGCCGTCGCGCTGCATGCGGTTGAGCGTTTCGACGATCGCTTCCCCGCCCATGACCGCAAGCCGGTGGGTGAGCGTTGCAGCGTTGTCCCTTGGCCCAATGGACACCGCGCGGGCGGAGATGATTGCGCCGGTGTCGAGCCCGGCATCCATCTGCATGATGCTGATTCCCGTTTGCGCATCGCCCTCGAGCAAGGCACGCTGGATCGGGGCCGCGCCTCGCCAGCGGGGCAAGAGTGAGGCGTGGACGTTGATGCAGCCGTGCCGCGGAGTCTCGAGGACCGGCTGTGGCAGGATCAAACCGTAAGCCGCAACCACGAGCACATCGAGCGCGACGCCGGCAAGCTCCGCTCGGGCGGCCTGGTCGTTGAGCGTCGCCGGTTGTAGCAGAGCCAATCGCCGTTCCAATGCAAGCGACTTCACCGCACTGGGGACGAGCTTGAGTCCGCGCCCCCGCGGCCGATCGGGCCGGGTCAGGACCGCGACAACGTGGAATCCGGTGTCAAGAATCGCCGTCAGAGCGGTTGCGGCAAACGGTGGCGTGCCGGCGAACCCGACGCGCAAAGCGGGTGCCAAGGTTGGAACCGAGTTACTGAGTGGGAAATTGAGTTGGAAGCGGAATCGGGACGCGTTTGGAAACTGAAGCCGGGGACCAAGGCAGCGGCAGCGGACGGGATCAACCGGCGAGTCGCTGTTTTTTTCGGAGCCGCGCCATGAGGCGCGCCCGCTTCAGCGGCGACAGATAATCGACGAAGACCTTGCCTATCAAATGATCCATTTCATGCTGGATGCACACCGCGAGCATGCCGTCGGTCGACAGCTCGAACACCTCTCCGCGTTCGTTTTGTGCGCGAACCGTGATTTTGGCCGCCCGGATGACCTTGTCGTAATACCCGGGCACCGAGAGGCAGCCCTCTTCGCACTCGGTCTCGCCCTCCGCCGCCAAGATCTCCGGATTGATGAAAACTCGCAGCTCGTTGCGCGCTTCGCTGACATCGATCACCAGCACCCGCTTGTGCACGTTGACCTGCGTCGCGGCCAGCCCTACGCCAGGCGCGCTGTACATAGTCTCGGCCAAGTCGGCGACGAGTTTACGGATGTCCGCAGTGACCGCGGCGACCGGCGAGGCGACCTTTCTCAGCCGGGAATCGGGGTACTCAAGAATGTCCAGAACCATAAATGCTTGCAAAATGCCCACTCGGGATGCAGAATCAATCCTAAACCCTTATTTTGCGGCGGTTTAGGACGTTTGCAAGTCTAGCCGATGCCGCCTTTTGGAGAGGCCTCATGCGCCTTAAGTCTATTATAGCGCCCCTGCTGTTTTCCGCGTGCGCGCTGCCGTTTCTGCTCTGTGCGCCGGTCGTCGGGGCACAGGATCTACAGCTTCAGGACAACCCTCCCGACCGCTACACCGTGCAAAAAGGCGACACGCTCTGGGGCATTTCCGGAAAGTTTCTGAAGCAGCCCTGGCGTTGGCCCGAGATCTGGAGAATGAATCGCGACCAGATCAAGAATCCGCATTTGATCTATCCAGGTGATGTCATCGCGCTGGACAAGGTCAACGGCGAATGGCGTCTTTCCCTCGCGCAGCGCAACGTCGGCCCGCGACCCGACGTACGCTTGTCACCTTCGATACGAGTAGACAGTCTGGAGGGCGAAGCGATTTCCAGCATCCCGCCGGGCGATCTCGCACCGTTCTTATCGCTACCCATCGTTACCGACGCTGGTGGCATTCCGGGCGCGGCCAAGATCATCGCTGCCCGCGACAATCGCGTCGTGCGCGGCGTCGGCGACTTCGTCTACGCGGTCAACGTCGATGACAAGTCGGGAACGCAGTGGTACATCTATCGCCCGGGCAAGGTACTGCATTCTTTTGACAGCGACGAAACGCTGGGCTACGAAATGCGTTATCTGGGCACGGCCCGGGTCGATCGCTTCGGCGAAGTCTCCCGGATGGAGATCACCACTGCGCGGGAGGAGATTCTCCTCAATGACCTGCTCCTGCCCGCTCCGCGCGAGGAACTGGTGAATTACGTGCCTCACGCCCCCGACAAGATCGTCGACGGCCGCATCATCGCGCTTGGGAACAACACCGCCGAAGCCGGCCGCGGATCCATTATCACGCTCGACCGGGGAACGCGCGACGGTATCGAGGTCGGGCACGTGCTGGCGATCTATCACCCCACGCCGGTCATCGCCGATCCGCGACTCTACGAGGGCCCTGACATCCTCGCCAGGTTTGTCGACCGGACCCAGGTCATCGTCCCGCCGACGCGTTACCTCAACATCCCGCCAGAACGTTCAGGACTCATATTCGTGTTCCGGGCTTTTGACAGGGTCGCGTACGCGCTGGTGCTGAACGCGGCCGAGCCGGTCGTCATCGGCGACCTCCTGCGCAAGCCCTAAGCCCCAGCGCGTCAGCGATAATCGACCGATGGAGATCGACGCCCGCGTCGAGGCATGGGCGTCGCTGCAGCTTCTGCCGGGCGTCTCGGCCCGCGTGCTGGCGGGCTTGCTCAAAGCCCTCGGCGGGCCCGAAGAAGTACAAGGCGCCTCACGCGCCAATCTCGCCAAGTTAGTACCCACTGAGCTCGCATCGGCCATCGAACGCGGTCCCGAACCCGGACTGCTCGGGCGAACACTTTCCTGGATTGCCGAGCCCGGACACGCTCTGATCGCTTGGGATGACGGCGACTATCCGCGCGCCTTGCTGACGATAAGCGACCCTCCGCCCGCGTTCTACTATTGTGGCCGGCGCGAGCTTCTCAACCGGCCATCGATAGCCATCGTCGGCAGCCGCAACGCGACGCCACAAGGAGTGGACAATGCGGAGGCGTTTGCGGCCACGCTCTCCGGCGCAGGATTCACCATCGTCAGCGGGCTTGCTCTGGGGATCGACACCGCCGCGCATCGAGGGGGTATGAGCGCCGGTGGGAGCAGTATCGCCGTGATAGGGACTGGTCCGGATCGGATCTACCCATCGGCAAACCGCGACCTGGGCCATCGCCTCGCCGCAGAGGGCGGGTTGCTGTCGGAATTTCCCCTCGGCACACCACCTTTGCCCACCAACTTTCCTCGCCGGAACCGTCTGTTGAGTGGCCTCACCCGTGGAGTCCTGGTCGTCGAGGCGACGCTCGCCAGCGGCTCGCTGATCACCGCGCGATTTGCCGCGGAACAGGGTCGCGAGGTATTCGCCATTCCGGGTTCGATCCATTCCCCCTTCTCCAAAGGGAGCCATCGGCTGATCAAGGAAGGTGCCAAGCTGGTCGAGACCGCGCAGGACGTGATCGAGGAACTCGGTGGCGCGGCGGCCACGGAAGGCGCCCGAACGCCGTTGCCCATGGCGGCCATGCAAGCCGACGCCGGACGAGTGCTCGAGGCGCTCGGGCATGATCCTGCGGGTGTCGATGCGCTGACTGCTCGTACCGGCCTCGCTGCCGGGGCGGTATCCGTCGCGCTGGTCGAATTGGAGCTCTCCGGACGCATCACAGCCCTCCCGGGCGGCGCCTTTCAGCGCGTGCGTTAAGCCGAGGCGCCCCCATCTAGGGCTGGACCTGCCTTATCCTTGTGGCGGGCCTTGCTATTATCTGCCCCTCATTTGCCCGCTGACCGCGTAAAAGTCCCGATGGCCAAAAGCCTTATCATCGCCGAGAAGCCTTCCGTCGCCGCGGATATCGCGCGTGCGCTGGGCGGCTTTGCGCGCCATGCCGACTACTTCGAAAGCGATCGCTACGTGCTGTCGTCGGCGATCGGCCATCTGCTCGAACTCGGCATGCCCGAGGAAGAGGAGGTCAAGCGCGGCAAGTGGACGTTCGCGCATTTGCCGGCGATACCGTCGAAATTCGCGCTGAAGCCGATCGAAAAAGCAGAGGCCCGTCTGCGATTGCTGCTGAAATTGTTGAAGCGCAAGGATGTGACCGCACTGGTCAACGCCTGCGATGCGGGTCGGGAAGGTGAGTTGATCTTCCGCAATATCGCGCAGTACGCCAAGACCACAAAGCCGATCAAGCGGCTGTGGCTGCAGTCGATGACTCAGGGCTCGATCCGGGACGCATTCGCTCACCTGCGCGCGGACGAGACGATGCGTCCGCTCGCCGACGCCGCGGTGTGCCGGTCTGAGTCCGACTGGCTGGTCGGCATCAACGGTACGCGGGCCATGACCGCATTCAATTCGAAGTCGGGTGGCTTCCAGCTCACGACGGTCGGCCGTGTTCAGACGCCGACGCTCGCCATCCTGGTCGATCGCGAGGAGCAGATCCGCGCATTTCGCGCTCGTGGCTACTGGGAAGTCCACGGGACGTTTCGCGCCGCGGGTGGCGAATACGACGGCCGCTGGTTCGACGAGGCTTTCAAGAAATCCGACGATGATGCGGACGCCCGCTCGGAAAGACTTTGGGAAGAGGCGGCCGCCGGTGCCATTGCCGCCAAATGCGAAGGACAACCGGGTACCGTCACCGAGGAGACCAAGCCTTCGACACAGGTGTCTCCGCTGCTCTATGACCTGACCAGTCTGCAGCGCGAAGCCAATGGCCGATTCGGTCTCTCCGCACGCACGACGCTGTCGCTTGCGCAAGCGCTCTACGAGAGACACAAGGTGCTGACCTACCCCCGCACCGACGCGCGCGCGTTGCCGGAAGATTATCTGGGGACCGTCAAGGACACGCTTGAATCGTTGCGTGAATCTAACGCTTACGCTGTCTTCGCCGGCCAGGTGCTGAAGGCCAAATGGGTCAGGCCCAATAAGCGGATCTTCGACAACAGCAAAATCTCCGACCACTTCGCGATCATTCCCACGCTCCAGCATCCGAAAAGCCTCAACGAGCTCGAGGCCAAGCTCTACGATCTGGTCGTCAAGCGATTCCTCGCGGTTTTCTATCCCCCCGCGGAATATCTGCTGACCACGCGCATCACGCGCGTTGCCGGCGAGCCCTTCAAGACCGAGGGCAAGGTGCTGACCTCGCCTGGCTGGCTGACGGTCTACGGCAAGGAAGCGCAAGTCGACAGCGGCGCGACGCTTGCCGCCGTAAAGGCAAACGAAAAGGTCGTGACCAAGGAAGTCCGGATCGTAGCCAATCAAACCAAGCCTCCCGCGCGCCTGACCGAAGCGACGCTGCTGTCGGCGATGGAAGGCGCTGGAAAACTGATCGATGACGACGAACTGCGCGAAGCGATGCGTGAAAAGGGACTGGGCACACCGGCGACGCGGGCGCAGATCATCGAAGGACTGATCCTCGAGAAATACGTCCTCCGCGAAGGACGCGAGCTTCAGCCCACGGCGAAGGCGTTCTCGCTGATGACGCTGTTGCACGGGCTCGGCATTCCCGAGCTCTTCTCGCCGGAATTGACTGCGGAATGGGAATTCAAACTCTCACAGATGGAGCATGGCAAGCTCAAACGCGAGCAGTTCATGCGTGAAATAATCAAGATGACCCGGCATCTGGTCGGTCAGGCGAAGAATTACGAAAGCGACACCATTCCGGGAGACTTTGCGACCCTTAGCGTCCGCTGCCCGAAATGCGGCGGCGAAGTGCATGAGAACTACAAGAAGTTCCAGTGCCAGTCATGCGATTTTGGTATCTGGAAGATTGTCGCCGGCCGCCAGTTCGATGCTGCCGAGGCCGAGACACTGCTCTCGACGCGCGAAGTCGGACCGCTGGAAGGCTTCCGAAGCAAGCTTGGCCGTCCGTTCGCGGCAAAGCTGAAGCTCAACGACGCCGACGACGTTCAATTCGATTTTGGCGATGGCTCGGGCGACGGGAGCGACGCCGTCGCGCCGGATTTCAGCGGCCAGGAATCGCTTGGCCCCTGCCCGAAATGCGGGAATGCGGTTTTCGAGCTGCCCGCCGCCTATGTTTGCGAAAAGGCAGTCGGCCCGGAGAAGACCTGCGATTTCCGTTCGGGACGGGTGATATTGCAGCGCCCCGTCGAGCGCGCACAAATGCAAAAGCTGCTTGCGACCGGCAAGACAGATTTGCTGCAATTCGTATCGTCGCGAACACGCCGCCCGTTTGCCGCGTTCCTGGTAAGGCAAGGCGATGGCAAGATCGGCTTCGAGTTTCAAGCCAAGGACGGCGCCAAAGGGCGCGGTGCCCGCGGCGCGCGCACCGGCACCGCGTTACGGGTGCTCGGCGCCCATCCCAAGGACAAGCGGCCGGTCGAACTGCATGCGGGACGCTATGGCCCGTATGTAAAACACGGCGCCGTCAATGCCACCTTGCCGGACAAGGACGGGATGGATGCGCTGACCTTGGCGGATGCCGTCGCGCTGCTTGACGCCAAATCGGGCAAATTGACAGTCAAGCCGGCTGGCACTAGCCGCCGCGCCAAGTCACCGAAAGTGACAACCACAACATCACCGAAGGCGACAACCACATCATCACCAAAGGTGAAAACCACCAAGTCACGGAAGCCGACGACGAGGAAAAAAGTCGCCGCGAAACCAAAGACCGCGAAACCGCCGGCGAAGACAGCAATCCGCAAGCGCGGCGCTTAGTGCCGGCCCGAACTAAACATCCAGGTTGCGCACGCCCAAAGCATTGGTCTCGATAAACTCGCGGCGCGGCTCGACTTCCTCGCCCATCAGGGTGGTGAATATCTCGTCCGACGCGATTCCATCCTCGATCTGAATCCGGAGGAGCCGCCGCGCCTTTGGATCCATCGTGGTTTCCCAGAGCTGCTCCGGATTCATCTCGCCCAAGCCTTTGTAGCGCTGAATCGAAACCGCGCCGCGTGCCTCGGCGAGCAGCCAATCCAGCGCCTCCTTGAAGGTGCGTGCCGCCGCACTCTTTTCGCCTCGGCGCACAGCCGCCCCGGCGTGGATCAGGCCCTGAAGCACCTCGCTGGCGGTCTTGATCTGTGCGTAATCGCCGCTGCCCAGGAAATCAGCGTCGAGTCCCGTTGCGTGCGGCGTGCCATGACGCGTGCGGACAATCACCAAGCGGTGGAGCTCCGTTTCACCGTCGTAACGGGCCTGGACGCTGACCTCCGGGTCGCCAATTGCGGCTTGAAGCGCCGCTGCGCTTTGCGCCGCGGCCACTGGGTCCGCGAGCTCCAGCTTCACGCCCGTCAGCAGCGCATGCAAGGCCGCCGGGTCGATCAGTCGTGAGACACGGTCGATGACGGCTTCGGCGAGGAGATACTGCCGCGCGACATTCTCGAGCGCCTCGATGGACAGTGCCTGTTGACCGGCGCCGGGAATGAGCTCGGCGCCCTTCAAAGCGACCTTGAGCAGATGCTGCTTCAAGTCGTGATCGTCCTTCAGATACGACTCTTCCTTGCCCTGTTTGACCTTGTACAGCGGCGGTTGCGCGATATAGATATGCCCGCGCTCGACCAAGTCCGTCATCTGACGGTAGAAAAAAGTCAGCAGGAGGGTGCGGATGTGCGAGCCGTCGACGTCGGCGTCGGTCATGATGATGATGCGGTGGTAACGCAGCTTGTCGATGTTGTATTCGTCCTTGCCGAAACCCGTTCCCAGCGCAGTGATCAAGGTGACGATTTCCTGCGAGCTGATCAGTTTGTCGAACCTGGCGCGCTCGACGTTCAGGATCTTGCCGCGTAGCGGAAGGATCGCCTGAAACTTGCGGTCGCGCCCCTGCTTGGCCGATCCGCCCGCCGAATCGCCCTCAACCAGGTACAACTCGCATAAGGCCGGGTCGCGCTCCTGACAATCGGCGAGCTTGCCCGGCAAGCCCATCCCATCGAGCACCCCTTTGCGACGCGTGAGCTCACGCGCCTTACGCGCGGCCTCGCGGGCCCGTGCCGCGTCGACGATCTTCGCGCAGATAATGCGCGCGTCGGCCGGATTCTCGAGCAGAAATTCATTGAGCTTGCTGCTGACCACGTCCTGCACGATGGGCTGCACTTCCGAAGAGACGAGCTTGTCCTTGGTCTGCGACGAAAATTTCGGTTCGGGCACCTTGATCGACAATACGCATGTCAGCCCCTCGCGCATATCGTCACCGGTCGTCTCGACCTTGGCCTTCTTGGCGAGCTCCTCCTTTTCTATGTAACTGTTCAAGGTTCGAGTCATCGCCTGACGCAGGCCCGTCAGGTGGGTTCCACCGTCGCGTTGCGGAATGTTGTTGGTGAAGACCTGAACCGATTCGGCATACGAATCGTTCCACTGCATCGCGATGTCGACGATCACGCCGTCCTTTTCGCCGATTGCGTGAAATATCTTCGAGTGCAGGACGTTCTTGCTGCGGTTCATGTACTCGACGAAGGCCTTGATGCCGCCCGAGAACGCAAAGTTCTCGCTCTTGCCGTCGCGCTGATCGACAAGCTCGATCTTGACGCCGTTGTTCAGAAAGGACAGCTCACGAATGCGCCGGGCCAGAATGTCATAGTGGAATTCGACATTCGAGAACGTCCCGCTCGAAGCCATGAAATGCACCTCGGTTCCGCGCCGCTCGGTCGGGCCTGTCACCGCAAGCGGCGCGACCGCGACGCCGTCTCGGAATTCCATCTGATGCGCGAGGTGGTTGCGCCAGATCCTGAGCTTGAGCCACTCCGACAGTCCGTTAACCACGGACACGCCGACGCCGTGCAGCCCGCCGGAAACCTTATACGAATTCTGATCGAACTTGCCGCCAGCGTGCAGCTCGGTCATGACGATCTCCGCGGCCGAGCGCTTCAGCTCGTCGTCCTCCTTGATATCCGTGGGAATCCCTCGCCCGTTGTCGACCACAGAGATCGAATTGTCGGCATGAATGACTACCTTGATGTCGTCGCAGTATCCCGCGAGCGCTTCGTCGATGGCGTTATCCAGGACTTCGAACACCATGTGATGCAGCCCCGTTCCGTCGGACGTGTCGCCGATGTACATGCCGGGCCGCTTGCGCACCGCCTCGAGGCCTTTGAGCACCTTGATGCTGTTGGAATCGTAGTCGCTGCCGTCGTCGATCGGCTTGGGATTGGGTTCAGTCATGCGCTGATTTCTCTTTCTTTAGGGCCTTCTAAAGCGTCGACGCCGACTCTTGAGTCGGCGCCACAGGCTGGGCTCACGCGTGGTTTTTTCGTCAGATGCGCATCGGCATCACGACGTACTTGTAATCGGCTCGATCGGGCATCGTGATCAGCGCGCTGGAATTGGCGTCTCCGAAAGCCAGCAGGACGCGTTCAGTCGCGAGGTTGTGCAGAACATCCAGCAGATACGTGATGTTGAATCCGATGTCGAGCGCTTCGCCCTTGTATTCGATCTCGAGCTCCTCTTCGGCTTCCTCCTGTTCGCTGTTGGTGCATATAATCTTGAGTTGATCGGTGCCCAGGACCATTCTGACACCACGAAATTTTTCATTCGAAAGAATCGCGGCGCGCTGCAGCGCCTGCAGCAGCTCGGTTCGCGAGAGCTCGATCTGCTTCGAGTGCCCCGTCGGAATGACGCGGTTGTAGTCCGGAAACTTCCCGTCCACCACCTTGCTCACCAACTCGATGTTGGCGAAGCGGAACCGCACCTGGTTGGCGAGCAAATCGATGGTCAGCTCGTCGTCGCTTTCTTCCAGAAGCTTGCCGACCTCCAACACAGTCTTGCGCGGAAGAATAACTTCCTGGCGTGTGTAATTTCCGGGAACCGAGAGGCTCGCGTATGACAGCCGGTGGCCGTCGGTCGCCACCGTCTGCAGCGAGCCCTTGTCCACGACCAGCAGCATGCCATTGAGGTAATAGCGAATGTCCTGCTGCGCCATCGCGAACTCGGCGAGCTTGAGCAAACCGCGAAAGTCTCGCTGTGGCAGTGTGATGGTCTGCTGTTGTTCCTGCGCGAGGCTGATGCGCGGGTAATCGCCCGCCGGCAGTGTCTGCAGATTAAAGCGCGAGCGATTTGCGCGAACGGTCATTCTGCTCGCCGTGGTATCGACATTCAGCGTCGCATCGTCAGGCAGCGCCCGCAACAGATCCTGGAGCTTGCGTGCGGCAACCGTTACCGACTGGTCTTGTTTTCCCGCGAGATCACTGTGCGCGGTGATCTGCATTTCGAGATCCGTCGCCGTCATAAACAGACGTCCGTCTTTTTGTTCGACGAGCACATTGGCGAGTATCGGTAACGTCTGCCGTCGCTCGACGATGCCAGAAACGGCTTGCAAAGGCTTCAGCAATGCGTCTCTTGGTATTTGCTTTAATTGCATTATCTAAACCTAAGAACAGCTAATAGGAGATTGCATGAAACCGGGACAAGTACGGAAATTTCAGCGTTGCCCTGTACTTGCGACCGACGCTTGGAACTGTACGAATCGTGTGTGGCCTGTTGACGGATTGGGGACAAAAAACCGAGTCCACGTTTGAGGCGGTTAATCAACAAATTATAAACTGTTTCGACGCCGATTTATACAGTGTCGCGGACTAGTTGCGAAGGACTTGCAGCAGGAAATTTACGTCGTGGCTCATTTCCGGCAGGGAGTCCCGAAGCTTCGCGATCTGGCGGCAGGCATGGAGCACCGTGGTGTGGTCACGACCGCCGAAATTGCTGCCGATTTCGGGAAGCGAAAGCTGCGTGAGTTCCTTGGCCAGTGCCATCGCGACCTGGCGCGGCCGGGCGATTGCACGCGACCTCTTTTTCGAGTGCATGTCGGAGACTCGAATCTTGTAGTAGTCAGCGACGGTTTTTTGGATGTTGTCGATCGAAATCTGCCGGTTCTGAACCGCCAGCAGATCACGCAGAGCATCCTTGGCGACCGTCAGCGAAACTTCCTGGCCGTGGAAGCTTGAGTATGCCGTGACACGCTTCAGTGCACCCTCGAGTTCGCGAACGTTGGAACGGATGTGCTTGGCGATGAAGAATGCGACTTGCTCGTCGAGCTTCATTCCCGTCTGCGCGGCCTTGGAAAGAAGAATCGCCACTCGCATCTCGAGCTCGGGTGGTTCGAGCGCCACCGTGAGGCCCCACCCGAATCGCGAGATGAGACGTTCCTCGATGCCGGCAATTTCCTTCGGGTAGGTATCGCAGGTGATCACGACCTGCTTGTGAGCCTCGATCAGCGTATTGAAGAGGTAGAAAAATTCCTCCTGCGTGCGGCTCTTGCCGCTGAAAAACTGGATGTCATCGATGAGCAGAAGGTCGAGCGAACGGTAGTAGCGCTTGAAGTCGTCGAACGCCTTGTGCTGATAGGCGCGAACGACATCCGATACGTAGGTCTCGGCATGGATGTAGCGAATTCGCGCGTTGGGATTGTTCTGGAGAATGTGATTGCCGATGGCCTGGATGAGGTGGGTCTTTCCGAGACCGACGCCGCCATACACGAAGAAGGGGTTGTACGATGTTGGATGCTCGGCCACCTGAAGACCACCTGCGCGCGCGAGTTGATTAGCCTTGCCGGACACGAAGGTTTCGAAGGTGAACCCAGGATTGAGGCTCGCCTGCTCGCCGCGGCGAGCCGCTACGGGCTTGGGTTCCGGAGCGTTGGTGACAGTTGCTGTGCTGGCCGGCGTGGGATTTACCGCCGCGTCGGCGACGACAAAAGCGAGGCGCAGCGGACGCCCAACCGCGACCGCGGCAAGCTCCTCGATGCGGCCGGCAAAGCGGTCCTTGACCCATTGCAAAACAAAACGGTTGGGCGCGATCAGGCGCAATCCTTCTCCGGCCAACTCGAGGCGAAGCGGACGAATCCAGGTGTTGAACTGCTGCTGCGTCAACTCGCGCTGAAACGACTCGAGGCAACTTTGCCAGAATGCGGGGGTCGACATAGATCGCTACTCGGGGAGCCAAGCTGGAAAAAAGAGCGGGCACCGTGCGGGGCCCGTCAGCGCCATTGTACTCCGCTCGAACTCGAGTTATCCACAGCAGCTCGAACGATCATGATCCTTGACAGAGTAGTACGCAAAGCGCTCTAATGTAAGGCTTTTTCCATCGAAGGCGGCATCATGAAACGTACCTATCAGCCCTCCGTCGTCCGCCGCAAGCGGACACACGGTTTTCGTGCCCGCATGAAGAGTATCGGCGGGCGCAAGGTTCTGCGCGCTCGCCGGGCGAAGGGCCGCGCGCGGCTCGCCGTCTGAGCGCGGCTCCCGGCGCGACTAACAGCTTTCTGACCGCGACCGTCGCGATAGGCTCGAACCAACGCCACCGGCTCCGGGGCGCATCGGCATTCGCCGGTTTGTTCCAGGCAGGCCGGCGTCTCAACGGGGCGCACCTTCAACTGCTCGCGTCGCCCGCGGAACGCTCGGTGGGTCGGGTCGGATTCGTCATCGGAAAAAAGCAGCTCGCAGGCGCGGTCGAGCGTAACTACCTTCGTCGGCTTCTTCGCGAAGCGGTGCGCCGGCGCCGGCCTGCCTTGGACTCGTTCGATATCGTGCTTCGGTTGCGGATCCCATGTTCGCCGGCGACGCTGCCCAGCCTCCTGCGCGAAGCGTCCGAGCTCCTTGGCACTCTGACGGGCGCTGGTGATCGATGAAAGCCCTGCTGCTGTTCGTGCTCCGGGCCTACCAATACGCGATCCGTCCGTTGATGGGCGCGAACTGCCGATTTTTCCCGAGTTGCTCCGACTACGCGAGAGAGGCCGTCGAGCGCCACGGAGCGGCGAAGGGTTCGTGGCTTGCGGCACGCCGCGTCGCACGCTGTCATCCGTATCATCCGGGCGGGTACGACCCGGTTCCTTGAGCAAGGCTCGAGAACTTCTCACTTTCTGACTGGTTCATGGATACCCAACGTCTGATCCTGTTCGTCATTTTTTCCTTTTCGGCGCTGTTCCTCTGGGAACGCTGGCAGTCCGAACATCGGCCGCCGGTCCCGCCGCCGGCGGTGCAGCCGGCTCTCCCCACGGCGGGTGTCGATGCGCCCGTCCCCGCGGGCGCCATGCCGCCGCCTCCGTCGCTGCCCGGTGCCGTGCCGGGTGTCGTCGCCGCCACGAGCGCGCCGAGCGAGAAAGTCGTCATCAAGACCGATCTGTACACCGCCACGGTCGACACTCTCGGCGCGGTCCTGACCGAAGTTGCCCTCGCGGCGCACCGTGATACGACCGACGAAAGCAAGCCTTACGTATTGCTGCAAAAAAATGCCGAGCGGACATTTGTCGCGCAGACAGGACTGCTGGGCGAGGGACTTCCGAACCATCGAACGCCTTGGCAGGCATTGCCCGGGCCGCGCGAGTTGGCTTCCGGTGTGAACGAGCTTGTGCTCACGCTGCAAGCAACCGCCGCCAACGGCGACAAGGTCCAACAGAAGCTCACCTTTCATCGCGGCAGCTATGTCATCGACGTTGCGTACGACGTAACCAACAGCGGCACTGCACCGATCGCACCCTACGCCTATTTTCAGCTCACGCGCGACACCAAGGCGGCGGTTGTGCAGAGCTCGATGGCTCCGTCCGCGTATACCGGTCCGGTGCTCTATAACGAAACCGACAAATTCAAGAAACTCGAATTCGCCGAACTCGACAAACTCGCCGCCGATCCGAGCCGCAAGCTCCCATACACGAAAAACGCCGACAACGGCTGGGTCGGCATGGTCGAGCATTATTTCGTCGCCGCATGGCTGCCTCCCGACGTGCCGAAAACGCCGCGCGAGTTCTACGCCAAGAAGCTCGACGGTGGGCTCTACGCCGACGGCGTCATTATTCAGGCGCCGCCGATCGCGCCCGGGGCAACCGGGGAAATCAGAGTTCCGCTATACGTCGGCCCGCAGGAACAGGACACGCTGAAGAAGCTCGCGCCGGGACTCGATCTCGTCGTCGACTACGGCATCTTCACCGTGCTCGCGGCGCCTTTGTTCTGGCTCTTGAAATGGCTCGACGGCCTGGTGCACAACTGGGGCTGGGCGATCGTTCTGCTGACCATCATCATCAAGAGCGTGTTCTACCCCCTCAATCACGCCAGCGCGCGTTCGATGGCGAAGATGAAAGTCATCGCGCCCAAGCTCAAGGCCTTGCAGGCGCAGTACGCCAACGACAAGCAGCAGCTGCAGATGAAGATGATGGAAATGTACAAGACCGAGAAGATCAATCCGCTCGGCGGCTGCCTTCCGATACTGGTCCAGATTCCGGTGTTCATCGCGCTGTACTGGGTGCTGCTTTCCGCGGTGGAGCTCCGCCATGCGCCGTGGGTCGGCTGGATTCACGACCTTTCCGCACCCGATCCGTATTTCGTTTTGCCTGTTGTCTACGCGATTACCGCGTATCTGCAGGTGAGACTGTCGCCGACGCCGATCCAGGACCCGGTGCAGGCCAAAGTCATGCAGATCATGCCGATCGCGTTCTCGGTGATGTTCATCTTTTTCCCTTCAGGCTTGGTGCTCTATTGGCTGATTAACAACTCGCTGCAGATTTTTCAGCAATGGCACATGAATCGTGTGCTCGAACGCGAGGCGGTTTTGGTCGCGGCCAAGAGACGATAATGAGATCGGGCGTAGGAATGGAAGCGGGGACCGCGGTGATGACGCGGCCGATATCGCTGATGCCGTGAACCGAGGCGTCTGCCGCCTCGCGCATGAGCGCCTCGCTTGTCCAAAGCCGCTGACACCGACGTCATCGCCGCGATCGCGACGCCTCCCGGGCGCGGCGGCATCGGCATCGTCCGGGTTTCGGGACCCGATCTCACCGGTATCGTCAACGGCATTATCGGCCGCCCGCTGGCGTCTCGCGTAGCGACGAGCGCGGCGTTTCACGGCGAGCATGGCGATACGCTCGATCAGGGCATCGCGTTGTTCTTCCCCGCGCCGGCGTCGTACACCGGAGAAAACGTTCTCGAGCTGCAAGGACACGGCGGGCCGGCGGTTCTCGCGCTGGTTCTGCGGCGCTGCCTCGACCTGGGCGCGCGCGTTGCCGAGCCGGGTGAGTTCACCAAGCGCGCATTTCTCAACGACAAGATCGACCTCGCTCAGGCGGAAGCGGTGGCCGATCTGATCAGTGCCACGACGGCCGCCGGCGTTCGCGCGGCCACGCGCAGCCTGGTCGGCGAATTCTCACGCGAGGTCCAGGCGCACCTCGACCGATTGGTGGAGCTCCGGGTGTTTATCGAAGCGACCCTCGATTTTCCGGAGGAGGACGTCGACTTCGTCCACGCCGCGGATGTCTCCGGGAAAATCCAGCGGCTCCAGCAAACGCTCGAGGATCTGCTCGGACGCTCCCGCCAGGGGCGGTTGTTGCTCGAGGGCCTCGAAGTCGTCTTGATCGGACAGCCCAATGTCGGCAAGTCGAGTCTGCTCAATCAGCTCGTCGGGGAGGATCGTGCGATCGTGACCGCCGTTGCCGGAACGACGCGCGACGCGATTCGAAGCAGCGTCGAGGTCGATGGCATTCCACTGCACGTCATCGATACCGCGGGTCTGCGCGAGACGAGCGACGCCGTCGAGCAAATCGGCGTCGCGCGAGCGTGGGCGGAAATCGAGCGAGCCGATCTGGCGCTGGTCATCACCGACGCGTGTGCCCCCCAGCATGCCGGAGACGCCGCGATCGTGGCCAGGCTTCGTCCGACGTTGCCGAGAGTGGTCGTGCGCAACAAGATCGACCTGGCGGGAGTTGAAGCGCGCCGCGGCACGGTCGACGGTATCGCCGAGGTCTGGTTGTCGGCGAAAACCGGCAGCGGAGTGGATCTGCTGCGCCAAGCGATTCTGGAAGTTGTCGGCGCGGAGGAAAACACCCACGACGCTTTCCTGGCTCGTGAGCGCCATGTGCGAGCGCTCGACGCGGCTCGAGAGCATGTTGCGCTCGCGGCGACGCATCTGTCTCCCACGTCGGCTCCCGCGCTCGAGCTTTGCGCAGAGGAGCTGCGCCAGGCGCATGACGTGCTCGGCGAAATCACCGGAGCGCACACCGCGGATGATCTGCTGGGTGCGATCTTCAGTCGTTTCTGCATCGGAAAATAATCGGTTGCTGGGTGTTGTTGTCAGGCGGCCAATGACGGACCCGCTGTCGACGACCTGCTTCCAGACGCTTCTGGATGACAACATCCAGCGGTGGCACATGCGGTAGACTTCCCCGCATTCGACGGATACCGGAACGCAGCGCGTCGATGAAGACGCGCCCGATTTCCGAAGGGAGAACCGGATTGTCGATTTATGCGCTGAAGCCGAAATTCCAGGCGCTGCTGCGTCCCTTGACTTCGGCGTTGGCGCGAAGTGGCGTGACCGCCAATCAGGTAACGCTTGCCGCGGCCGTCGTGTCGGTGGCCATCGGTGGGTTCATCGCGGGGCGAGCGCCGGAACGCTGGCCCTTTCTGCTGCTGCCCTTGTGGATGTTCCTGCGGATGGCCCTGAATGCGATCGACGGCATGCTCGCGCGCGAGTTCGGTCAGAAAAGCCGCCTCGGTGCGTACCTCAACGAGCTGACGGATGTCGCGTCCGATTCGGCTTTGTATCTGCCCTTCGCATTCATGCCGCCCTTTTCACCGCTGTGGACCGGCATCGTGATCGTGCTGGCGGTGCTTTCCGAATTTGCCGGCGTCCTGGGCCCGGCGGTCGGCGCGTCGCGTCGCTACGACGGTCCCATGGGCAAGAGCGATCGCGCATTTGTGTTCGGCGCGCTCGGTCTTTGGGCGGGGCTCGGCTACGTGCTGCCGGAGTGGCTCGCCTGGGTCATGCCGCTGCTTGCTCTGCTGATCGGAGTCACGATCGTCAATCGTGTTCGCCGCGGATTAGAGGAAGGACGCTGACATGCGGGGCGCCCCGATGTGCGGCGGCCCTAACCGGCAACGCCACGCAATGATCGCAACGGCGGCAGCGATTCCATGATCCTGGACACGCTTGCCGCCCGAACCTTGTGCGGTTTTACCAGGGCGCTTACCGGCGCGCGCGTTCTCTGGCTCGGCTGTGCACCCGACGCGACGCAGCGCGTCTATTTCGGCAATCACGGGAGCCACGGTGACTTCGCGCTTATCTGGGCGTGCCTGCCGCCACATCTGCGCAATCGAACGCGACCCGTTGCGGGCGCCGATTACTGGTGCAGCGGCGCGCTCCGGAAGTACGTCGCCCTGCACCTGATCAACGCGGTACTGATCGATCGCGACCCCGCGACGCGGACCGTAGACCCGATTCGCCAGATGGCCGATGCGATCGCGAACGGCGATTCGCTGATCGTATTTCCGGAAGGCACGCGCAACACCACCGAGGCGACGCTGCTGCCGTTCAAGAGCGGGATCTATCACCTGGCGCACGCCTGCCCGGACGTGGAGTTCGTTCCGGTCTGGATCGAGAATTCGCGCCGCGTCATGCCCAAGGGACAGCTGCTGCCGGTGCCTTTGCTTTGCACATTGTCGGTTGGCGCGCCGATCAAGCTCCGGGCCGACGAAGACAAGGACGCCTTCATCGAGCGCACGCGCGGCGCGCTGCTCTCGCTGATGCCCGCCGAATCATGACCATGCAACAACAGACGATGGCGCTCTTCGCCGGGATCGGCGCGGTCCTCGTTATTGCATCGCTTGTCGGCTACGCGCTGAAGACGTTCGTGGCGAAGGGCCAGCCGCACGCCGTGATCGACAACCTCAACGCGCGCATCAAGGCGTGGTGGCTGATGGTGCTGGTCATCAGCGGCGCATTCCTGTTCGGGAAGGACGGCGTGATCGTACTGTTCCTGTTCATATCCTTCGTCGCCCTGCGCGAATTCATGACCCTGACTTACACGCGCAGCGGCGATCACAACGCGCTCGCCGCGAGCTTTTTCATCGTTTTGCCGGCGCAGTATTTTTTCATCTATATCGAGTGGTACGGACTGTATTCGATTTTCATCCCCGTTTACGCCTTCCTGATCCTGCCTATCCTGGAGGTGACCGCGGGCGACACCACGCGCTTTCTCGAGCGTGCGGCCAAGATGCAATGGGGCCTGATGGTCTGTGTTTTCTGCATCTCGCACGTCCCCGCGTTGCTCACCCTCGAGATTCCGGGCTACGAAGGCCGCAATATCCTGCTCATCGTTTTCCTGGTGCTGGTGGTGCAATCGAGCGACGTGCTGCAGTACGTCTGGGGCAAGCTTTTCGGCAAGCACAAAATCGCCCCCAACGTCTCGCCGTCGAAAACGCTCGAGGGACTGGTCGGCGGTGTCTTGAGCGCGACCGCGCTCGGCGCCTCGCTATGGTGGATCACGCCGTTCACGGTGTGGCAGGCCGCGTTGATGGCGCTTGCCGTCAACGTGATGGGCTTCCTTGGCGGCTTGGTGATGTCGGCGATCAAGCGCGATCGCGGCGTCAAGGACTGGGGGCACATGATCGAGGGACACGGCGGCATGCTCGATCGACTCGACTCGGTAGTGTTCGCCGCGCCGGTTTTCTTCCATGCGACGCGTCACTGGTGGGCCTGAACTGCAAGCCGCCGCCTGCTTCGCAATCGCTTAAGCCGCCCAATCGAGAATGATCTTGCCGCTCTGACCCGAGAGCATGGTCGCAAACGCGGTTTCGAACTCTTCGGCGGCATAGTGATGGGTGATGATCGGCGACAAGTCGAGACCGCTCTGAATCATCGCCACCATCTTGTACCAGGTCTCGAACATCTCGCGCCCGTAGACTCCCTTGATCTCGAGGCCTTTGAAAATGATCTGGTTCCAGTCGATCGCCATCCGCGCCGGCGGAATGCCGAGCAATGCGACCTTGCCGCCGTGGTTCATGTGCAAGAGCAGGCTCTCGAATGCCTGCGGCACACCGGACATCTCCATTCCGACGTCGAAGCCTTCGGTCATGCCCAGCTCGTCCATGACATCGCGCAACTTCTCGCGCTCGACGTTGACCGCGCGGGTCGCGCCCATGCGCCGGGCGAGATCGAGCCGGTAGTCGTTGACGTCGGTGATCACCACATACCGCGCGCCGACGTGGCGCGCGATCGCCGCCGCCATGATGCCGATCGGTCCGGCGCCGGTGATCAACACATCCTCGCCGACCAGATTGAACGACAAGGCCGTGTGCGTTGCGTTGCCGAAGGGGTCGAAGATCGACGCCAGATCGTCGGAAATATCGTCCGGAATCTTGAATGCATTAAAGGCCGGGATCACCAGATACTCGGCGAAGGCGCCCTCGCGGTTGACACCGACGCCGATCGTGTTTCGACACAGGTGACGCCGTCCGGCGCGGCAATTGCGGCAGAAGCCGCAGGTGATGTGCCCTTCGCCGGATACGCGGTCGCCGATCTTGAATCCGCGAACCTCCTGGCCCATCTCGACGATCCGTCCGACGTATTCGTGGCCGACGTGCATCGGTACCGGAATCGTCTTCTGCGCCCACTCGTCCCATTTCCAGATGTGCACGTCGGTGCCGCAGATGGCGGTCTTGCGTACACGAATCAGGACATCGTTGTGGCCTACTTCGGGCTTGTTCACCTCGACCAGCTTCAGGCCCGGCCCGGGTGTCATTTTAGCGAGTGCCTTCATCGTGTCTTCCATGGCGATGGGTTCGTCAGCGAATGGCGCCGAGCGCCTTGCCAACCTTGGCAAACGCGGCGACTGCGCGTTCGATCTGTTCCGGATCGTGCGCGGCGCTCATCTGGGTTCGCAGGCGCGCCTTGCCCTTGGGCACAACCGGGTACGAAAAGCCGATCACGTAAACGCCTTCCTTGAGGAGCGCGTCCGCGGCGCGCGTAGCGAGCCCGGCGTCACCGAGCATCACGGGAATGATCGGGTGGTGTCCCGGCACAAGATCGAATCCCAGCCTGGTCAGCGCCTCGCGAAAGTGCTCCGCGTTCCGGTGCACGCGCTCTCTCATCGTGCGACCCTCTTCGCCACCCAGAAGTTCGAGCGTCTTGAGTGTCGCTGCGGCGATGCTCGGTGGCACCGCGTTGGAAAAAAGATAAGGGCGCGAGCGCTGACGCAGCAACTCGACGATTTCCTTTCGGCCCGCAGTATAGCCTCCCGCCGCACCGCCCAGCGCCTTACCCAGCGTGCCGGTGACAAGGTCCACGTTAGCTTCGACACCGCAATATTCTGGCGTGCCGCGGCCGCCGTCTCCGACAAAACCCACCGCGTGCGAGTCATCGACCATCACCAGCGCACCATACTGATCCGCAAGTGCGCAAATCGAGCGCAGATCGGCGATGATGCCGTCCATGGAAAAAACGCCATCCGTGGCGATCAACTTGAAACGCGCACCTGCCGCGTCGGCCTCCTGTAGCCTGGCCTCGAGATCGCGCATGTCGTTGTTGCGGTAGCGAAAACGTTTCGCCTTGCAAAGCCGGATGCCGTCGACGATGCTCGCGTGGTTCAATTCATCACTGATGACCGCGTCTTCCTCGGAGAGCAGCGTCTCGAAGAGCCCGCCGTTGGCGTCAAAGCAGCTCGAATAGAGAATGCTGTCGTCGACTCGCAGGAACTTGCTCAACCCCGCCTCGAGCTCCTTATGCACGGTTTGGGTTCCGCAGATGAAGCGCACCGAGGCCATGCCGAAGCCCCACTGATCGAGCGCCGCCTGTGCGGCCTTCACCAGCCGTGGATCGTCGGCGAGGCCCAGATAGTTATTGGCGCAAAGATTGAGCACCCCGTCGGCGCCGTTGACTCGAATCTCCGGTGACTGCGGGCTCTCGACGACGCGTTCAGTCTTATAGAAACCGTCAGCGCGGACTTGATCGACGATTTGGCGCAGATGGGACAAGTAAGCGTCGTTCATGATCGCAGTCTTTTACCTTTTGTTTTCAGAGCGCGTTCCGACGGGGGCTTCAGGCGACCGGTCGTGCCATTGTGATCGCGCGGCGTCAGCGCGGAAATACTGATGGTAGCGCCGAACAAGGCCGTGCAGGACTCGACAGGCGTTGCCGGCGAAAGTTTGACAGGAGACACTATGGTATGGACGATCGCAGCTTGCCGGGGTCGCGGGAAAAACGCTTGGTCGGGATCCGAATGCAATGCGCAGCGTCAACCCGGGCGGGTTTCGATGCCGGTGACCTGCCGGAATGACGGCGCTGCGCGCTCTCCTTCCCGTCTGCGGTGGCCTGGCGGTGTCACTGGCCGCGGCGCTTGCCTGCGTCGCGTTGCATACACCTTTGCCGTGGATGATCGGTCCCATGCTTGCGGTTGCGGCGACACGCGTCGCGGGCTGGCCGGTCGACGCGCTGCCGGGCGGACGGCAGGCGGCTCAATGGATCATCGGCACCGCTCTCGGCTTGTATTTCTCTCCGCTGGTCGCGCAGCGCGTCAGCGGCTTCGTCTGGCTGCTCGTTCTCGGCGCGATATTTGCGATCGCGGTGGGTTACCTTTGTGGCTATCTTCTGTCAGTCCTTGGGGGAACGGATCGGACGACCGCGGTGTTCGCCAGCGTTCCGGGTGGCGCTGCGGAGATGGCGGTGCTGGGCGAGCGATTCGGCGCGCGCGTCGACCAGGTCGCTGCGGCGCAGTCGGTTCGAATCCTGCTCGTGGTGGTTACCATTCCGTCGGTGTTCGCGGCGCTGGGCTTGCATGGAGCCGATGCCTTTCTCGCCGCGACCAGCGAAGTTCGATTACCCGCGCTGGCAGTGCTGCTGTCGCTGACGGCGGCCGCCGGCCTGCTGCTGACGCGACGGAACGTTCCCAACGCCTTTGTCTTGGGCGCGTTGGCGGTCACGATTCCACTGACGATCGCGGGCGTGAGCACTTCGGCGATGCCGCGGGTATTGCTCAACGGCGCACAACTGCTGCTTGGTTGCGCGCTGGGCGCTCGCTTCAATCGCAGCTTTCTTGCGCGAGCGCCGCGTTTCGTCGCCGCTGTTGTTGTAACGGTAGCCGTGGCGATGGGCGTTTCCGTCCTGTTTGCATGGTTCATGGCCCGCCTTACCGGACTACATCCGGCGACGCTGATCCTTGCGACCGCTCCTGGCGGGATCGCGGAGATGGCAGTGACCGCCCAAATCCTCGAACTGGGGGTGCCGATGGTGACGTCGTTTCACGTCACGCGGGTGATACTCCTGCTCACCTGTACCGGGCCGCTCTTTGCGTGGTTACGACACCGGCGCCGGCGCGCCCGGGCGCGCCGCGGCCCAGTGGCCTGACCGATTCGACGTCGAGGGCTCTTAACGTGGCCGTTCTCCGCGTGCTACAGTTGCTGCCCTTCTCACGATAGCGGCCGGCCGGCGTTGGCGCGGCAGTGCACGCACAACGTATCGGACCTTTGCCACCCCTCATGAATCGCCCCGATCCCGTCTCCGCGCTTACCGTTTCCGCAGATTCCGTCATCAACGCGCCATCGTATATCCGGCACGAGCGGCTGCTCAACTGGGTTCGCGACTTCGCGCGGCACACCTCCCCTTCAAACATTGTCTGGTGCGACGGCTCGGAAGCCGAATACGACCGCTTATGCGCTGCCATGGTCGGCACCGGCACGCTGCTTAGGCTCAATGCGGAAAAACGTCCGAACAGTTATCTCGCGCGATCGGACCCATCCGACGTCGCCCGCGTCGAGGATCGCACATTTATCTGCAGCAACCGCGAAGAGGACGCCGGACCCACCAACAACTGGGTTGCACCCGCGGAGATGCGCAAGACGCTCGAGCGGCTTTTTGAAGGAAGCATGTACGGTCGAACCCTCTATGTGATTCCATTTTCAATGGGTCCACTGGGGAGCCCGATTGCCCATATCGGAATTCAATTGACCGACAGCCCGTACGTCGTTGCCAGCATGAAGTTGATGACTCGCATGGGGCGTGCGGTTTACGACGTGCTCGGACCCGATGGCGTGTTCGTGCCATGCGTGCACTCGGTCGGCGCTCCGCTGGCCGAAGGAGAAAAGGACGTCGCGTGGCCGTGCAACTCCGAGCACAAGTACATCGTGCATTTTCCGGAAACGCGCGAGATCTGGAGCTATGGCTCGGGTTATGGCGGCAACGCATTGCTGGGCAAGAAATGCTTCGCACTGCGCATCGCCTCGGTGATGGGACGCGACGAAGGCTGGCTGGCCGAGCACATGCTGATCCTCGGGGTCACCTCGCCGGAAGGGCGCAAGACGTATGTCACGGCGGCGTTCCCGAGTGCCTGCGGCAAGACCAATTTTGCGATGCTCATTCCGCCGCAAGGTCTCGACGGCTGGAAGGTGACGACCATCGGCGACGATATTGCATGGATCAAGCCGCATGCGGACGGGCGTTTTCACGCTATCAATCCGGAAGCTGGATATTTCGGCGTTGCACCCGGAACCTCGTACGAATCGAATCCGAACGCGATGGAGACGCTCAAGCGCAACGTCATCTTCACCAACGTTGCGCTCACCGACGATGGCGATGTGTGGTGGGAAGGAATGACCCGCGAGCCTCCCGCGCATCTCATCGACTGGCGCGGAGAGTCATGGACGCCGGCGCTTGCGCGCGAAACCGGGCGCAAGGCCGCGCATCCCAATGCGCGTTTTACCGTCTCGGCGACGCAGTGTCCCTCGCTCGATCCCGAGTGGGACAACCCTGCGGGCGTGCCGATTTCCGCGTTCATCTTCGGCGCGAGACGCAGCGACACCGTGCCGCTGGTCGTCGAAGCTGCGAATTGGGAGGACGGCGTGTACAAGGCGGCGACGATGGGCTCCGAGACCACTGCCGCCGCCACTGGCAAGGTGGGCGAGGTTCGCCGCGATCCCTTCGCCATGCTGCCGTTTTGCGGCTATCACATCGGCGATTATTTCGCGCATTGGCTCGCGATGGTGAAAACGGTCAAATATCCGCCTCGAATATTCAACGTCAATTGGTTTCGCACCGACCAGAACGGGAAGTTTGCGTGGCCCGGCTTCGGTCAGAACATGCGCGTGCTCAAATGGATCGTCGAGCGTTGCCAGGGCAAGGCACACGCGGTGCAGACTCCCCTCGGACTGCAACCTGAATACGGCGATCTGGATTGGCGCGGCCTCGAATTCGGGCCGGAGCGATTTGCGACGGTCATGCGCCTCGACGACGCGCGCTGGCAAAGCGAGCTCGCCGCGCACGATGAGCTTTTCGCCAAGCTCGGGGCCAAGCAACCGCAGGTGTTTGCGGCACAACGCCGCCACCTCGGGGCGCTGTTTCCTGGTTAGCCGTCGTTGTTGTGAGGTGGCGGTATTGCCGCTGCCTGTGGCGTCGCGAGGGCGCGCTACGAGGCTTTAGGCGCACGCAACACTTCACCCTTAGGGCGCCCCTCGCAGCGAATTCTCCACCACTCGCCTACCTGCTCGCGAGCACTTCTGCCGCCACGGTGGGCGAGGAACCGAACGATCGCCTCCACGCGGCGTGACCAATGCGGGCAATTCCGCCGCGTCGGGCCATTGCTTGTGTGGCACCCCGCGAAGCTTTATGCTTGACAACGATGTAACCGCTTGCTGTAAGCGCTTGCAAATTAAGCGGCTGCTCCCGCGTTTAAAGGATGTGTTCGCAATAAGGCGCTTGGGCAACGCTTGAGGAAAGGATTCAGGTTGTGGCAGTCGCCGTGATAAACATTGGCAAGCGCCGACCGAGGCGTGGCGGGGGCCAGGCGACGTTGACCGACGTGGCGCGAGCCGCGGCAGTGTCGACCGCGTCTGCGTCGCGGGCTCTTTCACGACCGGAGGCGGTGAGCGACGAGCTCAGGGCCAAAGTGTCCAATGCGGCCAACACGCTCGGATATATTCCGAACAGCGCGGCGCGAGCGCTGGCGTGCCGCCGGCCCGGATCGGTCGGCGTTGTTACTGGAAATTTTGACGATCCGGGGATGGCGCCGGCGCTCGGCGCGCTCGAGGCGCGACTCACCGGCGCTGGCTGGGATCTGCTGCTCTGCAGTGGTGGCAAGGACGCAACGCCGCTAACCGGCGCTCGAGCACTGGTGAGTCGCGGGGTCGGCGCGCTAGTTTTTATGGGCGTCGGCCTGCCAACCGAGCTCCGAGAGGTGCGGGGCATTCAGCGCTTGCCGTGTGTCAGCGTGGATCGATCGGATCGCACGGGTTTCACCGCGAACGCTGGCCTTGATCTCGGCCGCGCGGGCAAGCTGATCGCGGACTACCTGGGACAGCTTGGCCATCGATGCATGGCAGTCGTCACCGACCCCCGTTCAGGCGTAGGCGCTCTCTTGGTCGAGGCCCTCCGAGCCGACCAGGTTATGGACCAATCGCTGCTGGAAGTCATGAACATCGGCGATGAGCCCATCGCTGAGGGGATTTTGCGTTGGCTTGCGCTTCCGAATTCCCCGACCGCGGCGATCTGCGCTAGCGACGCTACCGCGCTGGCCGTGATGCACGCATGCGCCCGCCGCAACATCGACGTTCCCGGCCGGCTTTCAGTCATCGGGTTTGGCGACTCACCCTTGGCCCGGTGCGTGTCGCCGGCGCTGACGAGTGTGCGTATCCCGGCGCGCGCTGCCGGCATGGCGGCAGCAGACTATCTGCTTGCGCGTTTCGCGGACCGCATACCGGAGCTTGCTGAATGGCCTGTCAAGCTCGTCATTCGAGGTTCAACGGGGCCGCTGCCTCGGTGGGCTTAAGGGTTGTGGTGCCATGCTGTCTTGTTCCACGTGAAACACGTTATCGGCAAGTTTCAATAGGATTCACGTGGAACAAACCTCATCGATCATGCGCTTTCCCAAAATCGAGCTTTGGATTATCATCACACGTTGGCTAGACTTTTAAATTGTCGTTTAAAAACATGTTGTTCCCGGAACGTTTCGAGGTAATCGTAGTAGGCGGCGGCCACGCCGGAACGGAGGCTGCGCTCGCCGCCGCACGGACGGGCAGGCGCACTCTGCTCCTCACCCATAGCATCGAAACTCTGGGCCAGATGTCCTGCAACCCGTCGATCGGGGGGATCGGCAAGGGGCACCTGGTCAAGGAAATCGATGCGCTGGGCGGCGCCATGGCTTTAGCCACCGACATGGCGGGCATTCAGTTTCGTATCCTCAACGCCAGCAAGGGACCGGCGGTCCGGGCGACGCGAGCCCAGGCAGACCGCGTCCTGTACCGCGGCGCGATTCGCTCGATGCTCGAGAGCCAGCCCAATCTGACGCTGTTTCAGCAGCCGGTCGACGACGTCTTGGTCACCGCCGGGAGCGTGACCGGCGTGGTGACCCAAGCGGGCATCCGCTTCGATGCTCAGGCAGTGGTGCTGACCACCGGAACGTTTCTGTCCGGATTGATCCATGTCGGCCTCGAACACCACCAGGCCGGACGTGCCGGCGAGCCTCCGGCGAACACCTTGGCGGCTCGCCTGCGCGAGCTCGCGTTGCCTGTCGGCAGGCTGAAGACCGGGACGCCGCCACGGCTTGACGGCCGGACCATCGACTTCGGTGCGCTTACGGTTCAGCCCGGCGACGATCCGGCGCCGGTATTCTCGACGCTCGGCTCGAGGGAAATGCATCCGCGCCAATTGCCGTGCTGGATTACCCACACCAACCCGGAAACCCACGGGATTATTCGTGGCGGCCTCGATCGATCGCCGATGTTCACCGGCGTGATCGAAGGCGTTGGGCCGCGCTATTGCCCGTCTATCGAAGATAAGGTCACGCGCTTTGCCGACCGGGCGAGCCACCAGGTCTTCCTGGAGCCGGAGGGTCTGGAGACGAACGAAATCTACCCCAACGGAATCTCGACCAGCCTGCCGTTTGACGTGCAACTGGCCATGGTGCGTTCGATCAAGGGTCTGGCTCGCGCGCACCTGCTGCGCCCGGGTTATGCCATCGAATACGATTTTTTCGATCCCAGAGCGCTTAAGGGCACGCTTGAAACCAAGGCGATACACGGACTTTTCTTCGCGGGGCAGATCAACGGCACGACCGGCTACGAGGAGGCCGCCGCGCAGGGAATCCTTGCCGGTATCAATGCAGCCCGGTTAGCCATTGGCGACGACGGGTGGTGCCCGCGCCGCGACCAGGCCTACCTCGGCGTTCTGGTCGACGACCTCGTCACGCGCGGCGTCACCGAGCCCTACCGCATGTTTACCAGCCGCGCCGAGTACCGATTGCAGTTGCGCGAGGACAATGCCGATCTACGGCTGACCGAAGCGGGACGCGCGCTGGGCATCGTCGATGATCGGCGATGGGACGCGTTTTGCCGCCACCGGGACGCGGTCGCCAAGGAACTCGAGCGAGTCAAATCCTGCTGGGTTAATCCGAAGCTCGTCAGCAGCGCTGAGGCCGTCCGCGTTCTCGGTCAGCCGCTCGAGCGGGAATGCTCGCTGGTGGAGCTTCTGCGCAGGCCGGGGGTGAGTTATGCCGGGCTCATGACCTTGCCGGGGGCGGGAAGTGCGGTAACGGACCCCCGCGTCGCGGAGCAGGTCGAGGTCGCGACCAAGTATGCCGGGTACATCGAACGCCAGCACGACGAGATTGCGCGCAGCACGTCGCAGGAGGCGCAAAAACTGCCGGGTGATCTCGATTACCGCACCGTGCGCGGGCTGTCGTCCGAAGTTCAACAAAAGCTCAACCAGCATCGACCGGAAACCATTGGTCAGGCAAGACGTATCTCCGGGATCACTCCCGCCGCGATCAGCTTGTTGCTGGTTCACCTCAAGCGCGGCTTTAGGCCGCAGGCGCAAGACGCCCGAAGACTTTCAGCATGACCGCGGCGTTGGTCGCCGGCCTTTCCGCGCTCGAGCTGGACGCGGATATTGCGACCCGGGCAATGTTGGCGCAATACATTGCCTTGCTCGACAAATGGAATCGAACGCACAACCTCACCGCGATCCGCGATCCGGAGCAAATGGTTACCCATCATTTGCTCGACTCGCTGGCCGTGCTTGGCCATCTGCCCAAGCAAGCGTGCTTGCGCGTGCTCGACATAGGCAGCGGCGGCGGCCTGCCGGGCATTCCGCTCGCGATCGCCCGTCGCGATTGGCGCGTTGTGCTTCTCGACAGCAACCACAAGAAAGCGGCGTTCCTGCGGCAGGCAGCGATTGAACTCAAGCTCGCCAATGTCGAGGTGTGCGCCGTGCGAGTCCAGGACTATGTCGCCGAGCTTCTCTTTGACGTCGTCATCTCGCGTGCCTTTTCCGATCTGGCGACGTTCGCCGCGGTCGCGCGACGACTGGTCGCGCCCGGCGGGCGACTGGTTGCCATGAAAGGCCTCTTCCCCCACGAGGAGCTGCGGGAGCTGCCGCCGGACATCGTTGTTGCGGAAGTGCCGGCCATCCGCGTTCCAGGACTCGACGTGCAACGGCATCTGGTGATCATGGAGCCGCACCTGCCATGAGCAAGATCATCGCGGTCGCCAATCAAAAAGGCGGCGTCGGCAAGACGACGACCAGTGTCAACCTTGCCGCGAGCCTGGTAGCGATGAAGCGCCGCGTGCTCTTGGTCGATCTCGACCCTCAAGGCAACGCGACCATGGGAGCCGGAGTCAATAAGCGAGCACTTACTTACACGGTATATCAGGTGTTATTGGGAGAGAAAAAAATCTCCGATGTCCGCGTGCGATCACCTTCGGGCGGCTTCGATCTGGTGCCTTCGAATCGCGAGCTTGCCGGCGCGGAGGTGGAACTGGTCGATTTGCCCGAGCGCGAGATGAGGCTCAAGGGCGCTCTCGCCGAGGCCCTTTCGCAGATGCGCACCGCCATCTCGGCCGTCGTCGATGACTACGATTTCATCTTGCTCGACTGCCCGCCCTCGCTCTCGCTGCTGACCTTGAACGGTTTGTGCGCGGCCGACAGCGTGCTCATACCGATGCAATGCGAGTACTACGCGCTCGAGGGGCTATCCGATCTGGTGCAAACCATACGCAAGGTGCGCGCGCACCTCAATCCGCGCCTTGAAATCGAGGGCTTGCTGCGAACCATGTACGACCCGCGCAACACGCTTGCCCTCAATGTCTCCGCAGATTTGCAAAAGCACTTCGGTGAAAAACTCTACCGCACGGTGATACCGCGCAACATTCGACTCGCCGAGGCGCCCAGTCACGGCATCCCAGCGCTGCAGCTCGACAAGACGTCGAAAGGGGCGCTTGCATATCTCGCGCTGGCCGGAGAAATGCTGCGGCGGGACGAGAGCGTCGCATCTTCGGCCGAGAGGGCAATCCATGGCTAAGCTAAAGGGACTCGGTCGCGGACTCGATGCGCTGCTTGCCGGTTCCGACGAAATCTCCGGAGGCGAATCGCTGCTCTCCCTTCCGCTCGACCGCATCGGCGTCGGAAAATATCAACCGCGCACCCGCATGGACGAGCAGTCGCTTGCCGAGCTCGCGGAGTCGATCAAGGCACAGGGGGTCATGCAGCCGATACTCGTGCGGCCAGTCGACGGAGGCCGCTACGAGCTAATCGCCGGCGAGCGGCGGTGGCGTGCCGCGCAGCGCGCGGGATTGAGGGAGGTGCCGGCGCTGGTGCGCAGCGTTCCCGACCAAGCGGCGCTGGCGTTGGCGCTGATTGAAAATATTCAGCGCGAGGATCTCAATCCGCTCGAGGAGGCGCAGGGAATCGCACGCCTGATCACCGAGTTTCGACTGACCCACGATGCGGCGGCAGCGGCGGTGGGTCGCTCGCGCAGCGCGGTGAGCAATTTGCTTCGCCTGACCCAGCTTCCAAAGCAGGTGCAGGGATATTTGCTCGCGGGAAAGCTCGACATGGGTCACGCACGTGCGCTGCTGGGATTGTCCGGCGCGCAGCAAGTGACCGCGGCGGCCAGGGTCGTTGCCGAACAAATGTCAGTGCGCGATACCGAGCAGCTGGTGCGCGGCATCCTGTCACCGCCTGCGCGCCGGAAGGCGCGCGCCACGACTGCCGGTCGCGATGCGGACTTGGTGCGGCTTCAGGAAGAGCTCGCCGAGATCCTCGGTGCAAGAGTTCGCATCGATGCGGCCAAAAAAGGCGCCGGTCGGCTGGTGATCGAGTATTCGAGCCTGGAACAGCTCGACGGCATTCTCGCCCGGCTGCGCCGCAAATAATCAGACGCGGCGAACAAGAATCCGCGGCGCTGTGGGACTTCGACGCGGAGCAGATCACTGCAACGTCGAGCGCGTGCGCTCAGCCCAGCTGCTTGAGCATGGTCTCCGCGCCCGACACCTCGAACTTGCCCGGCGCTTCGATGTTCAGCGCCTTGACCACTCCGTCCTCGACCAGCGCGGAAAAGCGCTGGCAGCGTACGCCCATGCCTCTGGCGGTCAGGTCAAGCTCCAGGCCCAGCGCCTTGGTATAAGCGGCGCTGCCGTCGCCCATCATGCGCACCTTGCCCGCGGCGTGCTGATCTTTGGCCCATGCCCCCATCACGAAGGCGTCGTTGACCGACAGGCAGAGAATGTCGTCGACACCCTTGGCTTTGAGCTCGTCGTAGTGCTTGACGTAGCTTGGCACGTGCTGCGCCGAGCAGGTTGGCGTGAAAGCGCCGGGCAATCCAAATAGCACGACTTTCTTGCCTTGGGTCAGATCGCCGACCTGGAACTGGTTGGGGCCGATCTTGCAGCCTTCGGTTTCGACGTCGATATATTCGCTCAAGGTTCCGGCGGGCAGCCGGTCGCCTACTTTGATGGTCATATTCTTCTCCGGAGCAATGGCGCGAACGCGCCGTGGCATGACAACGAACGACGATTGTAGCGGATAAATCCAGTTGTCCGCGAGCGCCCGCGAATCGGCGCTCACCACCTACATGCAACGCTTCACCCTCCATGGCCGCGCAAGGAGGTGGATGATATCTCGCAACGGCGTCTTGTCGGAACCGAGGCGAAGGCGTAATTTCGGCAGTCCGGAAGTCGGGAGAACGACATGGCGAAGATCGACATCGCGCGGGGACGGCGCGTAACGCTGCTCATTGCCACGCGCAAGGGCCTGTGGCAGTTGAGCACCGATGCGACACGCCGCAAGTGGCGCCTCACCGGCCCGCATTTTCTCGGCCACATCGTTCATCATTGCGTCGCCGATCCGCGCGATGGAAAGACGCTGCTTGCGGCGGCTCGCACGGGCCACCTCGGACCGACCATCTTCCGTTCGGCCGATCGCGGTCGTACATGGCACGAGGCGAAACGTCCGCCGGCTTTTCGAGAGGGCAGCGGACGCGCAGTCGACCACAGCTTCTGGCTTGCGCCAGGACACGCGGCCGAGCCGAAGACCTGGTACGCGGGCACCTCGCCGCAGGGATTGTTTCGCTCCGACGATGGCGGCGCCACATGGGACGGCGTCGATGGCTTCAACGAGCACCCGATGCGAAAGACATGGTGCGGTGGCGACAAGGACGGAACGCCCGACGGCCCGAAACTACATTCGATCCTAATCGATCCGCGTGATCCCAATCACATGTACATCGGCATGTCGAGCGGAGGCGTGTTCGAATCGGCCAACGGCGGCGCGGCCTGGAGGCCGCTGAACGCCGGGGTCAAGGCGGATTTCCTGCCGGAGCCGACGCCTGAATTCGGTCACGATCCGCATTGCGTACGGCTGCACCCGGTGTTGCCGGACCGTCTTTATCAGCAAAATCACTGCGGCATCTACCGCCTCGAGCGTCCCGCGGAGCGATGGCAGGACATCGGCGCGAGCATGCCGAAGAGTGTTGGCGCCATCGGGTTTCCGATGGTCGTTCATCCGCGCGATCCGGATACGATTTGGGTGTTTCCGATGGATGGAACCAAAGTCTGGCCGCGGACGTCGCCGGCGGGCAAGCCGGCGGTTTATCGTTCGGTCAACGGCGGCAAATCCTGGCAGCGCCAGGCAGCCGGTTTGCCGAAAACGCAGGCGTGGCTGACAGTCAAACGGCAGGCGATGACAGCCGACCAGGGATCCCCGGTCGGCGTTTACTTTGGCACCAGTAGCGGAGAGATTTGGGGCAGTCGCGATGAAGGACGCACATGGAAATGTCTCGCCGCGCATCTGCCGCACGTGTATGCCGTCGAGGTCGCGTGAACGTGGCCACACTCCGAGTAAGGCGGGCCGCGAGTGCGCGGCGCTGATCGCCGATGCGCGTCCTCATTCCCGGGCCGCTGCGAGACTACACTGCGAATGCGGCGGCGGTGAGCGCAGACGGACTGACGCTCGGCAGCATGCTCGCCGACCTCGATCGACGGTTTCCGGGACTGCGTTTTCGGATCATCGACGAGCAGGGACGCATCCGCCGGCACATCAAATTCTTCATCGACGGCGTGCAGGCGAAGGATTTAAATCCGGACTTGCACAGCGCGACGGAAGTGATGATCGTGTGTGCACTTTCAGGAGGATGAACGAGTGGGGCGCAGCGTTGTATGCACCGCAGCATTTCGTTGACGCGTTGCCGCAAAAAACCCTATAATCCAAAAGTTTGCTTGAATTCGCAGTGCCCGATTCCGTCTCCGGCCATCCGCCATTTCGTTACCCCCTGCGACGCGTCGCAGGCTGGCAGCTCATCGCCACAGGGATAATCGCCGCGGCGGGAAGTCTCGGGTGGGGTTGGCATGGCGCGATTTCCGGCCTGCTTGGGGGAGTTACCAATCTGGCCGCGGGCGCGGCCTACGCGGTGGTGGTCGGGCTCGCAAACCCGGCCTCGGCGGCAGGGACGCTGGTCACCGCGTTTCGGGCCGAGGCAATCAAGATTGTGTTGATCGTTGTCCAGCTCTGGCTGGTTCTCACGATGTATGCGGATGTGGTCCATGCGGTTTTTTTTGCCGCGTTCGTTGTCACGGTGCTGGTGACGCAGGCGGCGATTCTGATCCGCGATTGATCGCTCTGGATTGGCAAGACAAGCAAGCTTCGACTGGAACGCGCAACTAGAAACTGTCAATGGCCGCCGAAGAACACGCCCTCGATCCTACGTCGTACATCCAGCATCACCTGACATTCCTCGCCGAGCCGGTCCGGGAGTCGGGCGGGTTCTGGACCCTTCATTACGACACCATCATCACTTCGCTCATTCTTGGCGTCGTCGTGTTCGGCTTTCTTTGGCTGATCACGCGCAGGGCAACCTCGGGCATCCCATCGAAAACCCAGGCTTTCGTCGAGCTTTCGGTGCAGTTCGTCAACGACCAGGTGAAGAGCCTCTTTCACCAGGATGCCCGGGTTGTCGCGCCGATTGCGCTCACCGTTTTCGTCTGGGTGCTGTTCATGAATGCCATGGACTTCCTGCCCGTGGACATCATGGCTTGGATCTACCAGCACATCTTTCGCCAGGACGAATGGCGCGCGGTTCCGACCGCCGATGTCAACACCACGTTCGCATTGTCGCTCTCCGTATTCGGCCTGATGATCTACTACAGCATCAAGAACAAGGGCCTCTTCGGCTGGATCAAGGAATTGGTCAGCACGCCCTTCGGCATCAAGCCGCTGTGGGCGTCGCCGTTGCTTATCGCTTTCAATCTGCTGTTCAATGCCATCGAGTATGTGTCCAAGCCGCTGTCGCACTCGCTGCGGCTGTACGGAAACATGTACGCCGGCGAGATCATTTTCCTGTTGCTCGGGCTCTGGGCCGCAACCGGAGTGGCGGGCGTCGTCGTCGGCGGCATTCTGCATCTGGGCTGGTCGATTTTCCACATCCTGATCGTCGTGCTGCAGGCTTACATCTTCATGATGCTGACGGTCGTCTACATCGCGATGGCGCACGAACATCACTGATCCGTTGTTAGAACCAATTCAATCGTCCAACCTCCGTTCAGAAAGGAAAGCAAAATGGACAAGCTGCAACTGGTCGCACAGATCCAGGCATACACGGGTATCGGCATCGGGCTCATGATCGGCCTGGGCGCTCTCGGTGCCTGCGTCGGCGTCGGCATCATGTGCTCGCGTTTCCTCGAAGGCGCCGCGCGGCAGCCGGAAATGATTCCGGCGCTGCAGGCGAAAGTGTTCTTGCTGCTCGGTCTGATCGACGCGTCGTTCATCATCGGACTGGGTATCGCGATGCTGTTCGCGTTCGGCAATCCGCTCATTCCGGCGGGCTTGAAGTAATTGGGCGCGAAACCGACTCCGCGATAAAGGAGCGAGGGGACCAGTCATGAACATCAACCTGACATTGTTGATGCAGGCGGTCGCGTTTTTCGCGTTCATCCTGTTCACGGCGAAATTCATCTGGCCGCCGCTGATGCGGGCGATCGAGACCCGGCAAAAGCAGATCGCCGACGGGCTGGCGGCGGGCGAGGAAGGCCGCCACAACCTTATCAACGCCGAAAAGCGCATCGCCGAGATGATGGTCGATGCGAAAACTCGCGCATCGGACATCGTGGCGCAGGGTGAAAAACTGAAAAGCGAAACGGTCGAGCAGGCGCGTATCGATGCCAAGACCGAGGCCGATCGCATTCTGGCCGCGGCCAAGGCGGAGATCGAGCAGGAAGTCAA
>DASXBW010000070.1:0-28728 GCA_036491495.1 Casimicrobiaceae bacterium
TCGACCAGAATGTACGCCCGGTGGGCGATGGTCAAGGCCTCGCGCGCATTCTGCTCGACCATGGCGATCGACACGCCGGTGCGGTTCACCGCCACGATATTGTCGAACAAATCTTCGGCGGCGATCGGCGATAGTCCGGCCGACGGCTCGTCCAGCAGCAATACTTTCGGTTCGACCATCAGCGCCATGGCCATGGCAAGGATTTGACGCTCGCCGCCGGACAGCGCGCGCGATGCGACGCGTCGGCGCTTGGACAGGATCGGGAATCGCTCGAAGGCCAGCTCGATCTTGCGCCTGCAGCCTGCGGGATCGATATAGCCGCCCATTTCGAGGTTCTCGCGCACCGACATGGTCGGGAATATGTTCTGCTCCTGTGGCACATAAGCGACACCCATGCGGCTGATGTCGCGTGGCGCGCGGCCGCCGATGCTCTCGCCGTTCATGCGGATGCTGCCGCGTCCCGGCTTGAGCAACCCGGCAATGGATTTGAGCAGCGTCGATTTGCCGGCGCCGTTGGGCCCGATGACACCGACGATCTCACCGGTGTCGACCGAGAAATCTACGCCCTTCAACACTTCGTCGGCGGCGCTGTAGCCGACGACCAGGCCCTCGACGCAGAGCAGGCTCAAGAGAGCCGTCGCTTCCGGCCCATGTACGCTTCCTGCACGGCTTCGTTGCGCGAGAGCTCATCGAAGCTGCCCTCCGCGAGATTCTTTCCTTCCGCCAGCACGACGACGTGATCGCAGAGCTGCGCGATGGTGTCCATGTGATGCTCGATCAACAGCACGCTTAGTCCGTCGTCGACCAGCGCGCGCAGATGAGCGGCGATTTCGCGCGTCAGAGACGGATTGACGCCAGCGACCGGCTCGTCGAGCAGGATCAGCTGCGGCCGCCCCATCAGCACGCGGCCGATCTCCAGCAGTTTTTTCTGGCCGCCGGAAAGGCTCGAGGCGGGATCGTTCAGTACCCGGGCCAGGTTCAGGCGCGAAGCGATTGCGAAGGCGCGATCGATCAGTTCGGATTCGCGTCGCAGCGCCGCGGTCGAGCGCACCAGCGCAGCAGATGCGCGCTCGCCCGGCTGACGGTCGCCGTACAGCAGCAGGTTTTCGTACACGCTGAGGCGAGGAAACCCGCGCGCGATCTGAAAAGTACGGATCAGCCCGACCGACGCGATGCGGTCCGGGCGCCAGCCGGTGATGTCTTGTCCCCCAAAGACCACGGTCCCGGAGTCAGGCGGGACGACGCCCGAAATGCAGTTGAATAGCGTCGTCTTGCCCGCACCGTTGGGCCCGATCAGGCCGGTGATGCGATGCGCCTCGACCCGAAGATCGACACCGCCAAGCGCATGAATTCCGTAGAAGCTGCGCGTCAGCTCGCGCACTTCGAGAAGCGACACTCGCTGCTCCCGTCTGGCAAGAAATATCTTTGCAAAGCGTAGCATTGATTGCCGGGTATCCGGAAACCAACCAGGCAAGCTCGGGATACAAAGTGCGGATAACGGTCCCGTCGCGGATAAGGATCCTCTGCGGCATGATGCCGCTACTCGCGTCCTGAGCTTGCACTGGCCGAACCAAAGACTAGCGACGCCATCCCCCGTTATACTGCTACCGAAGCGATTTTATTGAGAGGTCCCTATGTCGGTTCATCCATTGTCTTCTTCGCGCGCGATCGATCCGGTGGCGCAAGCGAAGATGCATCTTGCCGCAGCGCACCGCCTGGCCGTCCTGCACGAGCTTGAAGAGGGAATCGACAACCACTTTACGGTGACCGTGCCCGGCCACGACGACCGGTATCTGATTCTTCCCTTCGGCTTCCATTGGTCGGAAGCCCGGGCGAGCGACATGATTGTCTTTGACGAGTCCGGCAGTACGCTCGAGGGCCAAGGCGTGGTCGAGTTGTCGGCGCAGTGCATCCATGCACCGATCCATCGCATCTGCGGCGTGCGCGTAGTGCTTCATACCCACCAGCCATGGGCGCTCGCGCTCAACATGCTGAAGGACAATCGCCTCCTGCCGGCCAACCAGACCGCGACATTTTTCCATGGTCACATCGCCTACGACGACAACTACGCCGGAACCGCGGACTCACTCGAGGAGGGCGAGCGTTTGGCAGGAGTGATCGGCGACAAGCGCATCGTCTTCATGAAAAATCACGGCGTAATCGCTGTCGGGGAGACTATTGCGCAGGCCTACAAGCGCCTCTACATGCTCGAGCGCGTGTGCCAGACCCAGCTCTTGGCGATGTCCACGGGGCGGCCCCTCGAGGTACTGTCCGACGACATCGTCGCGAAGGTCCAAGCGCCGTCCGATAATGACCGACACTCGCGCGCGGAGCGCGAGCGCCTGTTCTTCGAGGCGATGATGCGGGTACTCGATCGCGAGTTGCCGGGCTACGCAGACTAGCAGCGAGTCCAGCGCTTCGCCTCGGATACCGTTTGCATCTTGTAATTCGTACAACTGAATGACCGAAATGCTGAGTCTTTGGGGAACCAGGCACTCGGCCGTGCGGTCTTTTTGGATAGCATGCTCGATCATAGCTTTCTGGGAAATACGATCCTCGACTGGGGTATCGCGGCGGGGGCGGCACTGCTGACGGGAATAGTGCTAATCGGCGTACGGATGCAGGGCCTGCGCTGGCTTGCGCTGCGGAACTCGAAGGGACATTCGCGCAGCATCGGATGGGCGCTTAGTGTGTTCGAAGGCACGCAGCCGTGGTTCCTGATCGCGGTCGCCGTGTTCGTTGGCCTGCAGTTCGTCGCCATCCCACCCAAAGTTGACAGGTTCGTCGAGCATGTGACGATCATTGCGGTGATCGCCCAGGCCGCGTTCTGGGCGAGCCTTGCAATTAGGCACTGGCTTGCGCGTCAGATCGCCGCCAAGCAGGAGACGGATGCGGGGGCGGCCACGACGGTAAGCGTGCTCGGTTTCTTTGCCCAGCTCGCGCTCTGGTCGCTAGTCGTTTTGCTAGCACTGGAAAACCTAGGATTCAACGTCACGACGCTACTCACCGGCCTTGGTATCGGCGGAGTGGCGATGGCACTGGCTGCGCAGGGGATTCTCGGCGACGTCTTCGCGTCGGTCACTATCGCGCTCGATAAGCCGTTCGCGATCGGTGATTTCATTACTATCGACGACATCATGGGAACGGTCGAGCATGTCGGACTAAAAACGACGCGCCTGCGAAGCCTGTCCGGCGAGCAGATCGTGCTTGCCAATACGGAGTTGCTGAAAGGCCGCGTGCACAACTTTAAGCGGCTCTCCGAGCGGCGGGTGGAATTCACGCTCAACGTCGCGCAAGATACGCCGGCGTCAAAGCTCGCGTTTATCCCGGCCATCATCCGTGAAGCCATCGATGCACAGCCCAAGACGCGCTTTGAGCGGGCCCACTTCAAGAAATACGGCGATGCCGCTCTCATCTTCGAGTCGGCGTTCTACTTCGGCGATCCCGACTACAACCGTTACATGGACGTCCAGCAGGCGATCAACCTCGCCATCCACCGGCGTCTGCAGCAGGAGGGGATTATCCCCGCCCGTCCGATGCGCACGGGCGTCGCCAACGAACGAGCGCAGGAGCGCGACGAGTCAGCGTCGTCTGCGTCTGAGCTCGCGCGGGATACCGCACACTAATCGCCGCACCTGGTGACTTAAGGGTATCGCTCTCAGTTATCACCAAAGATCCGAGGATCTGGCGGTCGAAAGACGGAGCGGCGCCGGCACGCGACTCGATAGGTTGCGACGACGAGCTATAGCTGCTATGCCTTGGCGGCAATTAAAGTCGCGCTGACACTAACTTACTACGCTAGGTCTTGAGCCGGTATCCGGTCTTGAATATCCACGCCACGATCGCCAGCGATACCGCCATGAACACGATGGTCATCGCGAGGCTGACAGCAACGCTCACGTCGGCAATGCCGTAGAAGCTCCAGCGAAAGCCGCTGATCAGATAGACCACCGGGTTGAACAGTGTGACCGTCTGCCAGAAGGGCGGCAGCATATCGATGGAGTAGAAGCTGCCGCCGAGGAATGTCAGCGGGGTGACGATCAGCAGCGGCACGAGCTGCAGCTTTTCGAATCCGTCGGCCCAGATGCCGATGATGAAGCCGACGAGGCTGAAGGTCACCGCCGTGAGCACGAGGAAGAGGATCATCCAGAACGGGTGCGCGATTCGAAGCGGCACGAACAGTCCGGCGGTCCCCAGGATAATCAGGCCAAGAATGATCGACTTGGTCGCGGCGGCGCCGACATAGCTCACCACGATCTCGAAATAGGAGATAGGCGCTGACAGGAGCTCGTAGATCGTTCCCGTGAACTTGGGAAAGTAGATGCCGAACGACGCGTTGGAAATGCTCTGCGTCAGCAGCGACAGCATGATCAGTCCCGGAACGATGAAGGCGCCGTAGCTGATCCCTTCGACCTGGGCGATGCGCGAGCCGATCGCCGCGCCGAAGACGACGAAATACAGCGAGGTCGAGATCACCGGCGAGATGATGCTCTGCATCAGCGTGCGCCGGGTGCGCGCCATTTCGAAGCGATAGATCGCGCGGATCGCGTGAATGTTCACTTGTCCTTCCTCACCAGGCTGACGAAGATATCTTCGAGCGAGCTTTGCGTCGTCTGCAGATCCTTGAACCGGATCCCCGCCTTGTCGAGGTCATCGAGGAGCGTCGCGATGCTGGTGCGATCGCCTTGCGTGTCGTAGGTATAGATCAAGTCGGTCCCGCCGTTCGATAGCTCCAGATGGTAGTCGGCGAGCTCGGTGGGAACGAGCTGCAGCGTGTTCTGCAGATGCAGCGTCAACTGCTTCCTCCCGAGCTTGCGCATGAGCTCGGCCTTGTCTTCCACCAGAATGATCGCTCCCTTGCTGATGACGCCGATCCTGTCGGCCATCTCTTCGGCCTCGTCGATGTAGTGCGTGGTCAGGATGATCGTGACGCCGGAAGCCTGGAGTGAGCGGACCAGCTGCCACATGTCGCGCCGCAGCTCGACATCGACACCGGCGGTGGGCTCGTCGAGGAACAGAACCTGCGGCTCGTGCGATAACGCCTTGGCGATCAGCAGGCGACGCTTCATGCCGCCCGAAAGCGTGATGATCTTGCTGTCCTTCCTGCTCCACAACGACAGATCTTTGAGCACCTTTTCGAGATGGGCCGGGTTCGGCCGCTTGCCGAACAAACCGCGACTGAACGACACCGTGCCCCATACACTCTCGAACGCATCGGTGGTCAGTTCCTGCGGCACGAGGCCGATCATCGAGCGAGCGGCGCGAAAATCGGTGATGATGTCATGACCGTCCACCGTCACGCCGCCTTCGGTCGGGTTGACGATCCCGCAAATGGCACTGATCAGCGTTGTCTTTCCTGCACCGTTCGGGCCGAGCAGGGCGAAGATCTCACCGCGGCGAATATCCAGATCGATGTTCTTCAGCGCCTGGAGGCCGGAAGCGAAGGTTTTGGAGAGGTTCGATACAGAGATAATCGCCTGCGCGGCGGCGCCAGTCATGCCTGCCAAACCCCGTATCCCGCTTCACGCAGACCGATCGCCAGTTCCACTTCCATGTCGCGTGCGCCATCGTATGGCATCGGGTTATAAGCCTCGTAGAGTTCGGTCAACAAACGCAGACCGAATTTTTGCACGAATTTATTAGACTGGATACCCGCCTTGTGCTTGTCGAAGCGCACGTCAGGATTCAATCCGGTCATACCGACGTAAACGCACTGCTTGCCGGCGACGTAATCGGGATTGGCTTTCTTGAAGCGAGGCTCGTAGAGCACGTCCTTCGATAGCTCGATCACGTAGACGTAATAATGATAGCGGCGTCCCATGCGACCTAATGCGGCATAAGAATGCGAAGGATGTGCGTACGATGGCACAGTCTACCGCGAGGGGCGTGCGGAATCAGCGAAGCTCCCTGTTCAGGCGGAGGCGGGCAGTGATCGCAAGGAGGCAGATCGCGCATGCAGCCAGAGGAGCGAATGCGAGCGCGGGTATTCCGCTCAAGTCCCACGCAGCGCCGCTAATGACCGCGATCACCACTGCGCCGCCGTAGCTGAGGGTAAACGTTCCGGCTGATGTCCGGGCCACGTCTTCCGGGCGGCAGAGGAGCGGCGGCAGCGTCAGTCCAAGGATCAGCGCCGCCGCATCCGCAAAGCCTAGAAGTGCGGCCCAGAAGATCGTCGCCGGGCCGACCATCAGCACCAGACCCGCGAGCGAGAGCAGCGAAAGAACGCCGGAAGCGATATAGGGCCATGCGCGGCGCTGTAGCTTGCCCGCAGTCGCCAACAGCAAAAGAGACGCCGGCAACTGTCCGAGGTTCAGCGCCAGCAACGCTGCGCTGATCAGGTCGCAGCGCCCCTCGCTGCTGAGGTAGATGGGAATGAAAGCATTGGCGATGAAGTAGATGGCGTTGATGCAGCAAAACAAGCCGCCGAGTCGCCAGACCAGTCCGACGTGCCAATCCGGCAGCCATTTGCGCGGCGCAGCTATCCGGATCTCCTGTTCGTCGCGCGGGGGACGCGGCGCGAAAAAATAGACGACGACGGCGATGATCGCGATCGGCAGCGACCAGAACACCAGCGACGCTCGCCAGCTTCCACCGAGCATCGGCAGCACCAAGGGAATGGTCAGCAGCACCGGAAAAACCTCGCCGACAAGCAGTCCGTTGGTATAGACCGCGGTGCCCAATCCGATCCGCCGCGGCAGCCACTGGCGCACCGTGGTGGGCATGATCGGCTGCATGATTGCCGCTCCCGCGGACATCAGCACCGTCGTGGCAAACAACACCGCGTAGTCCGTGCTCAAGCCTCGCAACGCGGAGCCTGCGGCCACCAGCGTAAGCCCGCCGACCAGCGCCGCTCGGATGCCCAAGCGCGCGACCAGCAGCGATCCCGCCAACGCCGCGATCGCAAACAGCGCGGGAGGAATACTGGAGAGGAGGCCGACCTCGGTGGCACTCAAGGCGAATTCGTCGCGGATGATCGCGATGACCGGAGGAACGGCGAGGATGGTGAGCCGTAAGGCGTTGCCGGCGAGCCAGAGCAGCACGATCGCCGTCCACATCTCGCGTCGGGCGTTCTGGTTGTTGTCGGGCATTGCTCGGGTGCGAGGTCTTGCGGTAACGAAAGGCGTCGTCGACGGGGAAGGGTGATTTCCGGTCACTCACTCGGCCCGCAGCGCCGGTACCAGCAGTGGCGCGATAAGCAGGCCGGCAGCCGCATCTTGGTCGCGGAACCAGCCGGCTTCGTTCGAGATGTTCATGGTGCCCAGCCGCCGTCCGCGATATCTGATCGGCACGTTCATGATCGATCCGACGCCGAGGCTGAAAATCAACGGGTAATCGTCGAACGCCTGGCGTACTTCATCCGCTGTGCGTGCAACGAATACTTCGCCCCGGTCCAACACCACCGTACTCCACGGTGTTCCGCGCTTGGTCTTGCGTCCGCCCACCGGGTAGGCCACGAGGTTGCTGCTGTGCACGCGCTCGACCTCCATCGAGGCTTCGTGCACGCGCATGATCGTAAAAAGCTTGTGTCCGATGACCGTCTGCACCAGCGCGTCGACAGCCGCATAAAGCTCCTGCGGCTGGTGCTCGGAAGCGGACAGGTTCGCAAGCACAGCGAGGTCGGCTAGGGTCAAGGCGCGGGCTCTGTCGGGCATAACTTTAATCCTGGATTGGGCGGCGAACGGGCACCCGGGAAGCCCGGCTTCCTGCGCCGCGCCGACTCTGGGTTAACTCCGCCCCGGAGAATACAATAAGAATCCTGGCGGACCATCGATCAACACGGAATTGGGGGGATGCATCATGCGCAGAAGACAAATCCTGAAGGCCAGCGGTGCCATGTTGGCGGCACCTGTCCTGGCGCAGCTCGCGCGCCCGTTCGATGCGCTGGCCAAGACCGAGCAGGTGATCATCATGACCTGGGGCGGACTCTGGGGCGATGCCATGCGCGACAACGTCGACACGGCGTATCAGAAAGCGACGGGCATCAAGGTGCTCCAGGACCGCAGCGCGAGTCCGGTCGAGCGCATCACCAAGCTGAAGGTGAGCCTGGATAACCAGACCGTGGATCTGTTCCAGCTTGCCGACGGCTTGGTGCCGCTGGCAGTGAAGCAGGCGTGGCGGAAAAGTTGAATCGCGCATCGCCGCGTATGCCGAACGTGCGCAACATGATCCCGGCGTTCTGGAACGATTATTGGGTGCCGCAGATTTTTTCGATCACCGGCATTATCTACAACACCAAGCTGGTGAAGAATCCGCCGAGTGGGTGGGCAGATCTGTGGCGGCCCGAATTCAAGGGTCGCATAGTGCTGCCGGAGATTTCGCACTCCATCGGCTCCTACATCATTCCGATCGGTGCCGTGGCCCAGGGCAAATCGCCGAAGGACGAGGAAGCCGGCTTCGAAATGCTGAAGAAGATGGCCGATCTGCGGCCGATCTGGGCCAAGGACACCGACACGATGATGAATTCCATGCGCACCGAGGACGCGGTCATCGGCATCCTCTACAAGTCGCAGACTTACACGGTAAAAGGCTGGAACGTGCCGGTCGAATGGGTGTATCCGAAGGAAGGCGGCATCGCCTTTACCTCGGGCACCTGCATCGCCAAGAACACCAAGAATCTGGAGGCGGCCGAGGAATATCTGAACGTCACCATGGATCCCGAAGTACAGCCCTTCGCAGCCAAGATCTACAACTACGGTGGCACCAACAAGGACACGCTGGCGCGGCTTTCGCCCGAGCTGCAGGAGCGCGTGAAGTTCCCGCAGGACCAGCTCGATCGCCTGGTCAAGCTCGACCTGGAGTTCATGGGTGACCATCGCGCGGCTTGGGTCGAACGCTGGAACAAGGTGGTCGCCGGAAGCTGATGCCGCACGCGCACGGCGGCGCCAAGCTCTATCACTTAGGCTGGCGGACCAACGGCGACAGTTTCGATGTGGCGCTGACTGTCAACCGGATGTTGGCGGCGGGCGGTCATGCCTGGCGGCTCCGTGGGACCTCAGACCAACTCGATGCCGGCGATTACCTGATCGAGCTTACCGCGTCGCAGCGCGCGACGATTGCGGGTCTGGGTCTGAAATCGACTCCGTGGGAAGCGGCGATCCCGCGCGAAGCACAAGCGCTGAACGCCGCCGTCCCACTGCTATTCGCGGGTACCGCGTCGCGCTTTCCGTATTACGCGTATTACGCGCTGTGCCTGTTGCGGCTGGGCGTCGCCTACAGGCCGTGCGATGGCGCGACGCTTTCGCACGGCGCACTGGACCACGCCAATCTGCTCATCCTGCCCGGAGGGTTCTCGAACTGGGGCATCGACAAAGCCGAGGGCGCACAGGGCGCCGATGCGCGGGTGCGTGACTTTCTTGGGCGTGGAGGCGCCGCCATCGGCTCCTGTGGTGGAGCGTATTACCTGTCGATGGGTCGGCCGGGCTGGACCGGTACTGCGCAAGCAAAGCCGCTCTATACGCATGAATACCTGCAGAGCGGTGTCGGCGTGGTGACGTTGGAGATGCGCAAGGGTCCGCTGGCGCTCGGTTGTCCGCCGACGATGGAAGTGCCGTATTACCACGGGCCGATTTATGACCTGGTGGGACCGGGCATCGACATTGCGGCGACGTTCCGCGAGCTGACCCTGCCGGGTCGGCTTGCGATCGACAATCCTCTTGATCGCGACCAGTTCGAGCGCGACATGGCCGGCAACGCGGCGATCCTGCTGGCGACGGGAAATCGCGGCCGCGCCGTGTTGTTCTCGCCACACCCGGAGATGGGCGATCTGATCCGCAAATACATTGCCTTGGATGGATACGTGCGGCATTACCTGCGGATCCGCGGCGTCGGCACCATGCGCGACACCTTGCGCCACTACCGCATCTGCGATTCGCCCAGCTTCCGCCTGGTGCAGAATGCGATCGACGAATTGATGACCATGGCGCCGAAGACGAACGCAGCGGCGATCCCACCGGCGGGGGCAATTGCATCCGCTCGCGGCGATGGTAATGAAAGCGACGGCGACATCGTCGCCCTATGCCGGCGCGAGGTGGACGCGCTGCCGCATTTCGGCGCCGGGGATGAAGGAGATCTGTTGCGCGACGTCGCTGCACGCGCCGGCGAGCGCATCGATCCGGTCAGCGCGCGCGTCGTGCTCGCGATGAAGCATGTCGGCCGACTCTCAGCGCTTCGAGCGTCGTGGGATCATATGGCGGCAACGATGGAAGAGCATTTCGACACCGCTGGCAAGCGCACGCCGGCGCAGCAACTGATGGAGCTGGAGCTCTCCATCGCGCTGGTCGAGTGCTGGGCTCGCCTAGCGGAATTGGACCTCGCCCTGGCGGGGCAGGCATGAGCGCGGTCGAAGCCGACGTGCGGCTGGACAAGGTGCGCAAGGTCTTTGGCGCCGTGGTGGCGGTCGACGACGTCAGCCTCGACATCGCGCGTGGGACCATATTTTCGCTGCTCGGGCCCTCCGGCTGCGGCAAGACGACGACGCTGCGCCTGATCGCGGGCTTCGAGCAGCCAAGCGCAGGCGAGGTCTACATTCGCGGCAAGCGGGTGACGGCAATCGCGCCCTATCGCCGCGATTTCAGCATGGTGTTCCAGAGCTACGCCTTGTTCCCGCATCTGAGCGTCGCAGAGAACGTCGCGTTCGGGCTGCGCATGCGCCGCGTGCCCCGCAGCCAACGCGGCACCGCGGTCGCTGAAGCGCTGGACCTGGTCAAGCTCGGCGCGCTTGCCGGGCGCTATCCCCGTCAACTGTCGGGTGGGCAGCAGCAGCGCGTCGCGCTTGCCCGCGCCATGGTCATCAAGCCGGCCGTGCTGCTGCTCGACGAGCCGCTGGGCGCGCTGGACAAGATGCTGCGTGAGGAGATGCAGGTGGAGTTGCGCCAACTGCAGCAGCGCCTGGGCATCACCGCGGTGTTCGTAACCCACGATCAGGAGGAGGCGCTGACCTTGTCGGACCGGGTGGCGGTCATGCGCAACGGGATCATCGAGCAGGTCGGCGCCCCACGCGAGATCTACGACCGGCCGGTGAACGAATTCGTCGCCGGATTCTTAGGCGCCAGCAATTTCCTGGACGGCATAGTGATATCGCGCGACGCCGGAATCGCGCAGGTGGAAACGGCATGTGGCCGCGTGAGCGTGGTCACAGGCTCGGCGCCGGTCGGCGTCAAGGTACGCCTCGCCGTTCGGCCCGAGCGCGTTCGCATGAACGCTGCGCAAGGCGAAGGCGTGTCGGCGCGAATACGCGACATCGTCTATCGCGGTTCGGTAACGCACTACTACATGAACAGCGCCGGCGGCCCGCTGCTCTGCTACCGCCAGAACGCCGCCGCCGACGACTGGACCGTCGGCGACGACGTGCGCTGCGTGTGGGATGTAGAGAGCGGCGTGCTGGTCGCGCCGGAGCCGGGCTGAGTCAAAGGGTCAACAGGAACGCCACCAGATCAGCTTTTTCATCGTCCGTGAGTCCGATGCCAAACCGCTGGTTGTAGAAGTCCACTGCTGCACCCAAGTCGCTTGCCGAGCCGTTGTGGAAATACGGTGCCCGCGTCGCCAGCGCGCGCAGGATCGGGCCCTTGAATCGTCCGATATCCTTCCACTTGCCGGTGACCAGCGCGCGACCCGGGTCGGTCGTCTGAATCCGTTCGCCGGTTTGCTTGTTCTGCAGAGTGTAGAGCGGCAAGTCCGGCGTGCGACGCGAAGCGTCGGTCAGGCCGATGTCGAGCGGGGCCGGAATCGAGTGATCGCCGGCATTGGGCGTGTCGTGGCAGGTTGTGCACGTACCCTGCAACACGGGGATGCTCAGATCATCGTTGAGGCCCTTCACCCCGGTGATCCGGATCGGCTTGGTGTTAAACAGTGTCTCGCCGCGCGCCACCGCGCGGCGTGCCTCGGCGCGGCCGCCGTCGGCGCCACCACGATCGACCGTGTTCCACGCGTCGTAAAGCTTGAATACGGTCGGGTCGAATAATGCACCGGTGCGATAGTCGTTCGATACGACGTCATTGATGCCGAAGTAGAAGGCTTGTTTACCGAGGTACAGCGGGCCGCCGAGCGCCTGGCGCGCCGTCAACTCGCCGGCCTCGTTGTCGAAGACCTGCGCGGTGAACAGCGTGGTCTCAAAGTCGAAGATCGCCTCGCGCTGCGCGGTTGTAAGCGGCTCCGCTGCCTGGGCGTGTCCCGTAGTCGCGCTGTTCGCCTGGTCGGCGAGGTCGAAGTGGATCGTGGCGAAGCACTTGGTCGAGCCGAGTATGCAATCGCTGGAAGCCGGATCCGGGAACGTTTCGCGGCCGTCCCACATCACGGTGCTCAGGAACTTGAGGTTGGTCGACGGCAACGGTCGGCGAAATAAAGACAGGTCGCTGGCGCTGGCATGGCCATAGGGATCATCGACCGCGACCAGATCGAATTCCGGATTCGGCGGTATACCGATGCCGACGCGGATCAAACCTTTGCTGAGCAGCATGCTGTAAGCGCTACGGCGCGATTCGACGGTAGAGACATCGGCGTCGGGGGAGTTCGAGCCGTCGTTGGTGCGGAAGATGGGATCGGTGCCCCCGGTGGCTTCGAAACGAGCCTGGATATTCTCCGGCGTGACCGTCCACCCGATGCTCGGCTGGTGACAGCTCACGCAAGCACGGCCGTTGCTGCCCAGGCTCTGAAAAAACGGGCCCTGCAAATCGACCTTGCCAACCGTGCTATAAGTCGCGGCGATTCCGGTGGCATTGGGAAAAGGCAGCAGGTTGGGAAGAGACGATTGTTCGCCCGCGGCACCGGTTGCGCTGACAATAAGCAATCCGGCAAGCACGGTCCAAAGATGACGATGCTGGAATCGGCAATTCATGATGCACCTCCCGGCAAGAATGGCGTTCGATTTCGTGCTGCCCGCACTCAGCTCGTAATTGCTGTCGTGCATTGCATGCATTTACTCAACATGGCGCGCCTTCACCGACGGGTTTCCTTGGCGCGTAGAGCGCCGCCCACGCGGCTTACGGAAAATTCCCGTCAAGCGGGTTCGCGGTGCATAGGCGGCGATGGCTTGAACCAACCGAGCCCATCCACCGCGCTTCCGCGTAGTCGACGAACGGTGCAGGGACTCGATTCTGGCTGCGAGTTGCGCGGACAACGGCATCGCGGACTCGAAGATCATCCGGCGTCGCGCATACGACGTGAATGGTGTGCCGCAGTTGAAGCGAAACCAGGTGACCGCGTCGATAAGCTCTCCATCACCGTCGATGAAATCCGCGACCCAGAGCGCGTCCTTGCGCAGGTAGATCGCCACTTCACGCCGCTCGCTCCGACGCAGAAGCTGGCCTTGAATCGCAGTTGCAAATCGGTTCTCAGGATCGAGGTCCAAGCCGGTCTCATTGGAGGCCCGGCCGGATACGACTGAAGTCTTGTTGGTCACAGGCAGCCTCTTCAAGCGTTGGGTTGGTTCTGTCGAAGTTTCGCGAATGCTAGAAAGTCGCTATCGGATCTTCGATCTTGGTCGCCTGATTCACGTAGCCATTGGGAAAATAGTCAGCCTCCGGCTGCGAGGCGGTGGCCGCCGCGGGTGCTGTAGGCACGCCGGCCGTTGCCACGCCTGGTTGCGAATCCAAGGTCTGAATTGCAGGTTCCGAACTCACCATCTGGCTTTCCAGCGCAAACTGCGCGATCGCGTTTAATAATGGTGGCGCCGAATGCTCGGCTAGCACGACGACGACATAGCCGACGGACGCCAGACCGAGCAGCACCAGCGTGGCTTTCAGCGTCGGCACGATATTGTGTCGACCAGAGTTATGGCGCGTCTTAAGTATTGCCATGATGACCTCCTTGATTGCGAAGTAGTCCGTTAACCATCGATTCACGCATGCTCGTGACAGTCGCTGTGATTGTCGCTTCAATGGCCAGAACAGTCGCACGAAGAATCAGCAATGTTGTTCGCGAATATTCCGTGCAGAACCTTTCGTGGACCGTGAACTTGCGAGCGATGCACGGATCGAATCTTCAATCTCAAGCGCAGAGGAGTCTTGAAGAAACCCTTAAGAATCTATAAAAGTTGGCCCATTCGGCTCTGCTCATGGGCTGATCGAACCCTGGGACCTTCGAATGGCGGATTGAGCCTTGTATCGGTTGCTTCTCTGGGAGCGATCCTGGTTTGACCAAGATCTATGAAATCGGGCCGTTTCGGCTTGATGCCGAGGCGGCGGTGCTCACCCAAGCGGGGGTTCCGGTGGCGTTGGGCTCGCGCGCGGTGGCCGTTCTGACCACGCTCGTCGAGCGAAGCAACGAGTATGTTCAGAAGGGCGCGATCATGGACGCCGCGTGGCCCGGCGTCGTGGTCGAAGAGAGCAACCTTGCAGTTCAGATCTCGGCGATCCGGCGCGTGCTCTCACAGGCACCCGGAGGCGAGCGCTGGATCGAGACGCTTGCAAGGCGGGGTTATCGGTTTGTGGGGCCGGTCACCGAATTGCGGGACGAGGGATCGACACATGCGGCGTCGGAACACAGGCGCTCGAACCTTCCCGAGCCTTTGACGTCGTTCGTAGGCCGCGAACGAGAACTGGTGGAGATCAAGCGGCTGCTGCCCGGAGCCCGGCTGGTGACGCTCGTCGGCATGGGTGGCATCGGCAAGACGCGCCTCGCGCTGCAGGTCGCGGCTGAAGTGCTCGACGCTTATCGCGACGGTGTCTGGCTCATCGAGCTCGCCTCTATCGCCGATCCAGTCCTGGTGCCAACGGCGGCGGCACAGGTACTCGGCGTGCAGCAAAGAGCCGGCACATCCATGACCACGGTATTGTGTGAACATCTGAGGGCACACCAGACACTGTTGGTGCTGGATAACTGCGAGCACTTGGCGGACGCGTGCGCCACGCTGGCCGATTCCATCCTCCGCAGGGCCTCGCAAGCGATGATGATCGCGACCAGCCGCGAACCGTTACAGGTCGCGGGTGAACAGATCTACGCGCTGCACTCGTTGTCGCTGCCGGATCGGATGGCAAGCGCGGACGCGATTGGTCGCTCTGAAGCGGTTCAACTGTTCGTCGAGCGCGCACGACGCCAGCAACCCGACTTCGACTCGACGGCGGCCCGCACTTCGGCTATTGCCGAGCTTTGCATTCACCTCGACGGCATCCCGCTCGCGCTGGAGCTGGCAGCGGCGCGCATTCGGTCGTTCTCGGTCGAGCAGATCCTCGCGCGGATCGACGACCGCTTCAGGCTGCTCACGCATGGATCGCGCGCGGCTCTGCCACGGCAGCAGACGCTGCGTGCGACCCTTGATTGGAGCTACGACTTGCTCGCGGAGGACGAGCGGGTGGTGCTGCGGCGTCTGGCCGTGTTTCCGGGCAGCTTCTCGCTCGAGGCGGCATCGGCGGTCGCCTCCGACCCGACGATCGACGGCAATGCGGTGATCGACGCGTTGTCGCAACTGGTGGGGCGCTCGCTGGTGATCGCCGACACGAACGATTCCGGAGTCCGCTACCGTCTGTTGGAGACCACCCGCGCCTATGCGCTTGACAAGCTCGCCGAGACGGAGGACGGCGGCGCGCTCAGGCGTCGGCACGCCCGATACTTTCGCGACCTGTTCGAGTGTGCCGCCGACGACTGGGAGCGCCTGCCCGACGCGGAGTGGCGTGCCCAATACCAGCCGGAGCTAGACAACGTTCGCGCAGCGCTCGACTGGGCGTTCGGCAGCGGCGGGGATCCCGCGATCGGCGTCGAGCTTTCCGGTGCCGCGGGCGAGCTGTGGTATTGGCTGGCACTAGAGCACGAGGGGCAACAGCGGCTCGAAGCGGCCCTCGCTAGCGTCGGATCGCAGACGTCCGAGTCGGACCAGGCGCGGCTGTGGCGTTGGCTGGGCGAGATGTGGGCGATGGAGCGGCCGACCCAGGCGGTGGCAGCCTACGAGCGCGCCATCGAGTTCCACCGCGCGGTGGGCGATGGGTCGGTGCCGGGCCATCTGTTCGTGTGGCTCGGCGAGCTGTTGACTCTCATGGGCCGGGTCGAACAAGCGGTCAGCATTCTCGCAGAAGCCTTTTCCGCGCTGGAACGCAAGGGGACGCAAAAAACATGGGGCCATTATTTTCTCTTTTCCGGCTTCGTGAAGACGATGACGGGAGACCTCGCGGCTGCCCGGATCGATTACGAGCGGGGCGTCTCGCTCGCCCGAAGCACGGGCGCTGAACGGTTGATGCTCGGCGGGCTCACGTTTCTTGCGGACCTGGCGTGGGAGACAGGCGACCTCGACATGGCATTCGCGGGCTTTCGCGAAGCCGCTGCGCTCATACGCAATAGGGCGATGACACCGAAGGGTCTGCTCGGGTTGTGTCTCACCAATCTGGCCGGCATCCACACCGAACGGGGGGAGCTCGCCGAAGCATTGGCCGCCGCGCGCGAGGGCCTGCCGTTGCGGAAGGAAGAGGGCTATTCGTGGGGCGCATTCGATCATCTTGCTCTGCGCGCTGCACTGGCGGGCAAGACGGTAAGTGCCGCCCGCCTCGCCGGCTACGCGGATGCCGCATATGCAGCAAAGGCGACGCCGCGCCAAGCCAACGAGACACGCGCCCGCGATCGCCTGCAGACGCTGTTGCGCGAAACATTCTCTGGCGACGAACTCGAGCGCCTTCTCGCCGAAGGCGCGAAAATGAGCGAAGACGAAGCCTGCCGGATGGCGCTGGAGGAGTAATCGCATGAAGAGCGTGTGGACTTGGGCCTTGCTTGCGCCACCTCTGGCGGTGGCGCTGATCTTCTTCGTCGGGCCGCTCGTTTACCTCTTCTATGTCAGCGTCCATGCGGCGTCGCCAAGCGAGCTCTATGGCGACGCGCTCACGTTGCAGAATTACAGTTCGATCCTCGGCGACTCGTTTTATCTCAGGATCATCCAGCGCACGCTCGGCACAGCGGCGGTGATCCTCGGTTTGTGCCTGGTCATCGGCTACCCGGTCGCCTACTTCGTCGCCCTGTTGCCCTCGCGACGACGCATGATCGTGCTGCTGCTCCTGCTGTTCCCGCTGATGGTCAGCAACGTGGTCCGCGCCTATGGCTGGGTCGCCATCCTCGGGCGCCGCGGCGTAATCAACACAGGACTGCGCGACTTGGGTCTGATCGACGTTCCGCTCGATCTCCTTTACAGCACCGAAGCCGTGGTGGTCGGGCTGATGACCATTCTATTGCCCTATATGGTGATCTCGATCGCCAACACGCTGTCGGGACTGGATCCGCGCTACGAAGAGGCAGCCCAGTCTCTGGGCGCGGGGCCGATACGCACTTTCGTTCACGTGACCTTGCCGCTTTCGACCCCCGGCGTCGCTTCCGGAATGCTGCTCGTGTTTCTGCTGACGCTTTCCGCCTATGTGACGATCACCTTGTTGGGCGGCCCGCGATCGAAGCTGCTGGTGAGCATGATCTACGACAGCGTGGTGTCCTTTCAATGGCCCCGCGCCGCGGCGCTGGCGTTCATCCTGCTCGCCATTGCGTTGGCGCTGACCGGCATCATCATGGCCGTGTTGCGCCCGGCCCGCGTTCAGGGAACCGGCCGATGAAGTTATCTCTTTCTCCCGGACGCGCGTTTCGGGGCAGCGCGACCGTCCTCGCTTTTCTGCTGATCCTCGCGCCGATACTGGTGGTCGTCCTCGCCGCGTTTTCGCCGACCGATTATTTCGAGTTCCCGCCTCCGGGCCTGTCGCTGCGCTGGTTCGTCGAATTCTTCCGCCTCGACAACATGCGCAACGCTTTTGTGCTGAGCCTGGAGCTGGCGCTGCTATCGGCCACCCTCGCCACCGTGCTCGGCACGCTGGGAGCATTATTCCTGGCGCGTCGCCGCGGCGTGATCGCCGGCCTGCTGCAATCGCTGTTCCTGGCGCCGCTGGTGTTTCCGACGATCATCTTGGGACTCGCGCTGCTGCTGCTCTACAAGACCGTCGGCATGCCGGTGTTTCCGGGGCTGCTGCTGGCGCATTGCGTGATCGGCATGCCGTATTGCTTTCGCACCGTGCTGGCGAGCGTGCAGGCGCTCGATCCGTCGCTGGAAGAAGCCGGCCAGAGCCTCGGTGCGGGGCCGGCCAGGACGCTATTCCTGATCACCCTGCCGTTGATCTGGCAGGGCGTCCTCTCGGGCTGGCTGTTCGCGTTTGTGGTGTCGTTCGGCGAATTGAATACGGCGCTATTCCTGAGTGGCCCGGGCCTGACCACGCTGCCGATCGAGATCTTCAGCTATCTTCAGTTCCAGGGAAGCCAGCTCGTGATCGCGGCGGCGTCTACCCTGCAGATTGCACTGATCATCGTGATGGTGGCCGGGATCGAGCGCGTCGTCGGCCTCGGCCGCATCATTCGCTCGCGCTGATGCCGTCCGGGTCGCAATATTCGGTTAGCTACTGTTGGGCCGGAGGCGCACGTGAATATTCTTCTCCTGCGTGAATGACAGCATCTCGCCAAGACATTCCTCACGTCCGAATCCCGACTGCTTGACGCCGCCGAAGGGCGCGCCAAGAAAATGCTTGCCGACTTCGTTGATCCATACGTAGCCGGCCTGCACCCTCATCGCTGCGCGATGCGCAGTGGAAAGCTCGTTGGTCCAGATCGAGCAGGTGAGGCCGTAGTCGACCGCGTTGACGTCGTCGATCATGCCGGCCTCGTCGGTCCACTTGAGGATCGCCAGCACCGGACCGAAGATTTCCTCGCGAGCGATCTTCATCGCCGACGTCACGTCGGCGAAGACGGTAGGCTCGACAAAGAAGCCGCCGGCCAGAGTGGAATCCGAAGGCCGCTTGCCGCCGTGGAGCAGGCGCGCGCCGTCTTGCCTGGCCGCCGCGATGTAGCTCAGCACGCGTTCGAGCTGAGCCGCGCTCACGATCGCGCCCATGGTCGTCTCGGCATCGGTCGCCAGGCCCGGCTTGAATGCAGCAACGCGGGACTTCACGCGCTCGAGCACTGCGTCGTAGATGGCGGCGTGAACAAAGGCGCGGCTGGTCGAGCCGCACGATTGACCGCACCAGGTGAAGTTCATGCCGCCGACGGCGGCTGCCGCGACCTCGTCGGGATCGGCGTCGGCATACGCGATCAGCGCGTTCTTGCCGCCGAGCTCCAGCAATAGCGGCTTGACCGTCTGGCTCGCCGCGCGCATCACGGCGCGTCCGGCGGCGACGCTACCGATGATTGCCACCATGCCAACGCCCGGATGCGAGGCGAGCGCGGCTCCCGTCTCGCGATCTCCGGGCACCACGTTGAAAACCCCGGCGGGCAGCAGACCGTCGATGAGCTCGGCAAGACGCAACGCCGACAGGGGTGCCTGATCGGGCGGCTTCATCACGATGGAGTTCCCGGCCGCAAGCGGTGCCGCCGATTTGCCGGCGGCAAACATGAACGGATGATTGAACGGCACGATGCGCGCCACCACGCCTATGGGCTCGCGCACGGAGAAGTTGACGACGTCGGGACCCATCGGGATCGATGCGCCCTTCATCTCGGTGACCAGCCCGGCGAAAAAATCGAGCTGTGCGGCGGCGACCATCGCGTCGCTGGTCATTTCGCGCACCGGATTGCCACAGTTGGCGGCGTCGATCATCGCCAGCTCAGCCGCATTCTTCCGCAGCACTTCGGCCATGCGCCGTAGAATTCGGCCCCGCTCCAGCGGCAGAACCGCGCGCCATTCGGCAAAGCCGCGTGCCGCTGCGCCGACGGCCGCATCGACATCGGCGGCATTGCCGACCGCGACGCTCGCCAGTGGCTGGCCGGTGCTCGGATTCAAAGTCTCTTCAAACCGACCGGAGCAGGGTTCGTGCCACGCGCCGCCGTAATACAGGTTGCGGTGGCTAGGAGGATGCAGTGCGGTGTTGGAAGGAGACGAAGTCATGGACGCCATATTGAACCAGCAGCAAAGGCTGCGACTCTACGATCGTCGTTCCCGCGAAAGCGGGAACCCAGCGACTTTCGTGATCAACGCCACTGGGTCCCCGCTTGCGCGGGGATGACGCGAATTTGAAAGCCATCACGCATTTCAGCAATCTTCAAGCTGATGCCTTTCGCACGCCACTCCTGTTCAGCCGGCCGATCAGCGCATTGGCGCCGATAGCGAGCACGAACAGCACGATCAGCAGCGCGTACATTTTCGGCATGTCGAAGGTCGAATAGGCCTGGATGATCAGGTAGCCCATGCCGCGGTTCGACAGCTTGGTCTCGGCCAGCAAGGTACCGATAAGCGCCACCCCGAGGCCGAGCCTCACGCCGTTCACCACCGGATCGCGCATCGCGGGAAGATAGATCTTCGACACCATTTGCCATGTCGAGGCGCGAAAGCTCTTGCCGACGAGGATCAGCACGCGGTCGATCTGCCGCATACCCGACGCGGCGCTGATGGCGATCGGAAAGAAACAGGACAGCACGCCCATCGCGATCTTGGAGCCGGAGCCCACGCCGAACCACATGATCATGACCGGGAAGAAGATGATCTTCGGGGTCGGCCCGAGGTAGTAGATAAAAGACTCGTACGCGCGCGACAGGAACCGGTTGGCGCCGAGAAGAATGCCTGTCGCCAGTCCGCAGACTCCGCCGATGAGCAGTCCCAGGCCGATCTCGCCGACGGTGATACCGAGATTGGCGTAGAAATCCGCGTTGGCGAACAGGCGGCCGACCGCCCGGCCGATGGCGGCGAGCGACGGCACCACATCGCGAAACAGCAAGCCCGACAGCGAAAGCGCCTCCCAGCCGAGCAGGATGACGGCGACGATGGCGACGCGCACTAACGTCACCCGGCGGCCGGTTGCGGCGACGGCGGCGATGGTGGCTGGGGCGGCGCGGTTCATTCGCCGGGCCTTAAGAATCGCTCGAGCCGCTCGGTGAGGTCGAAGAACACGATGCTGGCCAGGATGACGAAGCAGATTGCCCCGTAGGTGCCCGGCAGATCATAGCGTTCGGCAAGCTCGTTGATGAGCTGCCCGAGCCCGCCGAAATTGATCAGAAACTCGACACCGACGATGTTGATCATGGCGAAGATGAGCCCGAGCTTGAGTCCGACGAACACCGTTGGAAGCGCGGCCGGCAGCAGGATTTTCCAGAACTGCTGCGAACCCGTGAGCTTGAAACTGCGACCGACGTTGAGAAGCACCTGACGCGTTCCAGCCAGGCCTTCGAGTGTTTTCAGGATGACCGGCGCGAGCCCGGCGGCGAAGCCGATCATCACGATCGTGGTCGCGCTGCGGCCAAAAATGACCAGGAACAACGGGTACATGAGCACGATCGGCGCCGAAGCGAGCGCGCCGACCCATGTCTCGCACGCCAGCCGCACAATCCTGAAGCGGTGGAGCAGGACGCCGAGCGGGATGCCGACCCCGGCGAGCAAGAGGCTGGCCCACAGAACTTCCTGCGCCGTCTGCCAGAAACGGTGCAGCACGTTCTCCTCGACGATGATGCGCGGAATCGCGAGCATGATCTCCGACGGCAGCGGCACAATGAAGCGATTGACGATGCCCGCGCGGATCGCCAGCTCGACGATTCCGATCAGGCCGACCACCGTCACGATTCCGATCGAGCGCGCGCCGATACGCGAAGACATCCATTCCTTGAGCGGCGCCTTGCTCACCGTTTGGCTCTCCCTTCGAGCACGCGCGACTCGTCATCGCGTATCCCTCGGCTCGCTTCCTCGCGAAGGTCGTGCCAGATCTCGGCGACATAGTGCCCGAACGCATCGCTGCTGACGACTTCGGAGTCGCGCGGATGCGGCAGATGGATGTCCACCAGCCGCTTAAGGCGCCCCGGCCGATAGGTCATCACCAGCACGCGGTCGGAGAGCTGTACCGCTTCGGTCAGGTTGTGGGTGATGAGCAGCGTCGTCTGCTTGAGCGTCTGCTGGATCTGCAGCACTCTGTCGCCGAGCAGGAGCCGCGTCTGCTCGTCCAGCGCTGCGAAAGGCTCGTCCATCAGCAGGATTCGAGGCTCGGAGGCGAGCGTTCGAGCCAGCGCCACGCGCTGGCGCATGCCGCCGGAAAGCTCGGCCGGAAAGCGGCTCTCGAAACCACGCAAGCCGACCATGGCGACGAAGTGCTCGGCGCGCTCGAGCCGCGCGTCTTTGGACATTCCGGCGACCTCGAGCGGAAAGGCGACATTCTCCACCACGGTTCGCCACGGAAAGGTCGATTCTTCCTGAAACACCATGCCGATCGCCGGGTGCGTGCCGCGAACGACGTCGCCGGCAACGGTTACGCGGCCTTCGTAATCGCCAACAAGGCCGCCGACGATGTTGAACAAGGTGGACTTGCCACAGCCCGACGGCCCGATGATCGATACGAACTCGCCCGGCGCGATCGAGAACGACACGTCTTCGACGGCAGTGATCACCCCTTCGTTGGTGACGAAGCGTTTGCTGACCCGTTCGACATCGAGAAGCCTCGCGTGCCGCGAAGACACCGCGTCGGTGGCAGCAGCGGGTGACGGCGCGGACGCGTCGATCATCGCGTTAACCGCGGTCGCGCCCGACTTGGGTAAGCGCTGCGGTCATCGCAGGGGTATAGCCGCCCTTTACACGGACGTCGACGACAGCGACAGCACCATCCTGCACCGCGCGGACGGCCTGCTCCAGCGCAGGCGCCAGCGCATCCACGCGCTCAATCGGGCCCCATCCTTGCGCACCCTGCGCGCGTCCGATCGCCGCCAGATCCACATCGGGAGTTGCGATCCGCTGGCCGATCCATTTGTTCTCGACCGGCCGGTTGCGCATGCGGGCAACGCGTTCCTGATGGACCTCGTCGTTGTAGTACGAGCGATTGTTGGCGACGATCAGCAGCAGTGGAATCCGATAGTGGGTGGCAGTCCAGATCGCGGTTGCGCCCATCAGAAAATCGCCGTCGCCACAAACGGCGACCGACAGCCTGCCGGAATTCTTGAGCGCGAGGGCCGCGCCGACAGCGATGCCGGGCCCGGCACCGATGCCTCCGCCGCCATCCGAGCCGAGGAAATCGAGCGGATGACGAAACGGCCAACTCGCGCCGTTCCACGACAGCGGCAAATGGCTGAACGATATCGGACGCTCGCCGATGACACTGCGCAGCGCCACGGCGACTTCGTCGGTGCTGATGAGGCCGCCCTCGCTGGGCGTGGTGGAAAATTCGTGTTTGCGCGGCGCGAATGATTTAGCGGAGGTGCCCGGCGCGCGCGCTTCCTTGCGACTCGGCGCAAGCGCTTCCCTATGACTCGGCGCGAGCGCTTCGCTGTGACTCAGCGTAAGCGCCTCGAGCAACAGCGGGACCGCAGCATCGGGATCAGCCGCGATGAAGAGATCGACCGGTGGGAGTCCCTGGTAATCCATGCTCCAGCCACCGTGCAGCAGGTGATCGAGCGACACCTGGATGATCTTCGCCGACGATTCTCCGCCGCAGGCGGCCTTGAGCGTCCCGGCCAGGTCGACCCAGTCGAGACTCAGGATCACGTCGGCAGCTGCAATCGCTTTCGCGGATTCCGGCCGCAACAGCACGCCCGCCGCATCGATGTGGAGCGGATGATCGGTGGGGAAGGCGGCGCCCACCTTGAGGTCGGTCAGAACGTCGGCGTTCAGCGCTTCCGCGAGCGCGACACGCAGGTCCCACGCCGCGGGATCGCGCGAGACGCGGCCGATCAGAAACAGGGGACGCTCCGCCCGGAGCAACATTGCTACCGCCTCGCTGACGATTTCCGCGGGAGGCGCGGTCGCGACGCTGGGCGTGTAACGTGCCGCAACGATCGGCAGCAGTGGAGCGGTCAGCGGCGCTTCCTGCATTTCCGCGTCGAGGTTGACATACACCGGACCCTGCGGTGCGGTACGCGTGTGCCACATGGCGCGCAACAAGGCCTCTCGCGCTGCCTCGGGCGACGCCGGCTGATCATCCCATTTGATATACGGCCGCACGATCGCGCCCTGATCGCGCGCGGTGTGTATCCAGTCGATCCACGGCCGGCGTTTGACCGCATCGACCGGACCCGTCGCGCCCAGAATCAGCACCGGCATGCGATCACACCAGGCGTTAAAGATAGCCATGGTGGCGTGAAACAAGCCTACGTTGGAATGCAATGCGACCGCCATCGGCTGCCCGGTCACCTTGGCATAACCGTGCGCGATCGCGACCGCGTGTTCCTCGTGCAGGCACAGAAGCATCTGCGGGTTGCGGTTGCCGAGATAGTTGACGAGGCTGTCGTGCAAACCGCGGAAACTCGCGCCCGGAACCAGCGCGATATAGGGCAGGGCGAGCGCGCGCAGGGTATCGGCGACCACATCGCTGCCATACTGCGGCGCGGGCGGTGGCGTCCCGGCCGGCTGCTCCATTGGCGTTTGCTTTCCGGCGCTCGAGTCGGTGCGGTCCACGTGCGGCCCGCTATTGCCGCGGCGGAATCTGAATCAGCTCCGCCAGTTGTTCCTTGGTCAGCGGCGTCGCCGTGTACTTGAGCGCGACCGCGTCCTGCACGATGGTGTCGAGCCCGACCACCTTGTCCGGATCCACCGCCGCCTTGGGGAAGAAATCGTCGCGCGTGCGCCTGGCGGTCTCGACCGGGATGCCGACGAAATCGGCGTAGGTCTTGAGCGCAACCGGATCGCTGGAATACAGCCAGTCGATCGACTCGCGATAGGCCTTCATGAAGCGATCGATCGCGGGCTTGCGCGTCTGCAGAGTCTGCACGTTGGTGATCAGCAGGCGAACGGTCTGGCCCTTGAAGATGGCGGCGTCGTTGCCGCTGGCGATGATCCTGATCTTGCCCTCGTCGAGCTGCTGCAGGCCGAACGGCGGCGCCGACCAGCCGATGTCAATCTGATTCGACATGACCTGGGTCAGCGTCGGAGCGGGACCGCCGGTTGCCGTGGGCTTTGCCTTCAGATCGTACTGCTTCATGAAGGCAGTCACGATCCCGTGTGTCGACGAGCCGTTGGTCGAGTAGGCGATCGTCTTGCCCTCGGTATCCTTAAGCGATTTTATCGGCGAGCTCGCGGGCACATACCAAAAGAGATCGGCGGCGCCGGTGGTCTCGGCGCCGATGACGCGTACCGGTGCGCCCTTTGAGAATGCGGAGAGCACGCCCATGATCCCCGTCGCGATGCCGATCTCGACGCTGCCAGAAATCACCGCCTGTTGTGTTTCGCCGCCGCCTTGCGTGTACAGGATCTCGAGGCTCAGTCCGTGCTTTTTGAAAATCCCGCCGCGCTGACCGATCTCGGCGATGGTCGTATCCCAGTTGCCGCGCTGGCCGGCGGCGACCTTGAGCGTTTCCTGTGCCTGCGCCATCGGCGAAGAGGTGCCGAGCGCCAACAACGCAACCGCGCCGCAGAACAGCTTGAGCTTGCCCATCGATTGCCTCCCCGCTTGGTTGTCGCGCGGTGCCTTGCGCACCCGCGCATCGATAGATTGCGGGCCGCGAATCTCGTCCAAGCGGCGCAGTGTGGCGTGCGGTCGTGGCAGGCGTCAAGCGGCCGACCTCTTCGACCTCGATGGAGCGTTGGAGTATTTGCGCGCCGGTCGCTGGCGCAAGATTCGCGGGCCCTCGCACCCCACTCGCTTCAACGAGCGGTGCCGGCTACTTGTATCCGTCGGATGCAATGTCTTTGCGTCGCCGGCCGGCGCTTACGTGTCGAAACTCAGATTTGTTCCGATACCAGTGTCAGATTGTGCTTGCACGGATCCTGGCGGATTCGCGCTGCTACGCGGTCCTGTTCGCGGCGACCTCACGCCGGCAGACTTCGGCGTTTGCGTTGCTGGCTACTAGAACTCCAAGCGGATCTCGGCGCGCCCTCGCCAGGCTAATTTAATGGCTTCCTGTTGCTGTTGCCGTCAAGGCACAGGCGTCGCCAGCGGCTGACCCTTTTCCGCCAACATACAGTTGAGGACCTTCGCAGCTTCGGACGAACTCGTGTTTGTCGCCTTGTGAATGTGCTTGGCGGGATTGAAGGCTATCTGGCCCGCCTTCAATTCGAAGGGCTGCCCGCCTTCCGGCTCGAACAGTAGCGCTCCCTGCAGCATGTAGATGGCCTCATCGCCCGGATGGGAGTGTCGGACCGCGACGGCGCCGGGCGGAAGATCGGCGACGAAGACGACCACTTCCTTTCCCTCCCACCCCGAGACAGGTTTTCTCAATAGCTCTGTCCGGGTGACTTGCGCCGCACCTTGAGCGGCAACGTATGTGGCTCCAAGGACACCGATGCCTATACCGGCAAGACCGACACCGAGAAGCAGAAGCGTCTTCCTCATGATTTTTCCTCCTCCGATTGCCTGATTTGGGTCCACTCTTCTTTGGTAGCGGACCGGTGGACCGACGGTACGCTCGCACCCACTCGAACCCCGCTCGATAAAGTGAGCGGCGTCGGCTCTTTGTACGCCATTCGTAAGATGGAATGTTTTGTGTTGCCGGCAGGCGCTGACCTGCGGGCGCTCGCGGGTAGCGGTGTGAGCAGCAAGCCAGGTAGCGCTGTGAGCTGGCCGGCGATACCTGTGTGACTGTCTTGCTTCATCTCGCAACCCGGATTTATCTGATTTGGGCTGGACCAGTTCAGATTGAAAAGAAAGGGGCTGGCAGCCAGGGCCGCCAGCCCTTTCAGTATGCTACGACCGAAGGTGGTTAGCGATCGCTTCTTTGCGTTATGGCGTTTGTTTACCGTAAATATTCTGATCCAGGCCGCCGTCGTGGGGACACTTGTCGTTGGTCCAAACACCGGGGGCAAGAAGCGTGCGGCACTGAAGGACGTCGGCAGCGTCATTGTCCTCGCTGACCGATTCACGCTGATCGACACCTACGACAGTATTGCGCCAGTCGGTCCATGTGCCGTAGGCAAAAGCACCCATCGAGCTGATCCACAGGTAGTCGCCGCCGAAGGGCACGGTGCGGCCGCCGAACTGCTCGTAGTTCGGGTTGCTCGTCACGCCTGATTGGCGAGTGGGGATGTCCCACGTTGTTCCGTGATCCACCGATTTGCTCGCCCACACATCGAGCGCGGGTACGGTTAATCCGCCCGCGCAGTTGCCGATCGGCCGCATCGGTGAGTAGCAGGGATCGCCGCGGCTGTCCCACCAGAGCACATGGAGCACTCCGCCATCGGCGCTGATGTCCGGGAAGCTTTGGTGCCCTAGTGACTGGTTGTCGATCAAGGTCGGTGGAGTGTGTGCGCCGGTGGCGCCGTCGTAGCGAAGAAAATAGGCGCCGGACTGGCTGCCGCGCCCCGACGCGAGCGAACCATAGGTGGTGCCGGTATCGACTTCGGTTCCGGGCTTGGTCGCGTCGTAGACGATGTAGATCCACTCGTGGTTCACGTCGTATTGGTCGGCGGTCGACCGGGTCGAGGTGCCTCGTCGGAAGAACGTGTAGCCCGACTGGCAGTGGCTCGCGAAATCGCCACAGTCCCGCGCGAAGCCCCCTGAATCCAGAACGTCCTGCGCGTTATACGGGATGTAGGTCGTGACTAGGGTCGACGGCCCGAAGGTCTTGCCGCAATCGGTCGACTTCACGATCTCCACCCCGTTCGGCTGACCGTTGCGGAGCTCGCCCACATCATAAGTGACGTAAACATTTCCGTTGGCGGTCACCGAGATGTCCGGATCCTGGAGGTTTGCCTGACGGGATGTAAGGAGCATCGGGTTCGACCAGCTCGCGCCGTGATCGACTGAGCGCGACAAATAGATGTTCGATATTCCAACTCCGGTGAATCGCGCCCACGCGAAATAGACGTTGCCGTCGCAACGGGCCCCGGTGCGGTCCGCCTCTATTGCCGTCTTGTCCTGGAAGACGCCGAGCAAATTCGGGGCCGACGAGCCCTTGGCGACGACTTCCGATCCGAGAAAGCGTTTGCCATCTTGAACGACAGCAGGGTTAATCTGAGGACCGCAGCAATAACGCGAGCCTAGTATTGCGAATTCGGTCGCGCGGGTCAACGTCGCTTTGTGGGCGACAACCTGCTGATCCGCGCGCTGTTTTTGACTTCCGTGCAGCTCACAATGCCGGTGAGGCATGGGGCAATGCGAGCTCCTCGTCGGCGACGCCGAGCGTGGTCCACTGGGTCGTCTTCGGGACGATGCCCTCGAACGACTTGAGCTTGACATGCGGAACGTGCGCAGGCGAGGTTCCGATCGCCGGGCCGCCGTCGCGAAGTTTTTTCGCGGCCTCGATCATGATGCGGCGGAATTGCACGATGGCGATGTCGCTCGCGCCGAGGCGCTCCCGCGAGCGATCGGCAATCGGGCCCATCGTCTCCCACATCGCAGTGTCCTGGTTCGGAATGCCGGCGATGCCGGTGTGGCTGCCGACTTTCATCGCGTTGCGATCCTGCAGGTAGTTGTTGGTCCGGGCGCGGATGGGGCGGAAGTTGCTGTCGAGGTCGATGCCGACCTCCGCCGCGCAAAACTTCCGCCACGCGTCTTGATCGATACCTTCGCCATCGCTCCAAGCGATGAAGTAGAACATGGTGTTGGTATCGTCCAGCGGGATGTTGAGAATCGACAGCTGGTACGAATCGTTCGGCGGGATCAGCACGGTGAACGGCGCCACGAAAAGCGTAATGCGCAGATAGTCGTGGGTGTCGGCGTCCCTGATCGGGTGCCGGATGGCCACGTAGCGGAAGCCGAAATCGGTGCGCTGGACCTGCAGCCGCGGCGCCTTGTCGGTGGACGGTCGCAGCCATTCGCTGTCGGTCGCGCTCGCGCTGTCGACCTGCGCCGGCACCATGTCCGTCGCATGAAGGCTCGAGCTGTGTGCGGAATCGATCGCGCCCTCGAGCACCTGCGCCCAATTGCAGCCAATGTGCATCTTGACGATGCT
>DASXBW010000071.1:0-16289 GCA_036491495.1 Casimicrobiaceae bacterium
CATTATCCTGGCAGGTGGTCCACAAGCTTGCCGTCGCGACATCGAGGCGGACTTGCGCAGAACAATGATCCGGTCGGCCGGTCGCGGCCGTTTGGTTGTTTTGTGACCCTGGGCTTGGAGTCGTTACGGCCGGAGGGTTGTAATAGGCGATCTCTTTCGGACGAAGTGGATCGCGGATATCGAATACACGGATGCCGGATTCGAAATAACCGCAGGCGAGAGTCGTCGCGTTCACTCTGTTGTCGACGCTGCAATAGTGGGCGCCATACGTGAAGCTGGACAATCCCACGATATCGGGCAGCACCTTGTCGCAATTCTTTGGGTTGTGGATCTCGAGCATCAGCTTCGAGGCCGTTGTCGGATTCTTTTCATCGCTGATGTCGATGATCCGGGCCATCGGAAATGGCGCGAGGCCGGCATCGCAGGATTTCTGGCCATTCGTCCCCGAGGTGCTAGTGCCCCCCGGACCACCTTCATCAACCGCGACGAGATAAGCCTTGCTACCGATCGTGACCGGGATCGTGTGCTGCGCGTGGCTACCGTCCAACCACAGAAGTCGGCTGATCTCCCGGACCTGCGGATTGTCCTTGCGAGCCTGGATTTCGCTCACGTCCACAATCTGTATCCCGTTGTTCGGTGAGAAGGTGGCGAGATTGGCGCCAGCACCCGGGTCCCCGTCCAGCGTAAAGTACGCGCGATTACCATCCGCGCTGATCGACAGGCCATGCGAAATGACGGACGCCGGCGCGACCGTCCCTGCGGTGGGCACGGTATACGTCGTGATCAACTTTGGGTGCGTCGTGTTCGTGATATCGATCGCGCTATATTTGATCGGCGTGCCGCGGTCGCCGCCGTAATACGTCAGGCCGTCTGGCGCAAACGCGCCTTCATGTCCCGCAAGCGTCCCTCCCTGCGGGAGCGCGCCCGCATCGCCGTTTTGGGTGCTTCCGATGGCGACGCTGGCCAGCAGTTGCGGATTTCTGCAATCGCCCGAGAGGTCGTACAAGTCCAGAACCGGGCCGCCCCTGCCATTGGTGGCCTGCGTCGCGCCGAGCAGCTGACGATTAGGGTTCACTTTCAACGACTCCCATGGATCGAGCATTCCGACGCTCGTAAGATAAGTCGTCGGCGTTGGGACGCTGGAGTTCGTCACATCAACCGTGACCACGCCCAAATGCGTCCGATTGACCGTGCTCGAGGCGGTATCGTGGTACGCGCATTGGTGGCCGGCTCCATCCTTGAACGTCGCGTGTTGCCAGCTCGCACCGTCGCCCCTGCTTTGGCCGACGAGTTGCAGGTTGCAACTGAATCCCTGAAACCCGCCCGGAACCCGCAACGCCGCTGGCACTTGACCCTGCAAGGCGGTCTCGGGGTGATCATTGGGCCCGCAGGCGGCCTTGGGTACGGTCAAGGGTATCGCTTGCTCTCCGCCTCCACCGCCACCACCACCGCAACCCCACAACGCGACACAAGACGCGATCACAATCCCGCATCCCACGAAGTTGCGGGTAAAGCTCCTACTCAAAGCTACTTTCATAGTTTGGCTCCTCCATAAATATTCTCTCGAAGTACCTCTGATTCTCGACTTGCTTTTGAATCTCGGCACGGTCGGCATCAGCTTCTTGAGCTTTCGCTTGTTGAGGGTCACAACCATCGCAGCCTTCAACGTTTATGGCGAAGTGCTGCTGCATCCGGATCAGACTTTCGGCGAAGTAGTCCGAAGCCGCTGCGAGCGGCTTCGGTGCGACGCCCAGGCAGTCGCCTAGTGCAGCAGCCCGCCCGCCAGCATATCGCTTAGCATCTGATTGATCAGCCGGTTCGCATCATCCACTAGCAAAAAACGTTGCTGAAATAGGTCCTTGGCCTGGTGGAGTGCAGCCGAGTAGTAATTCCCCAGCCTGCCGTACCGCTCCTCGATAGACAGTCGCGGATCGCCACTGGCCAACCGCTGAGCCTGGGTTACGGCGAACGGAACATAGCCTCCAGCCAAGGTGCACTCCTGTCCCTGCAAGGGGCCAGTCGAATACGGATTCCAGCCGGTGTATGTTCCAAGCGGCATGCGCAAAAGCAACGAGCGAACACCTGCGATTTCATTGCCGTCCGCATCGACCTTCGGAGCAAGGGTCGGAATCACTTGCTTGACGGGCGCTATTGGGGCGGCAATGACCCCTGCCTCGTCGTTGTAGCGAAAATCGGGGCCGAAGTCGTAATCGAGCAACGAGTTCATGACGCCATCCGGCGATGGTGAGTTCGGAATCGTCGGATACCCCATCGCGGCCTTGGTTGCAGGCACCAGCGTGCCGTCCGGCACTCTCGGATAAGCGCTCTGCGGCGGCGGCGTGCCCTGGATCAGCCAAGCTTTCAAGGCGACGTACAACGCACGCAGCGTCTCCGTTTCCGGGTTGGGGTTACTGGCGAGCATGCATCTGGCGACAGGCGGCTGCGCAAGCACGAAGCGGCCACCACCTCCGCCATGGGTCGTCCCTGACATGTAGTAGCGACGCACGTTCGACGGCACCGGAATGTCGTCGACACCGGTGGTACCAGCAATGCCGACAGTGCCGCGCCCGTACCAGTATTCAGCGCCGCCATACGTCTCGAATATAAGCGGACACGTATTGGTCGCCGTACACCGGTGTAGGAGACCCCACGTACCCCGGTTGCGTACGGTGTCGGTGTAGTGAGCGGTCCTTCAATACCCGGATCATAAAGATTCGAAATCATCCCCTGGTTCGCGAAACGGATATTGAACTGTCCCTCCGCACCCGGGATATCGGCGTCCGCCGCATCCCAGACCTTTCGGCGGCGGCAGGGCCAAGTCGGGCGGCTTGCGAGTTGTTGGGATAGATCTCAAGCGCGCTCAGCGGTAGGTGGAGGGTTTCCAGCCCCGCCCTTTCGGTTGCGAGGTGGGATCACAATTGCACCATGGCCAAACGTTTCCCGAGGCCCCCCGTTTCATCCTGGACGGTCAGATTTCCCGAGTCCAGTTGGCGACCATGGCTTTCATCCGCAGCCTTCCCAGTGCATCGCGCTGGCTCAAGTGCTCACCCACATACACCCGCGTGACACCGGTTTGCTGCAAAGCTCGATACGTATGCACTGTTGACCCATTTGGTCAGGCGCAATGTCCTGATGGGTGCCCACTACGTATCCGCCATGACCGAGAGTCCCTTTGGCCTTCAGGGTGTTACCCCTCCGGCAGTAACGTTTACCGCTACTTAGGCCAGCATTACCCAGCCCTCATCGCTCATACTGACTCATGCGCCAATCCTCGTTCCTCTGCCCACCTTCCTTTTGGTTCGGTGGACAGTCTTTGCAGATTGCTGTGAGCCTCTGCTGCAACGAGGATCTTCCCGACGGTATGCTGCTGATCTTTCCCTGTGTGCTTACCCCGGCTGCCTCTAGGGTGCGTACGCTCGTTTCTTCCCCCAGAGCATTGGCCTTCCCCAAGTAGACAATGGGTCGGCGCATCGCGAAATCCCAACAGCTATTTCAGTTGAGAGTCACTTTCGGGGCTGCAATCATTTACTCATGTTCAGGCCCATAGGTTTGCTCGTCCCACCGATAGCTCCCACCCTCGCATCGTACCGATGCTGGGCGGCCGGGACTTTTACGTCCGCGCATATCACGGTTGGTTACCTGCCCCGTGCAGCGGATATGCTAGCCGTCCAAATCCGAGCAATTGACGGCAAGGGGACTTTCGCCCCTTTAGATCAGCAGCCTTGTCGGCTGCTCCATCTACTATTGGCTGAAGGCCGAGGATCAGATATTCCTGCTCACCTTGTACGGGAAGGGAGAGAAGGAAAACCTGAGCGCTGCCGAGCTTAAACGGATCGTGAAGCTGATTGAGGAACTGACATGAGCGGACGCAAAATCGGGCAGGAGATCATCCAGGGGCTGGAGGAGATCAAGGCGTGGAGGCGCGGCGAGTTGAAGCTCAAGACCTACACGGTCGAGATGCCCAAGGCCGCCGACGTACCCGGTATCCGAAAGGAACTTGGGCTTTCGCAACCCGAGTTCGCGGGCTTCATGGGCGTGAGCCTCGGCACGGTGCGCAACTGGGAGCAGGAGCGGCGCGAACCGCAAGGTCCCGCACGCGCCCTGCTTCTGGTCGCGTCAAAACAGCCTGCCGCGGTACGCGCGGCCTTTGAGACTGCAAATCCTGCGCTGCGCACTGGCACGCAAAAGAGCGCGAGGAAACGTATCCCTGCATCCACGCGCGCCAAGCGGGTGGCGTGATGTTCATCCCAGCGTGCCGACGCTGTGCCGCGCGCGGGTGATCGAGGCGCTCCGCGCGGTCCGCGCATGGAGCTGACCGATGGCGACGAAGAACAGGAAGTTATGTCCCCTGCCACCGATCGAACTCCGCCGGCAGCAGTTGCAGGATCGCCGCGCCCGACATGCCGTAGATGTCGTACGTGAGGTCGAGCTGCTGCATGACGCGCACGAACCGCCGAACCGTGCCCGGTGCACCCGTCACTCGCTGCGCGCCGCGCTTCGGCAGCCCGCGCGAGCGGTCGAGATAGAGCGCGTTGAGCGCTTCGATGACGCCGCGGCTCGCGAGCAGATCCTGTCGGCTGGTGATTTCCTGATACAACGCGCTTTCAAGATGTGGCGGACCGGAGAGCACGAGGATCGCGTAGCCGCGATGGCGACGGTACACGGCGAACGGCCCGTACACCAGGTGCCGGTACCGATACATGAAGGCGAAGTCGGGAATGTGGCGGTAGTCGCGTCCGGGCTTGCGCGTGCCGTCGGGTTGTCGCGGGCACACTTGATCGAAGTAGGAAAGCGCGAGCCACGTCCACAACCCCGCGTTCTCTTCGACTTCCTCGGGCGCGAGCGGCGCAAGCTGTTCAGCCAAGTGCTGCGCCATTCCCCAGCGGCTGGCGAACGGCTTCGCGTCGACACGCGCCTCCGCCGAAAGCTCGCTCGTGAACCGAGCATCTTCGAGGAGCTCGCCCGGCGGGTCGGCGCGCGAGCCGCTGCGCAGCGCCTCGAGATACGCGGCAAACCGTGCGACGCCGTCGGCGTTCAGTGCACGCACGAGGGCGCTGCTCACAGCCCGCCTCGCTCGATCGCGCGCTCGAAACGGATACGCAGCTCGCGCGAGCGACAGAAGGCGTCGACCGCGCGCTCGAGCCACTCCTGCTGCAAGGCGCGCGCTCTTTCGTCGGTCCCGTCTGGCACCTCGGGAACACCCGGCAGGTTGCAGGCGTACGTCAACCACAATCCGGGCCAATCGTCGTCGTTAAGGGTGGGGTCCGTGCACTCGAGCTCGATCACCGCTTCGTGCAGGATGCGCCGAACCACCTCGGGATAGACGAGCGCGGCGAACGAGTCGGCCGAGCGCGCGACCTCGCCCAGATCGCCGATCCGCCGGTTGAGCTCGAGCACCGGCCAGTCGGAGAGGTCGAGCCGCCAGACGCGGTTGCCGAGCTCGCGGAACTCGACCGGCAGCAGCGACTGCCGCTGCGCGAGCTCCTCGTCGGGCCGCAGCGGAATCAGCTTGTCGGCGACACCGAGCAGTAGGCCGAAGCGCGTGCGCGCGTCGACGACCTTGACGCGGAACTTCGGCAGCGGACCCGCAGTGATGTCGACGAGGCGCGTGTCGGCCGGTGCCGTGATCGCGCCGACGCTGCCGAACGCGAAGCGCATATACGAAGTCGCGTTGTACGCCTCGACGAACACGCTCGATTCGCGCGGCAACTCATAGTCCGCGAGATCGAAGTCGGCGTCGAACGCCCAGCCGCCGCCTCTCGCCGGAATCAGCCGTACGATGACGCGCGAGCGCGCGATGCGCTTGCGCCCGGTGTAATTCATGCGCCGGATCACGCGGCCGGCTCCTCGTCGAGCGGGACTGCCTTCACGCGCACGTCGCGGCGGGAATCGAAGCCCTGCACCGTCACGCGGAAGCTCGCATCGTCGATTCTGACGACCAGCTCGTTCTCGCGCTGGCGTACGAACGTCGCGCCCTCGAGCGCGAGCGCGATCGGTGCCCGGTCCAGCTCGAAGTCGAACGGCTGGTAGAGCGTGAACGGATTGCCTCGGCGAACTTCGTACGCGGCGCGCACGGCGAGATAACGCGGTGGCGCTTCGCCATTGGCGACGCCGGCCACACAGAAGCCGCCCTGAAGGCGTTGCAGCTCGAATGCATGCGCGCCGCGCACGGTCGAAATGCCGCGCGCCTCGCCGCTGCCGTCGAGCCCCGCGCGCGAGGGATTCGGCTCGCGCTTGCGCACGCTCTCCTCCGTCGGCACATCGAGCGAGAAGACGTGGCGCAGCAGCGCGAAGTCGCGACCTTCGGCCGGCCGAGTGAGAAGCCGCACGATCTCGCGCGGCGCGCCCTTCACGTAACGTAACGTCGACGGCCCGTGTCGGTAGCGGTCCTTGAATCGCGGCGAGCGCTCCTGCCATTCCGTGTGCGCCGGGTTCTCCGAATCGCCGAGCAGCGCCGAGAGCGCGCGATCGCGCACGCGCACGATTGCCCGCACGCCCGCCTGGACGCCGCCGCGAACGCCCGCGATCGTGATGCCGTCGCGGACGAACTGCTCGTCGGCGGCCGAAATCGTGTCGTCGCGCTCGAGCCAGACGTCGAACGTCGAGTGCGCCGCATCGCCCGCCGCCGGCTTCACCCATACGGGCACCCGAACTGCGATCCGATCGGCGCGATTGAATGGCTCGCGCAGCGGCGCGAGCGCCCGCTCGGTCGCGACATCGTTGCTCCAGCGGGGCGCGACCGATTGCGCGGGCTCCGGCAATAGAGCCGGGGCGCCGGATGCCAGCGCAAGGCCCCAGCGTGCGAGGTCGACGAGCTGCGGCAGCGAGGATGCTTCGCTGCGGCCAACGCGCTCCACGACGCGCTCGAACGACTCGGCATTCAGCGTCTCGCGCTTGCCGTCGTGGTCGACGTCGATCGCGAGGTCCCCGGCGAGGATCGGAATGAAATAGTGGTGCGCGAGCGAGGGCAGCAACGCTTGCGGCGTCAAGTCGCGGTCGGGAAAGGGAATGACCACCGACAGCCCAGGCTCCGAGACGCGAGCGAGATCGAAATCGCGTCGAAACGCCTCGATCAGCGCGGCATCTTCGATCGGCAACGCGAAGTCGCCATCGAAGCAGCCGAAGTAGCCGTATGGGTAGTAGCGCGCGCCGTCGAGCTTGTGGATGCGAAGCACCGCTTGGCCCATCAGCAGCGGCCGTAGATCGTCCGCGCGAATCGTCAGCGCGAAAAACGCGCTCGCGCGCGACGCCGCGGCGAAGACCGTCTTGCCGAGCCCCCAGCGCCCGAGCTCAGACGAGCCCTTGCGCGAGCGGCCGACGTTGCGCCAAAAGTAGTAGAAGTCGTTGCGCGAGGGAGCCGCGCCGATCTCCTCGTCCTCGCTCTGGCGCGGATCGCCTTGCAGCCCGCGCGTGCCGAAGTCCTCGATCACGACGAAGTCGAGGGGCGCGTCGGACCCGAATGCCCGATCGCCGCCGTTTCGGCTGGCGGCGACATGCCGCATCAATGCGTCGAGGTAGCGCTCGCGACGCTCGCCGGTGAGCGCCGCCGCCGAGCCGGAGAATGCGATCCGAACGCGCGCCGGCGTCCCGGGCCGACGTGCGTCGAGCGAATTCTGGATCGCCTCGCGCACCACCGCGTCGGCGAGACTGCCGAGCGCCTCCGTCGAGAAGAACTCGCCCTCGATCGGGTCGACGTTCATCTCGCCAGGATGCATGCGCCGGAAGCGCCAGGCGGGTCGGATGGGGCTGGGGGATTCCGGGGACATCAGGACCGAGGGCTACCGAATGCTAAGGCGAACGCGACAGAGTCTAGCCTAGGACGTGGGAAGCGTCAGCGCGATCAGCCTGCTCGCGTACGGCGCGGTTGATCAAGCGCGCGACTTGCGCTTCGGCTTCCGCTTGACAGCCACCCCGGCCGGCGCTGGTTTCTTGCGAATCGCTCCGACGGGTTGCGGGAGAGTCTCCTTGTTGGCGCCTTGTCGGTGGGTTCTCGCGGGCGTCTTTGCGGTCACCGCGGCGCGCGCCGACGGAGCGCTTGCTGTCGTCCTGATCTTGGCATCGGCTTTGGAGGCCGACGAGCTCTTCGTGCTCGCTTCGGCGACGACTTTCGATGCCGCCTTCACGGCGCCGGCTACCTGCTTCCTGCCCTGCCCCGCGGCCGGTCGGAAGGAATCGCGTCGTGTCGCGACCTCCGCCATCTCGATGCCGAACACGTCTCCCAGGTTCGACTCGTCGAGCACCCTTGCCTTGGGCGGTCCCTTCGCCCCGCGCATCACGCCCGTGCCCGCCTGCGCCAGCAGGTCGTTGCCGTCGACGCGGCGCAACTGGAACAGGAGCTCCGGCCGCTGGTCCAGTCGAGCGCCGACACCGTAGAGCACGGCCGCCACATGCTTGCACATCGACGCCCAGTCCGGACAGCTACAGCTGAATTCGATGTCCTTCGGCGCCGGAAACAGTCCGTCGCCAGGCCTGCACAACCGTTGCATCACCGCCTTCGAAAACGTGCCTTGAAGCAGCTCGACCATCGAGTCGATCGACCCGGCACAATCGGCACCGATCGCTTTCCAATGCTTTCCCGGCACTGCAACCACACGTACTTCGACGCGGTAGAGACTCGATCCAACGACCTGTGCGCGGACTTCACCCTGCCCGATGGCGAGATCGATCACCGATCCGTTGCGCAGATAGGTACGCCCGCGAGGTAGCCGGTTGGCAAAGTCGCTGTAGCGCTCCAGGTTGTCGCACCATGCCTTGCCCCAGAACGTCTTGGCGATGGCGCCGCGCGAGGGCGCAATGGGCGACAGCGTTGCGGCCGCCTTCTTCGCCTTGGCTGCCGCTGATTCGGCCTTTCTCCTGCGCGCCGCAACTCGAATATACGGCTTCCATCCCCAGTAACTCATGCTTTGCCCCTATCGCGATCAGTTTTCCTGCGCAGCGTGAATATCCAGGCGCACCAGGTCCAGCAACTCGCGATCGCTCATTTCCGTGAGCAGCAACTCGGCGCCGCCTTCCAGCACGTCCTTCACCAACTGCTTCTTCGATTCGATCAGCGCATCGATGCGCTCCTCGACGGTCCCCCGGCACACGAACTTGTGCACCAGAACGTTGCGGCGCTGGCCGATGCGGAATGCCCGATCAGTCGCCTGATTCTCGACGGCGGGATTCCACCAGCGATCGAAATGGATCACATGGGAAGCGGCGGTCAGGTTCAACCCTGATCCGCCCGCCTTGAGCGAGAGCACGAAGAAGGGTATCAACTCGTCGTTCTGGAAGCGCTCGACCAGTTCGCGTCGCCGGGCGACCGGCGTCGCGCCGTGCAGCACCAGACCTGCGCGCCCGAATATCGTACCGAGGAATGATGCCAGCGGCTCGGTGGTTTCGCGGAACTGCGTGAACACCAGCATCTTTTCCTGTTTTTCGCGGACGACCTCGGCCAGCTCCCGCAAGCGGGCGAACTTGCCGCTGTCCTCGGCGCGCCAGGCCGCGTCCCCCAGCCACTGCGAGGGGTGGTTGCAGATCTGCTTGAAGCGCATGAGGAAGGACAGGACGACGCCCTTGCGGGCGATGCCATCCGCATCGTCGAGGGCGCGCGAGAGGTCTTTCACGGACTGCTGATAGAGCGCCGCCTGTCGGGGCGAGAGAGGGCACCACGCGTTGACCTCCGTCTTGTCGGGCAGGTCGGCGATCACGCGCTTGTCCGTCTTGAGGCGGCGCAGGATGTAGGGCTTTACAAGGTTGCGCAAGGGAGCGAAGTGCTCCGTGCTCGCCAGCCGTCTCGCGAAATGGGCGAAGACCTTCTGCGAGCCAAGCAACCCCGGGTGGGTGAAGTCGAACAGCGACCACAGGTCGGACAGCCGGTTCTCCACTGGCGTGCCGGTGAGCGCGATGCGCGCGTGAGCCTCGAGCTCCTTGAGCTGGCGCGTCTGCTTGGCGCTCGGATTCTTGATCGCCTGCGCCTCGTCCGCGACCACGACCCCCCAATGAACCTGCGACAGGACGGGCAGGCGCAGCAGCGTGCCGTAGCTCGCGATGACCAGGTCCACGGCTTCGAGTGCGGCTCGGTCGAGACTACGCAGTTCGTCGGTCGACAGCGCCGAAGGGTGCGCGATCAGCACACGGAGATCCGGCGCGAAGCGTTCGGCCTCCGCCGCCCAGTTGGCCAGCAGCGACGCCGGCGCCACGAGAAGAGTCGAAGAACGCGATCCGGCGCTGCTCGCCCGCTCCTGCTTCAGCACCAGCAGCAATGCAAGCGTCTGGATCGTCTTGCCCAGCCCCATGTCATCGGCGAGGCAAGCACCCAGTCCGAGCCGCGCCAGCAGATAGAGCCAGCGCACACCGGCCTGCTGGTAGGGCCTCAACGTGGTCTTGAGCGCGGTGCCCGGATCGACCCGCGCCAGTCCCTCCGGCTGGCGCAGGCCCTGTAATGTTTCAGCCAGCCATCCGCCGGCGGTGACCTCCGACCATCCCGCGCCGTCAGCTTCGACGTTGCCTTCGAGCCTAGCACCGACGATCAGCCGCATCGCCTCGGCGAAGGGCAGCCCGTTCTGTGTGGCCAAGGCCTCAATGGTCCGGAATCGCTCCATCAACCGCGAAAGCGTTTTCGCATCCACCTCGACCCAGCGGCCGCGAATCAGCTGCAGGCCTTCGGCGCTCTTCAATAGCGCGGCGATCTCGTCCGGGCTGAGTCGCTCCCCGTCCAGCGTGACCGCCATCTGGAAATCCAGCATGGCGTCGAGACCAAGCACCACCGGCTGCGTCGTGCCCACGACCGCGGTGACGCGCGGCCGCGACGGGCGTCCCGTCTGCCAGGTTCCCGGCATGCGCACGACGATGCCACTCGCTTCGAGCTTCGGCATATCGCGCAGGAAGCGCAGCGCATCGTCCGGCGTCCAGCGCAACGGGTGATAGATCTCGCCCGCCTCGACCATCTGCCGCAACCAGTCGCATTGCTCGGCGGCGCGCTGCACCGGCAGCAGCAGCGAAAGGAGCTGTGTGTTCTTGCGAGCGCCGGAGAATTCCGCCAGCGCCGCCGACAGCGGCTGATGCTGCGCCTTGCCGTGCGCCGACAGACGCGTGGTATACGTGGCAAGGAACGCGAAGGGCGCGTCCGGATCCTTGCGGTTCTCGGCCAGGTTGAAATGCACGCGGCCGACCAGATTCCACGCCGGATTCCAGCTTCCGAGCAATTCCGCGAGGCTGAACCTCGACTCCATGAGCGCTTCGCGCGCCGCGGCGTCGACCTGCGCCCACAAAGCCGCGAGAACGTCCGACGAAAGATATTCCGCCCCACGCATGGGCGGGGCGTCGGAGACGAGGGACTCGATCGTCGCGACATCCAGCGGAGGAACGGCGATCTCCACTCCCTCCGGGGTGGCGCATAGCGCCGTGACGTAGCGCGCCGCGAAGTCCCGCCAGTACGCGAGCACCGGCGGCAGCGCGCTGCCGATCTCGCGTGCGCCCAGTTGAAGCAGGCCATGGCCGGCACCGCGATCGAACGCCGCCGCGAGCCGGTCCGCCAGCTCGGGCACAAGCGGCAGCGATTCGGCGTCGCTCACCAACCGCAGATGGCTTTGCGGCGTCAGCGCGAGCGAAGTCAATCCGACACTATCGGCGTTGCGCACTTTATCAATGTAACCGATGTCCGGTGGCGTGAGCATCGCTCGTTGATGCCGAAAAACCGATGGAAGGTCAGGCGGTTACTCGGCCTTCAGACGAATGACCTTGGCGTCGCTCGATGCGGCGTTCTCCCCTGCCTAGGCGTGCAGCGCCTCGATTGCAGACTTCGGGTCGGATGCGACGATCTTGAGCAGGGCACGCGCCGGTCCCGTTGGCCGCGTACGGTGTTGCTCCCAGTTCTGCAAGGTGCGGAGGTTCACTCCGATCAGCTTCGCGAACTGCGACTGGCTGATCTTCGCGGCCTCGCGAATGGCTCGGACATCGGGCTGCGCAAGTTCCGTGACACGCGCCCCTCGCACGGGCTTGCCGGCCATGTGGCGCTTCATCTCGCGCACACCCTTCACCAACTGATCGAAATGCCGCTTATCCATCTTTCAGGTCCTTCATCAGTTCCGCGAGCACCTTGAGCTGCTGCCGGGTCAAATCCTCGCGCCGGCTCTTCGCGTATGCGTAGATCAAGTAGACCCGGTGCTTGGGAACGTGCCAATGGTAGATGATCTTCGCGCCGCCCCGCTTTCCGCGACCCTGTACCGACCAACGCAGTTTTCGCAGCCCTGCTCCGCCACGAATCAGCGCGCCGGCGTCAGGCGATACCAGCAGAAAGCTCTGCAGCGCACGCAGATCGTCGTCGGTCCAGCCTTCCTCGCGGAAGGCGATGAACGGCGTCAACTCGACGAAGACCATCGCTGGTACTATACGCGATTCGCGTATGCGCTACGAGCCTAGTCCCAGTCTCGGGCACGCTCGAAGACGCTCGAGGCCGCGCTGAGTGACATGCATGAGCGGAAAGATCGCGTTCTGGAGCCGCTTGCGCGCCTGAAGCGGTTGCGACACACGGGCACCAGTCCTGCGCGCTATGCGACGTCGGCAAACCCCATCGCGGCCTCCGCCCCCAGCATGCGCGCCGCGAACCGTCCGCCGGCGCCCAGCATGTCGGCCAGCGCCCGGTCGACGTCGTTCGGCTCCAGCGCGTCGTCGCCGCCGCGCTCGAGCATCGCCTGCGCCGCACGGCGCATCAGCTCCTTGATGAACGCGGGGCTTACGTGACCGATCCTTGCAGCGGTGGCTGCCGCAAGATCGTCGCTCACGCGTAGGCCGCCCGCGTAGCGCTCGACCAGCAGCCGCCTTTCCGCTTCGCCCGGAAGACCGATCTCGATGACTTGGTCGACTCGGCCCGGGCGTGCCGCGAGCGCCGGCTCGAGCACCTCGGGCCGGTTGGTCGTTAGCACGAACAACATGCGTGCTTCGGGTGCAAGCCCATCCATCTCGTTCAGCAGCAGGTTGAGCATAGCGCCGCGAGCTGCAAATGGACCGTCGCGGTGCCCGCCGACGAGATCGACGTCCTCGAGCACGATCATCGCCGGTTGCAATGCCCGCGCGATCTCGAACGTCTCTTCGAGCAGCGCGTAGTGACCCGCCGTCACGATCAGCTTGGTATAGCCATCGAGCGCGCCGGCGAGCCAGCGCACGACGAGCGTTTTTCCGGTGCCCGGCGGGCCATAGAGCAGGACGCCTTTTCTTGCGGACAAGCCGAGTCGCGCCAGTTGCTCGGCGCGCTGAGCAAATCCCAGGGTGTTGCGCTCGATGAGCGCGAGCGTCTTCTCCGCCAGCACGATATCGACACGGCGCACCGCCGCGGCCTTCTCGACGCGGAAGCCGGCCGGAGATACGTCGAAGTCGTCGCGCGCGGATTCCAGCACGAGAGTCTTCCCGCGCCAGGAGGCACCGCTTTCAGCGCGGGTTCGAAGCTCGGCGACGATCTGAGCAGCCTCACGAGCTTCGATCTCGCCCGGTCCGACCGCGACCTCCACGCGTGCCCGGACGCGATAGGCTTCGGACACATCGAGCAGCACGGCGAAGCGCACACCGGCACGCTCGCCGAGCCACAGCCCCCGCGTCAGGCAGCGGACCGGTTGCGCTTCGCCCACGTCGACATCTTGATACTCCGCGGGACCGGCGACGATTCCGTCTCCGGCCTCGGCGAGATCGGAGAGCCGGAATGCCAAGTCGTCATTGCGCACACGTGCACCGTAGAAGCGGCTGTTGCGGAGCCGCAAGAACAGCGCTTCGAGGCCACGCTGCAGATCCGGCCGCATCCAGTGCGGCAAGTCCCGGCGCGTGACGACGAGTTCGTCCAGCGCGAGCGGCGCGAAATGCGCGGCGAGGATGCCGTTGAGTCCGATGACGCCTGTCTTGCGATCCATATCCGCAAAGAAAAACGGGGAGAAGCCCTGCAACCCGCAACCCATCACCGGCACGCTGCAACCGGCAACCGCCCGGACCGCTCAGCAACCATTGCAACTTCGGTCCGGGCTGGCCGTTGGCCCAGGCCCGATCGGGAGCCGCTTCGGTTTATAAGACCGATGGCAAAGGCTCTCCCCGGCCGCTTGCGAGGGCCGACGTGCCAGCCTACTCAACGCGCGGCAACATCGAGCACCGGGCGGCTTACGCCGCCAGTCCCGCAATTTCGACCACCTCGTGCGGCACGTCGATCTCGAGCTTCTCGCGGTTGAGATCGGCGACCTCGTCGAGCAGGCGCGTTGCGCGCGCCTGCTCGCGCGCGAGCTTCTCGCGCAGCGATTCGACGAGCTCCGCGTTCGCGATCTGTAGCGTGACGACCGCCGCGGAACGACGTCCGAATCCGAACGTGTCCGCTTCGGCCAGCATCGCGGGAAGCGCACGAACGCTTTCCGGCCGCACCATATCCGCCTTCTGCCCCTCGATGACCGCCCTATACACGGCGGCCGCACGATTTGCCGACTCGGCTTCGGCGAGCTTTGCCGATACGCCGAGCTCCGCGTTGCGGATCGCGAGTGCGGCGCGGATTTGCGCGACCGCGCGCGTGCCCACCTCGACAAGCGCGAGATCAGCCGCGGCGCGCCGTGCAATCTCGGCCGCCTTCTCTTCCACGCCCTCCTTGTTCCACGCCGAGATCGTGGTCGCGGTGAGCGCCGCTTTGAGCTCCGTTTCGCGCTCCTTCAGCGCGGTATTGATGCGCTCGGCCACCTTGTGCCAGCGCGAAAGCGTCAACGTGTATTGCATGGTCGTTCTCCTGTGCCGCAGGCGCGCAAGCGCGCGCCGCCGCAAATGGCAATGGCGACGCGGGCGCCGACCGCCCGATGCATCAAGCTCAGGATCGACCGGACTCGCACGCGCCCAAGCGACGCGGCATAGTCCAGTCAGCGGGCGACTAGGCGCCCGTCATGGACAGCGGACCGTAAGCGAGCCTCTGCCATGGCGAGCACATTCGCGTGCGCGGCATGTCATGTCGTCTGTTTGAAGGCTTCACTTTCGTCCGCCGGATTGACCGGAAAGGGAGTTGAAGATTACCGGATCGGACGCCAGCAAGCAACAGATTTCAGCGCTCGACATGCGCTCGATGTTGCGATGTTGCGACCATGCAACGCTGACGCAGGCTCAGAATCACGCAACGGTGTGGCAAGCTTTGCCAGTCGCTCATCTTCGGCGACCAACTTCTGTGTGATCGGATGTAAGCCGCGGGTCGCCTTGGGTATGGGGGTCTGGTCTGCAAGTAGCTTGTAGCGCTCCAGAGCCTCCTCTAGGCTGTAGAGGATGATGGGTGGCGGAGGTATCGGCTGATCGAAATTCTTCGGATCGAAGTTCGGGAATGACGCCCATATCGCTGTGTGGTCCTCTTCGATGCGCTCCGCCAAGTTGTAACTGAGCGGTGGCTTTTCGTATTTCCTCTTTCGGCGCTTCCCAGCCAGATTTGCCCAGTACCCGCGCGGCGGAGCAGCGACATTCATCTCGCGGCACAGTTTGCCCAATCGTCAATGTCAGCAAAGTGAGCTTTGTACTTAGCATCTATTATTCGAACGGAGCGCCCACGCCGTACAACGATATCGGGTATGAGATGTGTCATCGATCGGGCAGTACTCGTTGACCAGTGCAGAGGAAAGATGGTTTGGCCGAGTCGTCCAACCGACACTTCGCCGCCTTCCCGTCGCACTTGGTCACGAACTTTGGCTTCCACATACCTCTCCCAGAGCTGTTCTAGCGGCAACTGCCAGGCGAGTCCGTCCATTTCGTAGCCGCCACCGAGCCCTCTTTCGTCGACGACCCAACCAAGCGCTTGCAGTCCATAGCGAACGGCGTTTTCCAATAGCCGCGGAGTGCCGGCAGGTTCAAGCTCTTGTGATCGCGGTTTCCTTGGCTGAACACCAACTAGAGCCTCCAAGAGTAGCGTGGCGATCCGGACGAGCTCTGTCGCCACTGTTTCCGTCTGTCCGATTTTTAGGAGCTGCGATCGAATGCGCTCGACTGCCCAACGAACGAAACTTCGCAGAGCAGGATCGGACGCAAGATCGGGACATCGGCAGGGGAGACGATGCGAGGCACCGCGTACAAGTGAATCTGATACGTAACGAGGCTATAGCACCGAACCGCGTGGTGACGACCGCACCTCCTCACGAACCGAATATCCTGGAGTGATTGACGCTAGCAGGGACTGGAACCGAAAAAGAACGGGCCCGGCTAGCACCCAAGGTGGAACCTGGCGCGCACTACCGGGCACAAGGGGTAAATCGAGAAAATTCGGACTTGCCGCCCAACCCGTCTCCGACACTACATTTCCAACACCGGACCATCCGAAC
>DASXBW010000072.1:0-5932 GCA_036491495.1 Casimicrobiaceae bacterium
GGCATTTCACACACCCGCTGGGCGACCCATGGCGCGCCGACAACCATCAACGCGCATCCGCATATCAGCAACAACGAGATCGCGGTGGTGCACAACGGCATCATCGAAAACTTCGAGCTCCTGCGCGCGCGGCTGCAGCAACAGGGTTATCAATTCGTCACCCAGACCGATACCGAGGTGATCGTTCATCTCATCCATGCGCATTATCACGGCGACCTGCTGCCCGCAGTGCGCAAAGCGGTGGCGGAGTTTCGCGGCGCGTATGCGATCGCGGCGATCAGTACCCGAGAGCCGGGCCGCATCGTCGGCGCTCGCGCAGGCAGCCCGCTCCTGGTCGGCATCGGAGAGCACGATCACTTTCTGGCGTCGGATGCCAGTGCGCTTGCGCCGGTCACCCGGAGGGTGGCGTATCTCGAGGAGGGAGATGTCGCCGACATCCATCTGGATTTCTACGCGATCTACGATGCCAGCGAAGCGCGCGTTGCGCGCCAGGTGGTCACGGTCAGGACCGCCGACGATGCGGTGGAGCTGGGCCCATACCGCCACTACATGCAGAAAGAAATTTTCGAACAGCCGCGCGCGGTCGCCGACACGCTGGAGAGCGTCGGCACCATCGAGCCATCATTGTTCGGTGCCGCCGCCGCGGAGGTGTTCTCGAACGTCAGTGCGGTGCGCTTGCTTGCTTGCGGGACGAGCTACTACGCAGGCATGGTCGCACGCTCGTGGCTGGAAGGCGTGGCCGGCATTCCGGCGCAAGCGGAGATCGCCAGCGAGTACCGCTACCGCGACAGCGTTCCCGATCCCAAAGCGCTGGTGGTCGTGATCTCGCAGTCGGGCGAGACCGCCGACACGCTCGCCGCGCTGGCGCATGCGAAAAGACTCGGTCACCGGCATACCTTGGCGATCTGCAACGTTGCCACCAGCTCGATCGTGAGGCAAACCGAGCTGACCTATCTCACGCGCGCCGGCACCGAGATCGGCGTCGCCTCGACCAAGGCGTTTACGACGCAACTGACGGCGCTGTTCCTGCTCACGCTTGCTCTGGCCAAGTCGCGCGGCCGGCTGACCACGGAAGACGAGGCGCGCTGGTTGCGCGACCTGCGTCATTTGCCGAGCGCGATCCAGTCGGTATTGGCGCTCGAGCCGGCGATCATCGCCTGGGCCCAGCAGTTTGCAAAAAAGCAGAACGCGCTTTTTCTCGGCCGCGGCTTGCACTACCCGATTGCGCTCGAGGGCGCGCTCAAGCTCAAGGAAATCTCGTACATCCACGGTGAGGCGTATCCCGCGGGAGAGCTCAAGCACGGGCCGCTTGCGCTAGTCGATTCCAGAATGCCGGTGGTCGCCATCGCGCCCAACGACGCGCTGCTCGAAAAGCTCAAATCGAACCTGCAGGAGGTGCGCGCTCGCGGCGGCGAGCTATACGTCATCGCCGACGCCGACAGCCAGATCGAAACGAGCGACGGAATTCATGTATTGCGCCTGCCGGAATACGCGGGCCTGCTCTCGCCCATCGTGCATACCATTCCACTGCAGCTGCTCGCGTACCATACCGCGGTCATACGCGAAACCGATGTCGACAAGCCGCGCAATCTTGCGAAGTCGGTGACGGTTGAGTGACGCAATCGGCGGGGCTTGTGGCTTTGGATTGACCCGCGCTGATGCTTTTTTGATCGCTTGCCATGCCGGCTCCCTTGCTGACCCAGCGACCAATGAATTTCCGAGAACGGTAATATATATCTGTATATAACGGTAGCAACCTCGCGCGGCGGCGGCGATTGCCGCCGGGGCCGCGCTTGCGGAATTGCGGTACGATGGCGCCGCTGACAACGTCCGCCCGCCATGGAAGTCGCATTTATCATCGATCCCCTCGCTTCGCTCAAGGCGTACAAAGACACGAGCGTGGCGATGATGCGCGCGCTGCAGACCCGCGGCGCGACGCTCTTCGTCCTCGAACCCGCCGATCTTTTCTGGACCGCGTCGGCGACGCAAGCTCGGGTGAGACCGCTCACCGTGACCGACGACGATCACGAGTGGTATCGCCCAGGCGAAGCGCTGATTCGTCCGCTGACCTCGTTTGACGCGGTGATGATGAGGAAGGACCCGCCCTTCGACATGGAATACGTCTACTCGACGTATTTGCTCGAGGCCGCGGAAAACGAAGGTGCGCTGGTTCTCAATCGCCCTCGTGCGGTGCGTGATCACAATGAAAAGATGGCGATCGCCCGTTTTCCCGAGTTCACGGTGCCGACGCTCGTGACCCGCAATCCCGGAATGCTGAGCAGCTTCATCGATCAGCACAACGATGTAATCCTGAAGCCGCTCGATGGCATGGGAGGGGCGTCGGTTTTCCGGGTGCGCATCGACGATCCGAACCGGAACGTGATCATCGAGACGCTGGCGCACTACGGCGCGCGAACGGTCATGGCGCAGCGCTTCATTCCCGAGATCGTCGACGGCGACAAACGCATCGTGCTCATCGACGGCAAGCCGGTCCCGCATGTTCTGGCACGAATCCCGAAGCCCGGCGAGACCCGGGGCAATCTCGCGGTCGGTGGGCTGGGCGTCGCGCGAGCGCTCACCGCGCGTGATCGCGAGATCGCCGAAAGCGTCGGTCCTAAGCTGGCGGCCGAAGGACTGTTCGTGGTCGGGCTCGATGTCATAGGCGACTTCTTGACCGAGGTCAACGTCACCAGCCCTACCGGTTTCGTCGAAATCACCAAGCAGACCGGGTTCGACGTCGCGGATTGCTTTGCGGAGGCGTTCGAGGCGCTTGTTCGAAGCCGCCCGCGTGCTCGCTGATCTCCGCCCGCGCCGGCAGCATCGACCGCACAGGCGGAAGCCAGCGCAAGCGCGTGCTAACATGATTGCCGGCAGCTAAGGGCGGTAAGTGGCGGGGAAATAGCGGTTGGAGGACTGTAGTGCGATCCGGCGCTTAGGGCGGTTTTCGTCAGCAAGAAGACCGCACGTGCGCGGTCGCGCCGGTCTCGGGAGAGTCCATGATCGGCATTCTCATTGTCGCGCACGATACGTTGGGCGAAAGTCTGGTCCGCGCGGTGACACACGTACTCGGGGCCCGTCCTTCGCAGTTCGAGGCGCTCGGCGTTCGCGCCAGCGATGACCCGCTGGATCTGCTGCCACGAGCGCGCGAGCTCGTGGCGTCGCTCGACACCGGCGAAGGCGTCCTGATCTTCTCCGACATCTATGGCGCAACGCCCTCCAATCTTGCCACAAAACTGCTGCAGCCCGGCCACACCGAGGGCGTTGCCGGCGTCAATCTGCCGATGCTGGTGCGTGCGTTTACCTATCGCAGCAGAGGTATGGATACCATGATCAAAAAGGCCATCAGCGGCGGCTGCGACGGCGTGCTTCACGTCGGGACGGACCCGGTCTATGCAACAACGAGAGATTGAAATCGTCAACAAGCTGGGTCTGCACGCGCGTGCGTCGGCCAAGCTCACCCAACTCGCAGCCAAATATCAGTGCGACGTGTCGCTGGCGCGCAGCGGCCGTAAGGTCAACGCCAAGAGCATCATGGGGGTGATGATGCTTGCGGCGGGCAAGGGCAGCCGCATCATGCTCGAAACCGATGGTCCGGACGAAACTGAGGCGATGGACGCGATCGCCGTGCTGATCGGCGATTGTTTCGGCGAGGGACAGTGACGCTAGATAGCAGGTGGCGCGAACTTGCTTACAAACGTCTGGTCCACGCCGGGAACCAACGCAAGGAAGCAGGGATCAATGAACGAGTGCTTGCCGTTTGCCCTCGATCGAAGTCCTACTGTCGTTCCCGAGAGACACTCGAGCGCAGGCGAGTACGCAGGTAAGTTGATTGGCCGCCGATCCGAAGCTGGATGTATCAGCCCCATCGTTTTGAAGAACGCCATGTCCCGACCATTCAGATCCGTCCCGCGTCAATGAGCTTTGTCCTGCACGGCATCGGCGTGACGGGGGGCATCGCCATCGGGCGCGCGCAGCTCGTTTCGCATGCCACCCTCGAGGTTGCTCATTACACGATCCGCGCCGACCAGGTCCTGGCGGAAATCGCCCGGCTGACCCAGGCGATTCATGCAGTGCAAAAAGAACTCGAGGGCCTGCATGGCACGATGACTTCAGGCGACGCGCCGGCGGAGTTCGGCGCATTTCTCGACGTGCATTGGATGATCCTCACCGACCCGACGATTTCCGAGATACCCAAGCGGATGATTGCCGAGCTGCACTGCAACGCGGAGTGGGCCCTCACCCAGCAGATGGCGGTCCTGGTCGAGCAGTTCGACACGATCGAGGATCCGTACCTGCGTGAACGACGGGCCGATGTGGTGCAGGTGGTCGAGCGCGTGCTCAAAGTGTTGCTGGGCAGGCCAGGAGCGGTGCGCGCGTCCAACGCCGAGGAACAGACCATTCTCGTCGCGCACGATCTGTCGCCTGCCGATGTCATCCAGTTCAAAACTCACCACTTCGCCGCGTTCCTGACCGATCTCGGCGGCGTCACCTCGCATACGGCGATCGTCGCCCGCAGCCTCAATGTCCCCGCTGTTGTTGCGACGCACAATGCGCGGGGGCTCATACGCGAGAACGAGCTTTTGATCGTCGATGGTGCCAAGAACGTCGTCATCGTCAATCCCGATCGATCGGTGCTTGCCGAATACCGGCTCAAGCAAGGCGAGTTCGAGATCGAGCGCAAGAAGCTCAAGCGGCTCAAGACGACGCGCCCGACCACGCTCGACGGGCTCGAGATCGAATTATTCGCGAACATCGAGCTCCCGGACGATCTCGCGCAAGCGCTGGAGAACGGCGCAACCGGCGTCGGATTGTTTCGTAGCGAGTTCCTGTTTCTCAATCGCCAGGGCCTGCCCTCGGAGGACGAGCAGTTCGAGGCCTACCGTCAGGTCGCTACCGGGATGGGCGGCAGGCCGGTGACGGTGCGCACCTTCGATCTTGGCGCCGATAAACACAAGGAGGGCCTGGACGGGCTTGCCCGGGTCGCGCCCAACCCTGCGCTTGGCTTGCGCGCCATTCGATTTTGTCTGGCCGAGCCGAGACTGTTCGTTACCCAACTCCGGGCGATCCTGCGAGCGTCGCATTACGGCAACATCAATATCCTGGTGCCGATGCTGGTCTCCGCGGCCGAGATCGATCAGACCCTGATCATGATCGCACGCGCCAAAGACAGCTTGCGCGAGCAGGGCGTGCCGTTCGATCCGGGCATCAAGGTTGGCGGAATGATCGAGATACCGGCGGCGGTGCTCGCTATCGGTTCATTCACCCGGCGCCTCGACTTTCTGTCGATCGGCACCAACGATCTGATCCAATATACCCTGGCCGTCGATCGTGCCGACGACGCGGTATCGCATCTTTACGATCCCCTGCATCCAGCCGTGCTGAAGCTCATCGCCATGGCCATCGCCACAGCCAACAAGGCCAATGTTCCCATTGCCGTCTGCGGCGAGATGGCCGGCGAGCTGCGGCTCACGCGCATGCTTCTGGGCATGGGCCTGCGCCACTTTTCCATGCATCCGGCGCATCTGCTCGAGATCAAGCGGCGCGTGCTCAGCAGCGACGCAGCCGCATCGCGGCCGCTGGTCAATCGCATGCGCCGCAGCGACGATCCGGAGCGGGTCGCGGCCCTGCTCGACCGACTCAACGTTTGACCTGCGGCAAATGGGGAGACGGCAGGTGCATATTCCGCAAGAGCGCCGGCGGTTGGTCCCGGTTGACAAGGAACATGATGCGTCGTACCTTGATGACGGCGCCGATTTGAGGATCAGCTTGCGGGCGCGTTAAAAATACGGCTAAAGCGGCGAGGTTTCTCCGACCCGATTAGCGAAAGCTGGTCGGGTCTTTGTTTTTCTGCGACGGCGCTTTGCAGGTGAACGGCATCGAACCATGAATCCTTCCACCCCTTCGGTCGGCATTGTCACGCCGCAACGGGCGA
>DASXBW010000073.1:0-1801 GCA_036491495.1 Casimicrobiaceae bacterium
CGGAATGAACCGCTGGGTCGGCCTTGGCGTCATCGCCGACAATGTCGTCAACATCGGTCGAGCCATCGAAAAGCAGGCGACTACTTAGTCGACTGTGAAAAACCCTGGCGAGCCCTGAGCGACGGGAGCAAGTGGGCTAAATCCGGTGGTTGATTTTGCCGGATTTCTTGGGGTTGCGGTCGATTTTCTTGCAAAATCGAAATTGGGATTCACGCGAATCGAAAGCTCTGATTCTGTGCTCCTGAGGCTTGGGAGTGGAGGATCGGATGCGGCCACGGGAACGGCGGGACAGCGGCGGACAGGATTTGTTTCGCGCGCGGCTTGACCAGATCATCGACTTGAACCACGAGCTGGCGAAGCTTGCGCGGGCGATCGACTGGAGCTTCCTGGAAGGGAAGTTCGGCGCCGTGTACACCGACAAGCCGGGCCGGCCACCGCTGCCGACCCGGCTGATGGCCGGCCTCGCCATTCTCAAGCACACCTTCAATCTCAGCGACGAAGAGGTGTGCGATCGGTGGGTCGAGAACCCGTATTATCAGTATTTCTGCGGCGAGGAATTCTTCCAGCACACCCTGCCGCTTGATCGCTCCTCGATCACCCGCTGGCGCAACCGCATGGGCGAAGAGCGCTTTGAGGCCTTGCTGCAGGAGAGCCTCGCGGTCGCGACCCGCACCGGCGCCATGAAGCCAAATGATCTGTCCCGCGTCATCGTCGACACCACGGTGCAGCCGAAGAACATCACCTTCCCGACTGACGCCAAGCTGGTGAACCGGGCGCGCGAGAAGGTCGTCAAACTCGCCGAGCGGGCCGGCGTCAAGCTGCGCCAGTCCTACAAACGCATCGGCAAGTTCGCGCTCATCATGCATCAGCGCTACGCCCATGCCCGCCAGTTCAAGCGCGCCAATCGCGCGTTGCGCAAGCTCAAGACCTATCTCGGCCGCGTCATCCGTGACGTCGAGCGCAAGCTCGAAGGCAAGCCATGGCTTTATCCGAAGTTCGCCCGCCTGCTCGCGCTGGCGCGACGCGTGCTCGCCCAGCAACGCGGCCAGCGCGGCCCCAAGGTCTACAGCCTGCACGCTCCCGAGGTCGAATGCATCGGCAAGGGCAAGCCGCACAAGCCCTACGAATTCGGCGTCAAGGTCAGCGTCGCTACCACCCTCAAGCGCAGCAAGGGCGGCCAGTTCGCCATCCATGCCAAGGCGCTGCCGGGCAATCCTTATGATGGGCACACGCTCGCCAAGATCATCCCGGCGATCGAACAGCTGATCGGCAATCAAATCGAGCGCCTGCACGCCGACGCCGGCTACCGCGGCCACAACGCGCCCCCCGATTACAAGTTCAAAGTCTACACTTCCAAGCAGAGGCGCCGCCTCACGCCGCAGATCAAACGCGAGATGCGCCGCCGCGCCGCCGTCGAACCGGTGATCGGGCACATCAAGAACCAGCACCGGATGGACCGCAACTACCTCCACCACCGCGACGGCGATGCCAACAATGCGATCCTCGCCGCCGTCGGTTACAACTTTAGCCTGCTCCTGCGCTGGCTCAGGCTTTTATTGCGCCTGATACTGGCCGCTCTCCTCACCGCCCTCTACGCCCGCCCCGCCCTTCCGCCCACGATCAAATCCGCCATAGCGTGAAATCGCGTTCTTCACGGTCGACTACATATAGTGCAAAGGCGTGGGAGAGGATTATCCGCGAACACTGATTGAATTGGAACGACGCTTCGCCGATGACGAAGCGTGCAGGCAGTATTTGTTTGCGCTTCGGTGGCCGCAGGGGTTCGCGTGTTCGGCCTGCG
>DASXBW010000074.1:0-8124 GCA_036491495.1 Casimicrobiaceae bacterium
CCGATGCCCTCGCTTCCGCCGCTATGCGAAAGAATCGCGACGTTGATTCCCACCAGGCGGCCCGCGGTGTCGATCAGCGCGCCGCCCGAGTTGCCGGGATTGATCGCCGCGTCGGTCTGAATGAAGTTTTCGACCGGGTTCGTCCCTTTGCGCACGATCGCGCTGATGATGCCCTGTGTGACCGTCTGGCCGACGCCGAGCGGATTGCCCACCGCGAGCGCGACGTCACCGACGGACACTTCGTTGATGTCCGTGAGCGCGATAGGCTGCAGACCCTCCGCGTCGATCTTGAGCAGCGCGATGTCCGATTCCGTGTCGACGCCGACGATGCGGGTCAGATGCAACGTACCGTCCGCCAGCGCGACCGCGAGCTCCGACGCGTCTTGGACAACGTGATAATTGGTCACGATGTAGCCGTCGCGGTCGATGATGACGCCGGAGCCGAGGCCCTTCACGAGCACGGCGGGTGAGAGCGGCGCCCGTCCCTTCAAGATGTGGGCCGAATGCACGGTCACGACCGAAGGGGCGGCTCGGGCGACTGCGTCGCGATAGCTGACGATCACCGCGGGTTGTTCCCCGCCTGGCGGATACGAGATCGGCGCGCCAGCCGGCGGCGCAGGTGCTGGGAGTGGCGCACCGGCTGTTGCGACAAATGCGATCGTCGGTGTCGGAACGCGACCTGTCGCGGGCGCATGCATGTAGAGGAACGCCCACGCGGACACACAGCCCACGGCGGCCGCGAGCGCAAGTTCGACCAATAGATTCAACGACCGATTCATTCTGTTCGCGCGTTGAACAAGCGACACCAGTTCGTCGCGAGTTGTCGAGGGCAGCGTAACGTCGCTCGTACGCCGAGTTGTCAGCGTAACGTCGCCATTTCATCCGGATTCGGGCGGTATTGACGGCGGCGCTCGTCTCATCCTGGCGAACGAGCCTGCGGCGGCGAACTCGGTGCTCCGCGTCGACTATGGAACCGTGGAAGCGATCGAGATCTACTGCGCATGAGACAACAAGCCGGTCAATGTTGGCACAGTGCTCGGAGGCATCGCCGGGCGGCGTCATCGGCCGCCAGATCGGCAGTGGCCGCGGCGCCACGGGAGCCACGATCGACGGCGCGATCAGCGGCGGGGCACTCGGTCACCAGGCCGAACAGAAAGTCAACGCCTCCCGATTTCGGACCGCGGTGCGTCTGGACTCGGGAAGCACGCTCATCGTCGAGGATTCGCGCGAAGCTGACCTGCGCGTTGGCGACCGCGTCCGCGTCGAGGACCACCTGTCCTTCCCGAAAACGCGTAGTCCTTGCAGGGCTGTTCGCCCGATACGCCGCGCACGAGCGCTACAAGGTGACCGATCGGATCGAAGCGCGCGTTCTGGCCTGGACCACCAAACGGCTGCCCGCTGATGGCTCCACGCATTGGCCGTCGCGCAAGTTGGCGGCCGAACTGGGCGACATCTCGCACATGACGGTGAGCCGCATCTGGGTCAAGCATGGGATCAGACCGCATCGGCTTGAAGGCTACCTGGCGTCGGACGACCCGGATTTCGAGCGTAAGGCAGCAGACGTGATCGGGCTGTATCTCAACCCGCCCCAGCATGCGGCGGTATTTTGCGTGGACGAGAAGACCGCAATCCAGGCGCTCGATTGCACCGATCCCGTGTTGCCGCTGTCGCCGGGACGGGCCGAACAACATGGCTTCGAGTATTACCGCCACGGCACCCTGTCAATTGGGGGAAGCGGACAACTCTGTTTCTGGCGATACCGCACGGATCTGCCGGGAAAAATCCGCCGCCTTGTCCGCTGCTCGGGCGCGCGCGTTAACGTGGGCGCGGCGCTGGAGTTCGGCGAACGGCAGGCTGCGATCAAGTCTGCCGATCTCGTACATATATTCTGGCACGTAGCCGCTCACCAGAATTTTCCAGGAAAAGGGCGGGTGACCCGGGTTGGTGCGGGTATTCATCCAGATCTCGGTCGTGCAGTTCGTGGTGAGCGTGTTGTACCACTCCGGCCGGTCCTTGAGTGCGTTGATTTCCTCGATGTACTGGAGAAACACGTGGCGTGCGTCCTCGGCCGAGCCGTTCACCCGATAGACGTAGACATCTTCGGGCGGGTCTTTGCGATAGTTGGTACGTAAGCGGATCAGGTCGCGCTCGTCGGCCACGACATAATAGAGTTCGTACTGCCGGAAAAATCCTTCCACGGCTGAATAACGCTGGCCGCGTGCCTTGCGTGTTTCGATTGAGATGGCGAGATGATCCCCACTCTGAAACTCGAAACTCACAAAAATGTGGGCAATGGCGGGCCTCGTCCAGTAGGACGCGATGACGTCCACCCCATCGAGTTTGCGCAAGTCGAAGGTCTTGTCGTAGTACGCGGAAGTGAAGTCGGTTTCGGTGCGGTAGTCGAAGTTGCGGATGTCGTGCACCGTAACCCGGTCGCCGTCGATGACTGCATACGGCAGGACCGCGACCTCTGGCAGCCAGTCGCGGTCGTTGGACGGCGTGAGGCTGCTCCACCAGGACAGCAGCCCCACGAACAGCACGAGGTAAGCCGCGAGCGCGCGCCAACGCCACCGCGGCAGCGCGAACCCTACGAGCGCGATCAGGGAAACCAGGGCAAACGTGGCGGCGAGCCCTGTGCGCAGTGCAAAGCTCTTGTGGTCGAAGTAATAGAGGGCCAGCACTCCCCAACCCGCCATACCCAGGAGGATCAGCCCCAGGAATGCCGTGGCAACATGCTCAACGATACGTTTGACGAGTGTCACTATAGCGCTTTACGCGCGCCGCAGACCATCCGGCGGTGGCGCTTGCAAGAGAAATGCATACGGATCGTGGGCTCGCCTTAATGCCGGAGCCTACGCGAAATCCGGGCCTATTGCCGCGGGGCATCCGTTGGTGCGCGGATCCGTCAAAACGGCCGATCGACCTCGACGAGTGGCCGCAGGCCATCACCGGCTTGGCGCCGTAGCGGATGAGCGCAATCAGATCGGAGCTTACATCCGGATTCGACGTGAAATAGCTGTGGCTGAACATGTCGGTCGGGCCGAAGACCGAGATCACATCAAAGAGCCCCGTTTTGCGAACGCGCTCGATCTTCTTCTCGCTCACACTGCCAAGGCTGGACGCTCCCCAATCCGGAACGTGTCTCCGAACAAAAAACGCCGCCACGGTTAGCGCCTTGTCTTGAGGAGAAGTGTATACGGTAACGCGCATACCAGGCCTCGGAAACGCTCCGCGCGGATTTGGAGTTCAACGGCAGGGCGCGGCCCAGGCCGGTGCGCATCGCATTCTTGGTCGAGGAGAGCGAACATGCCGGCCTCGCATTAGACGGCGTATTTGCGGATTGCTACGGTCGTTGGTACTTGGAGTTAGGGTTGAAAGCCATCTCAGTTGTCGGTAGCGACGGGCCCGTTAAAGTCGACGTGATTGAGCTTAGGCGCAAGGCGATGCCGGGTTGTCAGCGAAACGTCGCCGATTCGTGGACGTTGTGCGGGAGGCACGACAGCACGCCGCCGTATGCCACGAATGCGCGGTCAGTGAGCGTCCGTGACGCGGCGTCGGCGACCGCGTCCGCGTCGAGAACGACCGCTTCCTTCGAGTTTAGAGAGCGCAGCTTCGCTGCCGGGGTAGCCGCCAACTCAGGTCCTCCAATCGGCTGTGCGGGGTCGCACGTTGACACGCCTGCAGCGCGCGCTGCAGGAGCAGGCGTGGGTCTAGGCGGACTGCGTCTTGCCGAGCAGTGCTCGCGCTTTCCCGGCAGCGGGCGCGTTGAGCGCTTCGGGAAGCTGATCGACGAGCGCGGCAAGCGCGCGTCGGTCTTTGGCCGTTGCACTGTGTCGGTCGCACAGCTCAATCAGTGCCATCAACTCCAGCCACGGTGTCTCCTGCGCTCTGGCCTCCGCGATCGCGCGTCGAATCGCGGCGTCGGCGGCCGCGCGGTCGCCGCGCGCGCGCGCGATGGCGGCCTGCATCACGAACAACTGCGGCAGATACACGCGCTCCCCGAGTGTGTTCACCACTTGCAGCGCTTCCTCGAGTTCGTGTTGCGCGCCATCCCAGTCGCCGGCGAGCACCAGGGCCTCCGTTGCATACCCCAGGACCTCGCTTCCTCCCGCCAGCATCCCGAGCCGGATATTGTCTTCGTACGCCTCTCGAATGCGACGATAGCCGTCGCGCGGTCGTCCCATCCGGGCGTCCGCCCAGCCGCGAAACCACCGGCACGCATTTCGACCTTGCGCGACCTCGGATTCGTCGACGAGTGCGCGCATTTCGTCGGCCAGAGCCGCGACACGCTCCGTGTTGCCGAGTCGGACCTCAAACAGCGCACCGTACCAGAGTGCCGCTAGCCGCGTGTTCGGCCATCCCCGCAGGCGAGCGCGTGCGTGCGCCCGCTCAAGCCCCGCGCGCCCCTGCTCGACGAACCCGGAATGAAGAAGGTGGATGCCGAGCAGCCCCAGCAGCGTGACCTGCGGATCGGCCACGAAGATTTCGACCGGCGCCAGTTCGAGAAGCTCCGCGGCCGCGAGCCCGCGCTCGATCCACGTGCCAGCCGCGCGCGATCGGCCCTGAATCTGATCCACGTATCCGTGCACGATGCACGTGGCGAGCACAAGCACCGGGTCGTTTGTTGCAGACGAGAGCGCCTCGGCTCGTTCCGCCACCGCCAGCGCCTCGGCATAGTCCGCCCGCAGACTAAGAACGAATCCGAACCCTTGCAGCAGCCGTCTGCGCATCGGATGTCCGGGGATGTCGGCGAGAAGCGAGTACGCACGCTGGAACGCGCTTTTCGCTTCGGGATGACTGATGCCATGTACATGGGTGGCCGATACGCCGCGAAGCGTCGCGAGCGCGATCTCCAGCCCGTCGCGTTCGGTGCCCTCCGGCGCCTGGCCGAGAAGGGTCAACGCATGCTCGGTGAGGTTCATGCACTCGCGCGGGCTCAGGCGCGCGAGCGCCGCCTCGGCAGCCTCAACGTAGTAGCGCAACGCGGCCATCGGCTCGCGGCCAAGCTCAAAGTGCATGGCGAGTTCGGCCGCGGCCACCGGCGCGCCTGGCGCACGCTCGCGTTCGAGCGTGGTGCCGACCTTACGGTGGAGCTGCGACCGAACCGACAGGTTCGTGCGCTGGTACAGCACCTGGCGAAATAGCGCGTGCCTGAACGAATACGGCATCTCTGCCGCATCGCTACTTCCCTCGGCACGCGGGACGATGAGCCACAACTGCTCGCGCGCGAGCTCGTCGCATGTCTGGCCGACCCATACGGCGTCCCGCTCGAGTGCTCCCGAGATCGTATGGATGCGGAACTCGACGCCGCAAACTGCGGCGGCCGAGAGCACCAAGTGCTGATCGCTTGTGAGCTTCGCGATGTAATGATCGATGATGGTCGCGAGATTCTCCGGAACCGCGATTTTAGCGAGCTGGGACCCGGCGGCAGCCTCGTCACCGGCTTGCGCGGCGTGCGTGATCACCTCCGTCATCACCGACGCGACGAACAGCGGTACGCCGTCGGTGCGCTCGTGCAACGCGCGCACGAACGCTTCGTTGGTGGCGATCGCTGGCGATCGCTCCGCCACGTAGTCGGCGACCTCGCTTTCGGAGAACGGATCGAGCACGATCTCCTCGCACAAGTCATGCAGGCGCAGCTCGTGCCGTAACGAGTTGAGCGGATGGTCGAGCGCCACGACCTCGGCGAGACGAAAGCTTGCAAGCCACATGAGCCGCGCGCTGCCACGGCGCCGCGCGATGTAGTCGATGAGCTGGATCGTCGCGCGGTCGCTCCAATGCAAGTCTTCGGTCACCAGCAATAGCGGGCGACGCTCGGTGTAGCGATCGAGGACGTGGCCCATCTCGCGCAGCATGCGATCCGGGCTGACGCCGGCGAGCTCTCGTCGTAGCGCTTCTCGCTCCTCCGTCGTGCTGAGCCACGGTAGCTGCAGCAACCAGGTCGGCGCCACGGCGCGCAGCAAGGACGGCACCTCGCTGTCGCTGCGGCACAGCTCCTCCAGCGCTTCTAGAACAGGAAGATAGGACTCGCCCGTGCCGTAGTGCTCGACGCATTGGCCGCGCGCACACGCGACGTCGCCGAGGGTCGCAATGAACTGCTCGATCAACGCCGTCTTGCCGATACCCGGCTCGCCCGCAATCCAGACAATCGCGCGCTTGCCGCTGCAGGCGATGTCCCAGGCGCGGCGCAGCCGTGACAGCGGTTCGGCGCGACCGATGAAGCAGAGCGCGCGTACGGAGGCGAGTCCCGAAACGTTTAGCTGGACGCCTGGCGCAGCGGGGGTCGCACCGGGGACGGCAATGAAGCGATACCCGCGCCGCGACACCGTTTCGATGAAACGCGGTTTGCGGGCGTCGTCATCGAGCGCCGTTCGAAGCTCGCTGATCGCGGTTCTTAGTACCGAGTCAGTGACGAACTGGTGGCCCCAAACGTCATCGAGCAAGGCGTTCGTGGTGAGCAGGGACCCGGGTTGCCGCACGAGCGCGCACAAGACGGCGAATGGCGTCGGCGCGAGCGCAACAGCCGTTCCGTCGCGCAACAAGCGTGCGTTCGCCTCGTCGAGCTCGAATCGGTCGAAGCGCACTCGTACCGGGTTCGAACCGGCCGAGGATCCGGCGTGGTCGGTACGTTTAACCATTTCCATACGAACTGGTCCCTAGACCGTCACGCGGACGACAATGGCGTCGAATCCCCTTGTGTGGCAGCGGCCTGCCTTGTGCGGCGGCACGCCGGCGATTAGCGATTTAAGCACAGAATGGCCACGGTAGCGGCAATGATAATCAGTACGCAAGCGGACAGACCCGGGAGGTCGGCCGACGGGCGGCCCTACACACACTATTGCGGAACGGATTTTGACCTATCTATCTGAAAGAGCGGCGGGCGAGCCGCGCCTTCGCTCGCGTGGCTCTGGTGCAAACCGGGAAAGCCGCCGTGAGACTGTCGTGAAGTCTGCAGGCAGTTGTATTACGCGGCGAGAACCGCGGCCCAGACTCGTGGAACGGTCTTGCGGTGCGCTGCGAACTGGCCGAGCTTGAACTGGCCTTTCTTGATTCGCCGGATGAGCTCGATCCCGGCAATCGCGGTCGCCGCGTTTGTGAACAACTGAAACCCAAGCATCGGCCCAGTGCGCGACTTGATGCCGCGGTGGTCCTGCTCCACGATATTGTTGAGATACTTGCAGGTGCGCACTCGGACACGGCGCCAAGCCGGATGTTCGCGCCGAAGCAGCCGTAAGGCGCGATGAGCCGCCCGGTATGCATCAAGGGTGACGATCCGAGGCGGCCGATTGTTGCGAAGCGCTTGGCGAAAGAACTGCTTCGCGGCCTCGATATCGCGATGCTCGCTCTGGCGAAAGTCGACCGTCCGGCCGTGCTTGTCCACAGCGCGGTACAAGTAAACCCACTCACCTCGGACTTTGATGTAGGTTTCATCCATGCGCCAGGAGCAACCGACTGGACGCGCGAAGCGCATCCATCGTTTTTCGAATTCGGGCACATAGCGCTGCGTCCACCTTAGCAACGTCGTATGCGCGACGGCGACTCCGCGTTCAGCCATCATTTCCGTGAGATCGCGATACGGGAGCTTATACGAGATGTACCACCGCACGCACAGGATGATCAGCTCCTGCTCGAAGTGACGGCGCTGGAAGAGCGGATCGGGATTGCGTGGCGCAGTCATGACTGGATGGGTGCCTCGAGGTTGCCGATCAAACTCTACTCTCTTATGCTCGCTCTCCCGGTTTGCACCAGAACCCTGACCGCCTCTGGCTGCGGGTTGCTGCATCCAATCCAATACCGGCTCTTATCGGATCTGACCCAAAATTCCGGCGGCCAAAACCGCGTGGTTCGCACTTCGAGTCGACGATGGCGCGACACATCGACGCAGGGTAGAACGCATTTCAGTAGAGTCCGTTGTCACGCTGCTGCAACAAATGTGAAATGTTGCGCGCGATCAAATGGCGAGTGCGGGCGCGTGTACGCGCCATGTTTTCGCGATAGGATTAAGCATAGCAGCGTGGCAGGCGACCGCTGGCAGCTGCGCCTTGCCGGTACGCGTTGGCAAACCAGCCCCGTACCCAGTCCGGTGATGGGTGCGTGTGATGTGACACTTTTAACGTGTTAGGC
>DASXBW010000075.1:0-2585 GCA_036491495.1 Casimicrobiaceae bacterium
CACCGCCAACAAGGCGAGCGAGCTCAGCGATTTCAGCGTGTGCACGAGCTGGGGGATCAAGGGCAAGGACCTTTATCTCATCAACGTGCTGCGCCGGCGCATGGAATATCCCGAATTGAAGCGCGCCGTGCGCGAGCAGCGTGATGCATTTGCGGCGAGCGTCGTGCTGATCGAGGACAAGGCCTCCGGCACGCAGCTGATCCAGGAGCTGATTGCCGAGGGTCTCCATGCCGTCACCCGCTATCAGCCGCAGGCCGACAAGATCATGCGCATGCACGCTCAGACCGCGATGATCGAGAACGGCTTTGTCCACCTCCCCAAGGAAGCGCCATGGCTCGCCGAATACCTGCACGAGCTGACCGGCTTCCCAAGAGGCCGGCACGACGACCAGGTCGATTCGACCGCCCAGATGCTCGACTGGTTCAAACGCGGCGGGCAAGAACCGCAGGACTGGATGTGGCAAATGTACAAAGAAGCCCAGGCGCGCGGCCCGCAGCCCGCGCGCCCTGAGCCCTTATCGGTGATGGCGAGGAGGCTCGGCATCCTCCGGCCGCTGTGACGACGACCAGAGCCGGGCACGCGCGAAGCTTCTCACGGCTCGAATATCGCTGCGCAATGTCAGGTTTTATCCCTTTGCGGACAGTCGGAGCATCAAGTTAACGGTCCGAGGTGTGCCAGCACCGGACCTTCGTGGTTGCCAACGGGGCAAAGTTGCGGATCGCGACCGAAGCACATTTCCAATCCTGCCTAACGGCGGGGCCGAATCAGCCAGCATCTCGTAAGGAGGCCGACCAGTCCATGATCCGACGCAGCCTCACGGAAGAAGTCGTCGGTGAGCACCCGTCCCCTTTGGCCTGCCGCATCGTCTGGCTAAGCCGCTGCTTTACCTTTCGCGCAGGCTTTCCTGCCGGTATTTGCGCAATGGCGAGAGCAGGTAGCTGATAATCGTGCGCGAGCCGGTTTTGATCTCGACCGTCACAGCCATACCCGCAGAGAGATTAACCAGCTTGTTCTCGACTTGCATCTGCGTGCGGTCGAGCGAGACGCGGGCCGCGTAGACCGGTTCCTCGTTGCGAGGCGTTTGCTGAGAATTCTCCCCTCGTTGCACCTTATCGCGCGTCTGTTCCTGTGGATCATCGCGCCCAATGGCATCCTGAGACACTGTCAATACGCTGCCATGCAGCAGCCCATAGCGGGTAAAATTGAAGGTTGCGACCTTGATCTCGGCCTCCTGGCCGACCTCGACAAACCCAATATCGCGGTTCGAGACCATCGCCTCGATCTCCAGGCGACTGCCGACCGGAACAATCACCAGGAGAGGTTCGGCAGGCGTTACCACCCCCCCAACCGTATGCACCGCGAGTTGCTGCACGACGCCATCGACTGGCGCGGTCAACACTTGTAGTCGCGTTCGCTGCTCGGCTTTGATCAGATCCTGCGCAAGGCCAGCGGCCTTTGGTTCGGCCTTGCCGAGGTCATCGAACAGAGCCCGGCGGAATTCCGCCGCAGTTTGCGCGCGTGTCTCGGTGATCGCAGCCACCGCGGCGTCGGCTTCGTGGTAATGGCTCTTCTGAATATTAAGCTCCTGCTGCTGCTCGACGAGCTGCTGGACTGTCTGCACATAGAGCAGCTTTGACCCCGTCTCGTGTTCGAACAGCGTCCTGCGCATGTCGACTTGCTGCTGCAGCAACGGGATCAACGCTTCGATTTTACCGATCGCCGCGGCGGCTGTAACGCGCTCGGCCTCCTTCTGGGCTTTCTGGCCATCGAGCGCTGCCAGCTTTGCTCGCTGTTCGGCGATTTGTGTCAACAGGAATTGTCGCTGCATCGCGACGAGTGCCGGGTCTGCCCCAGCGGGCGGGCGGAATTCCGCGAGCGGATCGGGGCCGTCCGCCAACGCCGCGCGCAACCGCGCTACGTCGAGCTCTGAGGCGATCAGGTCGCTCTGGAGATGCTCGCGTTCGGCTCCGTTCATCGTCGGATCGAGTTCTATCAGAACATCGCCCTGTTTGACGTTCTGCCCGTCTTGGACGTGAATCGCCCGGACAACGCCAATCTCGAAGGGCTGAACGACCTTGCTGCGGCCGCTCGGGATGATCTTGCCCGGCGCGGTGGCAACGATGTCGATCGTGCCGAAGCAGGCCCAGGCGAACGCCAATGTGAACAGACCGATGAGTGTGGCGCCAATCGCGCGGCCGATCGGCGACGGGGGCGTCTCGACGATCTCGAGGGCCGCGGGTAAAAAGGCGAGCTCTTGTTCGCGGCGGCGCACACTCACGCTCGGAAGGGCGATAACGGCCCTATGCGAGCTCATGGATCCCGGCCTGCAGGCGGTGCAGGTTCGCGTAGCGGCCGCCGGTTCGCACGAGCTCTTCATGCGTGCCGTCTTCGACCAGCCGGCCGCGTTCGATCGTGATGATGCGGTCGACTCGACGAACCGTCGACAACCGATGGGCGATGATCAGGACGGTGCGTCCGCGGGCGATCTCTCGCATGTTCTCGTGAATGATCCGCTCGCTCGCATAGTCCAGCGCACTCGTCGCTTCGTCGAAGATCAGAATGCGCGGATCTGTCACGAGCGCCCG
>DASXBW010000076.1:0-36069 GCA_036491495.1 Casimicrobiaceae bacterium
GCCCTGCGCGCCAATGCCGCACGGTAACGATAGCGTGCTCAATGTAGACCCGTGGTATACAATATGCAATACCCCACGGAACAAAAAATCGCGTTATGAAAACGCGGCCCTTCGCTGAGTTTTTCCGGGCGCTATTGTTGCACTGCAGCTAATATCCCGCGCGTTGCGTGAGGACGCATGCAAACGACACGCGTTGCGCTGGCCTACACCCAAAGAAGGCACCGTAACTCCTCCGGCACCAACCGGCGCTCGGGCATGTCGGAGCGACATCAATGGTTCGAGCAATAACGATCGAGGAGAAAAAGGTCGTGCAACTAAAACGGCAGCCGAGGCTGCCGTTTCGTCCTCGAGCGAAGGATATTCCGGCTATAGCGTTTTGCGCCGCCGCAACAAGAGCCCGGTCATCGCGATGCCCAGCAAGGCCATGGTTCCAGGTTCGGGAACCTGAACATTGACGGAGTCCATCCTCAAGAAGCCGGGGTCGTCGCGGAAATTGAAAGACAGCGTCGTGGTCGCGGCGGTAGCCAGCGCAACGAAGTGCAGCACCTGGTAGGGGCTCGCCGCCGCATTGGTCGCGGTGAAGAGAGCCGGCTGAGCATCCCAAACGGCATTGAAGAAGCTGGGGTTACCACCGTCGGGCGCAAAGTCAAAATTAATACTGTACAACCGACCAGGCAGAGTGGCCAAGGTCTGAGAAAGCGTCCCATTCGATCCGACCGGCCCCAGGAAAGCGTCGCAAGCGCCGTCTCCCGGGCCCGCAAACCCCACGCCCGGGCATTCGACACCGGTAAAGCCGGTGTTACCGCTCAGTGTCCACCCGGTGAAGTCGCCTGTCTCGAAACTCCCGTTTGTCACGATGTTTGCTTGCGCCGTCCCTACGGCGAGTCCTACCGTGACAACCATCCCCCCCAAAACCGTCCTGGCCAATCGATTCATCGCAATCCTCCGTAACGTGTTAAGCGCGAAACCCCGCACGGCTCGGAAAGCAATAATCGTGCGCTACATTGTGTTCTCCCAAAAAAACAATGTTTTGTCTGATTTTTGAGCCGACGGTGATAGCGGAACTGTAAGATCGTTCGACATCGGGATGGGTCTGCAACGCGCCAATAGTGGGAAGTGTGGAGTCATGTCAAACGAACACGGTCTTGCGCTTGAGCAACCAACGATGCGGCGCGGGCCGCAACTCGCGGCGCCGAAGATCGTGCCAGCGAAAATCGCTAGTCCCAGCCAGCTTGACGCTCGCTTGAGGGCGTCGCGACTTCGCCCGCGGAGGCTGTAACCCAGGTTCCTGACGGGTCGTCACGGAGCAAGTGGGCCAGGGCCTTGGGCGCTGAGGTTTTGTCGATGCAATGATCGAACCCGGCCCGCTTCGCGCCGGCGAGCGTTGTCTCATCGAGGTCCGTACCGCTCATCATGACCAGCCGCATAACTGCGGGCGTGAATCTTGCGCGAAGTCTGCGCGCCACGTCGTAACCGCTGATGGTCGGCATATGAACATCGAGAATCACGAACTCCGGCAGCCATTGCTCTGCTAACTCCAGTGCCTCGGTTCCGTCGACTGCCAGCCTCACGTCATGGCCGCGCTCCCGCAGAACCGCTGTGAGCGAGTCTCGCACCGCCGTACTGTCGTCGGCAACTAGGATGCGCCGAGCCGTCGACGGCACGGCGGCTTCGACATAGCGAACCGACGCGTGGGATGCGCCAGCCGCTATCGGCTTTCCCCGGTTCGCGAATGTCGCATCGCCGCGCGGCTCATCGGCTGCGACCTCGCTCTCAAGCGCCTGAACCGGCAGGATGACCGCGGGAGTGTCGGCGGCCGCCTGGTCCGCATCGACCGCGACATCGAGGATTTGGATGATCGCCTCCAACTGTCGGTCGATCATGCCGACAAGGGTTGATAGCTCCGGGTCGCTGTTGCCGCGGAGCCGAATCAGATGCACTGCGTTGACGATCGGGGCAATGTAATTGCGCAACTCGTGCGCTAACAGACGTACCGACTCGTCGTTGCGAGCCATGGCAGGCCGCGCGCTCGCACCCTCGCTGACGGGGCCATCGTTATCCGTCGAAGGTATGGCGTACCCGTCTTGCTGGGTCGGGCCCGGAAAAGAACCGCGGGTCATCTCGCCATTCATCTGCGCCGTCAGTCAAGAATGCGGGACCACATGGTAATGTTTTTCGCATCATAGTCCCCGCCGAAGCGAAATCCCAGCGAGCGCGGGCATCCGCGCAACCGGATTTGGTCCAGGCGAGTGGACCCTGCGTCCGCAAGCACGCCGCAACACGCAGTGAGCCGGCATGCCCTATCGATACGCTGGTCGCCAGTGCCGCCCGTTGTAAGACTTACAGGGAAACTTGCCGGAATGCACCGGTAGCATCACGGGCAGTGCTGTAGATATCTGTTTCTCTATTGTTTTAATTGCCCTTGCCAGAATCAGGTACAAAATTTGCTCAGTGTCAACATTCTCGTTTCGGCGCCGGAATGCGATTGCGGATTTTGCTCGTCACCATGCGCCGCGATAAGCTGAACGTACTCCATCAAGCATCCGCAACTGACCGAGCAGCAGCACAGAGAAACGTCATCCCTGAGCGGAGACTGAACATCTGACGGGCGACGGCCCGAGCACATTTTTGGGAGGACGATCATGCAGGTAGTCGAGCGCGCTGTACTTCCCGCGGACGAAATCACCGTGATCCTCGGCGCCCTGAACGCGCTGAAGCGGGGCGACGCATCGGTCCGCTTGCCGCTGGATTGGCCGGGTGCGCTGGGGCGCGTCGCCGACGTGTTCAACGACGTCGTCGATCGCAACGAGCGGATGGCACAGGAACTTGACCGCCTGAGCCGAGTGGTCGGCAGGGAAGGGAAACTTGGCAAGCGCGGCTCGCTGGGCGATGTAACAGGCTTCTGGCGGGACTCCATCGACGCGGTCAACCAACTCATCGACGATCTCGTCCATCCCACCAGCGAGACCGCGCGCGTGATTGGTGCGGTCGCGCAGGGCGACTTGTCGCAGACGATGGCGCTGGAGGTCGATGGCCAGGCACTGCAGGGTGAGTTTCTCCGCACGGCCAAGACGGTAAACAAGATGGTCGATCAGCTGGGATCGGTCGCCGAGGAGGTGACCCGCGTCGCCCGCGAAGTTGGCACCGAAGGCAAACTGGGCGGGCAGGCCCGGGTGAAGGGCGTGGCCGGGACGTGGAAGGACCTGACCGACAGCGTCAACTCGATGGCAGGCAACCTTACCGCCCAGATGCGCAATATTGCCGATGTGACGACAGCCGTGGCGACCGGCGACCTGTCGAAGAAGATCACCGTCGACGTCAAGGGCGAGATCCTGGAGCTCAAGGACACCATCAACACGATGGTCGATCAACTGCGCTCGTTCGCCTCCGAAGTGACGCGGGTCGCGCGCGAAGTCGGAACCGACGGGCGCCTCGGCGGCCAGGCCGACGTGCAAGGCGTGGCCGGGACCTGGAAGGACTTGACCGAGAGCGTCAACTCGATGGCCAGCAACCTCACCGCGCAAGTGCGCAACATCGCGGACGTGACCAAGGCGGTGGCGAGCGGCGACCTGTCGAAAAAGATTACAGTCGACGTCAAGGGCGAGATCCTGGAGCTCAAGGACACCATCAACACGATGGTCGATCAACTGCGCTCGTTCGCCTCCGAAGTGACGCGGGTCGCGCGCGAAGTCGGAACCGACGGGCGGCTCGGCGGGCAGGCGGACGTGCAAGGCGTGGCCGGGACGTGGAAGGACCTGACCGAGAGCGTCAACTCGATGGCCAGCAACCTCACTGCGCAAGTGCGCAACATCGCGGACGTGACCAAGGCGGTGGCGAGCGGTGACCTGTCGAAGAAGATTACAGTCGACGTCAAGGGCGAGATCCTCGAGCTGAAGAACACGATCAACACCATGGTCGACCAGCTGAGCTCGTTTGCCGCGGAGGTGACGCGTGTCGCACGCGAGGTTGGCGTTGAGGGCATGCTTGGCGGCCAGGCGCGGGTTCCAGGTGTGGCCGGCACCTGGAAAGGACTGACCGAGAACGTCAATCAGCTGGCAGCCAACCTCACCACCCAGGTGCGGGCAATCGCCGAGGTCGCGACCGCGGTGACGCAAGGCGACCTCACGCGATCGATCACGGTCGAGGCGCGCGGCGAAGTGGCCGCGTTGAAAGACACCGCCAACGAGATGATCAGGAACCTCCGGGACACCACACGGAAGAATACCGAGCAGGACTGGTTGAAGACCAATCTCGCCAAGTTCAGCCGGATGCTCCAGGGCCAGAAGGACCTGCATACGGTGTGCCGCCTGATCTTGACCGAGCTTGCCCCGGTCGTTTCCGCGCAGCACGGCCTGTTCTACGTGCTCGATTCAGGCCGCGCGCAGTCCCGTCTTACGCTGCTCGCAAGCTACGGGTTCATGGGCGAGAGCGCGTTGGGGAGCAAGCTCGAGTTGGGCGAAGGCCTTATCGGGCAGTGCGCGGTCGACATGGCGAAAATCCACTTGTCGAACGTTCCCCCGGATTACTTGAAGATATCGTCGGGGCTCGGCGCCGCTCCGCCGGAGAACATCCTGGTCCTGCCGGTGATCTTCGAAGGCCGTGTCAAGGGTGTGCTGGAATTGGCCTCGTTTGCGCGGTTCAGTGCTGCGCACGAAGCATTCCTGGATCAGCTCACCGAGAGCATCGGCATCGTCATCAACACCATCGAAGCGAACACCCGAACCGAGGATCTGCTCAAACAGTCGCAGTCGCTCGCGCAGGAATTGCAGAGCCGGCAGCAGGAATTGCAGCAGACAAATCAGGAGCTGGAAGAGAAAGCCGGGCTTCTTGCATTCCAGAAGCAGGAGGTGGAGCGGAAGAACCAGGAGGTGGAACAGGCGCGCAAGGCACTGGAGGAAAAGGCGGAGCAGCTCGCGCTCACGTCCAAGTACAAGTCGGAATTCCTCGCCAACATGTCGCATGAGCTACGCACACCCCTCAACAGCCTCCTCATCCTCTCCGATCAGCTTTGCAAGAATGCCGGCGGCAATCTGACCGACAAGCAGGTCGAGTTTGCCAAGACCATCCATGCCTCAGGCAACGATTTGCTGACGCTCATCAATGACATCCTCGACCTTTCCAAGATCGAGTCGGGAACGGTCGTCGTCGACCCGGCGGACCTGATGCTGGACGATCTGCACCGCTACGTCGAACGCACGTTCCGGCACGTGGCCGAGGCGAAGAACGTCGATTTCTTCATCCGCATGGACTCGCGCCTGCCGAACTCGATGCTGGCCGATGCCAAACGGCTGCAGCAGGTACTGAAGAACCTGTTGTCGAACGCCTTCAAGTTCACGCATCGGGGTCACGTGACGCTGACCGTCGAACCGGCGACCTCGGGTTGGGACCCGGAGAACGAGAGCCTGAACCGCGCCGGCGACGTGATCGCTTTCTCGGTTACGGATACGGGGATCGGAATTTCACCGGAGAAGCAGCGGATCATCTTCGAGGCCTTCCAGCAAGCCGACGGTGGCACCAGCCGCAAGTACGGCGGCACGGGGCTCGGGCTGGCGATCAGCCGTGAACTGTCACGCGTCCTCGGCGGCGACCTGCGGCTGATAAGTGAGCCCCGCGTCGGGAGCACGTTCACGTTGTATCTGCCGCAGATTTACGCGCCGCAGCGCGTCGCGCGCAACATCGGCCAGCCGCTGTCAATGACGGGCGCCACAAGACTCGACGGCGCAGCGTCGCCGATCGGGGACCCGATTGCCAGAGCCAGCGAGCCGAGTACGAATCGCGGCGGGACGGGAGGCAACGGTTCCGATACCGCACGCGAGAGGCGCGAGTCTTCGGCGTTGCTGCAGCCGGTGCCTCCTTCGATGAACGAAGTCGGCGATGATCGCGACAGTTTGACGCTGGGGGCGCCGGTGCTGCTCATTGTCGAGAACGACCTCGCGTTTGCGCGGTTCATGCTCGAAACGGCGCGCGAAAAGGGCTTCAAGGGAATCGTCACGTCGTTCGGCGTTTCCGCCCTGGCCCTGGCCGCCGAATACCGGCCGTCAGCCGTTACGCTCGATATCTTCCTGCCGGACATCGACGGGTGGCGAGTTCTCGATCGGCTGAAGCACGACACCCGAACCCGTCATATCCCGGTTGCTGTCATCTCGACCGATGAGGCGCGGGAACGAGCATTGAGCGCGGGAGCATTTTCCGTGTTTGCGAAACCCATCCAAGGCAAGGAGACCCTCGATACCTTGCTCGACGGGCTGAACGCGTTCGTCCAGCGGTCCGAGAAGAGCGTTCTGGTGGTGACTGCGGACGATGTCCGCGGCAAGTGGCTGGTCGAATATCTCGGTGCCGATGATGTCCACGTCATCGTCGCGCCCGGTTACGACGCTGCGGTTGCGATCCTCGCCGCGAACCGCGTCGATTGCGTGGTGGTGGATGCGAGTTTGCCAGCGCCGATTGCTGACGCCGTGTCCATGAGCGCCGGTGGCGACTTCCGGCTCGATTCGTTGCCGATCGTTCTATACGGCGACACGATCCTGCCAGGGCAATTTCGCAGCTGGCAACGCCTCGCCAGGAACGCCGTGGTAAGTGAGGCTCGCTTGCCCGAGGAGCTGCTGGATCGGACCAGTTTCTTCCTGCATCGTGCGCCGGCGGGCATGCCGGAGCGACATCGCAAGATCCTGCGAGAGCTTCACAACGCGAACAAGGTTCTGCGGAACAAGAAGGCGATGATCGTGGACGATGATATGCGCAACATCTTCGCGGTGTCTTCTTTGCTCGAGGACAAGGGTATGCTCGTATTCCCTCACGACAACGGTCGCGACGCGATCAAGGCGTTGCAAGGGGCACAGAGCGTGGATGTGATCCTCATGGATATCATGATGCCGGAGATGGACGGCATCGATACCATCCGTGAAATCCGCAGGATTCCCGCGTGCAGGTACGTCCCCGTCATCGCCGTCACCGCGAAGGCGATGAAAGGCGATCGCGAAAAATGCATGGAAGCAGGGGCCTGGGACTACCTTTCCAAGCCCGTCGATTCCGAACTGCTGGTCGGCGTGCTCCGCGCCTGGCTGGGTTGATCGTTCCCACCTGAGCATTACCCGCTTGCGAGCCAGTCCATGGACAACGACCAGCATCGAGACGTCGGCGGCGGGAAGGCCGATATCCTGATCGTCGACGATCGGCCTGGTCAGCTGCTTGTCTACCAGACCATTCTGGGGGATATCGGACAGACCCTGTTCACTGCCGCTTCCGGCGAGGAGGCGCTGAAGCAGGTACTGGATCGCGATTTCGCGGCCATCCTGCTGGATGTCAACATGCCCGGCCTGAACGGTCTCGAGACGGCGGCCCTGATCCGTAGCCGCAGCCGATCGGCGCACATACCCATCATCTTCATCACCGCCGACTACGGTGACGAGCTGCACACCGCCGAGGCATACTCCCTCGGCGCCGTCGATTACATAGCGTCCCCCGTCGTTCCGGAGATTCTGCGGGCGAAAATCAAGGTTTTCGTGGACTTGTACTTGCTGGCGCAGCAGGCGAAACGCCAGGCGGAGGAGCATCTCGCGCTGGCCGACGAGAGAGCCGCGCGCGCGGCCGCCGAGCAAGCAAGCCGCAGGCTGTCTTTCCTCGCGCAGGCGAGTGTCGCGTTGGCCGGTTCGTTGGACTTCGACGCGATTACCCGGGAGCTCTCGCGCCTCTGCGTGCCAACGTTGGCCGATGCGTGTGCGCTTACGCTGGTGGCACACGCGCGGGACAGTGCGGGAACCGACGTCGCGCTGGTCGCCGGAGATCCACAGCGCATCAGGTCCACTGCACGATTGGTAACCGACGTCCCGGACGGTTGGCTTCGCCTGGCGATGAGCCGCGTCCTTACCAGCGGTACAACGGAAGTGATTCACAGCCTGTTGGATGCCGCCGTTATGGAGTCGGATGGGCGCGCGATAGCCGATTACATCAGCGCGCCCGCGGGCTCAGGCATAGGTTGCCTCGCCATCGTTCCGCTGCTCGGCCATGGCACCACGCTCGGTGTCCTGACGCTCGGTCTGGGACCGTCGGGCCGGCATTTCGACGCCGACACGCTGTCGATGGCAACCGAGCTCGCCGGCCGTGCCGCTATCGCCCTCGACAACGCCCGGCTGTACGAAAAGAGTCAGGCGGATGATCGCCGCAAAGACGAGTTCCTGGCAATGCTCGCGCATGAGTTGCGCAACCCTCTGGCGCCGATCAGCAACGCTGTCCACGTCCTTCACATGAGCGGCCAGGATCCCGCCAAGCTCACGTGGGCAAGAGAAGTCATCGGCCGCCAGCTTGGGCAGCTGGTCCGCCTGGTCGATGACCTTCTCGACGTCTCGCGCATCACGCGGGGCAAGATCGAACTCAAGCTTGGACCGATCGATGTCGCTATGGTCGTCGGCGCGGCGGTCGAGACCAGTCGTTCCCTCGTCGACGCCCTTGAACATGAGCTGACGGTCGTGTTGCCGTCGGAGCCGTTGCTGGTGCTGGGCGACTTTGCGCGGGTTGCGCAGATCCTGTCCAACCTTATCAATAACGCCGCCAAATACACCGACAAGGGCGGGCGGATTTCGGTGACCGCTGCCGCCGAGCGCGGGCAAGTCGTATTTCGTGTGCGGGACTCCGGCATGGGCATTCCGCGAGACTTGCTTTCGAGCATCTTCGAACTGTTCACTCAGGCCGATCGCACGCTCGATCGTTCGCAGGGTGGTCTCGGCGTCGGCCTGGCGCTGGTACGGCGCCTGGTGGAGATGCAGGGCGGGAGCGTCTCAGCCTACAGCGAGGGTCCGGACCAGGGCAGCGAGTTCACCGTCCGCCTTCCAGCTGCGAGCACCATGAAGCCGGCCGACGGGTCGGTGGACACGCAATCGCGGCCGGAGACAACGGCCTCCGATGGGTGCGTCCTGATCGTCGACGATAACCGCGATGTTGCGGACAGCACGGCCATGCTGCTGCGCGCGGCCGGATGGAAGGTCTATCTTGCCTACGATGGCGAGGAGGCGATTCGGTCGGCGCGAACCGTGCGCCTGGATGCCGTCTTGCTGGATATCGGCCTACCGGGAGTGGATGGATACCAAGTGGCCGAGCGCATTCGAGCCGAGCCTGGAAATCAGGAAGCCCTGATCGTCGCGGTATCCGGTTATGGCCAGGAGGAGCATCGCCGGCGATCCAAACGAGCCGGTTTCGACCACCACGTCGTCAAACCGATCGATCCGACCGTTTTGACGCAGTTGCTAGCCTCGGCCTTGCCCGGCAGTCACGGCGCGGCCGAGAAGGTGGCACTCACGGCCCGTGACCACGGGACAGGCGAATAATTACTCCGCTCCGGCGCGACGTTTACGTTACATGTTCCACGCTAAAAGGCAAACCATTCAAATCGGGCGCATGCGCCAATTGCTTCGGGAGACCACCAGCCACGTGCATCATCGCCATGACCAGAATGCCGGCACACCCGCCCACCAGGAACGCTACGATCACCCACCACATTGAAAGCATTTGATACCCCGCTTTCTGCTGTTGTCGTGGTTGCCGGGAATTGTCCATAGCCCCGACACGATTGACACTAGGCTTGGACGCCCCGTGGTGGAATCGGCGCGCCTCTGAAAATAATGTAGGAGAAACATACGCGCGGCGACAGGAAAATGAGCTTGCGTCGGAACCTGTCCGATGCATCGTGCAAGATCGACTACACGACGCGTCCTGTTCGTCTGACAGGCTTGGACCGGTCGTTGCTGTGCGGCGATTCCGCCCAGTAATTTGTACGGCTCCGGACGACAGGGTAAGCCTTCTGCTGTCCGCCTAGGGGTTCCGAAACCTTAAAAGCCCCTGCCAGGGGCACTTACGGCATCGGTAACGGCGGACCGAATAGATCAAGCTGATCACGCGGTCGAAGATGTGGCGATGAACCCGCGTGATCGGAGAGCCACACCGCGGACACACTTGAGGCAAGGTTCCACTCGAAATAGGAGGGAGTCGGCGGGCCGCAACAAGCGATAACAGTAATGTTATTCGCAAACTTAAACTGCCGCCAACTCGGCTGGTCGCCCGAGAGAATAATCCGGTCCCAAACCTTGCGCCTAGCCGTGCTTGCGATCGGTGGCAATAGCGTTATCGCCATGATCCGCGCAGGTAATCGATAACTTCTGCTGCCACTCCTCTTGAAACCAGCCGACGGCCGGAGCAAGATAAACGTTCTTCGCCCGGAACACTGGTTCGAAGGCGCCATATCGGGGAAATTGCATTAGCGTGAGGGGCCAGTTCGTGCCAGATTTCCGGCACGAACTGGAAATGGCTGCGAAGCAAGGCACGACCGCGCTGCGTTGATCGGCGTCGAGGACGCGACCAACGATTTCATCGCCGCAAAAGCTGACAACAATGCGCAGGCGAAGCGCCAGTACGTGCGCGATCGGCACGGGTCGGATTTGCAGGCAACGCTTTCGCGTTTCGTACGCGCGTAATCGACCCGCGAATTGGATGCATCCCTATATCGACACGAGGAGAACCAACATGATAAGGCATTTGATCGTCGGGGCCGCGATAGCCGCGGCTCTGCTGCTTGGCGGCTGCAATGACGGTGGTGGTAACGGTAACAGTTTGAACGCGGGCCCAAAGGCCCTGATCAAGGTCCCCAACGTTGGATCGAGCACGAACTTTTCCTTCGACATCAGCGACGTCGACAGCGCCAGGGGCCGGATGTACTTCACCGATCGGAACAACAAGTCGGTCGACGTCATCGACATCAAGACCAACACTTTCCTCAAACAGATCACGGGAGGGTTCGCGGGTTGTGACACAGGGCCGACGTGCAATGGTGCAACCAACGACAAGTCGGGACCGGACGGCCTGAATGTGATTCCGGGGACGACCTTGATCTATGTCGGTGATGTCAATTCGGTGAAGATCATCGACACCCAAACCGACACGGTGGTGAATACGATTGCCATCGGCGGCGCTTCGGGCTTGCGGGCCGACGAAGGCTGCTACGACCCGGACCACAAGATCTTCATGATCTCGAGTCCGGGGGAGACTCCTCCATTCGCCACCTTCATCGACACCACGACCCAGAAGATCATCGCGACGCTGTTGTTCACCGATCCCGGCACCGGTGCCGGCGGCCGCAAGTCGGACGGCCTCGAAGCATGCGTCTACGATCACGGGACCGCGAGCTTCCTGGTCAATAACGACGGCACGACCGCCAATCCGCACGGAGAAGTCGACGTCATTCCGGCGGCGGCCATTCTCGTCGGCACTCCCGCTGCGCCGGTGACACTGACCATTCCAGCGGTCGCGCCCGGAAATGGCTTCAAGGCGTTTCCGCTGGGCAACTGCGACCCGACCGGAATCGACCTGGGGCCGGGCACTGATTTCGTCGTCGAATGCCGGCAGGGGACGGCAGGGGTGCAGCTCACGACCCAGATCCTCAATCGGACCAACGGCGCAGTTGTCGCGACGATCAACCTCGGCGGCGGCGATCAGGTCGTCTACGATCCTTCGCTTAACCGCTACTACGTCGCCGCGAGCCGCTGGACTGCGAGCGGACTTTCCTCCGGGTCCGCGTGCACCGCCGCGTCGCCTTGCACTCCGGTGCTGGGGATCATCGATGCCGTGACCCGGACGCTGATCGCAAATCCGCAGACGGGCAACAATGCGCACTCGGTCACGGTAGACGCTACGACGCATCAGGTCTACATGCCGTATTCGTCTGCCGCCGCGCCGGCGGGCTGCTCGACGTGCAGCAATGTGCCGGACGGTGGCGTGCTGGTATTCGCACAGTGATGGTCCGTGCGGCGAGGTGTGACTGCAAGCTCTCTCGAACAGGGGGCGGATAGAGCAGCGTTTTGTAAGGTCGGCCGTTACAGTTAGTCAGACAAGAAAGTCGTCCGGCACCCGCCTAATGCCGGACGACTTTCCTGCCCGCGCCGTCGCTGGTCGTTCGGCGTCTCTCTCGAAGTCAAAAGATGCACCGCGAGACCGGGTGTCCTGTAAGCGTCCGGGAAGGCGAAGGACCATTTCGATGATCGTCGTCCATCACTTGAACAACTCGCGCTCGCAGCGTGTGCTATGGCTGCTCGAAGAGCTCGAGTTGGAGTACGAAATCAGGCGCTACCAACGCGATGCCAGGACGATGCTGGCGCCGGCATCGCTGCGTGCCGTGCATCCGCTCGGCAAATCGCCTGTCATCACCGATGGCGCGCTGACCTTGGCGGAGTCCGGCGCCATCCTGGAATATGTGATCGAGCGGTATGGCGAGGGGCGGCTGGCACCGCCGATCGGTACGCCCGAGCGACTGCGCTATACCTATTGGTTGCATTACGCGGAAGGCTCGGCGATGCCGCCGCTTTTGCTGAAGCTCGTCTTCGATCGCATCGAGAAAGCGCCGATGCCTTTCTTCGCGAAGCCGATCGCGCGAGCCATCGCCAGCCGCGCCAAAAGCTCGTTCATCGAGCCGCAGATCGCGCAGCATCTAAGCTACCTGGAAACCGAGCTCGGCAAGCATCGGTGGTTTGCGGGAAATGAGTTCACGGCGACCGATATCCAGATGAGCTTTCCGCTGGAGGCCGCCGCGGCCCGTGCGGGCCTGGATGCGAGCCGGCCGAAACTGGCGGCGTTTCTCGATCGCATCCATGCCCGTCCTGCCTATCAGCGAGCGCTCGAGCGTGGCGGCGAGTTCGCTCTGCTGAGCTGAACGCAACAATACGCGCCACCAACCTCAGTCGCGAGCTAAACGTCTTAGCGCCGCCAGCCGGACACGAGGTTCCTCATTTCCTTTCTTGGCCGTTCTCCGCCAGCGCGCCGCTTGCATGGCCCGAAAGGAGCATTCGTCCTACATAAAAATCGGACTCGCGCCGATGGCCCGCAAAGTCGCCCCGACGGATCATAGACCGAGAACGCTTATGGTTTCTATGCGTGTTGTGGATCTGATCAGAAGGAGGTGTCATGGATTTGCTGTCCGCTGCACAAAAGCCCTTTTTCTACGATTCCTTTAATCACACCGCCTTTAACCACACGGTCGACCGCAGGCACATCACCAAACGCACCGTCAGCACGGCGCATCACGTCGTCGACGCGCTCGCCGACCAGGCGCTTACCGGCATTGGCAAGGCAAGCGGCTCCTTGCACGTTGCCGTCAATCGTACGGCGGATGCCGCGATTCACGCCGCGGATCGGGTCGCGCAGGCGCCGGCACATATGCGGCAGACGCGAATCAAATTCGCCAATGCCGCGCTGGCGCCAGTCAAAGCGCGTCCCCTCGTCACGCTGGGCAGTGCCATTGCCATCGGATACATCCTCGGCCGTACGGTCCGCCGATGACCAACGGCGACAGTCCGCGAGCGTGACGATGAGAGTGTAAGCAGAGGCCGACGGCGACGATCGCGAGGGATACGCCGCCGACCCCTCTACTACCCTGGGCTTTGGTAGTCCGCCGGCGTCGCGGTCTTCGTCTGGCGCGACGAACGCCGGTACTTGGCGTGCACCCAGGTGAACTCGGCGCCGAACAGGAATATCTGCGCCGAATAATAAAGCCAAAGCAATAGCACGAGCACCGATCCAGCCGCCGCATACGCCGACGCGGTCGCGCTGCGCCCGAGATAGGCGCCAATGGCAAGCCGTCCGAGATTGAACAATACGGCAGTGGTCAGGGCACCGGCCCAGACTTCGTGCCAGGCAATCCTTACGTTCGGCAGCCACTTGTAGAGCATCCCGAAGAGGGCCGTGAAGATCGCCACGGACAGCGCGAAATCGGCGATGAACAAGCCGGTCGCGCCCAAGGCCGAAGAGTCCCAGCGGGCGGTCAAGGCGGCTATCACACTGCCGGCAACGAGCGAGACGATCAGCAGAAAGCCGATGCCGAGGATCATGCCGAATGAGAGCAAGTGCACTCGCACCAGCGATAAGAAGCCGTTCTCTTGCCTGTCAGGCGCTTCCCAGATCCGGTCGAGATCGTGCTCGAGCTCGACCAGAACCGTGGTTGCACCGATCAGCAGCAATATCACGCCGATCGCGGTGGCCTTGCCGCCAGTTTCAGCGATCGAGGCAGCCTTGAGCAAGCCTCCGACGGCGTCGGCGCCCACTGGGCCGATAAGCTCAGCGAATTGCTGGACCACGGCTTTTCGCGCCGCATCGGCTCCATAGACGAAGCCGGCGAGAGCGATCACGATCAGAAGCAGCGGAGCGAGCGAGAACGCACTGTAGAACGCCAGCGCCGCGCCCATGCTCGAAGCGCCGTCCTTGACCCACGCCAGCGCGGCCTGCTTGAACAGCGACACATACAGCCACAAGGGAATGAAGACTTTACCCATCCGGGTGGGACTCGGGAGGTCGGAATTCGTTCGTCGCCCTACGCTAGCGGTGATGATGGGCACGCAGCTCGTCGTCGACCGGCGAGCGAAGGCGGACTTCTGCGTTGACCGTGATCTCGTGCACCGTGCCGTCGTCGTCCCGCACGGTCAATGTGATATTGATCCGGTCGCCGATTTTCAGCGGCCGGGTTAGGCCCGTCAACATAAGGTGATCGTGACCGGGCGCCAGAGCAATTTCGGATTTGGCCGGTAGCGCCAGGCCGGCGGCCGCAGTAGAGTGAGCGGAACGGAGTGAGATGCGCCCGGCGTCTTCCGAACGCGCGGCCAGAAGGGTTGCGCCGTCGGTGCTGGTCAGGTTCATGTAGGCGTTAGTTGTCTGCGCCTTGCGAGCTGGACGCACCCAAGGCTGATTGACGATAAACAGCGCGCTCGCGTCAGAGGCCAGCAATGCGAAGGCAATGGCGCCGGCGAGGGCCAGCGCCCAGTGGGCGGGAAGTCGGTGGCGGGGCGCGGCGAGAGTCATCGCGGATCGCGGAAAGCGAACAGACCAAGATTAACGCTATTCCTGCCGCTCGACGACGGAATAATGACCGGGCTCAACTGTTGGCGAGATCGAGTCAGGGCAGCCGCGGCGTTTGCGCGTCGAAGCCCGCGAATATCAGAAGGAGACTACCGTGCGTCATCCTTTCAGATACTTACTGGCGCCTGCGCTGGCATTGTGGGCCGCGTCTGCGGTGGCGGAATTTCACACCTACAAGATCGAGCAGATCTTTTCCAACGCTGACGGCACGGTTCAGTTCGTCGTGATGCACGAATCGGAGGGTATGAACGCCGAAAACTTCTGGATGGGAAACACGTTCACCAGCACCCATCTCGGAACGACCCAAACATTTGTCTTCAGGAACAATCTGCCGGGGGCGATGTGCGGCTACTACGGTTGCAGCGGCGGCGGCACCGCCAATACGCGGGTGCTGATCGCCAGCCAGGGCTTCGCGGCGCTGCACCTGGTTACGCCGGATTTCATCATGCCGAACGGCTTCATTGCGACCGATGGCGCGACGCTGAACTACGCCGGCGTCGACTTTGTCGCCGTCAATTCGCTGCCGACCGATGGCGTTCACGCGTTGGATCGCAACGGGGCGGTCATACCGAACATGGCGACCAATTTTGCGGGTCAGTCGGGCTCCGTCGGGCTCGCGGCCGCCACCAACTACCAAGGCCTGTGGTACGCCGCGCCGGCGGAATCGGAGTCGGGATGGGGCATCAACTTCGCGCACCAGGGCGACGCCATCTTCGCCTCGTGGTTTACCTATGACCTAACCGGCAAAGGCTGGTGGCTGGTGATGAGCGCCAACAAAACCGCGCCCAACGTTTACGGCGGCACGCTGTTGCAGGGCACCGGTCCGGCATTCGATGCCGTCCCGTTCCCTCCACTCGGCAGCCCGGGCGGGGCAACTGGTACAAGCGTGGGCAATGGCAGCCTCACCTTCACCGACGCCAACAACGGCATGTTCGCGTACACGGTTAACGGTATCTCGCAGACCAAGGCGATTACACGCCAGCAATTTGGCCCGATGCCGACATGCACGTTCGGCACCCAGATGAATCTTGCGCTGGCAACCAACTATACGGATTTGTGGTGGGCCGCCCCCGCGGGCTCGGAAGCGGGATGGGGTATCAACCTGACCCATCAGGGCGATTCGATCTTTGCCACTTGGTTTACCTTCGACCACGACCACACGCCTATGTGGCTGGTCGTGTCGGCGCCGAAGACCATGCCCGGCACCTACGCGGGAACGCTGATTCGCACCAGCGGCCCACCGTTCAACGCAGTGCCATTTCCTCCGGTAGGCGCTCCCGGTGGCGCCACCGGGCCCAACGTCGGCACGGCGACGTTCACTTTTACTGACGGGAACAACGCGAGCTTCGCCTATACCGTGAACGGCGTGTCGCAGACCAAGGCCATCACCCGCGAGGTTTTCCAGGCGCCCGGAACTACCTGCCAGTAGTCCTTTTGCGCAGCGCTTGCCCTTGTAAGGTAAATGCCGATGGGCGGCGCAACGTGCGCCTACTGCAAAATCAGACAATGCCGGATTCACGCCGGTGGCGGCGCACAAGAGAATAGCGACACCTCGAGTGAGGGCAGCGCGGGCTTTCTCGCGCGGCTCGCCTGCGGCGAGCGTCAGAGCTTTGCGCCAATCGCGGGTACTCGAGGAGACGCGGCTCCGCAGAAATCCATCTGATCGACGTTTTCCTGCGGCAAGCCGATCCAAACACTTTTTCCGCGAGGAGACATCTTATGGCGACAGGCATTAATTCGTATTCCACCACAGGGTCTACCCAAACCGCCGGCGGCGCGCCGATTGTCGGCGCCGAGCGTCGGCGCTCGGACGGCCCTGGCCCGGAAGTCATGGACGCGGCAACGCTGATAGGCGACAGCGTCGTCAATTCCAGCGGCGAGGATCTTGGCAAGATCGAGGCGATCATGCTCGATGTCACCAGCGGTCGCATCGCCTATGCGGTGCTCTCCTTCGGCGGCTTTCTCGGCATGGGTGCCAAGCTTTTCGCGATTCCTTGGTCAGCGTTGGCGCTCGACGCCGGCGAGAAGCGGTTCATCCTCGGTGTGAGCAAGGATCGGCTCAAAAATGCGCCCGGGTTCGACAAGGATCATTGGCCGTCGATGGCCGACCCTACGTGGGCAACGGAAGTGCACGCCTATTACAACGTCACTCCGTACTGGGACGACGACCTCGATACCGCACGCGATCGCCGGTCGTCGCCTGACGAACTGACGACGCCTGGAATCTATTGAATCGCAGCAAGCGTCACGAACCGCACGAAGCGATGCGGCTGGCAATCGTTGGATTGCCAGCCGTTTTTTGAATACCTTCGAGACGACGTCGCCGCCGTGCCGCTGCCCATCGCGTCACGAGATCAGCGCTGCATGATGCGTGCTACGATGTTCCGCCGATTTCGATGGGAGCACGGGCGATGAATCGACTCGATTTCGACGGCCGTACCGCCGTCATTACCGGTGGCGCAGCGGGCATCGGACTCGCGATCGCGCAGCGGCTGGTGGCAAGTGGCGGCAGGGTCAGCCTGTGGGACAAGGACCCGTCGGCGTTGAAGAGCGCGCACGCGCTACTGGGCAAGGCAACCGAAACCTGCGTCGTCGATGTTGCCGACGTTGCAACCGTCGACGCGGCGGCAAAGGCAACGTCGAGCGCCTTGGGTCGAATCGACGCCCTCGTTTGCTCGGCCGGCGTGGCGGGACTCAATGCTACGACCTGGCAGTATCCCGTCGACGAATGGCAACGAGTGATCGGCATCAATCTCGACGGGGTCTTCTATTGCAACCGCGCCATCGTGCCGATCATGCTCGAGCGGGATTATGGCCGCATCGTGAATATCGCCTCCATCGCCGGCAAGGAAGGAAATCCCAACGCCAGCGCATACAGCGCTTCCAAGGCGGGGGTCATCGGGCTGACCAAATCGATCGGCAAGGAGCTCGCCAAGACCGGCATTCGCGTCAACTGCGTCACGCCGGCGGCGGTCAGGACGGCGATCTTCGATCAGATAACGCAGCAGCACATCGATTTCATGCTGTCGAAGATTCCGCTCGGCCGCTTCGGAGCCGTCGAGGAAATCGCGGCGATAGCGGCATGGCTTTGCACCGAGGATTGCTCGTTTTCCACCGGTGCGGTATTCGATGTTTCGGGCGGCCGCGCGACGTATTGATCGACGAAGCCCAGCCGGTCGTTCAACGGCCGACTGCCGATCCAGGCTTGCCTGCCGCCGAGCCGCCTACAACTACCACCACGCTCTCGCCATCGCTCACCCTGGGGCAACTTCCGTCGATGGATTTGAGCCGCTTCGCAATCGCATCTGCGTCTTTCGGCCGCCCCTGTCTTTGCGCGATCAACGCCGCTCCGCACAGCGCATCCGCATCGTCGGAGTTCACCGCCAACGCTCTGTCGAATGCGATTCCTGCCTCGGGTATGCGCTCCACGGCCAAATTGACGTGTCCGAGGTTTCGCCAAAAGAGCGCGTTTCCCGGCGATAGCTGCACCGCTTTTGTGGCCGCGTCGAACGCCTCCTCGAGTTGTCGCATATTGACATACCCGACGCTGAGCTCGTACCAAGCGGCTGCATTATTCGGGTCCTTTCGCGCCCACTCGGATGCGTAGAGCACGAGCAAGTTCCATTTGCCTTCGTTCTTCAGTTGCTGCACCGTGATCTCGAGCGCGGGGTTTTGAGCGCCGGCGTTTGTGTCGCCGCTCGCACTCTTGACGAGCGCTTGCTCGCTCCCGAGTGGGATGGGTGGTGCGGACCGGTTGGGAGAAGGCGCCGCAGCCGACACGATCGGCTGTGGGGCCGGTTCGCTCTCCTGCGGTGAAACTATCAGCCATACGACAGCGACAACGGATGCGAGCGCAGCCGCAACCGCTGCCAGGTATTTGAGCTTCGGTTGCACGCCTAGGGGATGGCTACCGGCGACCTCGGTCGACACGATTTCCAGGCGCGGTGCCGGCTCCAGGTTTCGGTCACCCGCGCCCCGCACGGGACTGACTCTGCGCGTCTGTCTTTGTAAGTATTCGTCCTGTTTCTGGTGCAGTGCCGTGGCGCGGGCGTGCAGATAAGCGGCAATCACCAACGATGCGTCATCAGCGCATTGGTCCGCGGCCCGGCGCCAGAGAGTGGGATCGACGCGGCCTTGCTGGTACTCCTTGGCCGCCGCTGCAAGGAACTCGTCCGCGGTCGTTATACGAAGGTCGCGTTGGGGTTTCGCATTGGCGGAGGATTCGCTGCCTATCGCAGGAGCCGCGTCGGCGTCGGGTGCCGAGAGCTCGAGCGTCAACGCTTTGCCGCGGGGTGAATTGGCGTCCATCAACCAGACGATGCAAGCAGCATGCCAATGGCGTTGACGCGTACCTGTCGTCGCCTACAAGTGCGCCGTTCCGAATCAGAGCGGCCTTTCTTGACGCGGCGCGACGCTCAACAGGAATCCAGGCAACACTCCGGTCGCTGTGGCTGCGGTACTCGACACTCGGTGACCGCGTCGACCGCGCGCCGCAGGCGAGATCTGGAAAACCAACCCGATTCTTGTGCTGCCGTGCTACGGACGCACCTCGAGCATGATCTTGCCGATGTGTGCACTCGACTCCATCAAGCGGTGCGCTTCGGCTGCATCGGCCAGCGGAAAAACTCGGTAGATAACCGGCTTGAGTTTCTTCGCCGCGAACAGTGGCCAGACGTTGTCGCGCAGGCTCCTTGCAATCTGCGCCTTGCGTGCGGAAGGGCTCGCGCGCAGCGTCGAGCCGGTGACCGTCAGGCGCTTCATCATGATGTGCCGCCAATCCACCGTGACCTTGCTCCCTTGCAGAAACGCGATGACGACCATTCGTCCTTCCAGCGCCAGGCACTTCATGTTCTTTTCGATGTAATCGCCGCCGACCATGTCGAGCACCACATTCGCGCCTTTCTTGCCGGTAATGGTGGCGACCTCGGCGACGAAATCCTGCTCGCGGTAATTGATGACGTGGTCCGCCCCGATGTCACGGCAAAAAGCTGCCTTGTCGGCGCCGCCGACGGTCGTGATTACCGTTGCGCCGAATGCCTTGGCCAACTGGATGGCGGTGAGTCCGATGCCGCCCGACCCGCCGTGGACGAGCACTGTCTCGCCAGCCGATAGATGAACCCGGTCGAAGAGATTGTTCCAGACCGTGAAGTAATTCTCCGGCAGGCTTGCCGCTTCCTGCAACATCAGGCCTTGCGGCAACGGCAGACAATGCTCCGCCGGTGCCACGCAGTACTCGGCGTAACCGCCCCCCGGCGTCAGCGCGCAAAGCCTGTCGCCAACAGCCCACTCGGACTTTCCTTCGCCGACCGCGACGACTGTGCCGGCGACTTCGAGACCGATGATGGGTGAAGCATCCGCAGGAGGCGGGTAGAGGCCTGCGCGCTGAATGCAATCGGGACGGTTGACGCCGGCGTAGGCAACCTCGATCAGCACCTCTCCACTCTTCGGTGCCGGCGTCGCCATCTGGTCGAGCATCAGGACGTCGGGTGGCCCCGCTTCACGGGCTACGACATAACGCATGGTCGCGGGAATTGCAGGAGGCATACAAAGATTTCAAGTTTGATCGGGCGAATATTGTAGCGCAGCAGAGAGCTCGCTTCGGCGCGGATCAATCTGGGCTACACTGGCAGCCCGACATCGCTGCCTGAACTTCACGTGAAAAAGCTCATCGCGCTGGTCGTTGTCGTGCTGCTGCTCGCAGGCGCGGGCTGGTTCGTCTTCGCCGCCGACTACAGCGACGGCTATCGCGTCGGCCAGGTGATCAAGCTCTCGCGCAGTGGCTACGTGTTCAAGACCTGGGAGGGGACGCTGGACTTCGGCTTCCTGCAGCAGGATCCGACCGCCGGCGTCGCGACCCGGCTCTGGGATTTCAGCGTGCGCGACGACGACGAGCAAGTTCGCAAGGACATCGACGCCGCAATTTCGGCCAACCGGAAAGTCAAGCTGCACTATCGCGAGAAGTATTTCCGCTGGAGCTGGCTGGGCGACACCAAGCATTTCGTCGACAAGGTGGAGCTCGCCGGCTGAACCTAGGTGGGGCCGGCCACCGCGGCTCCAGGCTGTCGCTGAAAGTCGCGACTTCGCTCCGCCGCGTTGCCTCCACGCTCCCCAGGCGGATGCAGGTCCGTTTCTTGCTCAGGTGACGATACGTCGGTCCTTCCTGCGCGCATTTTTCAAGAGGAGATTGAAGATGGCTGACACTCGGGATGCAACCGGTGTCAACACACCGAGCAAGTGCGCACATTCGGCGTGCAACTGCGGCGTGACGCCGGGTAAGCGCTTTTGCAGCGACTACTGCGAAAGACAGAGCCGCACAGGCTCCGCATCCCACACCGATTGCGACTGCGGGCATCCGCCCTGCAAAACGCGCTGACGCGAATAAGGCGGGGCCCGGACCAGCATGTGTTCGATCGGAAGCTATTGCCGCAGCTTGTAAGGTTTACTCATTCCCATTCCCATGACGGAGGCGATCATGCCCGACAAAAAGACATTGCAACGCGCTGAACAGGACAAGCGCGAAGGAAAGTCGCCGAGCACTCAGGCCGGCGAATTCGTACGCGAGGAAATGGAGCACATACGCGAGGGCAAGCACGGCGCCCGGTCCGCCAAGCAGGCCATTGCCATCGGCCTGTCGAAGGCTCGTCGCGCTGGCGTAGCACTCAAGGAGCCCCGCGAGGGGACGGTGTCCGAGCAAACCCGTCGTCACGCCCAACACGACAGCGCCGTGGGCGCGAAGGGAGCAAAAGCGCCGTCGCCGAAGCGCTCGCGCGCAACGCTCTCCGCGCTCAAACGCGAGGGCAGCAGCGCGGCAAGCACGGCAGCGCTTTCCCGGCAAACCAAAGCGGCCGCTAAAAAGCGTACCGCGGCGGATCGGTCGGCGGCGGCGCGCAAGGCGGCGCGCACCCGATCGCGCAGCGGGTGATCGCCCCGCGCTTCAATAGACGACCTGCACGTTCTCGGCCGAAAACCGCTCGCGCAGGCTCTCGAGCAGGCGATCGTCGAGATTGACCCGCCAGTCGCTGCCGAGCTCGATGTCGCCGCTGGACGATCGATTCTGATACTTGACGACGATCGCAGCCGATCCGCTGGCGCCGCTTCGGAACGGCGTCAGCAGCTCCACCAGGCGCTCGGCCGAGCTCGACCCGTTGCATGCGATCTTGAGCGAGCGGGCCCACTTGCGGCGTGCGCCGGCGAGATCGTGCAGCGACTCGGCGACGATCCGCATCGATTGAATCTGTCCGTCGTCACCGGTGCGTTGCATCACCTTGACTTCGGCGACCAGCAGCGCGTCCTCTCGCAGAATGTGCCGGCAGGCGTCGAAAGTCTCATTGAAGATGGCGACCTCGCATTGATCCTTGCCGTCGTCGAGGATCACGAACGCCATCTTCCCGCGCCGCGACGTCTGCGTGCGCAGCTGCGCGACGACGCCGGCGATGCGTACGCTCGTCGGCGACGGTCGCAACGCGCCCAAGGGCTGCTGAACGAGTTGCTTCAGCTCGACGGCATAAGCGTGATAAGGGTGCCCTGAAAGATAAAAGCCCAAGCTCGCCTTTTCCTGAACGAGACGCTCGGTCTCCGTCCATTCGCGCGTCGAGATCAATGCCGGCCCGGCTGCTCCCCCTTCGGCGCCAAGTTCACCGAACAGCGACACTTGCGACGCGGCGCGGTCCGCGTGCTCGGCGTGGTCCAGCGCGGCGCCGACCGAGGCGAGCAGACTTGCCCGCCGCGACTCGACGGCGTCGAATGCGCCCGCACGGATCAGCGCCTCGACCGCGCGCCGGTTGACGACGCGCTTGTCGACGCGGCGGCAGAAGTCGAACAAATCGGTGAATGGACCTTGGTCGCGGGCAGCGACGATGGCTTCGATCGCCGCGCGTCCCGTACCCTTGATGCCACCGAGGCCGTAACGAATGCGCCGTTCATCGACCGGCTCGAAGCGGTAGGAGGACGCGTTGACGTCCGGCGGCAGCATCTCCAGGCCGAGCGCCAGCGCATCGACATAGAACTGACGGACCTTGTCGGTGTCGTCCATCACCAGCGAAAGGTTGGCCGCCATGAATGCCGCGGAATGATGCGCCTTGAAGTATGCTGTCTGGTACGCGATCAGCGCGTAAGCCGCGGCATGCGACTTGTTGAAGCCGTAGCCGGCGAACTTTTCCATGTGGTCGAACAGCTGCGTCGCCTTCGCCGACGACAAGCCGCGATCGATCGCGCCGGACACGAAACCTTGGCGGTGCTTGGCCATCTCGTCGGGCAGCTTCTTGCCCATCGCCCGGCGCAAGAGGTCGGCAGCGCCGAGCGTGTAGCCGCCGATAACCTGCGCGATCTGCATAACCTGTTCCTGATAGACCATCACCCCGTAGGTCGGTGAAAGGATCGGTTCCAGCCGGGCGTCGTGATATTCGAACCGCTCCGCACCTTGTTTGCGGCGCACATAATCCGGGATCAGCTCCATCGGTCCCGGCCGGTAGAGCGCGACCAGCGCGACGACATCGTCAAAGCGCTTCGGCGGCGCCTGCGACAGAAGCTCGCGCATGCCGCGCGACTCGAACTGGAACACCCCTGTCGTATTTCCATTCTTGAAAATGTCGTACGCCGCCTTGTCGTCGAGCGGCAGCGTCTCCAGCACCACGGTCGATGCCGGATCGAGCTTCCTGATGTAGCGCAGCGTCCAATCGAGAATGGTCAGCGTGGTCAGGCCGAGAAAGTCGAACTTGACGAGGCCCACGAGCTCGACGTCGTCCTTGTCGAACTGTGACACCGGCGCGTCGGACCCGGCCTGCGTGTAGAGGGGACAAAAGTCGGTGAGCTTGCCGGGAGCGATCAACACGCCGCCGGCATGCATGCCGACGTTGCGCGCGATGCCCTCGAGTTGCTCGGCGAGGCTCAAGAGCTCGCGCACTTCCTCTTCGGCGGCTTCGCGCTCGTTGATCAAAGGCTCCACATCGCGCGCATAAACAACGTTCGCCTGCGCTTCGGCGTCGCGCTGGCGGCGCTTGAGGGTGACCATGCGGCCAGGTTGAAACGGGATCAGCTTGGCGATGCCATCGCAGAATGTATAGGGCAGGTCGAGCACCCTGCCCACGTCGCGCACGACCGCTCTCGCCGCCATGGTGCCGAACGTCACGATCTGCGACACCGATTCGGCGCCGTACTTCTGCTTGACGTAGTCGATGACGCGATCGCGCCCATCTTGGCAGAAGTCGATGTCGAAATCCGGCATCGACACTCGCTCGGGGTTCAGAAAGCGCTCGAACAGCAGCGTGTAGCGCAGCGGATCGAGATCGGTGATGCCAAGGCTGTACGCCACCAGCGAGCCGGCACCCGATCCGCGCCCCGGACCGACCGGCACGCCATTGCGTTTGGCCCAGTTGATGAAGTCGGCGACGATCAGGAAGTAGCCGGCGTATCCCATCTGGATGATGGTCTTTACTTCGAACTCGAGGCGGGCGACATATTCCGGCCGCATGCGCTCGCGCTCGGCGGCGTCTCCAAATGCGACATTCAGGCGCCGCTCCAGGCCCATGCTGGCCTCGCTGTTCAGATGCTGCTCCAGCGAAACGCCTTCCGGCGTTGGAAACGCGGGCAGATAATTCTTGCCCAGCGGCAGCGTTAGATTGCAACGCTGGGCGATCGCCACGGTGTTCGCCAGCGCGCCCGGCAGATCGGCAAAACGCTGCGCCATTTCATCCTGCGTCGTAAGATATTGCTCCGGCGTGAAGCGTTTCGGCCGCCTCGGATCGGAAAGGACGTAACCCTCGGCGATGCACACGCGGGCTTCGTGCGCGCGGAACTCGGCGCGGGTCGCAAACTGCACCGGATGGGTCGCGACGACAGGGAGCGAGCACTCCGCGGCGAGCCGCACGCTGGCAGCGGTCAGCGCATCGTCGTCGCTGCGGCCGGCGCGCTGCACTTCGAGATAGAAGCGATCCGGAAAAAGCCTCGACCACGCGTCAGCCGCGGCGCGCGCCGCAACCGGATTGCCCTGCACAAGCGCATGGCCCACGTCGCCACCGGCGAACCCGGACAGCGCGATCAAGCCGTCGGTCCCCTCGGCGAACCAGGCGCGTTTCATTTCCGCGCGCCCGCGATGCTGGTTGGTGCGGTAGGCGCGGGTTAGCCAATCGGCAAGCCTGAGATAGCCCGCGCGCGATTGGCAAAGCAAGAGCAGCCGATGCGGCGCGTCGCGCTCGGCATCGTGAGTCACCCAAACGTCGCAGCCGACGATCGGCTTGATGCCCTTGGCGCGCGCGGCCTTGTAGAACTTGACCATGCCGAACACGTTGCCGAGATCGGTGAGAGCCAGCGCGGGCATGCGATCGGCCGCCGCGGCGGCAACCGCTTCGTCGAGGCGCACCATGCCGTCGACGATCGAGTACTCGCTGTGCAGGCGCAGATGGACGAAGCTGACGTGCTCAAGCGCGCTCATGATGTACAATTTTACTCGCTTTGACTTTACGCTTTGGACTCCTTGCCGAAAATCACAAGTCGTTGGCGGAGCCTCCCGCTTGCGTTAGCTGCGATCATCGTCGCCGCTTGCGCGACGGTGCCGCCGGCCAACATTCCGCCGGCCGCAATACCCGGCGCGCCGGAGCAGCCGCAGAGGCCTCAGGCGCCTCCCACGACCAGCGCCAACCCGCCGGCCAAAATCAATCTGCAGGGTTTCCCTCTGCCCTACCGGCAGGGTTACGCCGACGGCTGCGCCAGCACCGGCGCCCTGGAACAGAAAGATGCGGCACGGTTCAAGAGCGACGGCCAATATCGCACCGGTTGGTTCGACGGAAACGCGTTGTGCAAGAAGCCTTGAGAGTGCTGGTGGACCACCTGTTGACCGTTGAGGATTACCGAATTGGGTGGCAGATTGCACCAGACTGGCGTCGTCCCCGCGAAAGCGAGACCCAGCGGCGTTCGTCAAAAGACGCTGGATTCCCGCTTGCGCGGGAATGACGATATTAGGGATCCGAACGTTACCCACTTTCGTGATCGTGTGACGCCGTCCACTTCGCAGTCCATCCCGATTCGAGGCCTCTCCTATCACGTCCGCACGTGGGGAAAAGCGGGCGCGCCGAAGCTGTTCATGCTGCATGGCTGGATGGATGTCGGCGCATCGTTTCAGTTTCTGGTCGACGCACTGGTGCGCGATTGGTTCGTCATCGCACCCGACTGGCGTGGATTCGGCGGCAGCGAATGGTGCCCTGATGGCTACTGGTTCGTCGATTATCTCGCTGACCTTGAGGCGCTGCTCGATCATTATTCGCCCCGCGAGCCGGCGCGTGTTGTCGGCCACAGTCTCGGCGGCAACGTCGCCTGCCTCTTTGCGGGCATCCGGCCGGCGCGGATATCGCGCGCGATTTCGCTCGATGGCTTCGGTATTCCCGCCGAACGCCCCGAAGTCGCGCCGGACAAGATCGCGAAATGGCTCGATGCACTCTCCGATCCACCGTCGTTTGCACCGTATCCCAATATCGCCGCGGTCGCCGACCGCTTGCAGAAAAACAATCCGCGTCTGCCGCGCGACAAGGCCGATTTTCTCGCCGCGCACTGGGCCGAGGTGCTGCCCGACAGCAGCGCACGGCTCAGGTCGGACCCGCGTCATAAGCTGCCATTCCCGCACGTCTATCGGATGGAGGAAGTGCTCGCGATCTGGAGGCGCGTCACCTCGCCCGTGCTATGGATTGGCGCCCAGGATTCGTTCGTGCTCAAGTGGCTCGCCGGTGTCCGGGAGGAAAGCAAGTCCGATCCAGAAGCGGAGTTGAAACGGCGCATGGCGGCGTTCTCCGATTGTCGGCTGCTCACCATCTCCGACGCCGGGCACATGCTGCATCACGATCAACCGCTGGCCGTCGCTTCGGCGATCGAAGGCTTTCTCGGCGCTTCAGTGAGCGACTGAGCGTGCCGCGCTTCGCGATTCGCTCGCGTCGCGGTGCCTATTTTTCGCTGGTCGTCCTTACCTGTGATCGAGAGCGGGTAGCCGGCGACCGCGACGGTTGCCAGGGCCGAATGGATCCCGCGCGCAAGCTATAATCGCTCGCTTTCCTGCGGCGCTGTACGGACAACCCGTGGCCTCTGAAGAACTCTCCAAACTCAGCATCGACCGCAGCATCGCGCCGGTTCGTACGCGCCGCCGGCGCAAATGGTTGTGGCTCGGCGGGATCCTGCTCGTTGCAATCGCCGGTGGGGGCTGGTTCGCGTCTCAACCGCGTACGATCACCGTGCAGACCACTCCCATCGTCACCACTTATCCCTCGCAGCAGTTCGTCGTCATCAATTCCACCGGCTACGTCGTGGCGCAGCGCAAGGCGGCGATCTCGTCCAAGGCGTCGGGACGCCTGGAATGGCTGGGCGTTGCCGAAGGCTCGCGAGTCAAGGCGGGTGAGGTCATCGCTCGCCTGGACAAGAGCGATGTCCAGGCCCAGGTCGAGGGCGCGCGTGCCAATGTCCAGGTTGCGCGCGCCACTCTGGAACAAGCGCAGGCGGAGGATCGCGACGCGTCGTCCTCGCTCAAGCGAACGCGCGATCTCATCGCGCAAAAGTTCGTCTCCGAGTCGGCGCTGGATCAGGCCAAGGCGCGCGCCGATCGCGCGGTCGCCGGCATCGCGAGCGCCAGGGCCGCGCTTGCCGCGGCCGAGGCCAACGCGCGCAATTCGCAGGTCGCCGTCGACTACACCGTCATCCGCGCTCCGTTCGACGGCATCATCCTGTCCAAGAGTGCCAACGTCGGCGATATGGTGACGCCGTTCTCGTCGGCCGCCGACTCGAAAGGCGCGGTCGTCAGCATGGCCGATATGAGTACGCTCGAAGTCGAAGCCGACGTTTCCGAGTCCAGCCTGTCGAAAGTCAGCGTTGCGCAGCCGTGCGAGATCATGCTCGATGCCTTGCCCGACGTGCGCTTTCGCGGCACGGTATCGCGCATCGTCCCAACCGTCGACCGGGCGAAGGCGACGGTGATGATCAAGGTGCGCTTCGATGCCATCGATTCGCGCGTGCTGCCGGAAATGAGCGCCAAAGTCTCGTTCCTGTCGCAGCCGGTGACCGCCGAGCAGCAGAAGCCGCTGACCGCCGTGCATCCAGACGCGCTCGCGCCACGCGACGGCAGGACAGTGGTGTTCGTCGTGCGCGACGGAAAAGCGGCCGAGGTGACAGTCACGCCGGGACGAAAGATCGGCGAGTTGACTTCGATCGCCGGCGATGTCAAGACCGGCGAGAAAGCGGTGCTGAAGCCTGCCCCCGACTTGAGTGCGGGCATGCAAGTCAAGGCTGCTGGGAAGTGACGCGGATGTCCAAGAGTAAGACCCAAAGGGTCGCAGCGATTGGAAAACCGCCGCGCGAGCGCGCAGCGAGGGGCCCCACGCGCAGCGTGGGGATCGCGCGAGGCGAGTCGCGGCTGCTGCCGACGCATCCTCACAACGCATTCGCGTTGCCGGCAAGAGGAGGCAGCCGCGTCATCCCCGCGAAAGCGGGGATCCAGCGTCGTTCGAATCGTTGCGATCATGTCCCGAACGCCACTGGGTTCCCGCTTGCGCGGGAACGACGAACTGTGTAATTCGCACGGTGCAACCCTGAGGATTTCCGATCACCACGCCACTGCACGCAACCGTAAACATGCCGGCGGCGCCGACACTGGTCGAGATCCGCCAGCTATCGAAGTATTACCAGCGCGGCGAGCAGATCATTCCAGTGCTGGTCGACATCAATCTGGACATCGGGCTCGGCGACTATGTCGCGCTGATGGGGCCTTCCGGCTCGGGCAAGACGACGCTGTTGAATCTGATCGCAGGGATCGACAAGCCGTCGAGTGGAACGATCAAGGTCGGCGGCGTTGACATCGCGCGTTTGTCCGAGAGCGATCTCGCGGCGTGGCGCGCGTCGCATGTCGGATTCATCTTCCAGTTCTACAATCTCATGCCGGTGCTCACGGCATTCGAAAACATCGAGCTGCCGCTGTTGCTTTCGAATCTTTCGCGCCGCGAGCGGCGCGAGCGCGTCGGCATCGCCTTGTCACTCGTCGGTTTGGCGGATCGCGCCGACCATCGTCCCAACGAGCTCTCCGGTGGGCAGCAGCAGCGCGTTGCGATCGCACGCGCGCTGATTACCGACCCGACGCTGATCGTAGCCGACGAGCCGACGGGCGACCTCGACCGGACGACCGGCGAGGAAATATTATCGTTGATCGATCAGCTCAATCGCGAGCTGGGCAAGACCATCCTGATCGTGACCCACGATCCCAAATCGGCGGAAAAGGCTCGGCGCCTGATCCATCTCGAGAAGGGCGTGCTGGCGGATTAGCGCTTGCTAGTGTACTGAGTCAGAAATTCGCTCGATAGTTCGCGGCGCTCATTGGCCAATACGCGACCGCCATGCTGCGTTGCTCGGGCTCACCGTACCACGAGGTACGCTTTCGCCCTCGCGCCTTGCCTGCCGGCCGATTTCATCCGCTCCTTTATCTTCGGAACTTCTGACTCAGCACACTAGCGACGCGGCTTCGGGTTGCGCAGCAGATCATCGTCGAGCGCATTGTCCATCGCGGCTTGCGCGGGCGCGGGCGGACTGATGTGCATGTCGCGCTCGGCGGCCTCGATCGCCTTGAGGATCGAATCGGTGCCGCTATCGGCGGCGCCTTCGGTGGCGAGCGTCGCCCATGCCTTCCTGATAACGTGCTCATCGATCCCGTCTGCCTCGCCATCAGGCACCTGCAGAAGCGTGTCCAGATTCGCATCGTGGATCGGCTCTTCGATTGCGCGCTGACGAGTAATCTGGCGCGGAGCGTTCGGTGCCGCCTCGCTCATGACGCCGAAGTTGGCGAAGGTGTTCGCGGCGGCGCTGGTCAGCATCGGTGATTTCGAGAAGTTGTTTACCGTCGACGCGCTCCACGAGGGGGCGACGATATCGCGGCGTTTGACGAACGCGGTCAGTGCGATGGCGCCGATGCTCAGCAACACCGCGGCGTACGGCCAGGTCTGAGTCCACAATGTCTCCTCCGGGACTCGGTCGCGCGTGCGGAGCATCGCGGTTGGAGCCGAGGCGGCTTTGGTATCCGAGCGCGCGCTTGACATAGGAGAGAGCGAGGCGGCTGCAGCCTCGGCAATGAAACCGCTGCTCGGCTGAATCGTAGTCAGGGCCACCGGCTCGCGTGGCGTTACCGGCAGCTCAACCATAAGGGCGGCAGGAGCGGTCTTCTGCGTTTGCGCGACCGCGATCGGCGCAGGTGGGTCGATGGGCTTGAAAGTCGTCGGCGCGGGCGCGGAAGCCGGAGATGGCGAGGGATCGGTTGAAGTCGCGACCCGTTGCGCGCCACGCGGAACTTCGACGGGGCGTCGAGCGCCAGCGTAACTCTTGAATTCGTCGAGATCGGCGGAGGCAACCATGGTGTTCGACTCGGTTCCCTGCGGATCGAGCAGCAAGACATAATCGCGACGTATGGTATCGCCGCATCCAGCCTGCAAGGAGAGTCGCAGCGCCGGTTCGTCCACGGGACGCGGGGTGGTCACGATCAACCGGGTATTGGCCGCGTTCCGTTCAACACTGACCCTGCCCGTCATTAGTTGTGGCGTACCAGCTACCGGGTCACGGACCAGCTTCAGACAGGCGGTGTTGAGGGTCTCGCCATTGCTCAGGGCGACAGGGATCACGACCCGCAGCGGCTGTCCAAGCGACGATTGGAGCGCGATATTGCCGAGCGCCAATGCCGAGACGAGCCCGGGTTGGATAAGAATGCCCGCCAGCGCGGCAAAGGCGAAGCGAGATACTCGGTACGTCGAAGCGAAGTGTCGCATGGCGATCCCTCGGTCGGTGGGTCAGTAAACGCCGTCCACGGGCACCTGTGTCTTATTCGACCAAGGCCTCAGGCGGCTCTGACCCCAATCGAGCAAGTTCCATGCCGCGCGTCCCGAGGCTTCGCGCGCCGGGGCGCCCATTACGGTAAGCTGTGTGCTTCCGCCTGCCGCAGCGTTCACCGCTTTTTCGTGTATCTGCTCCGCCTGATCCTCAAGAATTCGCTGCGCCACAAGCTGCGCACGATCCTGACCGTAGTCGGCATTGTCGTCGCCATCACCGCGTTCGGCCTGTTGCATACCATCGTCGACGCCTGGTACGCGGGCGCCAATGCAAGCTCGAGTGCCCGGCTGGTGACGCGCAATTCGATCTCTCTGACCTTTTCACTGCCGCTCAACTATGCGCAGCGCATACGGCAGGTCGACGGCGTAACCGGCGTGTCCTGGGCAAACTGGTTCGGCGGCGTCTACATCACGGAGCGCAATTTCTTTCCGCAGTTCGCCATCGACGCGCCCACTTACCTCGCTGCCTACCCGGAGTTCCTGCTGTCGCCAGAAGAGAAGAAGGCGTTTCTTGTCGATCGCCAGGGTTGCATTGTCGGACGCAAGCTCGCCGACAAGTACGGCTGGAAGGTCGGCGACCAAATTCCCTTGCGTGGCACCATCTTCCCCGGCACGTGGACGTTCAAGCTGCGCGGCATTTACGACGGGGCGGACAAGGGCACCGATCAGTCGACGATGTTCTTTCATTGGTCGCTGCTCAACGAGACGATCAAGAAGCGCTTTCCGCGCAGAGCCGATCAAACCGGCGTGTTCATCGTGCAGCTCAAGGATCCGGACCAGGCGGCGCCCGTTTCGGCGGCCATCGACGCGGTGTTCAAGAACTCGCTGGCCGAGACGCTGACTGAGACCGAAAAGGCATTCCAGCTTGGATTCGTGGCCATGACCGAGGCCATCCTGCTCGCGATCCAGGCGGTCTCGTTTGTGGTCATTATCATCATCATGGCGGTGATGGCCAATACCATGGCGATGACCGCACGCGAGCGCGGGTCCGAGTACGCGACCATGAAAGCGCTGGGCTTCGGTGGCGGCTACGTCGCGCTGCTGATTCTCGGCGAATCGCTGGCTATCGCGCTCGCCGGAGGCATGATCGGCGTGCTGCTCACGTTTCCGCTGGCGCACGCCTTCGCCGATGCGATGGGTTCGCTGTTCCCGATCTTCCTGATCGGTGATGAAACGCTGGCGATGCAGCTGGGCGCCGCGCTCATTGTCGGCGTCGTCGCCGCGGCACTGCCGGCGTGGCGTGCGGCGAATATCCGCATTGTCGATGGATTGCGCGCGGTCGGTTAGGACCTCCGAAACTCCAGGACCATGAGGATGCGAGTTCCCTTTCTCTACATCATGCGCAATCTCGCCGCCCGGCGGCTGACCACCATTCTGACCGCGGGCGGCATGGCGCTGGTGGTGTACGTGTTCGCGACGGTGCTGATGCTCGCCGCCGGCCTCGAAGCGACGCTGGTGGCCACGGGCCAGGACGACAATGTGATCGTCATCCGCCGCGGATCGCAAACCGAAGTTCAAAGCGGCGTCGACCGCACACAGGCCGCAATCGTCGAAAGCCTGCCCGAAGTCGCCATTGGCCAGGACGGCATGCCGCTCGTATCCAAGGAGCCGGTGGTGCTGATCAACCTGCCGAAGCGCGAAACGGCCAAGCCGTCTAACGTCGTCATTCGCGGCGTGACCCCGACCGGGCTCGTGCTCCGGCCGCAGGTGCACATGATCGAAGGCCGAATGTTCCGCGGCGGCACGTCGGAGATCATCGCCGGGCGGTCGATCGCCAGCGGGTTTCAGGGCGCTGGCCTGGGCGAGACGCTGCACTTCGCGCAGCGGGACTGGCTGGTCGTCGGCGTATTCGACGCCGGGCGCACCGGCTTCGATTCGGAGATCTGGGGCGACGCCGAGCAGATGCTGCAGGCATTCCGGCGCACTGGATTTTCGGCGGTCATCTTCAAGCTCGCCGACAGCGACCGCTTCGATGAGGCCAAAAGCATCATCGAGTCGGACCCGCGGTTGACGCTCGACGCCAAGCGCGAGACACGCTTCTACGCCGATCAGTCGGAGGCGTTGTCGAAGTTCATCAGCTATCTGGGCACCAGCATCTCGGTCATCTTTTCCATCGGCGCCATCATCGGCGCCATGATCACCATGTACGCGAGTGTGGCGAGCCGCACCAGCGAGATCGGCACGCTGCGCGCGCTGGGCTTTTCGCGCGCGGCGATCCTGGTCGCGTTTCTGGGTGAATCGTTGTTGCTGGGACTGATCGGCGGCGTTATCGGCGTGGTATGCGCGTCGTTCATGCAGGCGATCTCGATCTCGACCATGAACTTCCAGACCTTCGCCGAGCTAGCGTTCCGCTTCGTGCTGACCCCGGGCATCGTCCTTGCTGCGTTGATGTTCGCCCTAGGCATGGGCTTCGTCGGCGGATTCCTGCCGGCGGCGCGCGCCGCACGGCTCAAGATCGTCGATGCGCTGCGTGCCGCGTGAGCACGCGCATTTTCCGCATGTCCATGGATCAGCTGCGCATTTACGCGGTTGCGCGCTCGCTTTTTCCTGCCCGCGATCTCGAAGCCGCGATACGGACGCTCGGCTTCGTGCAGCTCGACCCGATCCGCGCGCCGGCCCGCGCGCAGGATCTGATTCTCAGGCACCGTGTCAGCGGCTATCGCGCCGGCGATCTCGAACGGCACTATCCGTCGCTGCCGCTGGTCGAGGAGCACCTGCACGTCTACGGTGTGCTGCCACGGGATGCGCTTCGCTTGCTGCATCCGCGGCCGATGCGCGACCCGTGGCACGTCGAGCGCGAGCATCCGCGGCTGGCGAAGCGCATTCTCGCTCACGTCGGCAAGCACGGCCCGACCCATCCGCGCGAGCTGCAAAAGGCGCTCGGCATGGCGCGCGTCATCAACGGCTGGGGCGGCGAATCGATCGCCACCACCCGCATGCTCGAAGTCCTGCACTATCGCGGCAAACTGCGCATCGCGCGTCGCGACAGGGGCGTCAAAGTCTACGATCTCGCGCATGCCCTGCCCAAACCGCTTGCGGCAGCGGAGCGGACCGCTAAGTTGCTCGACCTCGTGGTGCACCTCTACGCGCCGCTGCCCGAGCGCAGCTTGCGCCAACTTGCTGCGATCGTGACCAGGACATCTCTGCCCGGCGCCAACGGTGCAAAGGCGGTCGAAGGGCTGATCGAAGGCGACCACATCCGGCACGCGATCGTCGACGGAGTACGGTACGTGTGGCCTGCCAGCGAGGAGGTACAGGTAGAACCGCACGACAATGTTCGCCTGCTTGCCCCGTTCGACCCGATCGTCTGGGATCGCCGCCGATTCGAGCTTTTCTGGGGCTGGGCTTATCGTTTCGAGGCGTACACGCCGCCGGCAAAACGGCGGCTCGGCTATTACGCGCTGCCGCTCCTATGGCGCGACGCGGTCGTAGGCTGGGCCAACGCCGCGCTGGTCGGCGGCGCGCTCGAGGTCGAAACGGGCTTTACGGCCAAGCGCCCGCGCGACTCGGTATTTCGCCGCGAGTTGGACGCAGAGATCCAGCGGATGAGCGCGTTTCTCGGCACACGGGTCGGCAAGGTCATCGCGCCTGACAACACACTGATCACAAGCTAACGAGTGTTACGAAGGCGTGACGCCCGAATCCCCAATAGCGCCATTCCCGCCAGAACGGCAACTTAAAGTCGTCATTCCGGCGAAACGGAGAACTTAAAGTCGTCATTCCGGCGAAAGCGGGAACTTGGATTGTCATTCCCGCGAAAGCGGGAATCCAGTGTCTTTTGATCTTTTGCGGACGCTGTCACCGATTTCGGTAATCTTCAGTAATTGCATGCCGAACACAAATGCGCATAGGAAGCACTCCACTCTTCATCATCTGTGCTGCGATCTGGGGCTCGACGTGGCTGGCGATCAAGTATCAGCTTGGCGTGGTCGCGCCGGAGCTCTCGGTGGCCTATCGCTTCGGGCTTGCCGCAGTGATGCTGTTCGCCTGGTGCATGGCCACGCGAAGGTCGCTGCGCTTTTCCGCGCGCGAGCACGGCTATCTCGCTGCGCTTGGCGTCATGCTGTTTGGTTTGAACTACATCGGCATCTATTGGGCCGAGCGCTTCGTTACTTCCGGCCTGGTCGCGGTGCTGTTTTCCACGATCGTGTTCATGAATCCCGCCGGTGTGCGGCTCGCATTCGGTACACCGCTGTCGACACGCACCTTGATCGCCGCGACGATCGGCGTCGCCGGTGTCACGCTGCTCTTTCTGCCGGAGCTCAACCAGGCGACGCAAGGTGGCTCCGCGGGCTACGGTGTTGCATTCGCACTTGGCGCTACGGTGATCGCGTGCGGCGGCAATCTGATCGCGATACGTAATCACAAAGCCGGCATCCCGACCTTTCCGGGCACCGCATGGGGCATGACCTATGGAGCGCTCAGCGCGGTGCTTGCCAGCGTCGTCCGCGGCGTGCCGTGGTCATTCGATACGAGCCCCGTCTATCTGCTTTCGCTGGCGTACTTGTCGGTGTTCGGCAGCATCATAGCCTTCGGCGCTTACCTCACACTGCTCAACCGCATGGGCGGCGGCCCCGCCGCATTCGTCGCCGTCGCCACGCCGGTGATTGCGCTTGCTCTCTCTACCTTGTTTGAAGGCTATCGCTGGACGTGGGTCGCGGCGGTCGGCGTGGTCTTGGCGGTGGCCGGGAATTGGCTCGCGCTGCGGCCGGGTCGGGAAGGCGCAGCTAAGTAAGGTTGGCGCCCGACGTATGGACGTCCGTTCCCATTCAAGCGATTCGTTCATCACCAGATATTTCCCGCACCCGGAGTGTAGCTTTGGCTGACAACGTTGTTGCTGATCAGCGTGTCGCATTGCACCACCCCGCTGAACTTTGAAATGGCCGCGCTGACGCTTACCGAGCCCGCATTGACCTCGACCATGCTCGCGTTGAGGACGACTCTCGAGGCGGCGTTCACGGTGATTCCGTTCGTCCTGATCTCCACCGAATTGCCATTGCTGTCGGTGAGCACGACGGCGCCGGGACCATCCTCGAGCGTTAGCTTCTGGCCGCCGGGCGTCTCGATGACGATGCTCTCCCGGCCGCCTTGATCGTCGAGGGTGATCTGCACGCCGTTACGGGACCGCACAAGCTTCTTGTTGTTGCCGACAACCATCGTCTCCGGCGGAGGACTAGCGCTACTCCATAGACCACCGAGAACGTAAGGGCGGTTCAAATCGCCTTGTTCGAACGCGATCACGACTTCGTCGCCCACGTCGGGAATGAACCAGGTCCCGCGGTTGGCGCCAGCCATCAGGGTAGCGATGCGGGCCCACACGTCGTGGCCGCTTTCGCCGGCCACGAGTGGC
>DASXBW010000077.1:0-4464 GCA_036491495.1 Casimicrobiaceae bacterium
GCCTGATCTTCCAGCAGATCATTCCGTTTTCCTCCGAAAAGATCGAGTCGGAACGAACGCCTCTGTCTTTGCAAACCGAGATGCCGGTCAAGAGCCTGTCGATCCGCTTCGGCAAATTCGCGCTGGCTGACTTCTTCGACAGCAACGTGGGTGGTACCGACAGCCACTATCAGTTTCTGAACTGGACCGCCGACAACAACGCCGCGTGGGACTACGCCGCCGATACCCGCGGCTACACTATCGGCCTGATGTTCGACTACGAAGATCGCAACTGGGGCATTCGTTTCGCCGAGGCGCTGATGCCGAAGGTCGCCAATGGGCCGGACCTGAGCGCCAACCTGTCGAATTCGCGGGCCGAGAACATCGAGCTGGAGCTGAGGCCCACGCTATTTCGCAACCGTCATACCACGCTGCGGCTGCTCAGCTACGTCAATCATGGATTCATGGGCGACTACCGCCAGGCGGTGCAACTCTATCTGAATCACGTGACGCCGACTCCGGACGTAATCGCGACTCGTGTGCCCGGAACGGTCAAATATGGCTTCGGTATCAACCTGGAGCAGGAACTCTCGACAGATGTGTTCGCCTTTGCCCGCTGGGGATGGGCCGACGGCAAGAAAGAATCGTTCTGCTACACGGAAGCCGAGAGCACCTTCGAGGCGGGCGTGTACTCGAAAGGCGCGCAATGGCACCGTACCCTCGATCGCGCGGGCGCGGTATTCATCTCCAATGGAATCTCGGCGGCGCACCAGTCGTATCTTGCCAACGGCGGCCTGGGATTCTTGCTCGGCGACGGCGGCCTCACCTACGGCCGCGAGACCATCGAAGAGGCCTTCTACGACGCCCACATCTGGCGCGGAGCCTACTTCAGCTTCGATCTTCAGCATGTGAACAACCCTGGCTACAACCAGGTCCGCGGTCCGGTGACCGTGCCGGGACTGCGGCTGCACCTCGAGTTCTGAGAACTGAATCTAGGTTTAATCCGTGTCATCCGTGTAGATCCGTGGTTGGTTTTGATTTTCTCGAAACTCGAAACTAAGACGACGGCGAAGCCGCTGTTAGAATTAACAACGTGATCCTCCCTTTCGTCCGCGATGTGTTTGCGGACGTGGAAAAATCTCCTGCATTTCTGCGTGCTATAGCCCGGGTTAAGGGCGGCGCGGGGCGGACGCGTGTCTCCGGACTCACTCCCACCGGCAAGTCGCTCTTTTATTCACTGTTGCAGCGTGCCACTTCGCGCCCCGTAGTGGTCATCGTCAGCGACAATCGCGCGGTGGACGACTTACTCCCAGTGGTTCGGTCGCTGGCTGATCTCACCGGCGCAATTCCGCCCGAAGGGGTAATCGGGCTCCCCGCCTACGACGTGCTGCCCTTCGACAACCAGTCGCCGCACCCCGAGATTCAGGAAGCCCGCGCCACTGCACTGTGGAAGATCGCGACTGGCGCGGCCCACATTGTTATCACGCCATTCGCAGCGGCCAGCATGCGCCTGCGCGACGCCTCGTTCTATACCGATCTAGCGCGCGTCGTCCGCCGCGGCGAGATGATCGATCCCGAACGCCTGGTCGAGCACCTGCGTCTCGCTGGATACAACCAGGTCGACGTGGTCGAGATGCCGGGCGAATTCGCGCATCGCGGCGGTCTCATCGATGTCTATCCGCCGGAGTCTGACCGCCCCGTGCGCATCGAGATGTTCGGCGACGAGGTCGAGTCGCTACGCAAGTTCGATCCCGCCACGCAGCGCTCGGCGGCAGCGGCGGACGAGGTCGCCCTGCTGCCACTCACCGAAACTCCGGTGGACGAAGATACGCTCGCCGCCATCAACGCGCGCCTCAGCGGGCATCGGCTCGCGGGCGACGAAGAGGCAGTCGAAGAAGCGGTGCGATACACAGGTGTCAGTGTCTTTCCCGGCTGGGAGCTTTATGCGCCCGTTGCCGGCGCCGACCGCAACTTCTTCGATTTGCTGCCCGGTGCGACCGTCGTACTCGACGAACCCGACGCCCTCAACGAAGCGCAAGACGCCTGGTGGACCAAGCTCAACGAAGCGCACGAGCGCAGCCTCATCGGCAATCTCGTGCGGCCTGAGGATTTGTACCTGAGTCCCGAACAGTGGGCTGACGTGCTGCAGTACTCGGCGACCATCGCCGTAGAGCAACTCGGCATCGAGAACCCCGACGAAGCCGAGCACATCGTCCTGCAGACGCAACCGACCACGCGCTTCCACGGCTCGGTCGCGGCGATGACCGAAGAAGTCGGCAAGCTGACACGAGAAGGCAAGCGCGTGATCTTCGCGGTGTCGAGCACCGGCGAGGTCGAGCGCCTGGCCGACGTCTTCAACGAGTACAACCTGTCGTTCCGCATTGGCAGCCGCACGCCTAAACCCGGCATGGAAGTATTCGTCGACGAGTCCACCTATTTTACCGACGACGTTGCTACGACAACCATCGTGAAGGCTTATGTGCCTGAAGGCGTCGCGCTGCCCGAGGCGAACCTCATCCTCTTCGGATCGCGCGACCTCTTCGACGAGCCGGAAGTTTCACTTGGCCGTCCGCAGCGGCAGAAGTCGAAAGTGTCGGCATTTCTGTCAGACTTCCGCGATCTCGCGGTCGGCGATTACGTCGTCCACGTCGAGCACGGCATTGGGCAGTATCAGGGGCTGAAGGAAGTCCCTCAGGAAGACGGCGCCGCTGGCGAGTTCATGGTGCTCGAGTATGCCGAGGGCGCTCGGCTGTACGTGCCGCTTACGCGCCTCGACCTGGTCCAGAAATATCGCTCGTCCGAGGGCGTTAAGCCGGTGTTGAACAGGCTCGGCACGCAACAGTGGCAGAAGACCAAGGCGCGCGTGAAGAAAGCCATGAAAGACATGGCCGATGAGTTGCTCAAGCTCTACGCCGTGCGCAAGGCAGCCGAGGGGCACGCCTTCGCCGCCGACAACGAGTGGCAGCGCGAGTTCGAAGACGCCTTCGAGTTTAGCGAAACCGAAGACCAGATGAATGCCATCCTCGACGTGAAGCACGACATGGAGGCCTCCACGCCGATGGACCGCCTATTGTGCGGCGACGTCGGCTACGGCAAGACCGAGGTCGCCATGCGCGCGGCGTTCAAGGCGGTCAGTGACGGACGCCAGGTTGTGGTGCTTGCGCCCACCACAGTGCTCGCCTTCCAGCACTTCAATACGTTTAAGCAGCGGCTGGCGGCGTTTCCCATCAAGATCGACATGCTCAGCCGGTTCCGCACGCCGAAGCAGCTCAAAGAATCGCTTGCGAAACTGGAAGCGGGCGAACTCGACATCGCCATCGGCACGCACCGCCTGCTCTCGAAGGACGTGAAGTTCAACAACCTCGGCCTTGTCGTCGTCGACGAAGAGCAACGCTTCGGTGTGCGCCACAAGGAGCGTCTCAAGCAGCTCCGCAAAGAAGTAGACGTGCTTACCATGTCGGCAACGCCCATCCCGCGCACGTTGCACATGTCGCTGCTCGGTCTGCGCGACATGAGCGTGATCGAGACGCCGCCCAAGGACCGCATGGCGATCCAGACTGTCGTGGCGGCTTGGGACAACACGCTCATCCGCTCGGCCATTGAAAAAGAGCTGGAGCGCGGCGGGCAAGTTTACTTCGTGCACAATCGCGTCGACAGCATCTACGACATCTCCGACAAGATCCGCGAGATGGTTCCCAAGGCGCGCATTCTCGTCGGCCACGGGCAGATGGGCGAGACCGAACTCGAGCGCGTGATGCTCGCTTTCATGCGCCACGAAGCCGACATTCTTATTGCCACAACGATCATCGAGAACGGGCTAGACATTCCGCTGTGCAATACCATCCTCATCAATCGCGCCGACCGCCACGGGTTGTCGGAACTCTATCAACTTCGCGGACGCGTGGGCCGCTCCGATCGACGCGCCTATGCGTACCTGCTGATTCCTCCCGATCGCGACCTCACCGATCTGGCGCGACGTAGACTCGCGGCGCTCAAAGAATTCAGCGACCTGGGTGCAGGCTTTAAAATCGCAGCCCTCGACTTGGAACTGCGCGGCGCGGGCAACCTGCTGGGTGGGGAGCAGAGCGGACACATCGAGGCCGTCGGCTTCGAGCTCTACACGACGATGCTCGAGCGCACGGTGCGCGAACTCAAGGGCGAGGTCGAACCAGAAACGCCGGAAACGCAACTCAACCTCGGACTGAACATTCGCATTCCCGCCGAATACATTGCCGAGGAGAACCAGCGCCTGCGCATGTACAAACGTGTCGCCGGAGTGGAGACCGAAGCGCAGCTCAACGACGTGGCCGCGGAACTGGGGGACCGGTACGGGTCGCCCCCTCCGCCGGTGCGCAACCTTCTCGACTACGCTGCGCTCAAGTTGTTCTCGCAGCGGCTGGGGGTGTCGCAAATCGAGCGCCGCCGCGACGCAGTCAGCATTCGCTTCACCGAAAAGGCGACGGTCGATCCCCTGCGGTTGGCGCG
>DASXBW010000078.1:0-2857 GCA_036491495.1 Casimicrobiaceae bacterium
GAGGCGCGACCCGGCGTCCAGGTGAAGCTGTTGGCGCAAGAGGACGAGCTCTACGTCTTGGCCCAGAGCCGCGACCGTGTTGCCAAGGAGCGGGCGATACGGCGGCGCCAGTTGAAGCGGCTGTGGGCGCGGCTCAAGCAATTGTCGACGATGCAGCTGACGCGCGAGGAGTTGCTGATGAAACTCGGCGCCGCGCGCGATCAGTCCCGCATCGCCTGGCGCCTGGCGGTAATCGAGGTCGCTGCAGACTGCGCCACATTCAGCTATCGGCTCGATCGCAATAAGCTGCGGCAGACACGATCACGCGAAGGCCGGTATCTCTTGCGCACAATCTCGTCGAGCAGGACCCCGCCAAACTGTGGAGCCAGTATCTGTTGCTGGTCGCGGTCGAGGAGGCCTTCAAAAACCTCAAAAGCCTGCCCCTGCGAAAGCAGGGGGCGACCTCGCGATCCGGCCGGTCTTTCACCAGCTCGAGGCCCGCGTCGAGGCGCACGTCTTCATTGCCTTTCTGGCCTATTGCCTGCACGTCACGCTGGCGCGGCGCTTGCATGCGCTGGCGCCGGGGCTCACGCCGCGCAGCGTGCTGGAGAAGTTTGCCGCCATGCACATGATCGACGTGCACCTGCCGACCACCGACGGCCGCGAGCTGCTGCTCACCTGCTATACCGAGCCCGTACCCGAGCTCAGCCTCTTGCTGGAGAAACTCAAACTGGAGCTGCCCGCTCAACCGCCCCCCAAGATCACCGCCGGGCCCGCGCCGCCGATCCCGCTGTAGTGCCGACCTTCGGGGGTCGGCTCCAGCGATCTCAGATACTTACACCCTCCAAAGTGCTCGAATCGGCGAAGTTGGGCTAGTGCTGTCCGGCGTCACGCATCAAACTTGCTGCGAGTCCTCATCGGCGCTGAGAGAAGCAGCCGTTGCCAAACCGATGATTGTCATTGCCGAGCAGGCTCAGCTACCAGAGCGATCTCATGCGTGAGCCCTACACATGGCGAACGACTTCGCCAACGGTGTCCGAGGATTTTTAAGAGAAGCCAGCCGAACCCAAAAGTCAGCACGAAAATTCGGTTAAAACCCTCTCAAAACCATTCTTGATTACGGCCGGCACTAAATCGAAACCGGTACGTTCGACCTTCATTGGGATCGGAACCTCGGCGCCGGCGCTGAGGGCGAGATCGAGTTCCCAAAACACGGTTCCGTCGTCGTCCCGCTGCAGCAGCGAAAAGCCGAGTTTGGCGTAGTGGTCCTCGACCATTTTGTTACGCGGCGTCGGCCGGTAGGTGCCGACGATCCGGTGAACACCGCGCTCTCGCGCCGCGGCAACGAGCTCGCGCAGGATCGCGTTTTCGACACGCCGGCCGAGCACCCGGCAGCTCATCAGCCAAGTATCGACATACCAGTCGCTGCCATTCCTTTGGCAGACGACGACGCTGATCATGCCGTTGTCGCCATAGATGTCACTGAGACTGACCTGCAGCGTATAGCAGTCTGGGTCGCGGCCGCACTCGCGCACCTCGGCTTCCGTATAGCGCCGGGTTGTCAGGTTGAACTGATTGGATTTGTTGATGAGCTGTGTGATCCGCGCCCGGCCGATGTCGTCGAAGGGCTGGAACCTGATCTCCATCTTCAGTGATGCGAGATAGGCATCGACATTACCGGCCTGTTTTTGTAGCGCAATCCGGCGGGCGTTGTCCCGGTAGAAATCCGAGCGCTTGCGATCCTCGGCCGAGAAGGTCACGGCCTCGAAATAGCCGGAGGCCATCAAGGTGCGCGAGAACAGGCTCGGATCTTCGGGGAGTTCCGGCACCGCGACCTGCGGCAGCAGGCGGCGGACGAGGCCACGCTCGCTCGGATTGTCGTCGAGGAACACAACGGCGTCGAGGCCAAGCGATAGCTCCTCGGCAATCGCCTCGATATTGCTCGCCTTGTCGTTCCAATTGGCCTGAAACACCGCGATATGCTCTTCGCGGAGCAGCATGTCGGGGTGCCTGCGAAATGGGAGGCGCGCCACCTCGTCGTCGTTTTTCGACGACACGGCCAGCACAATTCCGCGCTCCCGCAGCGACAATGCAATCTCTTGGACGCAGAGATGCGCCTCGCCGGTGGCGTCCCCTTGCCCTAAGACAATCCCCTCGATGCCGTCGTCACCGATCACCCCGCTCCACAGCGTGTTGTCGAGATCGAGCACCAGACAGCGGCGGCTCTTGCCGCGGAGCGCGCCGATCAACCGACAGACATGATCGGCGTAGAGCGGCACGAAGCGGCTCGCGAACGGGATCTTGGCGAGGTTCCATTCAAGCGGTGAATGCCAGTCCGCAAGACCGACCGTTTCGGCGAGCCCGGCGACATCGAAGAGGACGGTCTCGCTGCCGGCGAGGCTCGAGGCGAGACAGCGATTGACGGAATCGATCAGATGGCGAACCGTGCCGGGCATGGCGAGATCGAGGCTGCCGAAACACGGCTCGGCCGGGCGCGCGATCGTCTGCAGGATGCAGACCGTCTTGCTCCCTCGCACGAACCCGTCGCGGATCGCCTGCAGTTGCTGCAGCGCCTGCGCGGCGGTCGCCTCGGCGGCGTCCGCGTCGCCCGGGGTTGGGCGCAACGGCAGGCCACGGTAATCGAGGGCCACGAGGACCGCGTCCGGCTGCACCCGCTTGATCGCGGATTCGGTTGCAAGCGCCTCCTGGGCAACCTGGCCGAAGGGTGCGGTTATGCAGTCGAGTGCGATGCCGTGCCGCAGCGCCGTCGCGACGAGCGCTGGCGCCATGAGATCCGTCGTGGCGTTGCTGACGAGGCCAAGCGTAAACGGCATGAGCGGCGTCAGCGGGGAACCGGTGGCCCGCGCGCGGGCCACAT
>DASXBW010000079.1:0-33023 GCA_036491495.1 Casimicrobiaceae bacterium
CTTTATCTCGCCCGCACGACGTCCCGCTTCAAGGCCGTCCTGATCCTGGCGGTGATCCTGCCGCTGTTCGTGGGCAACGCGGTGCGAGCGGCCGGCTGGATGGTCGCGTTCGGCCAGAAGGGTGTTTTCAACTACCTGCTCGAGCTCTTCGTTCCGACGTTGGCGCCGTTGACGATCATGTACACGCCCGGAGCGGTCTTCGTCGGCATTATCGCGGTGAACCTGCCGTTTGTGGTGCTGACCCTGCAAAGCGTTCTGGAGGGCATCGACCGCTCCTCCGAGGAAGCGGCAATGAGCCTCGGCGCGACGCCGTTCGCTGCCTGGCGCCTGGTCACCCTGCCGCTGGCGATTCCCGGCGTGCTCGCTGCGGCAGTGCTGTGTTTCATCCTCACCATGAATGCCTACGCGACGCCGGTCCTGCTCGGCGGTCCGCGCTTCCAGATGATGGCGCCGGTGGTCGCCAACGAGGTGCTGAATCAGAACAACTGGCCTTTCGGTGCCGCGCTGTCCTTCATGTTGATGATCGTCACGCTGCTGCTCACGGTGATCGCCAACGTGGTCGTGGCGCGTCGCTACGCGCATTGAGCATGCGACAAACAAGGAGCACACGATGAAACTGACGCCGATGAGACATTGGCTGATAGCCGTTCTGCTGACGTTGGCGAGCGCAAGCGCGCTCGCCGCGGATACGCTCAAGCTCGCGATCGGGCAGCGCGGAAACTGGGAAAACGCGGCGCCGGAACTCGGTCAAAAAGCGGGCTTTTTCAGCAAGCAAGGCTTGACGCTGGAGCTCCTCTACACCCAGGGTGCGGGCGAGACGCTGCAGGCGGTGATCTCCGGCAGTGTCGACTTGGGCCTCGGCGTCGGCACCGCAGGCGTGCTTGGCGCCTTCGCCAAGGGCGCGCCCGTGCGCGCCATCGCCAACTCGATGACGGGAGCCGACGATCTGTTCTGGTACGTCCCGGCGGCGTCGCCCATCAAAACGCTCAAGGACGCGTCAGGGAAAACGATTGCCTATTCCACCAACGGTTCGTCGAGCAACTGGGCGGTTCTGGCATTCATCAGGGAATTCGGCGTTCAGATGAAGCCGGTGGCTACCGGCAGTCCATCGTCGACATTCACGCAGACGATGTCGGGTCAGGTCGATATCGGCTGGTCGTCGCCCCCGTTCGGTGTCGAAGCGCTGCAGCAGGGCCGCATCCGGATTGTCGCCCGCGAAAGCGACGTGCCGGCTTTTCGCAACCAGACCGTCCGGCTGACGATTACCAACACCGCGACCGCGGAGAAGCGGCGCGACGTCATCGAGCGTTACCTTCAGGCCTATCGCGAAACGCTGGACTGGATGTATTCCGATCCCGCCGCGCTAAAGGCCTACGCCGAATGGGTCGGCATTTCGGAAACCCTTGCGAAGCAGGTGCGCGACCAGTTCTTTCCCAAGGAGAATCTTCGGCTCGAGCGGCTCTCCGGACTCGACGAGGCGATGGCGGATTCGGTCAATCTGAAATTTCTGCCGGCGCCGCTGACCAAGCCGCAGCAGGACGAGTTGTTCAAGTACTACGCGCGGGCGAAATAGATTTCCGCCCTATTCGATGGTGCCGACTTGGCGCAGCCATAGCTCCCACGTGCGTGCCAACTGGGTATCGTTGATGGCCGCAGCCTTGGCCGCCTCCCGCTCGTTGAGATAGGTGACCTCGCCCAGCGTCACTGCCTGTAGCTGCAGCTTGGCGTTCACCTCGGCGTAAATCGCGCGGTACACGGCCTGCTCGATCGACCCGCCGACAACCGTCGACCCGTGCCCGCGCATCAGCACCGTCGAGCGCGCGCCGAGCGAGGCCGCCAGCGCCTTCCCGAGTCGTCGGTCGCTGATCAGCATGTCGGTATCTCCGGCGACCTCGCGTATCTCGAACAGCGCCGCGCCTTCTGCCAGAAATCCGCTCATGTGGAACACTGGCCGGAGCGTCTGCGCGGTGACGCCGAAAGGAATGACGCTCGGCGAATGGCTGTGGACGATCGCCCGAACATCGGGGCGCGCGCGATAGATCTCGCCGTGAATGAAGCGCTCCAGATATACGCGGCGTCCCTCGGCATCGAGTGCGGTACCGTCCAGGTCGAAGGTGATGATGTCTTCGCGCCGCACGAGACTCGGCGCCATGTTGCGCGCGAGCAGGAAGAGGCCGAGCGACTTGTCGTGCCGCACACTGGCATGACCGAAGCCGTCGACGACGCCTTGCTGGTACAGAATGCGATTGGCGACAACCAGCTTGTCGACAAGTTCGGAATCGGGCGCAAGTTGCGTCAAGGTGTCAACCTCCTTGGGTTGCAGAAGAATCGGATGTGACGCCCGATCGCAGCGCACGCGTGAGAATGGCGTGCAGCAGCACGTTCGCCCCTGCCTCGAGATGCTCCGGACGCGCATCCTCGATCTCGTTGTGACTGATGCCGTCCTTGCATGGAACGAATATCATTGAAGTCGGGGCGACACGCGCAATGTAGATCGCGTCATGGCCAGCGCCGCTCACCATTTCACGGTGCGGAAGCCCAAGTGCGCGCGTTGCGGCACGCACCGCCTCGACGCAGTTCGAGTCGAAACGCGACGCCGGGAAGTGGTCGACTTGTTGCAGATCGCATTCAAGGCGAAGGTCGCGGGCGATGGCGGCCACCGCGTCGCGAAGCTCGCGATCCATCTTGGCGAGATGCTCGTCGTCGGGATGCCGCATGTCGACGGTCATCCTGACGAGCCCGGGAACGACGTTGCGCGAATTGGGACTGACCTGCATGAACCCGACGGTTGCCCGGCCGTCCGGCGCGTGGCGCATCGCCAGCGCGTGGATCGCCTCGACCATTTGCGCAGCGCCGCGCAACGCATCGCGGCGCGCTTCCATGGGTGTCGGCCCGGCATGCGCGTCCTGCCCGGTCCAGATGCAGTCGTACCAGGAGAGCCCCAGCGCTCCGGTCACCACGCCGACGATCTTGTCTTCGCGCTCGAGAATGGGCCCCTGCTCGATGTGCGCCTCGAAATAGGCATCGAGGGTGCGTCCGCCAACGGGCGCATCTCCGGCATAGCCAATATCTGTTAGCGCGTCGCCAAACGCGATGCCATCGACGTCGCGCTGCTGCAGCAAGTGCTCCAGCGTATGTACACCGGCAAACGCGCCAGACCCACCCATCACCGGCACGAAACGGCTGCCCTCCTCGTTGGTCCATATCGCGACGCCGACCGGGTGCTCGGTGACGATGCCAGCGTCGTTGAGCGTTCGCAGCACCTCCAATCCCGCGAGCACTCCGTAGTTGCCGTCGAACTTGCCGCCGGAAGGTTGCGTATCGATATGACTTCCGGTCAGCACAACACGCGCCTCGCGATCGCGTCCGGGCCGCGTCGCGAAAATGTTGCCTGCGCCGTCGATCTCGATGCGGCTGCCGGTTTCCTTGAGCCAGCCGACGACGAGATCGCGACCGTGCCCATCGAGATCGGTGAGCGCGAGACGGCGCACGCCTCCCTTGGGCGTGGCGCCGATCTGCGCCAGGTCCATGAGCGATCGCCACAGCCGTCCACCATCGACTCGAAGCAGGCCCGTGGCGCTCTTCGGGGAAAGCAGCACATCGGATGGTGTCGTCATCGTTGGCCTTGTTCACTCAGGCGCTTGCTCGCTTCCACCAAGCCGCGCGTGTATCCATTCCGCGCCTCGCAGCGTTGCACGATCGGAGCCGACGGTGCCCACGATCGTGACGCCGATGGGCAAGGCACGCGCCCCGCGAGCGACAGGCACATGGACGACGGGGACGTGCAACAACGTCCAGATACGGTTGAACAGTGGATCGCCGGTGGCATCGATCCCAGAGGGCGCGTAGCCCGCCGCACTGGGCGCGACGAGCACATCAAGGCCGTTGAAGATATCCGGAAGCATCGCGCGACAACTCCGGGTGAGCGACCGCGCCGCGTCATATTGCTGGGGCGACACCGCGAGGCCCGCGTCGATCATCTTGGTCATGTCCGCGCTCAGGTCTTTGCGGTGCACGAGATTTTCGTGCGACAGGGATTTCGCGACCTCGAACACCATGATCGCCGTCTGCGCCTGAGCCAGGCCCGCGAAGGGTGCCGGCAGCGTCACCTCGCGGACGCTTGCACCGTTGGCGCGCAGCCGTTGGCCCGCGCTTTCGAGCAGCGCGACCGTCTCGGGCTGCGCGCGATTCCATTCGTAGGTTCTGCACAGGCCGATCCGCGGAATATCCGTCGTCGGACCATCGATCAGAAGTTCGCGCCGGCCGGTGAGCGCGGCGACGAACAGCGCGGCGTCGGGCACGCTGCGGGTGAGCACGCCGACGGTATCCAGCGTATCGGAAATCATCTTGACCCCAACGCGGGTTACCATGCCGAAGGTCGGCTTGTATCCCACCACGCCGCAAAACGCTGCCGGACGCACGATCGAACCGGCTGTCTGCGAGCCGAAGGCAAGCGGGACCATCCAGTCCGCCACCGCCGCTGCCGAGCCTGACGAGGATCCGCCCGGCGTGTGGGCCGGGCTATGGGGATTGCGTGTCGGCCCGGGGTGAAAGGTCGCGAACTCGGTAGTCACTGTCTTGCCGACGACGATGGCACCTTCCGCCCGCGCCAAAGCAACGCTTGCAGCGTCCGCGGCAGGTCGATGGTTGGCGTAAATCGGTGAACCGTAGCTTGTCGGCATGTCGAAGGTGTCGAACAGGTCCTTGACCCCAATCGGGAGCCCGTGCAGCAATCCCGTCGACGCTTGTGTATCGAGCGCGCGAGCGCGCTGCATCGCCGCGTCGTTGTCGAGGAAAGTCCATGCTCGCACAGCGCTTTCGCGTTCGGAGATCCGCGCGAGGCAGTCTCCGAGAAGCGACACCGCCGTGATCTCCCGCGTCGCCAGCTTGCGCGCCGCAACGGTCGCGCTTAGACGGTTAAGGCTGCCCACCCTATGGACTCCTTTCTGCGCACTTCAATGATGCGCAATGCTTGCGGTTGCCACGGGTACCTCGCGCAGGTGACAGGAAACGAGATGCGCCGGTAACGCCTTCTTGAGCAGTGGTTCTTCGACTTTGCAGCGATCGAACGCGTACGGACAACGGGTGTGGAAACGGCACCCGGTCGGTACCTCTATGGGACTCGGCACATCGCCGGCGAGGATGAGACGTTTTCGATGGGCGGTGGGATCGGGAACCGGCACCGCCGACAAAAGCGCTTCGGTATAAGGATGCAGCGGATTTTCGAACAAATCGCGCGTCGACGCAATCTCCACGATTCTGCCGAGGTACATCACCGCGACGCGGTGACTGATGTGCTCGACCACCGCCAGATCATGGGCGACGAAAAGATACGATAGGCCAAATTCCCGCTGAAGATCAACCAGCAGGTTGATGACCTGCGCCTGGACCGAAACGTCGAGCGCTGATACCGGCTCATCGCAAACGATCAATCGGGGCTGCGGCGCAAGGGCCCGGGCGATGCCGAGCCGCTGCCGCTGCCCGCCCGAAAATTCGTAGGGATATTTAGCCATCTGGTCGGCTCGCAAGCCCACTTTCTCGAAAAGCGAAAGCACTCGTTTTTCGATTTGTGGTGCCGTTGCCTGTTGGAAATTGCGAATGGGCTCCGCCACGATATCCGCCGCCCGCATGCGCGGGTTGAGTGACGCATAAGGATCCTGGAACACCGCCTGCAGCTCGCGCCGGAAGGGACGCATCGCGGCGCCCTTGAGTTGATCGATTCGCTGTCCTCGCCAGTGGATCATTCCCGCGGTCGGCTCGACCAGCCCGAGCACGGTCTTGCCGAGCGTGGTCTTGCCGCAGCCGCTCTCGCCAACGAGACCCAGTGTCTCTCCTTCGGCGATCGCGAAGCTGACGTCATCGACCGCGTGCACCTCGCCCCGTGCGCGACCGAACACCCCGCCGCGGACAGCGTAATGTTTGGTCAAATGCGTCACCTGAAGCAGCCGCCCCGCCTTTGTCGTTGCTACGGCCTTCGGCTGCCTGCTTGCCATCACACGATCGCATCCGCAAGTAAACGCTCCGACTCCCAGCACGCGGCGCCATGACCGGGGGCTTTTTCCTCGAACGGAGGATATTCGTTTTGACAGCGCACGGTGGCGTAAGCGCAACGCGGTGCAAAAGCACAGCTGACGATCGCTTCAGACAGCGACGGTACGGTGCCGGCTATCTCGCTCAAACGCGTACCCGCGCCACGGCTCACCATCGACGCGCCGAGCTTCGGAATGGAGTCGAGCAGTCCGCGGGTGTAGGGGTGGCGAGGATTCGCAAACAGCGCTTCGACAGACCCTTCCTCGACCTTGCGTCCCGCGTACATCACCACCACGCGCTGCGCCATTTCCGCCACCACTCCCAGGTCGTGGGTGATCAGCATGATCGCAGCACCGGTCCTGGCTTTGAGCTCGCGCATCAGGTCCAGGATCTGCGCCTGTATGGTGACGTCGAGCGCCGTGGTCGGCTCGTCGGCGATCAACAGTCGCGGCTCGCAGGCAAGCGCCATCGCGATCATCACCCGTTGCCGCATGCCACCCGAAAGCTGATGCGGATACTCCGCCACGCGCCGCTCCGGTTCCGGGATCTTGACCAGTCTCAGCATCTCGATCGCGCTTAGCATGGCGTCTTCGCGCGGGAGGCCGCGATGCAGCATCAGCACTTCAGCGATTTGTCGGCCGACGGTCAACACCGGATTGAGCGAAGTCATCGGCTCCTGGAAAACCATCGAAATGGCATCGCCGCGAACCTTCCGCATCTCCGCTTCCGACAACTCGAGCAGATCGCGCCCTTCGAACACAACGCTCCCCTCGACGGTTCGTCCGGGTGGCGATGCGATCAGGCGCAGAATCGAAAGCGAGGTAACGCTTTTGCCGCAACCGGACTCGCCGACGATGGCGAGCGTCTCCCCGCGCGCAACCGAAAAGGAAACACCGTCGACGGCGCGCACGACGCCATCGCGGGTGAAAAAATAGGTCTTCAATCCCTTGACATCAAGCAGCGCGGAGGTCGGTATGTAGGCCGTTTTCATGGCTTCACATGCGTCGAGCGAGTCGCGGGTCGAGCGCATCGCGCATGCCGTCGCCGAGCAGGTTCACCGCGAGCACCGTTAGCGACAAGCAGATGCCGGGAAACAGGATGAGGTAGCCCGCAATCTGAATCAGGCTCCTGCCTTCGGCCATGATGTTGCCCCAGCTGGGAATATTCGGCGGCGTGCCGGCGCCGATGAACGACAGTATCGCCTCCGTGATCATCGCCGACCCGCAGACATAGGTTCCCTGGACGAGCAATGGCGCGACGATATTGGGCAGGATGTGGCGCATCAGAATGCGGGGCAAGGTCGTGCCAGCCGCGATGGCGGCTTCGACGTAAGGCTGCTCGCGCAGCGTTAACACGAGGCTGCGGACGAGCCGCACGACGCGCGGCACTTCGGCAAGTGTGATGGCCGCAATGACGTTGCCCACACTTGCCTTGGTAAGTGCCATCAATGCGATGGCCAGCAGCACCGAGGGGATCGACATCAGCCCGTCCATCACTCGCATCACGACTGCATCCAGGACCCGGACATAGCCGGTCACCAGCCCGATCGCTATTCCGAGAATGGTCGAGAACAGCGCGACCGCAAGGCCGACGATCAGCGACACCCGTGCTCCGTACACCACGCGGCTGTAGACGTCGCGACCGAGCATGTCGGTGCCGAACCAGAAGTCAGCCGACGGTGGCTTCAGACGCTTGACCGGCGCGACCGCCTGCGGGTCGATAGTCCCCAGCCACGGCGCGAAGATCGCGATGGCAATCATGCAGATCAGGATCACCCCGCCGATCAGCGCCGTCGGGTGGCGCCTGAAAGCGTCGCGGAAACGTTGCCAGGTCGGCGACACCGACTTGGACGCGGCAGTCGATGGGACGATAAGAGTCGTTGCGCTCATATCAATAACGTATGCGCGGATCGAAAAAAACGTACGACAGGTCGACCAGGAGATTGACGAGCACATAGACAGCGGAAAAAATAAGAATAACGCCCTGAATGATGGGATAGTCGCGGCGCAGGATCGCGTCGACCGTCAGCCGCCCGATCCCGGGCAGCGCGAATACCGTTTCGGTCACGATCGCGCCGCTGATCAAGAGCGCGATACCCATGCCGATGATGGTCATGATGGGGATCGCCGCGTTCTTGAGCGCGTGGCCGATCAGCACCTGATCGGGTGTCAGTCCCTTCGCCGCGGCGGTGCGGATGTAATCCTGCGAGAGCACGTCGAGCATGCTGGCGCGCGTCATGCGGGCAATCAGGGCGACGTAGACGGTCCCCAGCGCAATACTGGGCAGAATCAGATGGCGGAGCCACTCCCAAACGCCGTCGCGTAGATTGCGATAACCCTGCACCGGCAGCCAGTCGAACTGCACTGAAAAAGTGAGAATCAGCATATAGGCAAATACAAATACCGGCACCGAGAAGCCGAGCACCGAGAACGCCATCACCGCCCGATCGAGCCAGGTGCCCGCCTTGGCGGCAGCGACCACACCCAGCGGAACCGCGACCACGATCGCCACCGTCAGCGTGCAAAGGGTCAGCGCCACCGTCGGCTCGATGCGCTGCCCGATCAATTGCGTCACCGGAAGATTGGTGAAGATCGAGGTGCCCAGATCACCGTGCAGCAGCGCCCAAACCCATCGGCCGAACTGAACCAGGAAGGGCTCATCCAGGCCCAGGCGGGCATGAATGAGGCGGATGTCCTCGTCGGTCGCGATGTCTCCGGCGATGACCGCGGCGGGATCGCCGGGTGTGAGGTACAGAAGGGAAAAGACGACAAACGCAACCACCGCCATGACCACGATGGTGGAGAACAGGCGGCGGACGATGTACGCAGTCATCCGCTGCCTATGTTCGACGAGAAGATGTCGCTATCGCTTTTCGACGTTCCACAAAAGCGTGATCGGCGCGATGATGACGCCGCTGAGATTCGTCCGATAGGCGGTGGGAAGAATGAACTGTGCGGTTGGAACATACGGAACGAATTCGAACGCCCGAGCCTGGACCGCGTCAGCGGCTTTTTTCGCGGCGGCAGGGTCGGTCGCCGCAAACCATGCGTCTCGCAACTCCTCGATCTTCGTATCCTCTGGCCAGCCGAACCACGCTTTCTGACCCGAACCGCGAACGGCGAAATTGACCGCGGGCGAGGTCACATCGGGGCCGACGAGCCAGGTGTGGAAGATCGACCAGCCCCCTTTGTCGACCGGCTCCTTCGACGTGCGTCGCGTGATCAGCGTCCCCCAATCGCCTGCCTGCAAGTCGACGTTGAGACCGAGCTTGCGCAACGTCTCCGCAGTAAGCAGCGATTGCGAATGAACGATCGGCTGGTCGGTGGCCGAAATGATGACGATCTTCTCGCCCTTGTAGCCGGCTTCCTTGATGAGCTGCTTTGCTTTTTCGAAGTCACGCTTGCCCTTCATCGGCTCGGCGCCCACCTCGCTCGCGAGCGGGGTGCCACAGGTGAAATAGGAGTAGCAGGGATGTCCGTTCTTAACGTCGCCGGCGATGCCGAGCACGTAGTCGTTCTGATCGATGGCGTAGAGGATCGCCTGGCGCATCTTCTGGTTATTGAATGGTGGATACATGAAATTGAAGCGGAGCAGGCCCATCGAGCCCAGCGGGTCGATGTTCTCGACCTTGATGCTCTTGTTCTTCGCCAGCACCGGAATCAAATCGGGCGGCATCTGCTCCCACCAGTCGACTTCACCGGCGTTGATCGCCGCCGCGGCGGTGGCCGAGTCTGGAATGTAGATCCATTCGACGCGGTCGACCTTGACGACCTTGCCTCCCGCGGCCCACGACGGAGCCTCCTTACGCGGCACGTAATCGGTGTTCTTGACATAGACCACCTTGCTGCCGGGCACCCACTCCTCCTTGACGAACTTGAAGGGTCCGGAGCCGATCGGCTCGGTGATGTTGGTGGATGCGTCGGTCTTGGCGATACGCTCGGGCATGATGAACGGCACGTTCGACGACGGCTTCGCCAGCGCCTCGAGCGCGAGGGGAAACGGCTTCTTGAGCTTGAGCGTGAAAGTCTTGTCGTCGACAGCTTTCCAAGACTCGGTCGATTCCGCCATCTTCTGTCCCAGCGCGTCGCGCTTGGACCATCTGTCGATCGACGCGATGCAATCGGCCGAGCGCACCGGCGTTCCGTCATGGAACTTCAATCCGTCGCGCAGCGTGAAGGTGTAGGTCAGTTTGTCGCTGCTCAACTCGTACTTGTCGACCATCTGCGGCTGAACCTGGAACTTGGCATCGGTGGCGAACAGCGTGTCGTAGATCATGTAGCCGTGGTTGCGGGTGATGTACGCCGTGGTGGTGATGGGGTCGAGAATGCGCAGATCAGCCTGGGGAATGAACTTGAGTACTTTCTGCCCTTGCGCCCAGGCCAAAGGAACGCTCAACAACAGTGCCATGGCGACGGCGCCCAACGCATGCCTGGTTGCAAAGCGCTGCGCAGAATCTGTGTTCATTGCAAAGTCTCCTGAATGATGCGGATGAATTGCGTAGCTACGCAGGCATGACCGCCGGCACGGATAACATTCTAGACTAACTTGGCATGCCACCAATATCGACTATGGGAAAGCACCTGGCCTTGAATGTAAGCGGCGCGTTAGATGGCGCATTAGGTAAGATGTAAGTTCTGTCTGACCTTGGTGACAGTCCACTCGCAATAAGGGTTGGACGGCTCTTTTCATCGTTCATGCTAATCGCGAATTTTCGAAATCAGTCGTTTTCCAACCAATCAAGTTTTCTGCCGCAGAATCGGTGCTCGCGCGATACGGTTACCATGTGACGACGGAAGAACCATCCCCCTCTGCTACTGAGAGTATCGAGTACTCAAACACCATGTCGGTTATTGGCTACGTTGCAGCAATTGCAGGTGTAATCGCTGCTATCGTTGCCAGCTTTGTTGCAAGGAAGTGAGGGGACTGAGCAATCATTCAGCGGGCGGACTTTGGTTGTCCGGTCCAGTACAGAACAAGACGCGCGAGCCCAAACGCCGCGAAGATCGATCGATTCCTCAATCGTTTCGAATATTGGCCTCCTTCATCACCCGCGCGTATTTCGCGAGCTGCGCGCGCGTTGCGCTCCCGAGCTCCTCCGGCGATGAGCCGCGGATGGTCAGTCCCTGCGCATCCAGCCGCGCACGAACGTCGGGATCGGCAAGGGCCTTGAGCACTTCCGCATTGAGGCGGGCAATGATCGGCTTCGGCGTCCGGGCCGGCGCCATCAGCGCGAACCACGAATTGAATTCGAAGCCGGGCAATCCTGACTCCGACACCGTTGGCACATCGGGAAACTGAGGCAGGCGGTTGCGCGTGGTCACCGCGAGCAGTCGCAACTTGCCGCCACGCACCAGCGAGGTGACGGTTGCTAGCCCCTGAAATGCGACCGAAACCTGGCCCGACGCAACATCGAGTGCGGCCTGGGTCGCGCCGCGATACGGTACATGCGTCAATGAAACGCCGGCGGCCGCCGCGAACACTTCCATCGCCACGTGCTGCGGGCTGCCGTTGCCGCCCGAGCCGTAGTTGATCTTGCCTGGATTCGCCTTGGCCGCGGCGATGAGGTCGGCAGCGGTTTTGTACGGCGAATCGTTGTTCACCACCAGGCCCCATTCGACGGTCGCGACCAGCGATATCGGCTCGAAGTCACGGAGAATGTCCCACGACATGGTGGTGTAGAGATTCGGCAGCATGGTCATGATGCTGTCGTTGAAGCCGCCGAGAACGTAGCCATCCGGCGCGGCCTTGGCCACGCGATCGGTGCCGATCAATCCCGCCGCGCCCGGCTGGTTTTCGATGACGATCGCCTGTCCCATGTTCTCCGACATGCGCTGGGCGAGAATCCGCGCCGCGTTGTCGACCGCGCTTGCCGCCGCAAGCGGGACGATGATCTGAATCGTGCGGCTCGGATACGCGGACTGCGCCGTCGCGGTGGAGAACCCAGTCCCGAGCGCGGTCGCAAGAAGAATGCAAAAGACGATTCGATACTTACTCGACATGACTCCTCCTTGAGCTGCGAGCGGATCGGTTGTGCGCCTTGTTCACGGCCACCGCTCGACTGCGAGTCTTTCGACGCCAAGATCATCTGCCAGTTGATCCAGGCCGCGCAACAACGGCGCCGAAATCGGGATGCCATCGCGATTGTATTCGACGCGCTTGGCGTGGCTTTGCTCTCCGGGCAGCCATATCCTGTCGACGTTCGGCATGCGCCGGCTTTGCCGCAAATCATCGACCAGCACGTCGACCCGGTTCTTGAACGCTTGCAGGTCACCGAAAGCGGCGACGTCGATGGCAACGATGGCTTGCCCGGTGTTGGTGGCGCTTGCGTCGTCATGGTTGAAGTCGATCACGTCCTTGCCCATCGCCGCGCCATTCAGGGTGCCGGCAAGCAAGCCGAAGACAAGAGCGAGCCCGTAGCCCTTGTAGCCGCCGATCGGCAGCAAAAACCCTTCTTCCGCGCGCCGGGGGTCGGTGAGAGGCCGCCCTTCGCGATCGATCATCCAGCCTTCCGGCATCGTTTCGCCACGTTGCGCCTTGGCCTTTACCTTGCCGTACGCCGCGACGGTGGTGGCCATGTCGAGCACGATGGGTATCTGCCTGCCCGCGGGGACCGCGACCGCGATCGGATTGGTCGACAGCAGCATGTCCATCCCGCCCCAGGGCGGCAGATGGTTGGCATTGCCGACAGCGAAATACATGCCGATCATGTCATGCGCCAGCACTTTGCGTGCGTAGAGCGACGCGGGCCCCGCGTGATTGCTCATTCGCGCGCCGACCCATGCGACGCCCGCCGTGCGCGCCTTGGCGACGGCGAGCTCCGCGGCACGCGTCATGACCAGGTGCCCCATCGCGTTGTCACCGTCGATCAACGCCATGCCGGCCCGCTCTTGCAGCACGCGAATCTCGGGGCGGAGCTTGATCCCGCCGGCGCGAATGCGCCTCGCGTATGGCGGCAGACGAATCACCCCGTGACCGTCCGAACCCTGCAGATCGGCCTCAGCCATCAGCGATGCGACGGTAAGCGCATCCTCATCGGGCAGGCCGAGCCGGCGCAGGGATGCATCGATATAATCCCGGAGCGGGGCAAAGCCAACGCGCGTTACCGAGCCTTTCATCGATACGATTCGCTAACGCGCAAGGAATGTGCAGCCATCATGCGTCGCGCGGCGCAATCGCCTGCCGCGCAGTCCTCGAGGCGGTCTCCCGCTCGAGTGTGTCGAGGAAAACAAGCAGCGCTTTAAGTGCACGCGATGCCCGTGCGCGCTCCTGTTCGGGCTCGGTACCGGCCCAGTCGTAAAAACCCTTACCCGCGGTCAACCCGGTTTGGCCGCGCGCCACCATCGCCTGCAGCATCGGATTGGGAGTGCCGTTGTGAAACAGCGCGGGGACAATGGAAAGCTGGGCATCCGCATGGGGCTTCAGTCCGCTGATGTCCTTTTGCCGGATAAGTCCGTTGAGACACATGCGTGGCGCCAGCAACCTTCGAGCAGCGTGGTCGATGTCCTCCGCGCTCGCGACCCCTGCTTCGATCAGGTAATACGCTTCGTGCAGGATGGCGTGCTGCAAGCGATTGACGAGATAGCCTATCGTCGGCTTGTAGAGGCGCACCGCATCCTTGCCGGTCGCTTCGACGGCGTCCGCGACCCGATCGACCAGCGCCGCAGGCGTTTGTGGGCCGGACATGACTTCGACCACGGGGCTCGAGTCCGCCGGCATGAAGTAGTGCATCCCGACAAAGCGTTCGGGTCGCACAAGCGTACTCGCGAGTCGAACCAGATCGAAGCCCGAGGTGCCGGTGGCGATGATCAGGCCGGATTCCGGGAACGCTTCCTCCAATTGCCGGTACACCGCCTGCTTGGCGTCGATGTCCTCGGGCACAAATTCGATCGCCAGGTCAGGTACGTCGTCGCCGAGTTGCTCTAGGCGCGAAACTGCCCGCACTCCGGGCGGCAGGTTGGCCAGCGACTCCGCGCGACGGCTGAGGATGAAGGTACGAAAACCGGCTGCGGCGAAGGTCGTCGCAACACCCTGGCCCATGACGCCATAACCGCAAATAAGCACGGAACCGATCGGCTGCGTGGCAGCAACGTGCGCGACGCCGCGGTCGCTGCCCGTCTCGTTCCCGTTCTTGTCGTGCATGGTCACCTTTGGTCTTAGTGCCATTCTAACGGTTTCAACCGCTGCCCAATCGCTGCGCGGTGCAACCATTTTGTTCGCGTCCTTCCTCGCGACGTCCCACGGAAAACCCTGGCCATTGCGTTTTCAACCATGGCCCGTTATCTTGCAGCGCGGGGTGCGCACCCCCACGGACGTCAGATCCGGGCAGGGCTAACCAGGAGGAGACGAAACATGAATACCAGCAGCGTTGCCCGCGGGGCAATATTGAGTGTATTGGCAGCCGCGGTGGCAGCCGGATGGATCGCCGGCGCGACCGCGCAGACACGCAGCTTCAGCTTCGCCTACGACCAGCCTAACACCACGGCCTACGGCATAGCCGCCAACATCTTCGACGGCAAGCTCAAGGAACTGAGCAAAGGCACGATGAACATCAATCAGTTCCCGGGCGCGCAACTCGGCCAGGAACCGCAGATGCTCCAGAAAATGCGGGCGGGCGACATCGACTTCGTCATTACCTCGACGGCGAACGCGTCGACGCTCGCGCCGCAGGCCGGCGTATTCTCGCTGCACTTTATCTTTCGCGACCAACAGCATCTGGCGAAGGCGCTGGCTGACCCCGCCATCGCAACGGAATTCCGCGCCATGGTCAAGGATCAAGTACAGGGCGCTCAGGTGCTCGGCCTGCTGACCATGGGTATGCGCAACATGTACAGCAAGAAGGAAGTGAAGTCGATCGAAGACATCAAGGGCCAGAAAGTGCGCGTGCAGGCGACGAAGACCGAGGACACGCTTTTCCCTGCTTATGGGGCGCAGACCGTGCATATGCCTTTCGGCGAAGTCTACACGTCGCTGCAGACCGGGGTAGTCAACGTAGCGGAGAACGGTGTCAACGTGTACCTCGCCAACAAGCACTACGAGGTGGCCCCAATCCTATCGATGACCGAGCACGAGGCGAACAACAACTGCATCTGGGTCAGCGACAAGACCTGGAACAGCCTGACGCCCGAGCAGCAGAAGTGGGTGCAGGCGGCCGCCGACGAGGTAGCCAAGACGGAGCCCGCGATGGCGCTGAAGTTGGAGAAGGATTCCGCCGACAAGCTGAAGACCATCGGCGTGAAGGTCGTCGAGAACGTCGACAAGACCGGCTTCATCAAGGCGGCGCAGCCGATCCAGGATCAGCTTGCCACGGAGCTCGGCCCACACGCAGTGAAGCTGTTGAAGCTCGTCCGCGACGTGAAGTAGCAGGACCATCGCGTGTCGTCGGGCGACGCGAAAAGCGTCGCCCGACCACCAAGCTTCAGGTCCGCCCACGCGCACCTGCTTATGGTTCCCTAAATGGCCGACTTCCGAGCGCTGATCCTCCAACGCCATCGGCACCTGAAGTGGAAGGTGTTCGACAAGCTGGAAGCCGTGCTGATGATCCTTTGCGGCGTGTGCATCTTCATGTTCACGCTGACCGTGTTCTGCGATGTGGTCACCCGCACGCTGGGTGTCCCCTGGCTGTGGTTGCAACAAGTCACCACGGCATTCTTTGCCTGGGGCGTGTTCGTGGGCATGGCGGCCGCCACGCGTCGCAACGACCACTTCTATCTGACCGAGATCACCAAGCGGATGACCGGCGCGCCGCGCAGCGCGATCGAGATCGCCAATCGCGTGATCGTGCTCATCGTGTCGCTAGTGTTGATCTGGTTCGGCTGGAAGAACGCGATCCTCGACCTCGGCAGCTACCGGATGCCGTCGCTGCTGCCGCTCACCGTCTACACGGCGATCGTTCCCGCTGCCGGCGTGTTGGTCTTCCTCTTCACGATCGAGCAACTCGTCAACGGTTGGCAGCATGGCTTCGAAGGCCCTGAGGACCGCGACGACATTCCCCAATTCGTCATAGAGGAAGTTGCCGAATGAGCGATCGCCGGGCCGTCCCAAGATCGCTCGCCCCCCATCGGGGGGAAGGCGCGGAACGCGCCAAGGGGGCCCACAGCGATCGCCGGGCCGTCCCAAGATCGCTCGCTCCCCCTCGGGGGGAAGGCGCGGAACGCGCCAAGGGGGCCCACACGTGACCGGCGGCGCCATCCTGATCCTGATGGGCGTCCTTTTCCTGGGATTCGGCTACATGGGCGTGCCGGTGTCGTTCGCGCTGATGGCGGGCGTGTTCGTCGCGACTGCCTTTACTCCGGTCAGCCTGCAATCAATGGTGGGCCAGCTCTTCCACGGCATCGATTCCGAGACGTTGCTCGCGGTCCCGTTCTTCCTGCTGGTCGGCGAGCTCATGGCCTCGTCCGATGTCGTCCACCGAATGATCCGGTTGTCGCAGACCTTGGTCGGGCATCTGCGCGGCGGGCTTGCGCAGGTGGTGACGCTGTTCAGCATGTTCTTTGCTGGCATCTCGGGCTCGTCGGTGGCCGACGTCGCCGTGCTGACCCGCACCGTCGCGCCAGAGATGGACAAGGAGGGCTACGATCGCCCGTTCACCGCCGCGCTCATCGCGTGCGCGTCGACCATGGCCAACCTGATTCCGCCTTCCATCATGGCCGTGGTGTATGGCGCCACCGGCAACGTTTCGATTGGCGGCTTGTTTCTGGCGGGTGTCGTGCCCGGCGTGCTGATCGGCATCGGCCTCATGGTGTACAGCTATATCTGGGGACCCGTCGGCGTGATGAAGCCGCGCGCAAAGTTGACCGAGGTGGCCGTCGCGGCACGCGGCGCTGCGTTGCCGCTGATCATTCCGGTGATCATCATGGGCGGCATCCTCACCGGCTGGTTCACGCCCACCGAGGCGGGAATGATCGCCGCCGTCTATATCCTCGTCGTGCTGATTCCGGTCCTGCGGCCAACACATGTCAAGGAACTGCCGCGTGACTTCATGTACGCGGGCCTGCTCTATTCGCTGCCGCTGGCCGCCGTCGCGGGCGCCTCGGCGTTCGGCTGGATGGTGGCGTACTTGCGTGGCCCCGACCTCGTGGCCGACTACATCACCGGTTTCGCGGGCACCGACGGCCGGATGATCATGTTGTTACTGGTCGTGTTGTTCGTGATCGTCGGCGACTTCATCGACGCCGTGCCGGCGATCATCATCTTCATGCCGATCATCAACAAACTGACCGAAGTCGGCCACATCAACCCGCTGCATATGGGCGTGGTGATCATCACGACATTGGTGTTCGGGCTGATCACACCGCCCTACGGATTGTCGTTGTTGGTGGCGTCGAAATATGTCGGAGTTGGGTTTGGCAGAGCGCTGGTACGCTCGTTGCCGCTTTACATCGTGTTCCTGGTGACGATCGCCTTCTGCGTGTTCTTTCCTGAAGTGGTACTGTGGCTGCCGAAGATGCTGTTACCCGAATCGGTCGGGTGCTTCAAGAGTCCAAGCGGAAGCGGGTATATTTGTCCGTGAGGGACCGCAAAATGAGAAATCAAGCTATGAACACCATCGCTGAACTTCGCTGGCCATTTGCCGTGCGTCCGCTGACCGCGAATCTCGGCGCCGAGATCTCGGGTGTCAAGCTGGCGGAGGACATCAGCGATGAAGTCTTCGACGCAATCTACCAGGCGTACTTGCGCTATCAGGTGCTTCTGTTCCCGCCGCAGGAGCTTCCGCCCGGCCGACAGGTTGAGTTCGCACGGCGGTTCGGCGAAGTGCAGATACACGTGATGAACCAGTATCACGCCGATGGCTTTCCGGAGCTGTACCGGCTCTCCAATCTCGACGATCAGGGGCGCCCGAACGGAAGGCATCCGGACAAGGGAACGCTTTACTGGCATACCGACGGTTCATGGCGTCGCGTGACCGGTCAGGCGACGATCATCTACGGCGAAGTCGTCCCGAACATCGGCGGGGAGACGCATTTCTGCGACATGTACGGCGCCTACGAACGCCTCGATCCCGCGTGGAAATCGCGCATCGCAAGCTTGCGCGCGGTCCACAATCTGGACTTTTCTCGCACGCGGCGCCACGGCGAGGATCCGATGAGCGAAGCGCAGCGGCGCGAAACGCCTCCGGTCGATCACCCCGTGGTGCGAAGGCATCCTGAAACCGGCCGCAAGTGTCTTTATCTGGGAGACCACGCGGAATCCATCGTCGGAATGCCGTACGCGGAAGGTCGTGCGCTCATCGAGGAATTAAACGTCCTCGCCGTTCATCCCGATCTGACCTACGAGCATCGCTGGACGCCCAGGGAGCTCATCGTCTGGGACAACCGCTGCGTCATGCACCGCGCAACGCCGTATGACCCGGCGACGCAGGGACGCGTGGTGCGCCGCTGTACCGTGCTCGGCGAGGTTCCCGCCTAGCATCAGGTGCCTGTAGGGTCCGAGCGGCTAATGCGCGCCCGCGGTCGCCGATTCCGCCTGCCCGTCCTTTACCGGCCGCGCGAGCCACACCACCGCGATCAGCAATATGAAGATCAGCGCGGAGACGTAGAAAATATCGTTGGCGGAGAGCATGAACGCCTGCTGATCGAGCATGCGATCCAGCGAAGCGTAGCTTTGCTGCGGACTCATTCCGCCTATCTGCATACCCGCGAGCGCCTGCGCCGTCGAAGGGTCGACATTGGTGACGTGATCGCCGAGTTGCGCGTGGTGCAGGCTCGCGCGGCGTTCCCACAGGGTGGTGGTGATCGATGTGCCGAACGAGCCGGCGGTGATGCGCGTGAAATTGAACAGTCCCGAAGCGGCGGGAATCCGGTCCGGCGTCAGCCCGGAAAGGGCGAGCGTGATCAGCGGAATGAAAAACACAGCCATCGCCGCGCCTTGCACGAACGTGGGAATGAGGAGCGTGCCGAAATCGGCGTCGGTGTTGAAGTGCGAGCGCATCACCAGCACCACGGCGAAGATGGTGAACGCAACGGTGGCAAACACGCGGGGATCGACCTTGTGGACGGTCTTGCCGACGAATGGCGTAAGCAGGATCGCCAGGACTCCGACCGGCGCCAGCACCATGCCAGCCTGCGTCGCGGTGTAGCCCATGTATTGCTGCAACCATAAGGGAAGCAACACCACGTTGCCGAAAAACAATCCATAGGCGAGCGACATCGCCAGGCTGCTAGTCCAGAAGTTTCGACGCGCGAACAGTCGCAAGTCGACCACGGGATGTCGATCGGTGAGCTCCCACACCAGGAAGAACGAAAATCCAACCACCGCCACGATCGCCAGCGCGACGATCTGGCCGGAATGGAACCAGTCGAGATCCTTGCCCTTGTCGAGCAGGATCTGCAGCGCGCCGACCCAGACGACGAGCAGCGCGAGGCCGATGGTGTCGATCGGCAGCCGGACGGTAGCGGTTTCCCGCCTGCGATAGATTACCCAGGTCACGGCAGCGGCGGCGATGCCGACGGGCACGTTGATATAGAAGATCCACGGCCAGGAAATGTTGTCGGTGATCCATCCGCCGAGTAGCGGCCCAACCACCGGCGCCACCAGCGTGGTCATGGCCCACATCGCCAGCGCCGTGCCGGCATTCTTCTTGGGATAACTCGAGAGCAGCAGCGACTGCGACAGCGGAATCATCGGCCCCGCCACCGCGCCCTGGATAACGCGAAACAGAATCAGCAGCTCGATCGAAGGCGCGATTGCGCACAACAGCGAGGCCAATACGAACAGCAGCACCGACGCCGCGAATAGGCGCACCTGCCCGTAACGCTGCGTCAGCCAACCGGTGAGCGGCAGTGAAATAGCGTTGGCGACGGCAAACGAGGTGATGACCCATGTACCCTGGTCGGGCGACACGCCGAGGTCGCCCGCTATCGCCGGGATCGAGACATTGGCGATCGACGTGTCGAGCACGTTCATGAAGGTAGCGAGCGACAGCACGATGGTGCCGAGCACGAGCGTGCCACCCGTGAGCGGGGCAGCGGCTGCGTTTGCCGCGACTTGAGGTGTCGGCTCGTCGCGCGCCGTCGTGGTAGCCATGATGATTTCTGGTCCGGTGCCTCAGAGCATCTTGGCGTGGCTCTGGCCGGTGCTCTTCAGGTGCTCGGCGACGAGCTCCGCGCGCCTGATGGCAGCCTGGTCGCTCTGCGCGCGGGTAAGCTGAGGCCCGGCTTCATTGGCAGCGATGATTGCCTTGACGCGTCCGTCAGCGATCTCATCGAGCGATTGAAATACCGATGTCGCATACGCCGGCGCGCTTTGCGTGAGTTGTGGCAAGCGATCGCCGGTGCGCTGGTGGGTGTCCACGTCGACCTGCATCGAAAGCCCTACCTGCAGCGGATGCGCCGCGAGCTCCTGAGGATCGAGCGCAATGCGCACCGGCACCCGCTGCACGATCTTGATCCAGTTGCCGGTCGCGTTCTGCGCAGGCAGCAGGGCAAAAGCCGATCCGGTTCCGGCGCCAAAGCCGACCACCTTGCCGTGGTACTTCACGCTTCGACCATAGATATCGGCTTTGAGCGTGACCGTCTGGCCACCGCGCATATCGGCGAGCTGCGGCTCCTTGAAGTTGGCATCGACCCACACCTGGTCGAGCGGCACGATGGCCATCAGCGGCGATCCGGGGCTCACTCGCTGCCCAAGCTGCACGGCGCGCTTGGCAACAAATCCCGATACCGGTGCCGGTAACGCAGTGCGCGCATAAGTCAGATAGGCGTCGCGCACGTGGGCGGCGGCGTTCAACACGTCAGGATGGTTGTCGACCCTTGTCCGGTCGACCCGGACGCGGCTCGCTTCGAGCTGCTGCTGCGCAGCAAGCAACGCAGCTTGAGCGCTAGTGACTGCATCGCGCGCATGATGCTGCTCTTCGGCCGAGATCGCGCCGGAGCTCGCAAGCCGGTCGCGCCGCGTCAGATCGTCGTTGGCCTTGACGAGGTCCGATTGGCGGATGGATACGGTCGCCTGCAGTTGCGCAGTCGTCGCAAACAAGTTGCGCACCTCACGCACCGACTTGGCGAGCTGAGCGTCGGCCTGGTCAAGCGCGATTCTGGCATCCGCCTGATCGAGCTGCACCAGCGTCTGTCCCGCCTTGACGAACTGCGTGTCGTCGGCACCGATGGCGACCACGGTGCCTGAAATCTGGGGCGTGATCTGGACCACGTTGCCGCTTACGTACGCATCGTCGGTCGATTGAACATAGCGCAAGGCCAGCGTCCAATAGACACCGTAGACGATGGCGATCAGCGCAAACGATCCGGCGACGAGCAACAGCCAGCGCTTGCGTGCGCTCCCGAGCAGCTTCGTCGCGGGCGCTTCGGGAGACTGAGTATCGTCGTTCATGCTGCTTCCTTTTTCGATGCCGCGGATAGGATCAATGCAGGACCGCGACCGGTCCCGCCGTGTCACGGAAAGGACTGCTGGTGTCGCTGTTCGTATCGTAGTTCGTGGCACTCACGGGCCTCAAAACACATGCGCTGGACCAGATCGGAGCCTGCTCGATAGCCCACGTTTCGGCATACATGAGAAACAAAGCTGCGGCCATGACGCCAACGAAGTTCAGCAGCGCCTTTCCTGAGATTCGCGTTCTCGGCGAGGCGCCCGCGCTGCCGCGCGCAAGGCATTCGTTTTCAGTTGTCATTTCGTTTCCTTCTCTGCCATCGTGTGGATCAATGCACCGCCGCCATCGCGACCGCGTTGTCGCCGAACCCGCCGCCCAGCGCCCGAATCAGGTCGATGGACAGCGCGAGTTGACGCGAGCGCAATTCGGCGTCGAGGCTCTGCTGCGCGAGGAGCGGCGCCTCGGCGGAAAGCACCTCGAGGTAGTTGCCGATGCCCTCGCGGTAACGCAACAGCGCCAGGTCGTAGGCTTCCTGCGCGGTAGCCAGGGCCTCGCGCTGCTGCACGCGCTGCTCGTCAACGCTCTTGAACGAGGCAAGCTGATCGACCACGTCCCGCATGGCGTCGGCGAGCGTCTGGTTGTACTGCTCGACGGCGACGTCGTAGTCGGCATTCTTGCCGGCGAGGTTGCCGCGCAGGCGCCCGGCGTCGAAGATCGGCAACGTGACCGCGGGTCCGGCGCCCATCATCCGGCTCGCCGCGGTCAGAAAGCCGGCGCCACCCAGGCTCTGCAAGCCGATGAACGCCGCCAGATTGACGTTGGGATAAAATTCCGCCTTCGCCGATGCGATATCTTTCTGCGCGGCTTCGACTCGCCAGCGCTGCGCGATCAGATCCGGACGGCGGCCGAGGAGCTCCGCGGGCACGCTCGAGGGCAACGCCACAGAGCCCAGCGCCTCGTTGGCCGGACGTGTGATCGCAAGCCCGCGGTCGGGACCCTGCCCGAGGAGCGCGGCGATCTGGTTGCGCGAGAGCTGAATCGTCTCCTGCAGCTGGACAATCTGCTCGCGGGTCGCGGGCAGCGCCGCCTCCGCCTGCCTCAAGCCGAGCCGCGACTCGATGCCGGCACTGTTGCGATCGCGCGTCAGCGCGTAGATATGCTCGCGATCCCTGAGATTCGCCTGCGCGACGTCGAGCTGCAGATAAGCGCGCTGCAACTGCACGTAGGCTTGCGCGATGGTGGTCGACAGCGCCAGCCGCGCGGCATAGGCCTCGACCTCGGCGGCGCGCGCCCGGCCCATGGCACTCTCATAAGCCGCGCGGTTCTTGCCCCAGAAGTCGATCTCCCAATCGAGCGTCACTTGCAATTCATTGACCGTCGACCAGCTGCCGCCTAGCGGCGGCGGATACAGACCGTGCTCACTGAAGCGCTCGCGAGTGCTCGATGCACTGCCGTTCACCTGAGGCGACAGCGCTGCCTTGGTGACGTCGGCCATTGCGAGTGCGTTGCGCATCCGCGCCGAGGCGACCTTCAATGTCGGGCTGCCGGCCAGCGCCTCGTTCATCAATTGATCCAGTTGCGGGTCGTTGAACGAATGCCACCAATCCTTCGCCGGCCATGCCGCGGCCGAGACGGCCGCCTCGGCGAGCGACTTTTCCGCCGCCAGCTTATTCGCGCTGTCCATCGACGCCTGGGTCGAAAGGCCGTTCATGCTTGCGCAGCCGGCGGCAAGCAGCGTCACGAAGAACGCGCTCGCGCCCCGTCCGAGCCGCAGGTTCCTGTCGGGCGCCGGTGGACTGCGCGATTCGCTTTGGCGGTCGAACGTTTTCATCGTCATGCTTTCGGGTTTAGTCGATATAACTGCTCGGGCTAAGGATGCCTAGGCAACTATGGGAGCAAAAAAAATCACGCGTTCTCCAGCATCCTCTTCAGGAAATCCTCGAGCTGGCGCGCCTCTGACTTGGTGAAGCCCCGCAGGAGACCGTTGATGACTTCCATCGCCGAGGCGCGCATCTTGGGATACAGCGTCTTGCCTTCGTCGGTGAGCTGGAGCTTCACCGTACGACGGTCATCGGCGACCCGCACCCGCTTTAACAGCCCTCGCTGCTCCAGGCGATCGATCATCCTGGTCATTGCGCCGGCGTCGTAAGAAATGCCTCTGCATATCTGCGAGGCAGAGTCGGCACCCGAGGCAAGCATCGATAGAATCACATACTGCGCCGACGTCACGTTGAGCGGCGACAGCGCACGATCGAGGGACTCGAGCAGCGCCACGCGAACCCGGCCAATCAGCGGCCCGATGCAGCGGGAATGCTCGAAAGTCTCGGCATCGTAAATGTCGTTCACTGCGGACACCTCAGGGTTCGTAGTCATATCGGTATTGTATTGCCTAGGCAGTAACTGTCAAGGCTTATTTTGTCGAAGGCAGTCCAGAAGAGAGCCTTGGGCGGAGACGGCGTCGGAACTTGGCCAGCCGAAAATGGTCTTTGTAACAATTACTTAGTGTCGAGACATGAGAAATTTGATAACTTGGTGCCGCTCTGGTTTATACTCTGCGTCGATTTGCTGCATCGCAGCATTCGAGGAACCCGATGATGACGGCAGGATTGCTTCCTGATTTCCAGACTATCGAGAACGAGAGCAAGCGCCGCGAATTGAGGCCCGTCGTGGCCCGGTTCGCACTGGCAAGCGCCGCGGTGGCGCTCATCGGCGCATCGTCCGGACGCTTCGCCGGCATCGCAGCCAACGACCCGGTGCAAGCCGCCGCCGCGCCAGGCGCCAAAGTTTTCACGAGCGCCTTGCGGCCGACACGCCCCACGCCCTCCCTGGCCGAGGAAAACATCGAGGCCCTGGCCCGGGTCATCGGCAGCAAATATCGCGTCTCGCACGACATTACACGTGAGTTCGTGGGGACCGCGTATCGCGAGGCGAAGCGCAACCGCCTCGACCCGCTGCTGATCGTCGCCGTGATGGCAGTCGAATCGGGCTTCAACCCTGCCGCTCAAAGTGACGGAGGCGCGGTCGGACTGATGCAGGTCATTCCACGATATCACCCCGACAAGTTCTCCCCCGCCCGAGGCGAATCCATGCGCGACCCGAGCACCAACATCCGGGTCGGCAGCCAGGCATTGAAGGAATATATCGTTCGCGGCGGTACCGAAGCGGCGGGCTTGCAACTCTACAATGGCGCGCCCGGTGACGCGAGCAACGCGTACGCCGCCAAGGTCACGGCGGAGAGGCAGCGCTTGCAGGACGCGATGCGGCGTGCGCGCGAACGCGCGTGAAAACGAAGCGACGTGTCCTTGACAAAGGACAAGCCGACTGACCTGGCGGGACGCGATTTGGCATCAAGCTGCCAGGAAATTTTGTGACGCACCCGCTTCCGCGCTGCGCCGACGCGATGGACGCCACCGATGCAGACGCGCGAGCCATCCAAGCCCCACAAACGCGAGGATCGCCGCGGGCAAACCGAACATCCAGCGTTCGCGCGCTCGAGCCTTGCCGCGCAACACCTCCTGCACAAACCGCTCGCCCCGCACCATCTCGTTGAAGCTCTGCTGATAGGAAGCGATGCGCCGAATTTCTTCATCCGACAAGGGTTCGGACTGAAAGCGCGCCGCCTTCTCCCTCGCGTTGAGCTGATCGACCTCTGTCTGGAAGCGCGCCATGTCTCGCGTGGCGCTTTGGTACGTGTCGCGATCGCCGGTGTTGAGAAAACGTACCGGGCCCGTCCCCGTCGCACCTTCGAATAGCGCCGCCAGCGGTTGATCGGCTGTCGGTTCGACCATCAGCCAGACAGCCGATACCAAGATGAGCACCAGCGCGAGTGCAAGCAGGGACCTGGCCGCGACACGCAGGTTCGCCCGCCGCTGCGTGACCCCGGCAAACACGAGCGCTTTGGCGACGCCGGCAAGCACAAGCAGAAGTGTGAACGCCGTTACCATGGCTGCGCCGGTCGGCAGGTCGAGCAGGTAGGCGCCGACTAGACCGACCGCGCAGGCGATGACACCGGCGCCCCAGGCGATCGGAAGCACGACACGAACGTCAGCGGAGAAGATGGAGCCGATGACCGCCGGCACGATCAGAAAACTGAACACCAGCAGGACCCCCGCGATGCTCACCGAGCTCGCCACCACGACGCCGAACGACAGGAAGAAGAGAAAATCCCAGATCGAAACCGCGAGCATGCTTCTGCCGGCCGTGGCTGTTTCGCTCGAAATAGCCAGCAGAGGCTTCCGCGCAAGCCAGTGCAGCAAGGCGATGATGGCGTAAAGAGCGGCGAGCGACGCCAGCTCTCGCGGCGTCACCGTCAGAATGCTACCCATCAGGATTTTCTTGACGTGCTCCGCGCCTTGCGGCGCGCGATCGACGACCAATACCGTTGCCGCAGTTGCGAAGACGTAGAGAATGCCGACGAAAGCTTCCTGACTTACAAATCGGGCCAGATGGCGGGCCAGCGTCAGCAGTGCCGCGCCGATCGTCGTGAACAGCAGCGCGTAGGCAAAGCCAGCGGTGCTCGAGGGTGAATGACCGGCGGCGAAGGCGACTGTCGCCCCCAGCGCCGAGAGTTGCGCCAGCGCAAGATCGGCAAAAACGACCTTCCGGCGCAACACATGCACGCCCAGATAAGCGTGGATCAGGACAAACGCAACCGAAGCCGCAAGCGGAAGCAGAAGAAACGAAAGTGCGTCGCTCATGGCACTTGCCGGCCCGGCAGGCTCAACGCTTCGGCAAGCGCTGCGACATTGTGCTCGATCAGCGCAAGATAATCCTGGGTCCCGGGAACGCTGTCGGCCGATACCGCGAGCAGCACCAGCGGCACATCGAGTCTTCGCGCGACGAGGCGCGACGCGTCCTCGGGCTCATACGGTTCGTGCAGGATGGCTCGCACGTGCACCTTGCGACCCTCCGAGATCAGCTGCGAGAGATGGGCCGGGCTCGGCGCGACGCCGGGTTTGGGCTCGACGAAATCGATGACGTCGAGTCGAAAGCGGCGCGCGAAATAAGGCCACGAATTGTGATAGGCAATGAGCTTCACGCCTGCGAACGGCGCCAATCGATCGCTCCATCGCTGACGCCTCATCTTGAGCTCGGCAAGGAAGCGGTCGCGATTGGCAACCACGCGTTCACGCTGCTCAGGCGCCAAACGGACGAGAGCTTCGGCGATGCCAGCAGTGACGATGATGGCGTTGTCGGGGTCAAGCCAGTAGTGCGGATTGGCGACCCCGTGCGAGTGGCCGCCTTCGTTCATCACGCTTTGCCCGCGAATCTCGAGCAGCGGAATTCCGGCGGAGGCGTCGAGGTAGGCGTCGCCTCCTCGCATCAGCCGCTTGTCGCCAATATGCTGCGTCAGCGCGTCCAGCCAGTAGTCGTAGCCAAGGCCGACCCGCACCAGCAGCGCCGCGCGCCGCACCTTGTCGGTGTCTCCCGGACGCGGCTCGAACGCCTCCGGATCGGCGGCAGGCGGCACGATGGATTCCACGCTTACGAGTTCGCCGCCGACTGCCGAGGCAAGCGCGGCGAGGTCGGTGGTAGTCGCGACCACGCGTAACGCCGCCGACGCAGGCGCCACCGAGATCGCGCCCGAAACGGGCGCAGCCATCGCGGCCGCGGTGATCAGCAGGCCGAGAATTCTTGCCGGCATTACATTAGCGGACCGCAACAGCCAAATCGGTAGAGTCTGGCTCGCGCTCGCTCCGGCTTCGGCTGTTGCTGCCCACTAGCGCGAGGCAAGCCAAGTGCTTTTTGGCACCAGGCAGTGCACGGCCTTTTGTGTCCCGCCGGGTGCCGCGAGGCGGCAATCCATCACCATGCTCGCCAAGCTGTAGGCATCGAGACGGCTCAGCTTCTTGTCCTGCTCAAGCAAGCCGATCATTGCCCAGGAGGCGTCGTCCATCGCCTTGTTGAGATCCGCGTCCCTGCCCACGGTGACCAGGTAGCTCTTGTTTTCCTTCTCCGGCAAAGCCTCGATCTTGCGTCGTTCCTTGGTGTTCTTCGCGCTGAAGCAGTGCAGGCCCTTGTTCACGTCGACGACCTGACTGACGCGACAGTCCCATGCGGCCATCATCATTTTCGCCGCTTCATCCTTGGCGACCTTTCGCTGTTCCATCAGAAATGTCGTCGTCTCCTCCTTGAGGATGTCGAGCGCTTTGTTGAGGTCGCGGTCGATGCCGACGGTGATCCACGAATCCTTGGTCTCGATGCGCGGCCATTCCAGCTTCATGTTCTTGAGAACGTCGACCGTGACGTTCATTTCCTTGTACGCAGTTTCGAGCGCGGTGAGGTTGATCTCTCCGTTGCCCTGCGCCGCGTGGGAATCGCCAGTCCATAAGAGTGCGCCCTTGACGAACACTGGAACGTAGAGCGCCGCGCCTTCGGTCAGGTCCCGGATGTCGAGGTTGCCAGCGTAACGCCCTGGCGGCACCGAGCTGTACTGCCCGGGTTCTGCGCGAGCGACGCCTATCGTGCCGGGGAACGGAGCCAGCGGGATCTCGATCCCGGGAGCGAATTCGGCGACCTTGCGCTCGAGATCGAGGTAGAAGTACTTGACCTGTCCTTCCGGAAACTTGCTCGGAAACTCGCCGAACATGCCCGGCACATTGAAGTTGGTGGCGTAGGCACGCGGGACGATCTTGTTGATGCGCACCTTGAGCACGTCGCCCGGCTCCGCGCCTTCGACGTAGACCGGACCCGTGAGGGTATGCGGCCCGCGACCCGGAAAATCGGTCCTCAGTTTCTTGATCTGCTCGATCGTGGTGCCCGGAACGACCTGATTGTGAGAGTGCATCATCGTCTCGAAGACGACGGTGTCGCCCGAGTTCACGTTCAGGACCGGCGGCTGCGCATTGTTGAACCAGCCCCACTGGGTCGTTTCCATGGTCGCCGGAAGAATGTGAACTTTGCCGGGATACCGCTTTGCCGGAACCAGACGAAGCTGCTCCTGCTCCGGTGTCGAAGCCGGCACGAATGGCAGCGGGGTTGGCGCGCTCTGCGCCGCGGCAGCCGGAGCGCTCTGTGCGGCGGGCCCCGGAGGAGGTGGCGACGCTGGAGGCGGAGACGGTTGCGCTCCGGCAAGTGAGGCCACGAACGCCCATACCGAACCCGCAAGGATGCTAAAGCTGGCACGACTTACAGAAGCTTTGGATCGCCTGAACATCGTAATCTCTCCTTGCCAGCCGCCGAGACTTGAGCTCGCGGCGGATCGTTTTCGGGTTTGCTTGGGCGAAGTATTTGTCGGATCGGCCAAGCCGATACGCTCTCGGAAAAGGAGCCCGCAGCAGTTTGTGCCGACCAGCGCTGATCTTAGCAGTTGTTTATCCGGCGAACATGACCGTCGGGCTCTCAAGCTGGCGCCGTGAGCAGCGAGCCAGGTCCCGTTCGCGAAGCGAATGGAGTGCGAGCGCCGGCGAATCGGCGCCTGCCAGCGACACGCAAGTTGACATGTCGCGATGGCGTCCAAGGAGCTGGAGCACGGTTCGCGTCCCGGAGGACTTGCGAAAGGGTCGCACAGCAGCCATCTACGACGTACGCCGTCCTCTGAAGAACCGCCCATGGATCCTGTCGTTCATCTCCCCTGCCCCGCCTGCAATACCGTTAACCGCGTTCCCGAGTCCCGGCTAAACGACGGCCCGGTTTGCGGAAATTGCAAGCAGCGCCTCTTCAATGGCCACCCGGTGGAATTCACTCCCGCGAATTTTGATGCTCAGGTCAACCGAAGCGAAATTCCCGTCGTCGTCGATTTCTGGGCCGCGTGGTGCGGGCCGTGTCGCACGATGGCGCCGCACTTCGCGCGCGCGGCCGCCGAACTGGAGCCTCGCATGCGATTCGCGAAGCTCGACACCGAGAGCGCCCAGGAAGTCGCCGGTCGCTACGGTATCCGAAGCATCCCGACGCTGATCGTTTTTCAGCGTGGCCGCGAAATCGCGCGGCAATCGGGCGCGATGGACACGCGCTCGCTCGTCGAGTGGCTGCGACCGATGGCTGGCGGGTCACCGACGAGCCCCTGAACGCGGACGACTTCGACTTCGGGCAGCGACGAATTCGGTTTCGCCGTTGAGGCACCGATCCAGGGTGACAAGAACGTTCGCGACTCTGTAAGCTGCGCCGTGAGCAGCGACATGGGCACCCTACCATCACTCGACATCGCGCATCCCGTCGCCGTCCTCACCCTGAGGCGGCCGGAGAACGCGAACCGACTGGAGCCAGACGACCTCACGGCCATCGTTGCCCACGTTGCTGCCGTAAACCGCGACCCCGGCATCCTCGTGCTTCAGATCCGCGGCGAAGGCAAACATTTTTGCAGCGGCTACGACATTTCCAGTCTGGCGGCGCAAGCCGGCAACCCGATTGGCTTCGAGGACATGGCGAACGCCGTCGAAGCGGCGCGTCCGGTGACGATTGCCGTCGTCCATGGCGGAACCTATGGTGGTGGGACCGACTTGGCGCTCGCATGCGATTTTCGCATCGGCACCAACGCCGCGGAGATGTTCATGCCCGCGGCGCGCCTCGGGCTGCACTACTACCGCGGGGGCCTCGAGCGCTACGTCACGCGCCTGGGACTGGACACTGCAAAGCGCCTGTTTTTGACCGCGGAACGTATCGATGCGCGGACAATGCGCGCCTGCGGATTCCTGACCGATCTCGTTACCGCGGGCGAGCTCGAAGCAGCGGTTGCGCGACTGACCGACTCACTCGCCGCGATGGCGCCGCTGCCGCTGCTCGGCATGAAAAAGCACCTGAACCGGATCGCGCGTGGCGCGCTCGACGTTGACGACCTCAATCGCGATATCACGCGGGCAGCCGAGTCGGAGGATCTCCGGGAAGGCGCCGCCGCCTGGGCTGCGAAGCGTCTGCCGAAATTCACCGGTCGCTGAATCGCGAGTCTGTACTGCTGAGCACGAACGACTCGCAGCGCCGCCCCTGCCCTCGTCAGGAGCGCTTGTCTAATGTCTTGAGCACTTCCGGGTTCACGACATTGATCGGCTTGCCGGACGCGTAAGCCGTGATTTGATCGAAGATTTCGGCAAACTGAATCTCGTACTCTTCGCGCGTGACGTAACCGATGTGGGGCGTGCACACGACATTATCCATGGTGAGCAGCGGGTGGCGGATATCGGTAAGCGGCTCGTCTTCGTAGACGTCGACCGCCGCCATCCCCGGGCGTCCGGCTCTTAACGCGCTCACCAGTGCACCGGGCTCGATCAGCGGAGCGCGGCTGGTGTTGACGATCAGCGCAGTGGCCTTCATCCGGCCCAGGTCGGCGGCGGTCACGATGCCGCGTGTCGCATCGACCAGGCGCATATGTAGCGAAACGATGTCGCATTCCTCGAAAAACACCTGCTTGCTGCGAGCGGCGGAGTAGCCATCCGCTCGAGCGCGCGCGAGCGAGGTTTCTCTCGACCAAACGAGCACCTTCATGCCGAATGCCTTTGCGTATCCCGCGACGACGGCGCCGATCCTGCCGTAGCCGTATATCCCCATCGTCTTTCCGCGCAGGCTGTTGCCGACGCCGATCTGCCACTTGCCTGCCTTGAGTGCCTCCATTTGCTGCGGAATCCGGCGCATCGCGGCAAGAACGAGGCCCCATGTCAGCTCCGCTGCCGCATACGACGGCGTACCCGCGTGCTGGCTGGAGGACACGATCACGCCGTGCCTGGTGCAGGCATCGACGTCGATATGCGGATACACGCTGCGCTGGCTGATGAGCTTGAGCTTGGGCAGCCGGTCGAGTAGCGGCGCGCGGATTTGCGTGCGCTCGCGTATCAGCACCAGCGCTTCGGTATCCTTCAGCCGCCTTCCGAGGGTGTCGACGTCCTGTACGTGATCGTTCCAGATCTCGACATCGTGGCCTGTCAGTTTGCCAAAGCAGCCAAGCGTGCGCAAAGTGTCGTGATAGTCGTCGAGTATTGAGATCTTCATGTGCCACCGCTCCCGGCGACTGCATATGTTATGGCATTAACAAGCCACCATTCACTTCGATGACTTGACCCGTCACGTAACCGCTGAGTTTATCGGAGCATAGATACAAGAACGCTCCGGTACAGTCATCAGGCGCGCCAACCCGTCGCATGGATATCTGGATAGCCGTATTGCGCTTATCGCAACTTGCCGCATCATGCGCGTGATTCTCGAGATCGCCGAAATTTACAACTGATGATCCATCGACATTGGATGGAATCGCCGCCTAGTGCCCAAACCCGCGAAGAGTCATTTTTAATGACTGTGATTCTGTAGCAGGAGCTTTCCTTTGGCACTGACCGACACCAGACGACTGCCTGGCTCGCAGTCGATCAGGCCATCGATGCAGGCATCTTCCCAGATCGACAATCGTGGACACGTGGTGCGCCACGCTTCGAGCGCCTCCTCGTATCGCCGGGGATGTTCGGCGATCCACTCGAGCAGTTGCAGCCTGAGCGCGTAAGTCGGCTCGATCATATTCCCTCCATGCGGTGCAGACGGCACGATGTTGAGAACAGCAGATGCCTGGCAAAGCGAATCTGTTGTCTCTCGTCAATTCGATTTTGTCATGAAACCGGACATCCTGGAACACGGCGTTTCGGACACCGGTGCGCGGCGACTATTCGGGTGCGCGAGAGGGTAGTCGGCGTCGCGCGGCTCGAGTCACCAGGCAACGCCCGCCACAGCGCCTTTGGCGCCAGCGCGTCTCTTTCCGGCCCGGCGCAGAAGGGTCACGGCGATGGTGATGTTGAGCAGATTCCACGCAAGACCATTGATGAACGCGGCGTGATAGGAACCGGTGACATCGAATATCTTGCCCGACATCCAGCCGCCAAGTGCCATGCCGAGCAGCGTGAACATCAATACGGTGCCGACCCGGGCGCCGGCCTCCCTGGGAGGGAAGTACTCGCGAATGACGATCGCGTAAGACGGAACGATTCCGCCCTGGAACAGCCCGAACAGGGCCGAGATGACGAACAGCGAAACCAATCCATCGAAAGGCAGAAATAAGAGCAGCGCGACTCCCTGCAGCGCCGATCCCAGCAGCAAGGTGCGCAGGCCGCCGATGCGATCGCAGATCACCCCGGACAACAATCGGCTCACGATGCCAAAGCCGAGCATGATCGACAGCATCTGCGCACCCCGTGCGACGCCATAGCCCAAGTCTCCGCAGTAGGCGACGATATGCACTTGTGGCATCGACATCGCGACGCAGCAGGCCAGACCCGCCACGCATAGCAACGATTGGGCGGCGGCCGGCGAGAATCCGAAAGGCCGGGACGACGAGCCTGCCGTGGCCGACGAAGTGCCGTCGGTGACGACCACGGGTGGTCTGCGGCGCAGGAATAGCGCCAGGAGCGACAGCGTCACAACGCAAAAGAGTCCGATGCCCAGATAAGTGCTGCGCCAGCCGTGGATTGCGACGAAGTGGTGTACGACCGGTGGCCACACGGCGCCCGCGACATAATTTCCGCTGGCGCAGATTGCGACCGCGATTCCACGTCGGCGCGTGAACCAGAGCGATGTGTCGGCGATGAGCGGCGCGAACATCGCCGAGCTTCCGAACACGCCGATCAGCACTCCATGCGCGAGCGAAAAAGTCCAGATGTTGCCTGCCATCCCCGCGGCGGCGAAGCCAAGACCGAGACTGAGCGCGCCGATCAGGAGCGGTACCATGACGCCGAATCGATCGGCCAGCCGTCCCATGAAAAGACCT
>DASXBW010000080.1:0-1876 GCA_036491495.1 Casimicrobiaceae bacterium
AAAGCGTATCGGAACACCTCCGCCGTAACAGGGTCGGACGGTGTCGCGCTGCTTTTCTGTACAGCGCCGAGCTCTTCGCATCGACACGCTAGATGGGTTCGTCTTTATTTTCCAACAATTTTTGGGCCAATACCTGCCGAAGTCGGCCTAGCTGCGCGCTCGCCTGTTTAAACCTCCGAAGATCAATGGCTTGGTTGGTTGCGAACGCTCAAAGAGCCTCGTTCTGCCCGCGCCCTTACGCGCTGCGATTTGCGGATCGAAATACAAAAGGGCCCCTTTTACAGGGACCGAGAGACGCTATGGGGCGGGCGGCGAGGATGGCAACTTCGTCGCTGCATATAACGATGGAGTGCCGCGATGCCCCAGCCGAACGACCTGAGCAGATCCCTCGTCGCCCTGGACCAAAATAGCACGGTCATAGCCGTCGTCGAGCTGAGCCAGTCGAGCTGGCTCGTTGCCGGCATACTTCCCGGCATTGAGCGTCAGCCGCGCAAGAAGCTGGAGCCGAACCCAGAACGGCTGCTTGCCCTACTGCACCGCTGGCGGGATGAGGCGGTCAGGGCGGGGCGCACAATCACGCGGATTGCGCTTGCCTTCGAAGCCGGCGTCGGCCGCCGAACCCGCAACGTCGAGTTCGCACCGACTCTCCGCTGGAGGGAAGTGGATTCGAACTTCCAGTTCCGCGCCAGATAGGCAACGGCTTCAAGGCACCTGCGAGATGGGTCCGATCGACCAGATCGTGCGCCGCGGCCTGATCTCGAACGCCGGCGGCAACACGACCCGCGTGTACAATTTTGATAATGCGAGCCTGACCGTCCCTGCTTGAAGAGCCAACCCCTTTGCGTATCGACAAGCTCGGCGTGCCCGCGCTGCTCACAGAAGCCGCGCGCATGCAGTCCGGGCTCGATGTGTCAACTTTCATCGGCGCACCCCACGAGAAAGGGTCACGCCGCGGCTTCACTTCGCGTGAATTCAGCAGCGTGCAATTTCACGAAGTCGAACATGCTCGTCGGCGTCTTGCCGGTGAGTTTGAAGTAGTCCTCGCTCATCCGGTCGTAGCGCCCCTGCTTGTGGAGCTCGGTCATCACCGTGAGGTGGTGGACGACATGCTCCGGCAAGCCCGCCGCGCGAAGCTTTTCGCCCCACTCGGAAGTCGGCGCGTCGCGATAGCGGATCGTCCGGCCGAGCGCCTCGGAGAAGACGCGCGCATAGTGGTCCAGGTCGGTCGATTCAGGCCCGGTCAGATTGTAGATGTGACCGATGTGCGGCGCCGGGTCGTCGAGGATCGCTGCGACAGCGCGCGCGACGTCCACCGACGAGATGGGCGAGGTCTTGCTGGCGCCCATCGGCAGCGCCAGCTCGTCGGCTTCGCGCACACTCGCAGCGGCGAAAAGCAGGAAGAAGCCCTCCAGGAAGACCGTTGGCCGCGCCGTGACGACCGGCAGCCCCGACCACGACAGCGCCTGCTCCGCCAGCCAGTGCAGCTTGTGCTGCGGGCTGTCGGTGGTCTCGTTGATGCTCATCTGAGTCACCGTCATCTGCGACATGTTCACGAAGGCCTCGACGCCGTGATGGCGCGCCACCGCGGCGGTGTTGACCGTGGCCTCCAGATAGGCCGCCGAGACCGACATGCCGAAATAGATGCGCGCGCAGCCTTCGACGGCGCGGTGCATCGAGGCGAGATCCGTCAGGTCGCCCTGCATGACCTCGGCGCCGAGTCCGCCAGGGCGCCGGCGCGCTCGTCCTCCCGCCGGACCAGGGCGCGTACCTTGTGGCCCTTGGCGAGCAGCATTGCGGTGAGGTTGCGGCCGATGGCACCGACGGCGCCGGCGGCTCCGGTCACGAGGATTGGGCTCTCATAGTTGGGTTTCATCAT
>DASXBW010000081.1:0-56441 GCA_036491495.1 Casimicrobiaceae bacterium
TCGTACTTGACGTTGCTCGCGTCGACGCGGAAGTAGTACGGCGTGAAACTCTGCCATTCGAAGAAGCCGCTCGTATCCTTGCGCTTATAGCCGATGTCGGTCGTGAGCCAGGTCGCGGGGTCCGGCTGTGGAAAGGTCGCCGTCTGGGTGTTCGTGCCCGCGCCCGTGAAGGGCGTGCGCGCGTCGAACACGAAACTGTGTTTGAGCCAGTCAGTATAGATGCGCGCTTTGAATACATCGTAAACGCCGCCGCGTGCCGACAGGTACATGTCGTCGCGGCCGATGTTCTCGCCGAACGCGTCGAACCATTGCTTGCCGCTGCGGGCGCGCAGATCGAAGGTCGACAGCACGCCGTCGGAGAGATCCCGGAATTCCTCGAGCTTGGATTTGTCCTGGGTGTCGGTCTTCGACACCCCGATGCCGCCGAGACTGACCGAGCCCTGCGTCAGCCATGGATAGATCTGCGCCACCGGCGGGGCCTGCTCCGCTGGCACCACCTGCGCCAGCGCGGGCGCCGAGACGAACAGGCTCGAGACCAGGATCGAAAGCAATTTCTTGGTCATGATTTTCCTCCCCGTCTCATCGAGTCAGGAATTGGCCGCGCGCGGCCGGTGCGTTGGAGCCGTGGATCGCGTTGTGGCAGTTGTTGCATGCCCGGGCGATCAAGCGCGTGTTCACGTTTGCGTTGAACTGGCCGGTCTTGCCGGCGCAGGCCGAAGTCGTATCACCGGGCGCGCATAGCCAGCCGGCACCGGCGCCGTAGGGCGTGCCGGGGTGCCGCGCGACGTCGTGACAATCCTGGCACAGGTTCGGAACGGCTTCGTTGAGGAGCTTCCGGTGCGAGGAGCCGTGCGGATTGTGGCAAGACAGGCAGTTCTCCTCGACCGGTGGGTGGGGAAACACATACGGACCCCGCTTGTCGGCATGACAGGAGTAGCACTGGTCGTTCACCGTTTCCTGCTTGACCATCGCGTGGCTGAGCGAGCCATGCGGGTTGTGGCAGTCGGTGCACCTGACCTTGCCCTCGAGAATCGGGTGATGCGACGGCTTGAGAAGCGCCGACCGGATGTCCTGATGGCATTTGCCGCAGGTATTGGCCTCGATCTGCCGTGAGGTCGTCTCGAACGGCGCCACCGCCGGGTCGCGCTGCTTCAACGCTACCCTTGTCGGGTCGGGTGCCTGGTTGCCGTGAATGTCGTGGCAATTGCTGCAGGCGACCTCATTCTTGGCGTGCTTGCCCGACTCCCAGAAAGCCAAGTGCCGCTGGCCGGCGTGGCACGTCAGGCATACGCCAGCCTTCTCGGCGGCCGTGCCTTTGCCGACGAGATTGGGTGGCTTGGACTTGCTCGGGTCCTTCAGGTGCTCAGTGGCGTCGCCATGACAGGCCTGGCACATGCTTCCGTTTTCATCGTTCTTCGCCCCGTGGGCGGTGAGCGTGATCGAGAGGTGCTTGTCCTCGTGGCAATTGGCGCAGATGGGCCTGTCGCGCCCTGGAACCTCGCGCGCCGGCTGCTGCGCAACTGCGGTCAGGGAAATTGCACACAGGCAAGAACACAGCAGGGTCGCAAACGTGTCGAATCGCATCGAACACCTCCCTCGTGTCGTGCACAGCAAGCAGCGCCATCTCAAGCGCGATCGCGAAGTGGCGGGCGGACAAACGGTCGCAGCCCAACGCAGATCGTTTTCCAACGAGCCGGTATCGGATTCCGATCCGCGCAACCATCGGTCGCGGCGCGGGATCCGCCCCGGTGCGAATCAGTTTCAATGCTATCAAAGGTGCTGTAAAACGTCTCTTGACCAAGGTCAAAGTATTAACTGCGGAGTCGATCGGTGTGGTGAAAACGAGACACTGGGTTCATGAAGACCAGGTGTTCTGCGGCGGTCTCGCCTGCCCGCACCTTGTTTGGAGCGAGCGCTTGTTGCAGTTGCGACGAAACATGCGACCCAGGGACCCAAACCGATGATGTCTTGCGCAAATGATACGGGCGTCCATCCGGCCTGCGCCTGCGGCAAATCGCCTCACCGGAAAAAACACGGGGCGCCGATTGCCGCCCCCGTTCTCCCCCATGTTGCGATGGTAGCTGTCTTACTGCCAGCGATAGATGTAGCTGACCCCGACTACATGCACCTTGTAATTGGGCGACTGCTCGTTCGTCGGTATGACGCTGGTGATGGTTCCAAACTGCATGCCGTCGAAGGCATAGTCGGTTGATCGCAGACGTTGGAACCAATAGAGCAGCCTCACGGCTGACACGTTGTCGATCGCATACTGGCCCGTCAGCTTCAACTCAATGGTATTGGTCGTGACCGTCGGCAGATCGGCTCCCGGAATGAAAATCACCGCCGGATTGACCGCCGGTCGACCGGCAACCGCGAAGGGATTGTTCACATACGACCCGCCGGTCATTGCGTTATTTGTCCGCGCCCTCGTGTAGACGACATCGCCTCCGAGATCGAGCCTGCCGGCCATCGCCCCCTTGTACCGGACGCCCGCGCCCGCCGTATCGACCTTGTCACGCATGTCGGCGCTCCAGTTGAGGCATGGGTCGATCTTGGCGTTCTCGTTCTTGTCCAGCACTGTGGTGAAGCAACCACCGGAAACGACGGTGTTGCCCGCCACGCCCCCCACGGTTGCCGTGTTGGTGATCGCGCCGGAGGCATACGACGCACCCGCACTCTTGGAACGAATGTCCTCGTAGGTATAGAACGCGGTAGCGGTGAGAGCCTCGCTTACCGCATACGTGCCATCGAGATTCAAGGCCCAGCTCTCGGCCTTCTTCAAGCCGTACACCGAGTGCGTGTAATCGTCATTGTTGTAATCGAGACCGCCCTGCAGCGAGAGTCTGTCGCTCGCCTGCCAGTTGAGCGCCGCGCGTACCTTGTCGCGATTGCGATCGGCGAATGCGAACCGCCTCATGCCGGGAATCTCATGAATGTCGTTGCGGCTGCCGTACAGGGCCTGTGGCAGGGCGCTATTGTTGGGAAAGAAAATGCCGAGGTTGCCCGGCTGCAGCGGAACCCACGGGGCAAACGGACCGAAGCCACCGAGGCCGGTCTGCCTGAAGAAGTCGACAACGCTAACCGTCGCGCCGCCCGACGGAATGACGTTCGCCATCGGAACCAGTGCCAGCCAACCGTTCTCGTCGTAGTCGACCCTCCGCTGCGAATAGGCATAGCTCAGCCTGCCGCTGAGATTCTCGACCACGTCCACGCGCCATTCGGCGCGCCCCGTGTTCTCTCGGGTCTCTGTCGCGTCGGCACAATTGATCCACGAGCCGGGGCAGGAGCGATCGATCTTCTGCCAGTCGTAGCCGAACTTGAGCGCCTGTCCTTTCGCCACAACATAGTCGGCATCCAGATTGAACTGGTTGATCTTCTTGCTGTACGGCCGATTGGCGTAGATGTTGATGTTGCTGCCAAGGGTGCCCGCGGGAAGACCGAGAGCCGAATTAAAAGGAGATGCGCCTGTCTTGGGTTCTCCGGCGTCGTAGAATTCGTACGTATTCACCGGGGTGCGATTATCGCGGTCGTCGTACTTGTAGCCTGCGGTGATGTTCAGGCCTTTCGCCGGCTTGGCTGTAAGCTTGGCGTTGAATGCTTTGGTCACAACCAGCCCGTTCAGCGACGACACCGGAAGGCCCAGCGGCGAGTTGCCAGGATCGCTCAAGAAATTATCGTTCTGCGTGTTGCGCGCATAGGAGCCGAACAGGACCAGCTTGGTGGTGGGCGAAAAGTGATAACCACCCGTTAGAGTGAACTGGTGAAAATCGTTACTCGGCGCGCTGCTCATGTGCGCAATGGTCGTCGGCAAAAACGGGTTCTGCCAGTTCATCGAGTCGACGTGGTTCTTGAAGACCGAGCCGTAATACGCCGCCTGCAAGAAAGCTTTTTCCCCGGTGTAATTCAAGCTCACGTTGTATTGGTCGGTAGTCTGGTCGATCAGATCGGGGAGCGTGACCGTTGCGGTACCGTTGGCCAAGCTCAGCATGTTCATCAGCTTGGCGCCGGTCCGGTCCTCATGACGGGCGCTGACTTTGAACTCCCATTGCGGATCGAATTGGTAGCTGAAACCCCCGTCATACTTCTTGCGAGTCGTTTCGATATCTTCGTTGTGAAAGGCGGGAACGTCGGCGGCGATGATGTTGTTGACGGTCGCCTGCTGCGCGGCTGTGGGAGGCGTCACGACGCCGTTCACCAAGGCGGGCGCCAGTCCCGTCACCGGATTCAAGGCCCGGAAGTTGCCACTGGTTGCGTTCACTTGCGGGACTACGGGAACCAGCCAATTCGCCGGCAACGTCAGATTGTTCGAACCTGCGCCCAGGTAGGGAGTCTGGTAAGTGTCGGAGCGGTTACTGCGCAATTCATCGAAGCCAACGTTGATGCGAAACTTCCCCTGCTGCCCGATCTCGGCGGTTAGCCTGCGCGTATCAAGTCCAATATCGGTACCGATGACACGCCAGCGCAATGCACTGTCGCTGTCGTAGGCGTCAGGGCTGCGCACGTCGAAATTGAAGAGGCCGTAAAAGCCTTTGTTGAAAAGCCCGTTGTATTGGCCGAACTTGAATGAGTCCTGGCTGACATAACCGGCACCGACCTCGACCTGGTTGGTGGGCTGAGTTAGTTGTCGAACCACATTGTCGCCTTCGGCCGCTTGCACCGTGGACATAGCAGCAAACGCAGCCAGCGCGCCCTGCACCGCCACAACCGACGCCCGTAGGGCAAAACAACGGTTATTTGTCTTCATGAGGTGCTCCCCGAGTCGAAATCGATCAGCGCTGGTACTTGGCGCCCGCCGGATGGTTCGAGCCATGGACCAGCACGTGGCAATTCAAGCAGGCCCGGGCGTTGGTCTGCGCACGCGGGCTCTGGTTCGCCAGCGGCAGCAGGCCGTTGACCGTCGTCGCGTTTCCGGTCGGCAGGTTCGCGCCGCTGTTGATTTGCGCACCGTGGTCTCCGGTGTGGCATTCCTGACACAGCCAGGGCACCCGCGCCTTCAGCAATGGCGTGTTGGTCGATCCGTGAGGCGTGTGGCAGTTCGTGCAATCATCGACAACGGGGCTGTGCTCCCAGAGGAACGGACCGCGTTTCTCGGCGTGACAGGTGTAGCAGGTTTCGTTGACCGAGTTCTTGACGAGGAGCTTCGGTCCGGTCGAGCCATGCGGATTATGGCAATCCGAGCACACCACCTTGCCGACAAGAATCGGATGCGTCGAAATGCGGTGAATCTGCGCGCGTTGAGTCTGGTGGCAGACGAAACAGACATCCGCCTGAGTAAATTTTGTCAGGACCGGGTCGTGCGGCGTATGCGTCGTGTGGCAGTTGCTGCACGCGACATCGCGGCTTTGATGCTCGCTGCCGGCCCAGTGAGCGCGCGGCAGGACTTTTGAATCGTGACAGCCGAGGCAGGCGCCGCTTCGCTCTTCCGCCGAGGATACGTTCTTCGAGTTGGTCGCGAAGACGACATCCGGATGCGCGCCGCCGGGATCTTTCTGGTGTGCGTCACTTGATCCATGGCAGGACTGGCAGTTTGGCGCTCGCGGATCCGTCCGGTTGCCGTGGCGCGTCTGGTAGAGCGAAAGGATGGGTACGCGCCAGCTTTCGTTATGGCAGACGGTGCAAACCTTATCCCGTGCCAGCGCCTTCTGCGCCATCGTCTCTTGTGGCGCCGGATCTTCCGCTGCCGCAACCGAAGTTGCGAAGAAACATGCGACCCAAGCACCCAGACCGATGATCTTTTGCGCGTTCATCGTTTGTTTCTCCCTGTTCGAACAAGTGCTTATGATCGTACTACTGACACGCGATATTCCGCACCTCGTAGCCGCAACTCAAGGTGGCGGCGCTGACCGCTTGTTGTGAATATGGTACGGACCCATCAGGCGTGTCGGCTTGACGCAGATCAATCTACAACAATGTGCAACAGCCGGGAGCACCGGGGACGCAACAAGCTTGCGCGTTCATCGTTTGTCTCTCCCTGTTCGAGCTAGTGCTTAAGCTAGTATTCCCGATACGCGGTACTCCGGGCCTCGTCGCAGCGACGCAAGGCGGCACTAACCTCTTGCGCATTGCAACAGGCAATAGCATCAGGATCTGCCCCCAAGGGCGCGTCAACCATGCACCGCGCTACCTGTGCGGTATGTAAATTAGCGGACATAGGAAACCCTCGCCTGCGGCAAATTGCCTCACCCCGTGCCGGTGCGTACCGCTTAACGCGATGGGCTGACCGAATTGGCGGCAGGCTGTAAAATTGAATTCTCTCTGCGCTACGAATTTGGTGGTGCGCTCGTTGGCAAGCTCGCCGGCCGGGTCTTCGATGGCATTGCAGGCAATCTGGTTGACGCCTTTGCAAACCGGGCGGAACAAGTGCTCGGCCGGCAGCGGCCTGGCGGCACTCCGGATACTCCAACCTCGGGAGCAATATCATGACCGACCCAACCATCATGAACGCGTTGCGTGGCTCCCAACTGGCGAGCGAGCTTTCTGACCATCAAATGCGCACCGTCGCGGATCATCTCGTCTTTCGCGATCTCCAGCCGGGCGAAGTGCTGGTCGGGGAAGGAACCTCCGACAATCACCTGTATGTCATTGTCAGCGGCGCCCTCGGCGTCGTCAAGAATGCTGGGACAGACGAGGAGGTAACGTTTTTCACGCTAAGCGCCGGCGACCTCGCGGGGGAGCTCAGCTTTCTCGACGGAACCCGGCACTACGCTTCGCTGGTCGCGATCGCTTCCACGCGGGTATTCGGTCTCGAGCGCGAGAAGCTCGAATCGCTGCTACCGGCGCATCCCGAGATTGTCTATCGCGTGATGCGCGCGATTGTCCGCACGGTGCATCAGATTCAACGGCGGTTATCGATGCAGTCGGTAGAGCTCACCAATTACATCTACAAGCAGCACGGCAAGTATTAGTGGCGTAGGCCGCGGCCGTAGCACAATTCATCGCCGCCAGACTTTAGCGGCTTTCTTGGAAGGATCATCGGCGTGACAATTGCTGCGAAGGGGCCACGGCAACGACGGTCAACGTCCGTATACCCTGCGCGCCGTGGATCAATACGCCTTCGATGTCGGCGGTAGCCGACGGCCCGGTCATGAACACGCCGTACCCCGTGTCGAACCGGGCTCGCTCGCGGTAAGCGTGATGCATGTTCTCCAGGATGCGGGCGGGGTCCAGCAATACGACAAGGTGCTGCGCCAGAAAGCCCAGCGTGTTCACCTTGAACTCCTTTTCGGTCAGCCACAGCGAGCCTGTCTCCGCGACCCCATAAACCGCCCGCACGACGCCCACGTCTACGTTGCTCAGCTCGGCCGGGCCCAGCACGCTTTGGAGGGGACGATTACCCTTGACTTCGGGGGTCGCCGAGCAGATCACCTTCGCGTCAGGAAACAGGCGCCGGACCAGCGCGTCCAGATCGCCATCGGCGGGAGCGCCCGCGAGTTTTCCGCCCATCCTCAGGACGGCAGCCTTGAAGTCTTCCAGCAAAGTGCCCGCCATCGCATCGAATGCCGGAACCGCGGGCAGCGGCTGCGGCGGCGGCTGGTTCTTCCGCACCCGCGCGAGGATGTCGTCTCGGCTGCTCATTGGTTGACCCGATTCTTCAAATACCACTGCCGGAAAGTAGACTGCGGCGCCTCTGGAACTTCGCGTTGCCGGCCCCATGCGTTCAAGCGGCTGTACATCATGAACCGCGGGAGATGCTCGAGGCTCGCGCCGGCGGTCTCGACCGCCGCGCGGTAGAGCTTCGGACTGCCTAGGATCTTGCCCGCCACCCGCATGGCTTCCTGTTTTACAAATGGAAGCTGGTGCCGCTCGGCGATGATCTGGCGCCATTTGTAGATCTGCTCGTGAATGTTGATCTTCACCGGGCAAACGCTGGTGCAGCTCCCGTTGAGTGTCGAGGCGAAGGGCAGCGAGCTGTATTTGCGCAGATTGAACGTCGGGTCAATGATGACGCCGATTGGTCCCGAATAAGTCGCGCCGTAGCTCAAGCCGCCGCTACGCCGGTACACCGGACAGGTGTTCATGCAGGCGCCGCAGCGAATGCATTTGAGCGAGTACCAGAAGTCGGCCATGCCGAGCCGCTCCGAGCGGCCATTGTCGACCAGGACGATGTGCATTTCGGTACCCTCGCGCGGGCGACGGAAATGCGACGTGAGCTGCGTGATCGGCGAGCCCAGAGCGCTGCGCGACAGCATCCGCACGAACACGCCCAGATGCTCGATCTTGGGAATGATCTTTTCGATGCCGATCGAGGCGATATACAGCTTCGGCAAATTCACGCTCAAGTCCGCGTTTCCCTCGTTGGTGCAGACCACTACCGTGCCGGTCTCGGCCACGGCGAAATTGGCTCCGGTCATGCCCGCATCGGCCTTGAGAAAGTACGGCCGAGTGTGCTGGCGCTGGCTCTCCGCGAGATAGTGGACGTCGCTGTTCTTCGGATCCGTGCCGATGGTTTCGGAAAAAACCCTGGCTACATCGGTTCTCAGCTTATGGACCGCGGGAACGACGATGTGGCTCGGAGGCTCGTCATCGAGCTGCTGAATGCGCTCTCCCAAGTCGGTCTCCATGACCTTGATGCCCCGATTCTCGAGAAAGGGCCGCATGTCGCACTCGTCGGTCAGCATCGACTTCGCCTTGACCAGGATGCGCGCGTTGCGGGAGCTCATGATGTCGAACACGATCTGGTTGTGTTCGGCGGCATCCTTGGCCCAATGCACCTGGGCTCCGTTCTCGATCGCGTTCCTTTCGAACTCTTCCAGATAGTCGCCAAGATGGGTCAGCGTGTGCTCCTTGATCGCGGACGCCAATGAGCGCAGTTCCTCCCACTCGGGCAGGTGCTCGCTCACCCGGTCGCGTTTCTTGCGAAGGTCCCACAATCTCTTGTCGTGAAAGTCGATATGGTCCTTGGCCTTGATGAACTTGGAAGACGCTTCCGCATGGTCGATGCGTTTCATTCGGCCTCCTTGAGCGAGCCCGATGGGACGAATCGACTCAGCGTCGGCCTCCGGTCAATCGCGTGCCGCCGGCCCTTCGGGACTCGGCTCACGCCCGGCGCGCTCATTCCCGTGCCCCGTTCAGGATCTGCGCGATGTGGATGAACTTGATCGGAAGGCCGAGCCGCTCCGCGCATCCTTTCTGATGCATGATGCAGGACATGTCGGCGGAAACGATGTACTCCGCGCCGGCCTTCCGATGGTCGTTCACCTTGTCATAACCCATTTTGGCCGAGACCGGCTCCTCGAATACCGAAAACGTTCCGCCGAACCCGCAGCACTCGTCGGGCCGCTCCGGCGTGACAAAGCGGATGCCTTTTACCTTGCTCAGCAGATCGAGCGGTTTCGAGAAGAACGGCTCCTCGATCTCGGACATCTTGGCGGTACGCAGCGCTCGTAACGACGCGCAACCGTTGTGCAAGCCGACCGCATGTGGAAACTCGGCCCAGGGAAACTCGCCCACCTCTAGCACGTCGTGCAGGAACTCCACCAGCTCGTAGGTGTTGCGCCTTGCTTTGGCCGTTTCCGGGGTCTGCGGAATTGCAGTCAGGTTCTCGCGAATATGGTGGACGCAACTTCCCGAAGGTCCGACGATGTAGTCGAAGCCGGCAAAATTCTTCACAAAAAGCGCCTCGGCCGCGGCCGCGTCATCCTGGCATCCGCTGTTGGCCATCGGCTGGCCACAGCAGGTCTGATTCAAAGGGTAGGCGACCTCGACCCCCAGACGCTCCAGCAGCTCCAGCGTCGCAATGGCAACCTCGGGAAAGACGGCGTCGACGTAACAAGGCACGAACAGAGCGGCTTTCATCATTTCCAATCCTCACACAAGGAACCACCAACGCCCGCAGCCGCCTTCTCGCGCTCAGTCGGCGTGTCCGACCGCCGAATGCTCGTCCCCATCGTTCATTGCCGGTGTGTGCGTTCGGGGCACGCTCGTGCACGCATCGACGAGACAAATGATCGAGCGATAGGGGAAGCCCGAATACTCCGACAGGCCGATTTCGCAGGTTCGACTGGACGAATAGCCCTGCACGCACTCCACCGGTAACGCCGACTTCAAATGGCGCAGCGCGTGCTCATTGAGTTCCGGCCGGCTAAAGCCTTTTTCCCCCGCGAAGCCGCAGCACAGCACTTCGTCCACCTGCACCACGTCACGGCTGCAGCGCGCGGCGACCGCCGCGAGCTTGTCGGCGGTACCCATCTTGCGCAGGCTGCACACCGGGTGAATTGCCACCGGCCCGGCGATCGCCTCGATCGCGATCCGCGGCAGGACCAAATCGTGGACGAACTCGATGCTGTCCTGCACGGCCAGACGCCCGGCGAGGTATCGCTTCATCCGGTAGGCGCAGGGACTCGTGTCGAACACAATGGGAAGCTGTCCATCTTCGCTGGCGCTGCGCAAGACGGCCTCGAGTTCCGCCGACTTGCGATCGGCGGCCTCGAAGAGCCCCTTGCTCTCGAACGGCTGGCCGCAACACAAATCGCCCAGCCGTTCGGGATAGACGACCTCGAATCCAGCCTTGGCGAACAAACGCTCCGCCACGACAGGTAACGCTTCGATTTCCTCGTCGCCGCGCTGCGCACCCATATTGCGGGCGGCGCAGCTGGGAAAATAGACAATGCGCTCCGAGCTTCTCAAATGGCCACCGTGCCGCGGACGAAAATTGACCGCCCGCGGCAGCGCGGGTGACCACTTCGGCAGCCGGCCCCCGGAGAAGGCGCGCATGCCGTCGAGGGAAGTCTTCATCACGCCGGCACCGACCAGGCCGCGCAGCGCGTTGGCCGCGGCGAGACCGGCGCGCACGCCACTCGCAACCATCCCGAAATGATCGCCGGCGACGGTCGCAACACGCTTCGCGACCGGACTCGCGCGACGTCCGCGCAGAGCCTTGATCAGCACGCCGGTCTCGATGCCGACCGGGCACGCAGTGGCGCACAGCCCGCAGGCGGCGCAGGTGTCGATGCCGTGGAAGCCGTACAGCGCGTGCATTGTCTCGAGATGCGCGCCTGACTCACCTCGGTGCTCGAGACGGGTGATTTCGCGCCAACCGACGATACGCTGGCGCGGTGACAGCGTCAGCTTGTGCGACGGACACTTGGGTTCGCAAAAACCGCATTCGATGCACTTGTCGACAATCGGATCGCACTCAGGCAGCGGCTTCAGATTTTTCAGATGCGCGTCGCGATCGTCGTTGATCACCACGCCCGGATTCAGAAGGCCCTTCGGATCGAATAGTTGCTTGATCGCACGCATGATCGCGTAGGCTTCGGCGCCCCATTCGAGCTCGACGAAGGGCGCGATGTTGCGGCCGGTGCCGTGCTCGGCCTTGAGCGAGCCGTCGTATTTTTCCACGACCATTCGGCACAACGATTCCATGAAGCCACGGTAGCGCCGGATCTCCGCGGGAACGTTGAAGTCCTGGGTGAAGACGAAGTGCAGGTTCCCCTCGAGCGCGTGGCCGAAGATAATTGCGTCGGGGTAGCCGTGTTCCGTGAGAAGGCGCTGTAGATCGAGCGTCGCTTCCGCGAGCCGCGGTACCGGGAAAGCGACGTCCTCGATGATCACGGTGGTGCCGACCTCGCGCATCGCGCCCACCGATGGGAACATGCCCTTGCGCACGTTCCAGAGCCGAGCGCACTCCTCTACGTCGGTCGAAAAGCGCACCGGTTGGAAGGTGCGCACGCCGGCAAGCGCCGCCTCGATGGCGCTGATCTGCGCGCCGAGCCCAGCCAGGTCCCCGGCGCGGGTCTCGACCAGCAAGGCCGCGCCCGTCGGACCGAGCGCGACTATGCCGTCGGGAAGTCCGGGTTTGCCTTCCACCGAGCGCAGCGCAGCGCGATCCGCGAGTTCGACGGCGGCAACGGGCGTACTCTTGAGCAGCGTGACCGCCCGACACGCGGTCTCGAGGTCGTCGAAAAGGATCAGCGCGCTCGCCTTGTTGGCGTATTCCGGGACGGTGACGTAAGTGAGTTCGCTAATGAACCCGAGCGTGCCTTCGGAGCCGATCATAAGATGCGCGAGCACGTCGATCGGGTCCTCGAAGTCGACCAGCGCATTCAGGCTATAGCCGGTCGTGTTCTTCAGACGGAACTTGTGGCGGATCCGCGCTGCGAGTGTTTCGTTGCCGCGCGTCGCACGCGCGAGCATGTCGAGCGCTCGAAAAACCTCGGGTTCGCATTCGGGGAACGCGGCGCGGCTCGCGGCGTCGCGAGTGTCCAGCACAGTGCCACTGGCCAGCACGACGCGCAGCCCGGCCAGCGTGTGATAGCTGTTCTGCGCCGTTCCGCAGCACATGCCGCTGGCGTTGTTGGCGGCAATGCCTCCGATCATCGCGGCATCGATCGAAGCCGGATCGGGGCCGATCTTGCGGCTGAAGCGGGCGAGCCGCCTATTCGCAGCAGCACCGATCACGCCCGGTTGCAGGGTGACGGTCTCCGCTGCCGGTCCGATGTCGCAGCCACGCCAGTTGTCCCCGAGCAGCACCAGCACGGAGTCGCTGATCGCCTGGCCCGAGAGGCTGGTGCCCGCGGCGCGGAAGGTGACGGGCGTATCAAGGCGCGCGCAGTCGCGAAGCAGGCGCACCACTTCATCCTCGCTCTCAACCACGACGGCAAGGCGGGGCACCAGCCGATAAAAGCTGGCGTCGGTGCCCCAGGTCAAGAGGCGCAGCGGATCGGTGATCAGCCGATCGTCAGGGATGTACGCCAACAGCAGGCGATACAGCGCGTCATAGGGCGCCTGCAACGTCCGCTCGAACGCCCGGTAGCGCGACGGCAGCATCGGCGTGTTTCCGCTTATCCCCGCGAGCGTCGCCGTCAATGCAAAACCAGCGCGCTGAACGGCCAGAGGTACGCCTGCGCCATCACCAAGAGCCCCATCAACGCGGCGAGCGCGAGGCTATGGAAGAACACGTAACGCAGAATGTCGCCTTCGTGGCCATACCACTGCGTCGCGGTCGACGCGACGACGATGCTCTGCGCGTCGATCATCTTCCCCATGACGCCGCCCGAGCTGTTCGCCGAGGCCATCAACACCGGTGACAATCCGAGCTGCTCGGCGGAGATCTTCTGCAGATTGCCGAAGAGGACGTTCGACGACGTGTCGGAGCCGGTGAGCGCTACGCCCAGCCATCCCAGCATCGTCCCGAAAAACGGATACAACCAGCCCGCATGCGCGAAGGCCAGGCCTAGCGTCGAATCCAGTCCTCCCCCTTTGGTGGTAAAGCCGAGCGCCAGCATTGCGGCGATCGTGAGCAGCGAGAAACGAACGAGCTTCAGCGTCTTGCCATAGACTTGAATCATTTTCGGGATGGTGGTCCCCATCACGATGCCGGCAATGATCGCGGCAAGCAGAATTCCGGATCCGGTCGCCGACATCCAGTTCAGCACGTACACCGCGGCTTCGGGCGTGGGCTTCGGCACTACCGGCGGCATGCGCACCACCAGGTTATGCAAGCCGTCGATCGCAAACTTGGGCGCCGAGAGCGCGTTGAGCAGATTCTTCATTTGCGGGAGGCCCCACAAGAAGACCAGCACGCTGAGGATCGCCCACGGTGTCCAGGCCTTCATGACTTGCGCGCGTGTGAAGCCGTGCCGCACGGCACTCGCCTCCGCCTCTGCGTACGACACCGTCGTGCCTTCGCGCGACGTGCTGGTCCAGACCTGCTTCGGATGCCAGATCTTGAGGAACAGTGTCAGCGCGCCCATCGAGCAGATCGCCGCAATGACATCGACGAGCCACGGCCCGTGATAGTTCGATACCAGGAATTGCGGCACCGCGAAGGAGACACCCGCCACCAGAATCGCCGGCCAGATTTCGATCATCCGCCGGAAGCCGACAAAGGCCCAGATCAGCCAGAACGGCACCAGCACGGAAAAGAACGGCAGCTGCCGTCCGACCATTCCGCTCAACGCCTGCAGATCGAGTCCGGTGACCGCCGCCAGCACGACGATCGGGGTGCCGAGCGCGCCATAGGCCACCGGTGCCGTATTGGCAATCAAGGAGAGCCCGGCCGCGGCGAGCGGCTTGAATCCGAGCCCCATCATGATCGCAGCGGTCACGGCAACCGGCGTGCCGAAACCCGCGGCGCCTTCGAAGAAGGCGCCAAAGCAAAACGAAACCAGCAACAGCTGCAGGCGGCGGTCGGTCGTGATGCCGGTGATGCTCTTCTGCAGCACATCGAACAGCCCGACTTCGTTGGTCAGTTGGTACATGAAAATGACATTGAGCACGATCCAGCCGATCGGAAGCAATCCGAATAGCGCGCCGTAGAGCGCCGATTTGCCGGCCATCTCTACCGGCATGCCGTAGGCGAATATGGCGACCACCAAGGCGACGATGAGTCCGAGAATCGCCGCCCAGTGCGCCTTGATATGGAAGAACGCGAGGCCACCCAGCAGCACGACGATCGGCAACGCCGCAATGATCGTGGAAAGCACCGGGTTGCCAAGCGGATCGTAGACTTGTGACCAGGGCATCGTTTTTCCTCCAAGTTTGCTTGGCGGCCTCGGAACGTGGCTCGTCGGCGTAACTTACCTTCGAGACCACCCGCCGCGATTGATCTATGTCATGCAAATGCGCCGGGCCGCCGATCACCTTATCCGATCGGCAACGGGTCGGGAATCCGCGTGTCCCGTTGACTTAGGTCAAACGGACGCGGCGGCGGGACGCTTACTGTAGCTCCCGAGAAGGATCATGCAATGAATCCATACATCGTCTTCCTCCTGTACCTGCTGGCGATCCTGGGCTTCGTTTTCGTCACGCTGGTGATGAACCGATACCTTGGCCCCAAGCCCGTCGCATCGGCGTTGAAGATGGAGCCCTTCGAGTGCGGCGCCACGCCGGTCGACACGCAGAACACGAAGGCGGTGCCGATCAAGTACTACGGCGTCGCCATCGCGTTCATGCTCTTCGATCTGGAGACCGTGTTCCTTTTCATCTGGGCGCTCGGCGCGCAGCCACTCACCGGCTTCATGCTGTTCACCTTCTTCATCTTCGCCTTCCTCCTCGTCCTGATCCTGCTGTACGTGTATCAGGCGCGGCTTCTGGACATGGTGACGGAATAGCCATGAAGCGGACCACGATCCCGATCCGTCAGGCACACGCGCCGTCCGCCGCTTTCGAATATTTCTCCACCAAGAAGGACGAGTTCGTCGGCTGGGCGCGCAAGTTTTCGCTGTTTCCGTATCCCTTCGTCACCGCTTGCTGCGCGATGGAGTTCATGGCGGTGAGCTCCACGCCTTACGACACCGACCGCTTCGGCGCCGCGCTGCCGCGGTTTTCGCCGCGCCAGTCCGACCTGCTGATGGTCGTCGGCACATTGACGCACAAGCAGGCGCCGGTCCTTCTGAGGGTTTACGAACAAATGTGCGAGCCGAAGTGGGTGATGGCTTTCGGCGCATGCGCCACCAGCGGCGGCTTCTACCAGAACTATGCCGCCGTGGCCGGCATCGACAAGATCATCCCGGTCGACATCTATGTTCCCGGATGCCCGCCGCGGCCGGAGACGGTCATCGACGCGATCATGAAGCTGCAGGACAGGATCGCGGGAGCGCGGCATCCGATCATCACCGAGACCTTCTGATCATGGCCGCAGCGATCCTCGCTCCGATGCAGCAGCAGCTCGTCCCCGTGGGCGGCGAAGCGAGCCTGTCCCACGGCATGCTCGTGATCGTGGTCCCTCCCGCCGATCTGCTCGGCACTGTGCGCCGCCTCAAGTCGGAGTTCGCGTTCGATCTTTTCCTGGACGTCACTGCGGTCGACTGGCCGAAGCGGACGCCGCGCTTGGATGTCGTCTATCACTTCTACTCCACCACCCACTTGATCCGCGTCCGGCTGAAGACGCGCGTCCCGGAAGAGGAGCCCATGGTGGACTCGCTGATCTCGCTCTACGGCTCGGCGAACTTCATGGAACGCGAATGCCACGACATGTACGGCATCGTCTTTCGCGGCAATCCCGACCTGCGCCCGATTCTGCTCTACGAGGGCTTCGTCGGCCATCCGCTGCGCAAGGACTACCCGAAGCTGCAGGAGCAGCCACTCGTGCCCTACCGGACGTGACGAGGACGACGTTGGACACCCGAGTGAAAGCCACGCTGCCCAACCCCGTCCGCCCCGCGTTCGAGCGCGGCGAGCGCGATGACGCGGTCATCGTCAACATCGGCCCTTCGCACCCGGCCACCCACGGCACGATACAGGTGATCGCCGCGCTGGACGGCGAGAAAGTGCAGCGCGTCGACGTGCACTGCGGGTACCTGCACCGCGGCTTCGAAAAGGAGTGCGAAGACCATACCTGGCACAACCTCATCCCCTACGTCGACCGGCTCAACTACTGCTCCGGCCTCATCAACGACTTCGCCTATTGCGAAGCGGTCGAGACGCTGCTGGAAGTCCAAATCACGCCGCGTTGCCGGTACGTGCGCACCCTGCTCTCGGAATATTCACGAATCGCGGACCACCTCACCTGCGTGGCGGCGTCACTGATGGAGCTCGGGGCGATGACGGCCTTCCTCTACCTGGTGATGATCCGCGATTACGTTTACGAGCACCTCGCGGAGCTGACCGGCGCGCGCGTCACTTACACCTACGGCCGCATCGGCGGGCTGGCCCGCGATTTGCCCGCGGGCTGGCTCAAGCGCCTCGGAGAGATCCTCGACCAGTACGAGGTATTCGTAGGACGCATTCACGGGCTCATGGACCGCAACCGCATCTTCATCGATCGCACCCGCAACATCGGTGTGATTTCGACCGCCGACGCGATCAACTGGGGCTTCACCGGGCCGATCCTGCGCTCGACCGGAGCGGCGATCGACCTGCGCAAGGACGCCCCTTACCTTGCGTACGGCGAGCTGGATTTCGACGTCCCGGTCGGCATCAAGGGCGACAACTACGACCGCTACTATGTGCGCATGCGGGAGATGGACGAGTCGGTGTACATGATCCGGCAGCTGATGGACTTGCTGCCGGAGGGCCCGATCAATGTCGACGACCGCCGCTGCACGCTCCCGGAGAAGCATCTCGTCTACACGGAAATCGAGTCGCTGATCAACCACTTCAAGCTGATCATGGACGGGCCGGACGTGCCCGCGGGCGAGGTCTACACGGCGCACGAAGCACCCAACGGCGAGCTCGGCTTCTATTTGGTCAGCACGGGCGGGGGAACGCCGTACAAGTTCCACGTGCGTTCCCCGAGCTTCGTTCACATGGGCGGCGTGCAGCGCCTGCTCGAGGGTTACCAACTCGCCGACATCATTCCGACTTTCGGGTCGGTCAACATGATCGGCGGGGAATGTGACAGATAAGTGATCGATGAGCGATCGATGAAGCACCTGATTCCCGAATTCGAGAAGCTGCGCGCGCGCTATCCGGCCGGCTTTGAATCATCGTTCGTGTTGCCGTGCCTGCGCCGCATCCAGGAAGACCGCGGCTATGTGGCCGACAGTGACATCGATGCGCTGGTCGAGTATCTCGGCGTTCCGCGCATCCAGATCGAGGAAGTCTTAAGCTTCTACGGCCAATTCCGGCGCACGCCGATCGGTCGTTGCCACATCCAGGCCTGCCGCAACGTGTCGTGCTCGCTGCTGGGTGCGGAGCGGATTCTCGATCACCTGACCAAGAAACTCGGCATCGCCCCGGGGCAAACGACCGCCGACGGTCGCTACACGTTGTCCACCGTCGAGTGCCTGGCCGCCTGCGGGACCGCGCCGGTGCTGATGATCGATGACGCCTACCACGAGAGCATGACGCCGGAAAAGATCGACGCCCTGCTCCGGACGCTGCCCTGACATGGCGACCACCAAGCTGCTGATGACCTTCCCGGTCACCGCGACCTCGCACACGCTCGGGGAGTACCGTGCGCGCGGCGGCTACGGCTCGCTCGAGAAGGCGCTGCGACAGATGACACAGCAGCAGGTCGCCGCGGAGGTGACCGCTTCTGGCATTCAGGGTCGCGGCGGCGCCGCCTTCCCCATGGGCCGCAAATGGGCGGTCGTGCACCCGAACGACGGCCAGCCGCACTACCTCTGCGCCAATGCTGACGAGGGCGAACCGGGCACGTTCAAGGACCGCTGGATTCTTGAATACGCACCGCACCTGCTGCTCGAATCGATGCTGATCGCCGCGTACGCGCTGCAGGTCCGCAATGCCTTCGTCTACATTCGCGGCGAGTTCGACGGCCCCTACCGCCGTCTCGCGGGAGCGCTGGAAGAGGCGTACCAAGCCGGGTACTTTGGCGAGCACATTCTGGGCACCGAGTTCGCGTGCGACCTGGTGATCTATCGCGGCGCGGGATCCTACGTCTGCGGCGAGGCGTCGGCGCTGATTACCTCGATCGAGGGCAAGCGGGGTTACCCGCGCAATCGCCCGCCGCGCCTGACCGTGCGCGGTCTGTATCAGAAGCCTACCGTCATCAACAACGTCGAGACGCTTTCCAACATCGCCTGGATCATCGAGCATGGCGGCGAAGCGTTCAAGAAAGTAGGCACCGCCAAGGATCCCGGGACGCGCCTCATTTCGATTTCCGGCCACATCGAGCGCCCGGGCGTCTACGAGATCGAGATCGGCTACCCTTTCGCCAAGTTCATCTTTGATGATTGCGGAGGTGTCCTCGGCGGACGGGCGCTCAAGGGGATCATTCCGGGCGGCATCTCGACCAAGGTGCTGACCGCCAAGGAGATCGAGCCCCTGAACCTCGATAATCAGTCGCTCGCAGCTGCGGGCTCTTCGATGGGCTCGGGCGGCATGATCGTCATCGCCGACGGCACCTGCATGGTTCGTCTGCTGCAGGTGCTGCTGCGCTTCTACCATCACGAGTCCTGTGGTCAATGCACGCCCTGCCGCGAGGGCATGGGCTGGCTTCATCGCATCATCGACCGCATCGTCGCCGGCGAGGGTCGACCCGAGGACATCGAGCGCCTGTACCAGATCTCGGCGTGGAACGATGGCACGACGATCTGCGGGATGGGCGATGCCGCCGGCTACGCGACGAGCGGCATCCTGAACAAATTCCGGGACGAGTTCGAGTATTTCATCGAACGCAAGCGCTCGCGATTCAATGGAACGCTGGAATGCCAGAGATCTTCATAAACGGCCAATCGATTCAGGCCGAGCGTGACCAGAGCGTCATGCAGGCGGCGATCGCCCACGGATTCTACATCCCGTATTTCTGCTGGCACCCCGAGTTGTCGGTGGCCGGCAACTGCCGCATCTGCTGTGTCCAGATCGAGGGTCGCAGCTGGGTCGAGATCGCCTGCAACATGCCGGTCAGCGAGGGGTTGCGCGTGCTCACCGACTCCGACGCGGTGAAGGCATACCGCAAGTCGATCATGCAGCTCATGACGCTCAACCACCCGGTCGACTGCGGCATCTGCGACAAGGCCGGCGAGTGCAGGCTCCAGGACTACCACTACCAATACAACGGCGCGCCGTCGGTATCCCACGACGCGAAGCTGCGCTCGACCAAGTTCCATCCGCTTTCCGAGCGCATCGTGCTCGACAACGAGCGCTGCATCCTGTGCTCGCGTTGTGTGCGCTTTACCCGCGAGATATCGAAGTCCAACGCGCTCGGAATCGTTCAACGCGGCGATGCGTCGCTGGTGCGTGCCGCTGAAGACCGACCTCTCGACGCCGACCCGTACTCGGACAACATCATCGACCTCTGTCCGGTGGGCGCGCTGCTCTCGCGCCCGTTCCTGTACAAGGCACGGATCTGGTATCTCAAGCCGACTCCCTCGGTCTGTCCCGGCTGCGCGCGCGGTTGCACCGTGCAGATCTGGCACCGCAAGCCCGAATGGAAGCTCAACGCGCTTGACCCGCGCCAGAATACCAGGATCGAGCGCGTGACCCCGCTCGAGAATCCGCAAGTCAACGGACCGTGGATCTGCAACAAGGGGCGCGACCTCGCGCAGATCTTCGAGCGCCCGCGCGCGGAGCAGGCGATGCAGAAAGGCGCCGCCATTGAATTGCCGACGGCGCTCGCGGCCGCCCGGCGCTTGATCGACGGCGCCAGGCACCCCGTCGCGCTGGTGTCGAGCTGGGGCTCCAACGAAGAGCTCGCCGCGTTCAAGCAGGCGCTGGGCGGACGCTTCACCGCTTTGGTCAAGCAGGATTGGGCACCGCAGCCGGGCGAGCGGCTCGACGACGACCTGCTCATCCGCGCGGACAAGAATCCCAACACCGCCACGGCCCGCGGGTTGTTCCCGCAGCACGACGACGGCGCTCACGCATTCGCCGAGGATACCGACCTGGTCCTGATCTGGGGCGAGGGCTTCGACTTCGCCCGCCTCCCGGCCCGGGCAAAGATCATCTTCCTCAATGCCTATCTGCAGCCGGAGAACGGACACGCCGACGTGTTCATTCCGATCAGCATTCAGACCGAGCGTCGCGGCCACTACACCAACTTCCAGGGGGTGGTGAGCGCGTTCGAGCCCTGCTTCCCGAAGAAGGCGTCGGTCGCCGACGCCGAGACGCTGTTCGCCGCGATCGAAAGCGCACACGCATGATGCAGGATCTGGTCGTCTACCTCGTCTTCATCGGCTACGCGGTGGCGGTGCTGCTCTTGTTCGGCACCGTTCTCACCTGGGTCGAGCGCAAGCAGGCCGCCATCATGTCCGATCGCATCGGCGCCAATCGTGCGTACGTGCGCATTCCGTTCACCCAGGTCAAGCTCGTGTGGTTGGGCCTGTTCCACGGCCTCGCCGACGGTATCAAGATGATGCTGAAGGAGGACTGGAAGCCCGATTCCTACGACCGCGTCGCCTACGCCCTCGCACCCTGGGTGGTGTTCACGCCGGTGTTGCTGGTGTTCGCGGTCATTCCCTTCGGTGGCACGCTCGTACCGGGCAAGCTGCTGCAAAGCGTGCCCTCGCTCTCCGCCTGGTTCGGCGACAGATCCTATCCGATGCAGATCGCGCGCGTCGATGCCGGACTCCTGGTCGTCTTTGCGTTTGGCGGACTGACGATCATCGGCACCATGCTCGCCGGCTGGTCCTCGTCCAACAAGTTCTCTCTGCTGGGCGCGCTGCGTGCCGGCTCGCAGATGATCTCCTACGAGCTGATCATGGGTCTCACGGTGCTGGGGCTTATCCTCATTTACGGCACCGTCGACATGAACGCCATCGCCCAGCAGCAGTCGGGCGTGCTGCTGGGCTTTCTGCCCGCGTGGGGAATCTTTCTTCAGCCCTTCGCGGCGATCCTCTTCCTGACCGCGGCGATCGCGGAGAACAAGCGGATTCCTTTCGACCTCCCGGAGGCGGAGTCGGAACTCATCGCCGGCTATTACACCGAGTACAGCGCGATGAAGATGGGGCTGTTCATGTTCGCCGAGTTCATCGAGATCGCGATCATCGGTGCGCTGTTCACCACGCTCTTCCTCGGCGGCTACAACCTGCCGTTCATGACCGACGAGGGTTTTGTACTGCCGGGAAATCACGCGGTGCCGATCGGCCATGCGGCGATCGTGGTGATCCAGCTCGTCGTGTTCCTGGTCAAGATGCTGCTCATGTCCAGCTTCCAGATCCTCGTGCGCTGGACGCTGCCGCGCTTTCGCTGGGACCAGCTGCTGCGCTTCGCCTGGAAATTCATGTTCCCGTTGGCGCTGGCCAACCTGACGGTGACCGCCGTAGTCGTCTGGGCGCTGCACGCCTGAGGCGTCACCCGAACATGAAGCCCTACGCGCGCAAGCAATACTGGAACCGGCCCACCATGTCGTGGTGGGAGCGGGCGTACCTGCCGGAGATCCTGCGCGGCTTGGGCATCACCGGCGGCGTGTTCCTCACCAACATGTGGCACTGGATGACGTTCCGCAAAGGGGCGCTCACGACCTATTACCCCGAGGAAACGCGGGCCGACTACGCGGCCGGTAACCGCGGCAAGCACGTGCTGACGCAACGCCCCGACGGTCGGCCTCAATGCATCGCCTGCAACATGTGCGCAACGGTGTGCCCGGCCAAGGTCATCGAGATCGAGGCGGCCTTCGATCCGGACGACCCGGTACACCCGAAATATCCTGCGCGCTTCGAGATCGACTATTCGCGCTGCATCTTCTGCGGGTTGTGCGTCGAGGCCTGCCCCGAGGACGCGATCCGCATGGTGAAGGAAGTGCCTAACCTGCCGACCTACGATCGTCAACATCTGTGGCTATCGCTCCCGGAGCTGCTCAACTGGAACCCGCAACGCGATGTCGCGAAGCCCTATCCGGCGAAGGCCGGTACCGAAAACACCGCGAAAGGCGGTGCTGACAGGACGAAGGGACCAGCATGATCGAGACCGTGCTCCTCTGGCTCTTCGCCGGCACGGCGCTCGTCGCCGCCCTCTTGATGCTGGTGCTGCGCCACCCGATGCGTGTCGCGCTGGCGCTCACCGCCACCATGCTTTCGCTCGCCGGCGTCTATGCGCTGCTCGGCGTGCACGTGATCGCGGTGTTCCAGGTGCTCATCTATGTCGGCGCGGTCATGGTGTTCATGGTCTACGCGATCATGCTGCTAGACGTGCGCGACCGTTCCTTTACGCGCCGCTTTTCGTCGCTGCTGCTGCCCGGAATCGCGGCTGCGCTGCTGTTCCTCGCCATCCTCGCCCACGGATTGTGGCGTGCGCTGCCCGAGCCCACCGGCGCGGCCGGCGGCACACTCTTCGCCTTGAAGCATTTCTCGGCCGAATTCCTGAACGAGTACTGGTTGCATTTCGAGCTCGTTTCGGTGCTGCTGGTCGCCGCGGTGGTGGCGGCGCTGGCCGTGCTCGAGGTCGGACGAAGGCATCGTGGATAAGGTGCAGATGCTCATCGCGACCTCCGCGACGCTGTTCGCGCTGGGGCTACTGGGCGTCATCGTCCGCCGCAACGTGCTCGTGATGCTGATGTGCATGGAGCTGATGCTCAACGGGGTGAGCCTGAGCCTGGTGACCTTCGCGCAGCAGACGGCGACCGCGGCCGGGGCGGTGCTCGTCTTTCTGATCTTCGTCGTCGCGACGGCCGAAATCGCCATCGCCATTCCCATCGTGCTCCTGCTCGTGCACCGCAAGAATGTGCTCGACCTGGACGCCTACGCCGACCTCAAAGGATAGCCGGTGAGCCACCCGCTTACCGTGATCGTCCTTCTGCCGCTGGCAGGGTTCCTGCTAAACGGCCTCGGCGGCAACCGGCTCGGCACACGGTTCGTCTCCGCGATCGGCTGCGGCCTGCCGATCCTGGCCTTTCTGGTGACGGTGAAATGTTTCCTGGACCTGCAGGCGGGAGGTGGAGCGCCCCTGGTCGACATCGTCTACAGCTGGTCCGTCGTAGGCGGCAGCTCGTTCGAGGTCGCCTTTTATTTCGACCGCTTGAGCGCGGTGATGGTGCTGATCGTGACCGGCGTCGGCTCGCTCATTCACGTCTACTCGATCGGCTACATGAAGGACGACGCGAGCTACGCCCGCTACTTTTCCTACCTGAACCTCTTTCTATTCTTCATGCTGCTGCTGGTGCTGGGCCGGTCGTTACTCGTCCTTTTCGTCGGCTGGGAAGGCGTGGGACTCGCCTCGTATCTCCTGATCGGCTTCTGGTTCGAGGACCCGGACAAGGCCCGCGCCGGCAAGAAGGCCTTCATCACCAACCGCATCGGCGATGCCGGCTTCCTGCTCGGCATGTTCCTGCTCTATACCGCGCTCGGCACGCTGGACATGGACCGCATCAATGCCGCATTCATGGGAAGCGCGCCGCCCGCGGTGTCGGCAAGCCTGGTCGGCATCCTGTTGTTCATCGGCGCGTCGGGCAAGTCGGCGCAGATTCCGCTGCACGTCTGGTTGCCGGACGCCATGGCCGGCCCGACGCCAGTTTCCGCGCTGATCCACGCGGCAACCATGGTGACCGCCGGCGTGTATCTGGTTGCGCGCATGTCTGGCATTTATCTGCATGCCCCGGAGGCCAGCGCGGTGATCGCCGCGATCGGTGCGCTTACCGCCTTCTTCGCCGCCACGATCGCCGTGGTACAGACGGACATCAAGAAGGTGCTGGCGTATTCGACGATCTCGCAGCTCGGCTTCATGTTCGTGGCGCTGGGCGTCGGGGCGTACGGCGTGGCGGTCTTTCATCTCTACACGCATGCGTTTTTCAAGGCCTGCCTCTTCCTCGGCGCTGGCAGCGTGATCCACGCCCTCGGCGGTGAGCAGGACATCCGGAAGATGGGCGGGCTGGCGCGCCGGATCCCCGTAACCTTCGCGACCTTCACTGTTGCGACTGCCGCCATCGCCGGCATCCCTCCGCTCGCCGGATTCTTTTCCAAGGATGAGATTCTCTGGTTCGCCTTCGCCAGCAGCCGCGGCGGCTCGCCGCTGCTCTTTGCGGTGGCCGCGACGACCGCGCTGCTGACAGCCTTTTACATGTTCCGGCTGTTGTGGCTGACCTTCTTCGGCCGTTCCCGAATGAGCCCGGAAACCGAGCATCACGTGCACGAGTCACCTGCGTCGATGACCGGCATCCTGATCGCGCTGGCGATCCTGTCCGCGATAGGGGGCTTTCTGGCGCTGCCACATTTCCTAGCGCCGCTGCTACCGCTGCCGGAAGTGGTTCCCGAGCTGGAACACTTCGAGACGCCGCTGGTCATTGTCTCGATCGTTCTCGCCATTGGCGGACTCGGCGCGGCCGCGTATCTGTTTGGCGGCAACGCCGATCGCGCCGAACGCCTGCGCCGCCGCTTCCCGACACTGCACCGCGTGCTCTCCGGCAAATACTACGTCGACGAGGCGTATGACTGGTTGATCGGGCGTCCGTTGTACTGGATTTCCGATCGCGTTTTCCTGAGGCTCGGCGACCAGAAGCTCTTCGACGGCTCGCTGCACGGCCTCGCGGCGCTCGGCCGGCGCACCGCCGGGGGCTTGAGCCGTGTGCAGAACGGCAACCTGCACCTGTACGCGCTGCTCGTTCTCGTCGGGATCATCGCCTCGCTCGCGTGGACCTGGCGCCATGGCTGACGCCGTACTCCTTAACGTTGTTTTGTACCTGCCGCTTGCCGGCATCGCGGCGATCATCGCGTTGCCCGCACGGCAGGATGAGTCTGTGCGGCGGCTGTCGCTCGCTGTAATGCTCGTGCAATTCGCGCTGACCGCGTGGCTTTATGCGCGCTTCGACGCCTCCGCGGAAGGCTTGCAGTTCGAGACTCGCCTGCCCTGGATCGCGTCCTGGGGCGTGTACTACCAGATCGGCCTCGATGGCTACAATCTGCTGCTCGTCCTGCTGACCGCGTTCCTCGGCCCGCTGGTCGTGGCGGGCGCGTTCACCGCCATCCAGAAGGACGTGAAGCTCTTCTACGCGATGGTGTTCGCGCTGCAGTTCGCGATGCTGGGCACGTTCGTCGCCCAAGACCTTTTCCTGTTCTATCTGTTCTGGGAGGCGATGCTGATACCGCTGTTCCTCATCATCGGCATTTGGGGCGGAGAGCGACGCATCTATGCGACGCTGAAGTTCGTGCTGTACACCGCATTCGGGAGCATCCTGATGCTCGCCGCGGTGATCTACCTCGTCTATTCCCTGAATGCGACGACCGGCGTGACGTCGTTCGCCTTCGCCGACCTGTATCGATCCGAGCTTCCCCTGCACGTGCAAACTGTGCTGCTCGCCGCCTTCGCGCTGTCCTTCGCGATCAAGGTGCCGATCGTGCCGCTGCACACCTGGCTCCCGGACGCGCATGTCGAAGCGCCGACCGCGGGCTCGGTGATCCTTGCCGGCGTCCTGCTCAAAATGGGGACGTACGGCTTCATGAAGCTCGCCTTTCCTCTGTTCCCGGACGCCACGCGGCTGCTCGCGCCCGTATTCGGGACGCTCGCGGTGGTGAGCATCATCTACGGTGCCTGCCTGGCGCTGGTGCAGACCGATATCAAGAAGATCATCGCCTACTCCTCGATCAGTCATCTAGGCTACGTAATGCTCGGGCTCATCAGCCTCGACCTGCTCGGCATCCAGGGCGCGGTGATGCAAATGGTGAGTCACGGGCTGGTCGCCGGCGGGCTCTTCCTGATGGTCGGGATGGTCTACGAACGTTGCCACACCCGCAACCTGGCCGCGTACGGTGGTTTGGCCAAGCTGCTGCCTGTGTATTCGGTGTTCTTCATGGTGCTCACGCTGGCGGCGATCGGACTGCCGACGACGAGCGGATTCACCGGCGAATTCCTGGTGCTGCTGGGCGCGTTCAGGGCGGCGTGGCCGCAGTATGTACAGGGCGCTGCCTACCCGCTGATCGTAAGCGCGAGCGCGGTCGCCGGCGTCGTGCTCGGCGCGCTCTACATGCTGTGGTTCGCGCAGCGCTTTCTGTTCGGCGCGGTGAAGGCGCCGCATCTGCCGCTGATCGATCTGAACCTGCGGGAGAAAGCCATTCTCGCGTCGATCGTCGTCGCGGTGTTCGCGCTGGGATTGTTTCCTGATGAACCGATGCGCAAGACCGAACTGGCGGCGCGGCAATACCAGCGCTTGGTAAGCACCGATCGAACAGGAGTACGGATGGCGTCCCGTCCGATCACGACGCCGCCGGCTCCGCTTGACCCACTGCCCGTTGCGAACGCGGCGACAAGCATCGAAAGCGCACGATGAGCGCGTTGACGATTTTCATCGCAATGCTTCCGGAGCATCTCCTGCTCGCCGGCATCGTCGTGATCCTCGGCCTCGAGATCGCTCCGAGCCGGCCGCGTGGCGCATTCACGGTGTCGCTGCTCGTGGTAACGGCGGCCACCGCAGCCGCGCTTTGGCTTTCGTTCGTCGGCTACGCCTCCGCGCCGTTTCCGGGGCAATACTCCATGGATCCGATGGCCGCGCTCGGCAAGGCGATCGTCCTCGCGCTCGCCGTTCCCGTGCTGCTCATAGCGCGTGATGAATCCGGGCAGCGCGCATTTCCGGTCCTGCTCCTGTCGTCGCTGTATGGCGTCTGCCTGCTGCTGTCCGCGGACAGTTTTCTCACGCTGTTCCTCGGACTCGAGCTGATGTCGCTGCCGGTGTACGCGTTAGTGCCGCTCGCATTCCGGCGCCCGGAGAGCGCCGAAGCGGCGCTGAAGTATTTGGTTCTGGGCGGCACCGCGACCGCTACGCTGCTGATGGGCGTCTCGCTGCTCTACGGCAGCAGCGGATCGCTGGCACTCTCCGTGTTCTCTGACGCATTGAGTTCGCCCGACACCATGCCCAGCGTGGCCGTCGTGCTGATAGTCGTCGCGTTCTTCCTCAAGGCCGCGATCGTTCCCTTCCACGCCTGGGCCCCGGACGCCTACGAAGCTGCAGCAGTCCCTGTGACCGCGTACATGGCCACGATCATCAAGGCCGGGGTGGTGCTGGCCGCGGTACGCCTGTTTGGCAACGCGTCGTTGTCGCCGCCGATGGCCGACCTGCTCGCTATCCTGCCGCTCGTCTCGATCGTCTGGGGCAACCTGGCGGCGATGCGGCAGCAGAGCTTCCGCCGCATGATCGCCTACTCGTCCATCGCTCACGCCGGCTACCTCTTCTATGCCTTCCTGGGCGCGGGCCCGGGCCGGTTCCAAGCCGTAGCTTTTTACGTGCTGGTGTACGGGCTGATGAACTTGCTGGCGTTCGCAGCGCTTCCGCAGAACCCCGACGACGCAGCCCGCGATCGCATGGACAACCTCAAAGGACTGTTCCATCGCGACCCGTTCGCCGCGCTGATGATCGGCATCGCCATGCTCTCGCTGGCGGGCATTCCGCCGTTCCCCGGGTTCGTCGCCAAGTTCCTCATCTTCAAGAACGTGATCGCCGCCGGATTCACGCTTTATGCGGTCCTGGGCCTGGTTGGAAGCTACCTCGGCATCTACTTCTATCTGCGCGTCATCCAATACCTGTTCATGAGCGCGGAGGAGCCGACCGCCGTGCAGGGATCGCCCGGACGCCTGGCGCTGGGCGCGAGTCTCATCTGCCTGCTGGCGGCGATCCTGCTGGCGGTGTTTCCCGGGTGGCTGATCGATCTGCTGTAAGCGCGTCGGCGACCAGCTCGGCGATGTCGCGCGTTGCGATTTCCGGTTCGCGCCCGAGCGCCTTCGAGCCGTCGCTCATCATGGTCGCGCAATAGGGACAGGCCGTCGCGATCACGCTCGGCTGCTGCGGCAACGCCTGCTCGACGCGCACGACGTTGATGCGGCGGCCGAGCTTTTCTTCCATCCACATTCTCGCGCCTCCGGCTCCGCAGCACATCGACTTTTCGCGGCGGAGCTCGAACTCGAGCGGAGCATCGCGCGTCAGCTGCGCGATGATCGCGCGCGGCGCCTCGTACTCGCCGTTGTGCCGGGCGAGGTAGCACGGCTCGTGATAGATGACGCGCTCGAAGGCCCGGTCGACGCGGACTCGGCCCTCGGCGATGAGGCTCGCGATGAGCTGGGTGTGGTGCACGACTTGGTAGTGCCCGCCGAATTCGGGATACTCGTTCTTGAGCGTATTGAAAGCGTGCGGATCGCAGGTCACGATGCGCGTCACGCCCAAGCCGTTCAAGGTCTCCACCAGCGCCCGCGCAAGCTGCTGGAACAGCATTTCGTTGCCCGCACGGCGCACGCACTCCCCGGTCGACGTCTCCCGCGCGCCCAGAATCCCGAACCGTATCCCGGCATACCTGAGGATCTTGACAAACGCGACCGCGATCTTTTGCGCCCGCGGATCGAACGACTCCGCCGAGCCGACGTAGAACAGATAGTCCAGGACCTGGGCGTCTTCGGGCGTTTGCACAATGGGGACGTTAAGCCCGTTCGCCCAGTTCCCGCGTGTATCGGCCGGCAGCCCCCAGGGATTGCTCTGCACGTCGTAGGCGTTGAACACGGCCTTCAGCTCGTGCGGAAAAGCGCCTTCCATCAGGACCTGATGCTGGCGCATACGGTAGAAGCGTGGCAGGTGCTCGAGCTCGATCGGACAAGCCGCCTCGCAATAGCCGCACGTCGTGCACGCCCAGAGCGTCTCCGGCGCGATGACTCCTCCAACCAGGGCCGGCAGCGCTGCGTCGTCGCCGGCAACGATGGCATCGCGCTGCGCCATAAGATGCTGTTTGAGGCTGTCGTAGACCCATTTCAGGGCCAGCGGCTTGCCGGTCAGAAAGGTCGGACACGCATCCTTGCACCGCCCGCATTCGGTGCATGTAAACGCATCGAGTCCGTCCTTCCAGCTCAAATCGCGGGCGGTTCGCACCCCGATTTTCATCTCGCTCGCGTCGCTCCCGCTCATGATCGCTTCCAGGTCCAGCACCGGCACGCGGTTGGCCGGCCCGCCACGTCGAAAAAAAAGCGCGGGCAGTGCGGTGACGATGTGGAAATGCTCGCCGACGGGCAGGATTACCAGGAAAGTGAGCACCGTCAGCATTTGCGCCCAGTACGATCCTTGGTACCCGGCGGCCAGCTGATCTTTTGACAGTCCTGAAAACATCCGCGCGATTGCGTCGCCGGCGAAGGCGAACGATCGCTCGTGTGCGATCCCTGTATCGGCCGGCACTCGGAGCGCGAAGCGGAAGCCGTCGAACAGGAAATCGGTGACCATGATCGCCGCGATCAGCGACAGGATCACCAGCGCCTCGCGGTTGCGCTCGAGCCGGGCAGGTTTCTGTGCGAGGCGCCTCCAGAACGCATAGCCGACTGCGGCAAGCACCGCAAACTCGACGAGATCCTTGAAGCTCGCGAACACTCCGCCGGCCAGCCCGGGATAAACGAAGGTCTCGTCGTAACCGATCACGAGTAGCTGCACTTTGCGCACGAGGAGCGTCATGAACCCGAGGAAGATCACAGCGTGCATCAGGCCCGGCTTCCATTCCCGCGCGACCATCCGCGACTGCAGGAAGCCTTTGACCAGCACGGTATGAAAGCGCGCCAGCGGATGGTCCCAGCGCACTTCCGGCGCCAGCTTCACGACGATGGCGAGCTTGCGCCACGCGAGCGCGCCGAACCCCACGAGCGCGACCGCGAGCAACAACGTGATCGCGATCGGGTTCACGAAAGCTCTTGCCGCAGCGCGACTATTTCTTGAGAGCCAGGATCCAGGCCGGTCAGGCTCCCGCCCGCGCCGCCACCGGAGAGTACATGTCCAGCAGTTGCAGCCGCGTTGCCTGCAGCCGCTCGGCCACGACTCCGAGCAGCCGTTGCATCAACGTAAAGCCGAACAGCGTGTCATCCCTGCATGCGTCCAAGAGCTCCGTGCCCTCGAACGCCAACGCATCCACGCGCTCCAGTGTCCGCGCCTGGAAGTGCTTGCCTCTGCCCATCAACAATGCGGACCAGCCCAACTCATCGCCCGCGAACAGCGTCTGCACGCGAAACGTGTGTCCCGGCGCGGCGATCTCGAGCGCCACAAGTCCGGTCACGATCAGGTAGAACTCCGAGCACTCGTCGCCCTCGCGGAAGAGAATCTGATCCCGGTCGAAGCGTCTTTCGTTCGCTAGCGTCGCCAGCTTTTCGACGTGCCTGGGCTCGAACTCCGCCACAAACGGATGGTGGCGGAGCATTGTCAGAACAGTCTCTCTCATTATGCCTCACCTTGCTTACGCATTTTTCTATCCGCGTTCCGTGGCCATTGAGCTGCCGTCAGCCCGCCACGTACGTGGCATAGCGGGGTTCGTACATCTTCGACTTCATCAATCCGAGCAGGTCCGCCGGCACCGGTCCGCGCGCCAGCTCTCGACGGTAGGCAATGGCAGCGACCGCGGCCGCGATATGCGCCGAGACGTCGCGGATGTTCTTGAGCGGCGGATAGAGGCTTCCCTGTTTTAGGTCGTCCTCGGTGACCTGCTCGGCGAGCGTATGCGCCGCTGCCATGAACATTTCATCCGTCACGCGACTCGACCCGGAAACGATCACGCCCAGGCCAACGCCGGGAAAAATGTACGAATTGTTGCCCTGCCGCGGCACGTAGCTTCGGCCATCCAGCGTCACCGGGTCGAATGGCGAGCCGCAGGCGAACAGCGCGCGCCCGTCCGACCAGCGATACGCTTGTGTCGCCGTGCATTCGGATTTCGACGTCGGGTTCGAGAGCGCAAAGACGATCGGCCGCTTGTTGATGGCGGCCATCGTGCGCACGACGTCCTCGGTAAAGGCACCTCCTACTGCAGCGACGCCGATGATGGCAGTCGGCCGCAATGCCTTCACCGCCTCGAGCAGGCTGCCTGCCGGCGCATGCTCGTGCGCGTAGGCTTGCTTATGCGCGGCAAGCTCGCTTCGTTGCTTGACGACCAGACCGCGCGAGTCGAAAAGCCAGCAGCGCCGCCGCGCCTGCGCCTTGTCGATCCCTTTCGCGACCATCGCTTCGACCACCAGATCCGCAATGCCTGTCGCCGCTTCGCCTGCGCCCTGGAACAGCAGTGTCTGCTCACCGAGCACGCCGCCGGTGACCCGCAACGCGGACAGCAATCCAGACAGCACGACCGCCGCGGTCCCCTGGATGTCGTCGTTGAATGTCGGGATCCGATCGCGATATTTCCGCAGCAGCCGGAACGCATTGTGGGTCGCAAAGTCTTCGAACTGAATCACTACCCCTGGGAAAAGCTTGCTGGCAGCGACCACAAACTCTTCGACCAGGGCGTCGTATTCCTCGCCACGCACGCGCGACTGATGCAGACCGATATAGAGAGGATCGTCGAGCAGCTCGGAGTTGTTGGTGCCGACATCGAGAAGCACCGGCAAGCAGGCGTTCGGAGACACGCCCGCACATGCGGTGTAGAGCGCGAGCTTGCCGACCGGAATACCCATCCCGTTTGCGCCCAAGTCGCCCAAGCCCAGGATGCGCTCGCCGTCGCTGACGACGATGATCGCCACGTCGCGGCGCGGCCAGTTGGCAAGCACCTCCGCGACGCGGCCGCGGTCAGCCGCGCTGACGAAGATGCCGTGCGGACGTTGAAAGATGTGCGTGTACCGCTGGCACGCCAGCCCCACCGTCGGCGTATAGACGATAGGGAGCATTTCATCGGGGTTATCCAGGAGCAGACGGAAGAAGAGCGCCTCGTTGCGGTCGTGCAGCGCTCTCAGATTGATGTACTTCTCGAGATCGCTCGACTTGCGGCGGAAATTCTCGAGCACGCGCCCCAACTGCTGCTCTTGAGAGGAGACGTGCGGCGGCAAAAGCCCGCGCAGGTGCAGCGTATCGCGCTCGGATTCGGTGAACGCCGTTCCCTTGTTGAGCGCGGGATCCTGCAATAGCGCAATGCCTTCCGGCATCGCGGAGGGCGCGCTCGCCCTTACATCGTCGTGAGTTTTCTGCAACATCACTCATTCTCCTCGTGGATATCGCTCGCGTTACGGCCCGTGGGGCCGGCAGTTGCTCGCGAGTGTTTCTAGTTTGTCTCGGGAACCATTTTGATTGCACCGCAAGGACATTCGGAAACGCAGATGCCGCAGCCCTTGCAATAGTCGAAATTGAACTCGAACCGTTTGCCCGGTCCCAGTTTGATCACCGCATTGTCGGGGCACACCCCGTAACAGTTGTCGCACTCGAAGCAGTTGCCGCAGGACATGCAGCGGCGTGCCTCGAACAACGCGTTGTCTTCGGTAAGACCCCCCACAACCTCGTCGAAGGTGGAGGTCCTGCGGGCGAGCTCGAGCAATGGCCGCATGGTCTTGGGCGCATCGCTGTAATACCAGGGGTTGAGCATGTCGAACGTAGCGAGCTCGTGCTTGGGCGCTGGTGCGTAGGTGTTGCCGGAGAGCCATGCGTCGATATGGCGTGCCGCTTTCTTGCCGTGACCGACGCCGACGGTGACCGTACGCTCCGACGGCACCATGTCGCCGCCGGCGAAGATTCCTGCGTGGCCGGTCATCATGTTGCGGCCAACTTGCACCGTGCCGTCCTTGATGGCCAGTCCCGGCACGCCATCGAGCAGCGAAAGATCCACGTCCTGCCCCAGCGCCAGCACCAGCGAGTCGGCCTCCAGGGTCTCGAATTCGCCGGTTGGCTGCGGGAAGCCCGTGGCATCGAGCGCCATCTTTTCGACGGTCAGGGTGCCCTCGTCGGCCATGTTCTTGATCGTCGACAGCCACTTGATCAACACGCCTTCCTGCAACGCCTCTTCGATTTCAAAGTCGTGCGCGGGCATCTTTTCGCGTGTGCGCCGATAGACGATGATGGCTTCGGTCGCGCCCAGCCGTTTGGCCGTGCGCGCGACGTCGAGCGCAGTGTTGCCGCCGCCATACACGACCACGCGACGGCCCAGCATCGGCTTTTCCTCGCCCTCCATGCTGCGCAGCACCGATACCGCATCGAGCATGTGCGCGGCTTCGCCCGCGGGAATATACGCGCGCTTGGCGATATGCGCGCCAACCGCGAGGAACGCTGCGTCGAAGCGGCCCACGCTCATCGAATCGACGATGTTCGTGACCTTCGAGTTCAGTTCCAGTTCGACACCCATGTCGAGGATGCGTTGCACCTCGCCATCGAGCACGTCACGCGGCAGCCGATATTTTGGAATCCCGAAACGCATCATCCCGCCGGCAAGCGGACCCGCCTCGACGATCTTGACGCTGTGGCCGAAGCGCCGGAGCTGATACGCCGCGGACAATCCCGAGGGTCCGGCGCCGACGATGAGCACGCGCTTGCCGCTCTCGGCTTCGGGTGGAGAAAACGTCCAGCCCCGTTTCAGGGCCTCGTCCCCGAGAAAGCGCTCGACCGAGTTGATGCCCACCGGCTCATCGACTTTGCCGCGGTTGCACGAGGTCTCGCAAGGGTGATAGCAGACCCGCCCCATGATCGCCGGCAGCGGATTATCTTCCGTCAGCGCCCGCCACGCGGCTTCGTAATCGCCGGACTCAGCGTGATACAGCCAGCCCTGGATATTTTCGCCGGCCGGGCAAGCATGGTTGCACGGCGGCAGGCGATCCAGGTACAGCGGCCGGTTGGTGCGCCACGCGCCCGTCTTGTTGGCGAGGCTCGACCCGATATCCAGGGTAATCGCGAATGGCTTGTCCATTGACGATCTCTTATTGCAGCAAGCCGAACTCTTCGATATTGCGATCGGCCATCATCTGAATCCGGGCAATCCGATCGAGGTCCGGCGGATTGCGGAACAGATGGGCATAACGTTTTTGCAACTTGAGGTATTCGGTCACGGGGACTTTGTGCCGGATCGGGGTACTCGCCATGACTTCGCCGTCCCGGGCCTCGAACAGCGGGAAAAGCCCGGTCTCGACTACCAGGCGCGCGATCTTGATCGTGTCGTCCGACGCCGAACCCCAGCCGAGGGGGCATGGCACGAAGATGTGAATGTAGCGCGCGCCGTGAATTCCCATCGCATACTTGACCTTGCGCTCGAGATCGCGAAGATTGGAAACGCTCGCGGTCGCGACGTAAGGTATGCGGTGTGCCATCGCGATGCGCGGGACGTTCTTGCCGGTGCCGAAGACATTGCCCGGGGAAGACCCCATTGCCGGGGTTGTGGCGGTACGCGCCGCCGGCGGCGTCGCGCTCGAGCGCTGCACGCCGGTGTTCATGTACGCCTCGTTGTCATAACAGATGTAGAGCACGTCGTCGTTGCGTTCGAACATGCCCGACAGGCAGCCGAAGCCGATGTCGGTCGTGCCGCCGTCACCGCCCTGCGCGATGACGCGTGTCGACGTGCGCCCGAGCACACGCTGTGCGGCGGCGACGCCGGACGCGACTGCGGCCGCATTGCCGAACAGCGAGTGAATCCACGGGATCTGCCACGAAGTCTCCGGATAAGGCGTGGAGAAAACCTCCAGGCAGCCGGTCGCGTTCACCGCTATCAGCTGGTTTCCGGTCGCCTGCATCGCCGCATCGATGGCGTAGCGGGCGCCCAGGGCTTCGCCGCAGCCCTGACAGGCACGGTGCCCGGAATTGAGGGAGTTCGTGCGGTGCATGTCTGCCTGCACTGAGCGCTGGTCCTCCTTGAGCAGCCGGTTGCCGACTGTGAACGTACCGGTTTGATAGAACTTGATCATCGTCTCTTCCACGAAGCTTCTCTCCGATTCAGGCGATACCAGACGCGACGGTTCCGATTCGGCGCAGGATGGCCTCTGCAGTGGGGCCAGTGCGCCGCGATTTGCTCTCGCGTTCCAGCTCGTAGCTGATCACGTCGGCGTTCAGGTCGAGAAAGGTCACCTGCTCGAGCTCGTCACGTTCGGCATCCTCAAACAGTCGCGTCAGCGAACGGCGCGTAATTGCACGCCCGCCAAGACCCGCGATGACGGTGTAGCCGTTGAGCGCGATGCCGGACAGGGACTTGCGCACTCCATCGGAGACGATGCCGCCCAAGCCGACCGCCAGGCATTTTTCCAGCACCACGACGCGCTTCGCGTGCTGCAGTGCCTCGCGCACTGCGGCGAGCGGGAACGGGCGGAAGGAACAGATGGAAACCGAGCCAATCCGCGAGCCTCCTGCACGCATCTCGTCGACGACTTCCTGCACGGTGCCGTTCAGCGAGCCGAGCGCCACGACGATCGTCTCCGAATCCTCGGTGCGGTAGCTGCGAACAAGCCCACCCGAGTTGCGGCCGAATTCCTTATTGAATTCCGCGGCGAGTTGCGGAATCAGTCCCAGCGCACGCAGCTGTTTGTGGTGCGCGAGATAGCGCACTTCGGTGAATGCCTCCGGCCCGACCAACGCGCCGATGCTCACCGGGTCAGCCGGATCGAGAATCTGTCGAGGCTCGTATCGCGGAAGGAATGCATCGACCTGATCCTGCGTCGGCACGTCGACGCGTTCGTAGGCGTGGGTCAGGATGAAGCCGTCCATACAGACCATGACCGGGCACGAAAGCTCTTCGGCGAGGCGGAACGCCTGGATGTGCAAGTCCAGCGCCTCCTGATTCGTTTCCGCATACAGTTGGATCCAGCCGGCATCGCGCATCGACATGCTGTCGGAATGGTCGTTCCAGATGTTGATGGGCGCCCCTATCGCGCGGTTTCCGACTGTCATTACGATCGGCAGTCCAAGGCCGGCGGCGTTGTACACGGCTTCCGCCATGAACAGCAGTCCCTGGCTGCTCGTGGCGGTGTAGCTGCGCGCCCCGGCTGCCGAGGCGCCAATCGCCACCGACATTGCCGCGAACTCGGATTCGACGTTGATGAACTCGCAGTTGACGAGTTCGCCGGCCTTGACCATCTCGCCCAGGCCCTCGACGATGTGCGTCTGGGGGGTGATCGGATAGGCGCAAATCACTTGCGGCCGGCAGAGCGCGACGGCCTCGGCGACAGCGTGCGAACCTTCCGTTTGCTTAAGCATCGACCGTGTCCTTGGTATTGACCGCGAGCTCAAACGCCTCCGTGGCGGCGGCGACATTCTTCTCGGCGACCGCAGCGGGGAATTTCTGGCGGATCGCCGCAAGGACCGATGCCAGGGTGATCACGCCGGTGATCGCCGCGAACCCACCCAGAAGCGCCGCATTCGGCACCGGGCGGCCGACATGCTTCAGTGCGAGCTCGGTGGCTGGGAGCGTGCACATCCGATATTGCTGGACGCCGCGTGCGAATCCGCCGAGCCCCAGTTCATCGAAGCTCTTCGTCGAGTTGAGCAGGATGTACCCTCGCGCGGGCAGGCCATTGAAGAGATCAACCTGGTGCAGGAGTGTCCGGTCCTGGATGATCAATGCGTCCGGCTCCAGCACCGGCTCACGCAGGCGGATCTCCTTGTCGTCGATGCGGCAGAACGCCATGACCGGTGCCCCCATGCGCTCCGAGCCGAAGCTGGGGAACGCCTGTGCGTAGCGGCCCTCGAGGAACGCGGCAACCGACAACATTTCGGCACCGGATACGACGCCTTGTCCGCCACGGCCGTGAATGCGAATCTGGAACATCATCACTCTCCTGACGCGCTCTTGGCTCCGCTGCCCGCGATGAGCAGTGGGTTCATTTCGAGGAAGGCGTCTTCTGGCGCATTTTGATCGCATTGCCGGAGGCTACATTGACACAGGTCAAGACTATCCGACGCGGTGCGGGATAGCTTTCTGTCGTCGCGCATTTCGACCGCCTGCACCAGGGCGCGGCTGTGCACCCCGCAGGGTGCGGGTTTCAAAGGACCACCGCCTCAAATCGGGGTGAAAAGGATCGCACGATGAAGCACAGCAGCCTGCTGATCGCCGGCGTAGGACTTGCTGACCGCGCGCGCAAGAGCCGCTGGCCAGCCAGGCTGGACTTGACCCAAAGCGCCACGGGTTTTGTTCTGGTGCTGTTCATGTGGGGCCACATGTTCTTTGTTTCGTCGATTCTTGTCGGCAAGGACGCCATGTGGACCATCACCAAGTTCTTCGAGGGTTATTTTTTCTTCGGCGCGTCGTATCCATGGATTGTTTCGATGGTGGTCGCGGTGGTCATCGCGCTTATCGTCACGCACGCCATGCTTGCCGTGCGCAAGTTTCCCATCAACTACCGCCAGTTCAAGACCTTCCGCGGCCACATGCGAATGATCCAGCACGAAGACACGACACTGTGGTTCTGGCAGGTGTTCACCGGTTTCGCCCTGTTCTTTCTTGCTTCGGTGCACCTGTACATCATGCTGACCCGGCCGGACCGCATCGGACCCTTCGAGTCCTCGGATCGCGTCTGGAGCGAGCATCTGTGGCCGCTGTATATCCTTTTACTGCTGGCGGTCGAGCTGCATGGCGGCATCGGTCTCTACCGGCTCGCCGTTAAATGGGGCTGGCTCGCAGGTAACGATGCCAACGCGACGCGGCATCGGCTCAAGATGCTCAAGTGGGCGATCACCGTGTTTTTCCTGGTGCTCGGCTTGGCCACGCTGGCGGCGTATATCAAGATCGGCATCGAACACCAAGGCCACTACGGCGAGCGCTACGTTCCTCCACGTTTGCAAGCGTTACCGCAGGCCGTTGCCCCCACCGACGGCCTCGTCGCGCACAAGAGCGTCCCGTGAAAGTGATCTATACCGATGTACTGGTCATTGGCGGCGGCCTCGCCGGTCTTCGCATGGGCATCGGCGCCAGGCGCCGTGGCCACGACGTCGTCATCCTGTCCCTGGTCCCACCGAAGCGCTCGCACTCTTGCGCGGCTCAGGGAGGCATGCAGGCGAGCCTGGGCAATGTGGTCAAGGCGCAAGGCGACAACGAGGACGTGCATTTCGAGGATACGGTGCGCGGCAGTGACTGGGGCGCCGACCAGAAAGTGGTGCGCATGTTCGTCAATACAGCGCCCAAGGCGATCCGCGAGCTCGCCGCATGGGGTGTACCGTGGAGTCGCGTCCAGAAGGGCAACCGCGAGGTCATTATCAATGGCCAGAAGGTCGTCATTACCGAGCGCGACGAGGCGCACGGCCTCCTGATCCAGCGCGATTTCGGCGGGACCAAGAAATGGCGGGCCTGTTACGTCTCCGATGGCACCGGCCACGCCATGCTGTACGCGGTCAGCGACCAAGCAATCGCGCATTCGATACCCGTACACGAGCGCATGGAAGCATTGGCGCTCATACATGACGGGGCCCGCTGCCAGGGCGCGATCGCGCGCAACCTCGTCAGCGGGGAACTGACGGCCTACGTCGCCAAGGCCACCGCGATTGCCAGCGGCGGCGCCGGCCGCCTTTACCGAACGACGACCAACGCGGTGATCAACGAAGGCATCGGCACCGCGCTGGCACTGGAAACCGGCGTTGCTGCAGTGGGCAACATGGAAGCCATCCAGTTTCACCCGACCGCGATTTTTCCGGCAGGCATTCTGGTCACCGAAGGCTGCCGCGGCGACGGTGGACTGTTGCGCGATGCCGACGGCAAGCGCTTCATGCCCGACTACGAGCCGGAGAAGAAGGAACTGGCATCACGCGACGTCGTGGCCCGCCGTATGGAAGAGCACATTCATCGCGGAAAAGGCGTGCAGTCGCGCTTCGGCGAACATCTGTGGCTGGACATCACGTTGCTCGGGGCCCGCCATATCAACAGCAACCTGCGCGAAGTCAAGGAGATCTGTCGATACTTTCTAGGCATCGATCCGATCAAGGACTGGATACCGGTGCGTCCCGCACAGCACTATACGATGGGCGGCGTCCGTGTCAACTACACCGGCGAGAGTCCGACCCTCAAGGGGTTGTTCGCGGCCGGGGAGGCGGCATGCTGGGACATGCATGGCTTCAACCGACTCGGCGGAAATTCGGTAGCCGAAACTGTGGTCGCGGGCATGATCGTGGGCGAGTTCATAGCCGATTTCTGCGACAGTCCCGATAACGACGTCGAGCTCTCAACCGGACTGGTCCAAGAATTCCTGCAGCGCGAGCAAGCCAAGCTCGACGCACTCATCGCCGGCAGCGGCCATGAGGAAGCGAATGCGCTTCGCGTTCGGATGCAGGAAATCATGACCTCGAAAGTCGGCATCTTTCGCACCGGCGACGATCTCGCTTCCGCAGTCGAGGAGCTCCAGGACTTGCTGCTGCGAAGCCGAAACATCGGGCTGCGCTACCGCGCGCGAGGCGCGAATCCGGAGCTTGTCTCCGCGTACCGGGTGCAGAAAATGCTCAAGCTGGCGCTATGTGTCGCCTACGGCGCGGTAACCCGCACCGAGAGCCGGGGAGCGCATTTTCGACAGGACTATCCGCGCCGCAACGACGCCGAGTGGCTGAAGCGCACGCTGGCGACGTGGAAAAACGCGGACGACACCCTGCCTTCGCTCGCGTGGGAGCCGCTCGACGTCATGCAAATGGAATTGCCGCCGGGCTGGCGCGGTTATGGTGCGAAGGATTATTTGGATCATCCCGACACGGCAAGGCGTGCCGCGGAGGTCGAGGCAACCCGCTCGAAGCTCTCGGACGCAGGGCGATGGGCTGTCCAGGAGGCGCTGATGCCGTATGAAACGTTGTTGCCAACCCGGTTTCGCGGTCGCAACGAACGCATCGACGAGCCGCTGGAGCAGCCTGCCACGGTTCGCCACGACGCGGGGCGGGCATGACCGACGTTGCGGTGATTCCAATGCGGGCGCCCGCGGCAGCGGGTGAGCACCGCAAGCTCAAGATCAGCATCTTGCGATACAACCCGCAAGAGCCTGCGAGTGTCCCGCACATGCAGACCTACGACCTGGAGGAGGCGGACGGGATGACGCTGTTCATCGCGCTCAACGAAATCCGCGAAAAGCAGGATGCGTCGCTGCATTTCGATTTTGTTTGCCGCGCCGGAATCTGCGGCAGCTGCGCGATGGTGATCAACGGCCGCCCTGCGCTTGCCTGCCGCACTCTGACGAAGAATCTGGGTCCCGAGATATCGCTGGCGCCTCTGCCCGTGTTCGAGTTGATCGCCGACCTCTCCGTCAATACCGGTAAATGGATGCGGGCCATGAGCGAGCGCCTGCAGACCTGGGTGCACAGGAAGGAAAAAGAGGTCGACCTGTCGCGGCTCGAGGAACGCATGGAGCCGGAGCTCGCGCAGAAGATCTACGAGCTTGACCGCTGCATCGAATGCGGCTGTTGCGTTGCCGGTTGCGGCACCGCGCGGATGCGCGAGGATTTCGTCGGCGCGGTCGGCTTGAACAAGATTGCGCGATTTCGGCTCGATCCCCGCGACGCGCGGGACGATGACGCCTTCTATGAGCTCATCGGCGACGATGACGGCGTGTTCGGTTGCATGTCGCTACTCGCGTGTCACGACGTCTGCCCCAAAGAGCTGCCGCTCGCAACGCAAATCGCGTTTTTGCGCCGCAAGATGGTGAGCATGGGCTGGAAATAGCAGCATGCGCGGCCAGTCGGGCATAGCGCGCATCGCCGAAGCGGTGGTGGGCGCGGACGAGCAACGCCTTGGTGACTAAGGTAACACTCGGCACCGCTTTCTGGCTAAACTATGAGTTTGGCGCAACCAGCATGCGACTCGCAAAATTCGTCAAGTTCCGCGAAGAGAAGTTCGGCGGTGTCCTGTTCGAGACGCGTTCCGAAAAAGTCTTCACGCTCAACCCTACCGCGACGGCCGTCGTGCGCGAAATTGAGGCGGGCCGTGACGAACCCGAGATCACCAGGCGATTGCAAGACGGCTTCCAGGGCCCAGACGGAGCGATCGAGCGCGAAGTGGCCGCGTTGATTGCAGAGCTGCGGCAAAAAGGGCTGGTGCAGGATTGACGGTGTGACGACATCGGTGACAAGTCCTGGGGGCGACTCGTCGATCCCGGCCGCGGCGCCAGTTACCTTGGCCACCGAGGACCTTGGCGCGCCGCGCTATGCCGCCTGGCAGATCACCAACGAGTGCAACCTCGCCTGCCTTCACTGCATCGAGGAAAGCGAGCCGGGCAAAGCGTTTCGCGACGAGATCGGCGAGGCGCAGGTGTTCGCGGTCCTGGATCAGCTGATGGATCCGAGGGCCTGGGATGCCTACCGCAACGCCTGGGAGGAGTGAGACAGTGCTGGGAGCAGTACGGCGTGCCGTCGCCGATCCAGCGCGTCACGCGGAAGCGAACACTTGGCAGTTATTGTCGGTTGTACATGTCTGACCCCGATGGAGGCAAAATGAGTGAGTTGAAAGCGACTACCGGAACGCCGAAGACGGCCGTAGAACCACGGACCGAACAAGTCAAGCCAAGCGAGAAGCTTAAATGGGAAACTCCGACGCTTGAGGATGTTTCAGAACAGGTCATGGCCCAGCCGTATATCCGCTTTACCTAAGACATTCGCTCGTTCCCCAATGAAGGGGCGCTCGGTTGAGGAATGCCGCGCGCCTCTTTTCATTGCCTGCAGCTGACCAATCGTTGCGGCGCTCGCTGCGTCACTTGCTGCGAAGAATCCAGACCTGACCGGGCGTGGCGCGACGAACTGTGTCGCGACGAGGCGCTCGATTTGGGCAAGCGTATTGCGGCGTTCGGCGTCGCGTACGTCGCCTTTGGCGGCGGCGAGCCACTCGGCGTGCCTTTTTTGCTGGGAACTGTTCGAGCTGCTCACTGGAGCCGGCGTTTCCCTGAAAATAGAAACGGACGGCAGCCGAATCGACGATGCCGCCGCGGACCACCTGGCCGCTCTCGCCGTCCAATGCGTGCAGATCTCGGTGAACGGTGCAACGGCGGCGACGCATGAGCGGGTGCGTCCAGGATCGAGCTTCGCCTCGGCGATCGCGGCCATCGAGCGCTTATCCGCGCGCGGGTGTGCATCGCAGTTTGTCTTCGTTCCCACCCGATTCAACATCTTCGCAACACCCTGCGGTCGCCATCCCGACGGATTGCGAAACGGCAGCTGGCACAAGGCGCCAGTTGATCTGCATCAATTCCCAAATCCAAGTGCCGCGCGTAGCATGAATAACAGCGCCAAGCTTCTTAAGGAGAATCCGTGGTGTTCAAGAGCATCCTGGTTGCTACGGACGGTTCCAAGCTGTCTGCAAAGGCAGTCGCGTACGCGATTCGAGTCGCGAAATGCTTTGGCGCAAAGCTCACCGTATGCTTCGCCACGACGCACTACGCGGTGGGTGCCTACGGCGAAGGAGTACTTTACGATTCGATCTCGGAAGGGAAGTACGAACAACTTTGCAGGAAAGAGGCGGTGCGCATTCTCGATGCGGTCGTACGCAAGGCTGAGATGGCGGGTGTCAATCTCAGCATTGCGCAGGCGATCGGGTCAGCGCCATGGCAAGCGATACTCGCTACTGCAAAGAAATCCAAATGTGACGTCATCGTCATGGCGTCGCATGGCCGCCGTGGGGTATCCGCGCTATTGCTTGGAGGTGAGACACAGAAGGTGCGATCATGCGTTTCGGATCGCTGGCGGTGTGGACATGACCTATCGAACGACGATGACCGGCAGCTTGGAGTGCGTCAGCAGCGGCCGGCATTCGAACGGCCGCGACCGATGGTGCCGACGCCGCTAGCGCACCGGCGCCACACCGATGGGCCGTGGCGCAAGGTCGACGATGCGTCGGAAAAGGTCGCGGCACTCTTTGCCTTGCTCGGCGCCGAGCAGCGGGTTGGCATGCTCGAGAAACGCAGCGTCGACCGCGTCCCAATCGGCGTCGGTCAGGTGGCGCGTGGCCATAGGCAGCAGCTCAGTTTCCTCGAGCCGCATGTGCTCCCAGTGAAATGCCGCAAAATCGGCGACCACCGTCGCAAACTCGGAAAACTCTCCGCGGCCGCCATGCTGGTAACGGGTCAGCGCCTGTCGCAACTGACGCAACTTCAGGGAACCCGATTCATGCTCTTGTTTCAGGCGATCGAGCAACGGCGCTGCACCGGGGTAACGAGAACCGAGCAGCTTGAACAAATAGGCGTCTTCCTTGGGATGATGGAGTCCCTCCAGAAACGTGTCGACGTAATGGACCATTGCCTCGAGCAGGACGAAATCCGGCTCGATTCCCACGTAGCGAATCTCGCGTACTACGTAGAGCATCCCGTACAGCACTGCCGCCAGAGAACGGTGCTCCTCCTCGATAATGCGTTTCGCTTGCACGGCATTTCCCTCCATTACCGATCGCTGCCGTTCGTCCGGCACGCCGTTGGCCCGTGTCATGCGCGCTGGCGCTCGGGCCCCAAACCGACTGGCGGCGGCGCCAGGTTGATGATACGGGTAAACAACTTATCGAATTCGGTGCGAGCGTCGGCGCCGAGCATCGGATCGCTATGACCGAGAAACGCGGCGTCGATCGCTGACCAGTCGGAGGCAGAAAGATACTTTTCCGCCATCGGCAAGGCCTCTTGTTCCTCGGCTCGCATGTGTTCCCAGTGGAATGCCGCATAGGATTCCACTGCTGCCAGGAAGCCGGCGAACTCCGCCCTGCCACCCTGTTGATAGCGCGCGAGCGCCTGCTCGAGCGTGCGGATCTTCTCGGCGCCCACCCGATGCTCCGCCTTCAGCCGATCGAGCAGCGGCGCCGCCTCGGGGTGACGCATGCGCAGGAGCCGGTAAAGATACTGGTCTTCTTTGGGGTGGTGGAAGCGCTCGGGGAACGAGTCAATGTAGTAGATCATCGCCCCGAACAGATTGAAATCCGGCTTGTCGTCGTGGTCGCGAATCTCGTGAACCAGATACAACATCCCGTGCAAGACGGCTGCCAGCGCGCGGTGCTCATCAACAATGATGCGAACTGCTTCCATGTGTGACCTCTGCCAGATCTCCTGACGGCACTACGCCGGACTCGCCTGGATTAATGTAGAGGCATTGCGCACGAGACACATTGACGTGAGTCAATGGGACGCGTCCGGACGCGTGTTTTGTAGCAGAAGCACAGGCGAGCCAGCACCAGGCCGAGAGGGGGAGCGATACGCGTATCGTCGAGCTGACCGATCAGATGACGCGCGAGTAGCGCGCGTGCTCGCGTTGCTCTCTCAAGTATCGATCGAATACCATCGCCACGCTGCGAACCAAGAGCCGGCCGCGCGGCGTCACGGTGATCGCGTCCGACGTGACTTCGATCAAGCCATCCTCGGCCAGCGGCTTGAGCGCCTCGAGCTCGGTTGCGAAATACTCGTGAAAGGCGATCGCGCTGGCGTCTTCGACGCTCTTGAATGAGACGCTGAACTGGCACATGAGCGCCTGAATTACCTTGCGCCGCAACAAATCGTCGGCCGAGAGCTGCCAGCCGCGAAAACACGGTAGAGCGTCGGCATCGAGGCGCTCGTAATAGCTATCGAGAGTGCGCAGGTTCTGACTGTAGGTGGCGCCGACCTTCCCGATTGCCGAGATACCGAATGCGAGAAGATCGCAGTCAGCCTGTGTCGAATAGCCCTGGAAATTGCGCTGCAGCTTGCCGTCACGCTGCGCGACCGCGAGCTCGTCGTCGGGTCGCGCGAAATGATCCATGCCGATGTAGAGATAACCCGCGCCGGTCAATCTCTCGATTGCAAGCTCCAGGATCGCAAGCTTCGCGTCCGGCGATGGCAAATCCGCTTCGCTGATCCTGCGCTGCGGCTTGAAAAGGTGTGGCACATGCGCGTAGCTGTAGAGCGCGATCCTGTCGGGCGCCGCATCGATCGTCTTATCCAGTGTCGCGGCGAAGCCGGCCACCGTCTGCCGCGGCAGGCCATAGATCAAGTCGACGTTAAGCGATCGAAAACCGTTCGCGCGCGCAGCGTCGAGCACCGCGCGCGTTTTCGCCTCGCTCTGGATGCGGTTCACCGTCTTCTGCACCTCGGGATCGAAATCCTGTACCCCGAGGCTCATCCGGTTGAACCCGAGCTCGGAGAGCAGCGCGATGGTTGATGTATCTACCTTGCGCGGATCGATTTCGATCGAGCATTCGGCGTTCGGCGCGAGCGTGAAGTTGTCTCGCAACAGTCGCCACAGCATCGCCATTTCGTGCGCCGCCAGGAACGTCGGCGTGCCGCCTCCCCAATGCAACTGCGTGACCGGGGAGGCCACGTCAACGAGGCCGCACACAATCTCGATCTCCTTGGCGAGATAGCGGATGTATTTCTCCGAACGGCCGTGGTCCTTGGTGATGACCTTGTTGCAGGCGCAGTAATAGCAGATGGTGTCGCAGAACGGTATGTGCAGGTACAGCGACAACGGCTGCATTGTCGCGCCTGCAGCACGCGCCAGCAGCGAGTTGACGAATTGTTCGGCAGCGAACCCCTCGGTGAAACGGTCGGCGGTGGGATACGACGTATACCGTGGTCCGAAGCCGTCGTACTTGCGAATCAACGCCGGATCGAATGACACCGGCGCCACGGAGTCAACGGATATGGTGTGCGGATTTGCCATACCGCCATTGTGCCGGCGGGCGCGGCTACGCGCCTTGCGCCAGATCAATACCCGACGTTAGTGAGTGCTATCGTTGCAAGCCAGCTAGATTGGCTCCTCGAATCCGAAATCAGCGAATTAACAATCCGCCCGGCATGATCCCAAAACAAACTTCCGAATCAATAATTTATGCTCTACGTACTGGGGTCACTTCCAGGCACTTTCTTGAAGTTGATGCCGGTGGACGTCTGGATACGTCGACTGAACCCAATTTATGTTGGCGTCAAAGCGAAATCCGGGGCTTGCCCCAGGGCATGACCGAGAAGCAAGTCCCTTGACTTCCCCTTGCGGGTGGCGACCGGCACGCCATGGGACCTTTTGCGGATCGTCGATACGTCTTTCGCGCCGTGGCTGCGGACGACACGTTTACGGCACCGTCCGGCAACGTTCAAGAGCCCGCCATCTTTGCAAATCCCGAGTTGCGAGTCTCTCGCTGCACTGTAACGCCTTTCGTTACATTCGTGCCGACTCCGGCAGTCCATGTAACTATTACTGTTACATCTGTGCCGCAATCGCGTGTCGCAGTGCGTGAGGCTTTGATGCAAATCAACGACCGCGCGACGCGGCCGCGCATACTTGCTCCTGATCTGGCATCAACGACACAAGAGGAGGAGCGATGGCCCTTACCTTCTACGAGGTCATGCGTCAGCAAGGCATTACGCGACGCAGCTTCCTCAAATTCTGCAGCCTCACCGCAGCGTGCCTCGGCCTTCCCGCCGGGGGTGCCCCGCAGATCGCCCACGCGCTCGAGACCAAGCCCCGAACCCCGGTCCTCTGGCTCCACGGCAACGAGTGCACGTGCTGCTCCGAGTCATTTATCCGCTCGTCGCATCCGCTCGCCAAGGACGCGGTACTCACCTTGATCTCGTTGGACTACGACGACACGCTGATGGCCGCTGCCGGCCACCAGGCGGAGGAGATCCTTACCGAGATCGTGTCGAAGAACAAAGGCAATTACATCGTCGCGGTCGAGGGCAACCCGGCGCTGAATCAGGACGGCATGTACTGCTTCCAGGGGGGCAAGCCCTTCGTCGAGAAGCTCAAATGGGTAAGCAAGGATGCCAAGGCGATAATCGCCTGGGGTTCGTGCGCCTCATGGGGTTGCGTGCAAGCGGCAAAGCCCAACCCGGTGGGAACGGTGCCGGTGCATAAGGTGATCACCGACAAGCCGATAATTAAAGTGCCGGGTTGTCCGCCGATTGCCGAAGTGATGGCTGCCGTGGTGACCTACGTAATCGCGTTCGACAAGTTGCCGGAGCTCGACCGTCAGGGGCGGCCCAAGGCGTTCTACGGCCAGCGTATCCACGACAAGTGCTATCGCCGGCCGCACTTCGACGCCGGGCAGTTCGTCGAGGCCTTCGACGACGAGTATGCGCGCAAGGGCTACTGCCTCTACAAGATGGGCTGCAAGGGGCCGACGACGTACAACGCCTGCTCCACGGTGCGCTGGAACGAGGGTACGTCGTTCCCGATCCAGTCGGGGCACCCCTGCCTCGGCTGCGCCGAGGAGGACTTCTGGGATAAGGGCGGCTTCTACGACCGATTGACCAACATCAGGCAATTCGGCGTCGAGCAGAATGCCGACAAGGTGGGCGCGGCTGCCGCAGTCGTGGTGGGCGCCGCAGTGGCGGCGCACGCGGCAGCGAGCGCCATCAAGCGCGCACGGCAGAAGAGTTCGACCGTCACGACGGCCAAAGGAGATAACTGATCATGGGCGCCTACGAGACCCAAGGCTTCAAGCTCGACGATAGCGGCAAGCGCGTCGTCGTCGACCCCTTCTGCCGCATCGAAGGTCACCTCCGTGTCGAGGTCAACCTCGATCAGAACAACGTCATCCGCAACGCCGTGTCGTCGGGGACCATGTGGCGCGGCCTCGAGGTGATCCTCAAGGGGCGGGATCCGCGCGATGCGTGGGCATTCACCGAGCGTATCTGCGGTGTGTGCACCGGCGTGCATGCGCTCGCTTCGGTACGTTGCGTCGAGGATGCGCTGGCGATCAAGATCCCCGACAACGCGAACATTATCCGCAACCTCATGCACGCAGTGTTGTACACGCACGATCACCTGGTGCACTTCTATCATCTGCATGCGCTCGACTGGGTGGATGTGGTGAGCGCGCTGAAGGCCGATCCCAAAGGTGCATCGGAGCTGGCGCAGAAGATCTCCGATTGGCCGCTGTCGTCTCCGGGCTACTTCCGCGATCTGCAATCGCGGCTGAAAAAGTTCGTCGAGTCGGGCCAGCTCGGGCCCTTCCGAAACGCCTACTGGGGCCACCCGGCGTACAAGCTGCCGCCCGAGGCCAACCTGATGGCGGTGGCACACTACCTCGAGGCGCTCGACTTCCAGCGGGAGTTGGTGAAGATCCAGACCATCCTCGGCGGCAAGAACCCGCACCCGAACTGGCTGGTGGGCGGCGTGCCATGCCCCATCAACGTCGACGACGTCGGCGCAGTCGGGGCGCTCAATATCGAGCGCCTGAACATGATCAGCAGCATCATTGATCAAAGCGCCGCGATCATCGACCAAGTCTATATACCGGACCTCAAGGCGATCGCCTCGTTTTACAAGGACTGGGGCGCAATCGGCGGCGGTCTCGCCGGCCAATCGATGCTCGCCTACGGCGACTTCCCCGACAAGGCGAATGACTGGTCGAGCGCCCTCATCCCGCGCGGTGCGATCATCGACGGCAACCTCAAGGAAGTTCACGACGTCGATCTGCGCGACGTCGAGCAGGTGCAGGAGTTCGTGACGCACTCCTGGTACAAGTACGCGGACGAGAAGAAGGGGTTGCATCCGTGGGAGGGTGTAACGGAGCCCAACTTCATGCTCGGGCCCAAGACCAAGGGCAGCAAGACCGACATTCAGCAGCTCGACGAAGACGCGAAGTACTCGTTCGTCAAGGCGCCCCGCTGGAAGGGACATGCGATGGAGGTGGGACCGCTCGCGCGCTTCGTGGTGGCCTACGCCAAGGGCATCCCGGAGTTCAAGGAGCCGACCGATCAGCTGTTGAAGGAGCTTGACGTGCCGGTTACGGCGCTATTTTCGACGCTCGGGCGCACCGCGGCGCGCGGGCTCGAGTGCCAATGGGCCGTGCACAAGATGAAGTACTTCTACAACCAGCTGATGACCAACATCAAGAACGGCAAGCTGGAGACCGCCAACGTCGAGAAGTGGGAGCCGTCCACCTGGCCGAAGGAAGCCAAAGGTGTAGGGCACATGGAAGCACCGCGCGGCGCGCTCGCGCACTGGATCAAGATCAAGGATCAGAAGATCGACTCCTACCAGTGCGTGGTGCCGACGACATGGAACGGCAGCCCGCGCGACGCCGTCGGCAAGATCGGCGCCTACGAGGCTGCTCTCATGAATACCAAGATGGCGAAGCCCGAGTGGCCGCTCGAGATCCTGCGCACGATACATAGCTTCGACCCTTGCCTCGCCTGCGCGACACACGTGATGTCGCCGGAGGGCAAGGAACTGGTGTCGGTCACCGTCGGCTAGGAGAGCGCGATGAGCCATGTGATGGACGACATTCACGTTCCGGGTTCGGGCGTTCGCTCCGTATACGTCTACGAATGGCCGGTGCGGGTTTGGCACTTGCTGAACGCAACCGGCATCATCGTGCTCGCGGCGACCGGCTACTACATCGGCAATCCGCTGCTCCCGGCCTCGCCCGGAGAGGCCACCGCGCAGTTCTTCATGGGCTACGTTCGCTTCGCCCACTTTGCCGCGGGCTATCTGGTCGCGATCCTGTTTCTCGGCCGGATCTACTGGGCGATCATGGGCAACCACTACGCCCGGCACCTGATGTTCCCGGCGCTTTTCGACGGCAAGCTGTGGACCGGGGCGTGGCGTCAGCTCAAGTACTATCTGTTCGTCGTCGACAAGCAGGAGCCGCGCGTCGGGGCAAACCCGCTCGACCAGATCTCGACGTTCCTCATGTTCACCTTGCCGATGATTTTTCTTATGGTAACCGGCTTCGCGCTCTATGCCGAAGGCACCGGCCAAGGCTCGTGGCAAGCGCTGGCGTTCGGTTGGGCACGATATCTTTTCGGCGATAGCCAGGCGTTGCACACCTGGCACCATGTCGCGATGTGGGCGCTTTTGTGTTACGTCATCATTCATCTCTACCTCGTATTCCGGCAGGAGATCATGACCGACCAGAGCTACCTCAGCACCATGATCAGCGGCTATCGCTCGTTCAAGGATTGACGCTTCCCGTATCCGTTCCCGTGGCGAAAGCAACTCCGCGCAGGCACGCCACGCGCAAGCCGACGCGAGCCCCGCGCCCGATATTGCCCGGGCGGATCTCGGCGCGACGTCTCAGCGTCGCCTCGCGCACGCCTCAGCACCCGGGCCACTTCCTCGATACGCGCTTCCTGGAGCCGCTCGCCATCAGCCAGCAAGACCTCGCGAGTGCGCTCGGCGTCTCGCGCCGGCGAGTGAACGAAATCATCCGCGGTCATCGCGGCATTACGCCCGATACCGCGGTCCGCCTCGCGTGCTACTTCCGCAACGACCCCGCGTTCTGGCTCGAGCTGCAGCTCGCCTGGGATCTGCACGCAGCGATCAAGAACTTCCGCTCCCTCCCCAAACGCCCTCCCCGCTAACGGGCGTGCCTCGACACGCCTTGCGCGGGCGGCGGCCTACACGTCGACCGCGAGTTCAAGCCGCCCGGCTGCAACACCTTCTTTGTCCACGAGTAGCGGACGCGCGCATGGCGCCGGGTCAACGCGCTCGCTGGCATGACTGACCGTTTTAGTGGGTTGTTCCCTCGCATCGCGTCGGCACGTGGGTGCTTGGATGTTTCGCCTTGGCACACGAGTACGTCGCTCGCCGCGAGGACATCATGTTGAGGCAGACCGTGCTGCCGACAATGATCACGGGCCATCGCACCATCCGCGACTGTCGCGCTTGATCCACGTCAAGATGCCCATTGCGTGCGAGCGCTACATTGCCCTAAGGCCGTTACGTGTGCTGTTACATGGAGGGGCGATGAAGGAGGAGGCGAGCTTCGGCGCGCTGGTGCTCGGCATCGGCAACGTGCTGTGGGCCGACGAAGGCTTCGGCGTGCGCGCGGTCGAAGCACTGCACGATGCCTACGCGTTCCCGCCCGAGGTCCGGCTCGTCGACGGCGGCACCCAAGGCCTCTATCTTCTCAACGCCGTCATGGCGACGCCGCGTCTGATCATCTTCGACGCGATCGACTATGGCCTTCCCGCCGGCACGCTCAAGGTGTTTCGCGATGCCGAAGTTCCAACGTGGGGCGCGGTGAAGATGAGCATGCACCAGACGGGTTTTCAGGAGCTCCTCGCGCTCGCGAAGTTGCGCGACCGCTGCCCGGCATCGATGTTGCTCGTGGGCGTGCAGCCTGAAGACATCTCCGACTTCGGCGGCAGCCTGCGTGATTGCGTCAGGGCGCGCATCCCCGAAGCGATTGCAATCGCCGCCGCGCAACTCGCCGACTGGGGTGCGCCGCCGCTGCGACGCACAGCGCCACCAACTGAGCGTCTCAACGCTCCGTCATTGGCGCTCGAGTCCTACGAGTCGCTGCGTCCGGCTCCCGACGCGGCTTGTCGCGACGGCGACGCGCGCTTCCTCAAACTGCGCATGGAGCCACGTTGATGTGTATCGGCATCCCTATGCGCGTGGTCGAGGAAGGATATCCTCTGGCGTGGTGCGCAGGTCGCGGCGAGAGCAAGCAGGTCGACATGCTGCTCACCGGGAGGCATCCGCTCGGGACCTGGGTGCTCGAGTTCCATGGCGTCGCGCGGCGCATTCTCGGCGAAGATGAGGCCAGAGAAACCAACGCGGCGCTCGATGCCCTCGAGGCTGTCATGCGCGGCGAATCCAACGTGGACGCCTATTTCGCGGACCTCGCAGGCCGCGATCCCGAGCTGCCGGCCCATCTCAGAGGAGCCAAACCGTGAGTGCACTTCCGCTTCATCCGCTGCTCGCGCGCCTGTCTGATGGCTTTGGTTTTCGCACGCTCGATGCGACTGATTTCGACACTCTCGGGGCCGGTTCTGGCCACGTCCTGCTGGTGTTCACCGAAGACCCGGAACGCTACCGCGAGACGCTCGATCTCGCCGTCATCGTGCCAGAGCTCGCGCGCGAGTTCTCGGGCCGCTTCGCAGTCGCCGTCTTGCTGCCGGCGTCGGCTCGCGTGATCGCGCCACGCTACGGCTTCCGTCGGTGGCCCGCTGTGGTGTTGCTGCGCAACGGTGACTATGTCGGCGCGATTGACGGTGTGCGCGACTGGTCCGAATATCGCCTCGAGCTTGCGCGACTGCTCGAAGCGCCGACGTCTCGACCGCCGGCGATCGGCATCGCCGTCAAAGCCGCAGGACAACTTGACGAATCTGCTTGCCCCCAGGAATCCCCATGAAAGCGTTCGACATCCCGATTCGCGCCATCGGTCCCGGCTCGCAGCCCGACGACGGTGCCGAGCTGCAGTTCATGGATATGCCGAAGGAGATTCATCGGTTCGACATGCCGCGAGTTCCCGAGCATGCCGAAGAACGCGACATGGCGGAGGCACGCGCCGTTGTGGAGGATACGATCGCCGCGTTGGCGCGCTGGCATCCGGACGAGTCGGCGTATCCGCGCATAGCGGTCACCAACCTCGCCGCCGGGCCGCTCGCGGTCCTCAATGAAGTGCTGGGCGAGGGCGAAGTCAGCGTGCGCGTGGCGCAGCCCTGCGCCTTGCGCATGCAGGAGACGTTGTTCGCAGGAGTATGGCGCGTGCTGCAGCTCGACCTGCGTGGTGGCCTCGAGCGCGACACGATCGAGATATGCGCCATCCCGCAAATGGCGATCGAGTCGGCGCGCCGTGCGACGCGCTTGAGACTGCCGGCGGCAACGACGTTGCCGGACGGCATGATGAACGCTGCTTCGCTTCTCGCCGAGATCGAATATCAGTCACAGGCGTGGCGCGCCGGTGCCCCGGCACACGTCGTCAACCTTTCGCTGTTGCCGCTTTCTCCAGCTGACCATCGCTACCTGGAGGAGATGCTTCCAGTCGGCCCGGTCGCGATCATGTCGCGCGGCTTCGGCAACTGCCGCATCACCAGCACTGCGCTCGCCAACGTCTGGCGCGTGCAGTACTTCAACAACATGCAAACGCTGATCCTCGACACCATCGAGGTCGTGGACGTTCCGGAAGTGGCACTGGCCGCGCCCGAGGATCTCGCCGACAGCGCCCTGCGCCTGACAGAGCTCGCCCTGTGGATGGCGGAGCCCTGCGACGCCTGACCGGAGACAGGCATGTTCGAAGGCTCCTATCTCGGCGACGCCGCAAAGATCGGACCGCGCACGCGGCTCGAGTGCAAGATCTGCTGGCATGTCTACGACCCGGCAGCAGGCGACGAAGTCTGGCAGATCCCTCCGGGCACGCCTTTCTGCGAGCTGCCGGCGCACTGGACCTGCCCCAACTGCTCAGGCACGAAGGAACAGTTCATGGTTGTGAGCGATGACTGAGAACCCGGCCTCAGTGCTCGAAGACGCATTTCGCGCGGTCTACAAAGAGCGAATGCAAGGCCTGCCGATCGTCAATCCGGCGCTCTCGGTCGAAGCCGTTGACGTCTTACCCTGGAACGGGCACTGGCTGGGCGTGCTGATCACGCCGTGGTTCATGAATCTGATGCTGCTGCCCGATAACGACGCGGCATGGCCGGCGCTACGCCCGGGCGAAAAGTGCGAGCAGATTTTCCCGGCAGGGATATTCGAGTTCATCGCGGGACGTGAGGATACGCTCGGCGAATATCTTGCCTGCTCGCTGTTCTCGCCGATGTTCGACTTCGCCGATCACGAGACTGCCCGCCTGACCGCAGCCGCTGCGCGCGCAGCGCTTTTCGACGCGACCAATCTTGAGCAGACCGACATTGCGCTCTACCCACGTGCTCCCGAACACGAGGAAGAGGTGATTCCCGACGATGGCGCCCCGGGTCCGCTCGAAGTCCTCCAGGAAAATCTGGGTGCCCCGATATCGAGGCGTGAATTCCTGCAAGGCGGCTTTCTCCCAGTCGACCGTGGCAGCGGAGGGTGAAATCCGTGTTGGCATCGTCTGGGACGGCCGTGACGTCCACAGCGTCAAGATCGACTCGACGCGCCCGCATATCGCCGGACGAGTCCTTGCGGGACAGCACGCTCGCGCAGCAGCGAAGACTGTGCCACTGCTCTTCTCGATCTGCCGACGCTCGCAGGCCATCGCTTCCGCTCTCGCTTGCGAAAGCGCGCAAGGAATGGAGCCGACGGCCGACCAGCTTCTTGCGCGTGCGCGCGCAATCACTATGGAGATGGTCGAGGAGTACAGCTGGCGCGCCCTTATCGATTGGCCGCACGCGCTTGGTGAGCCAGCGAATCCGCGCGCACTGGCTGACATTCGGCGCGCGCTCGATGCGGGGAGCGATGAAGTTCCTGCAGCCGCCTGCGCGCTCGTGGAACAACATGTGTTCGGCACGGCCGCCGAGCGACTCCTCGCACAGGATTTGCATCGATTCGATCGGTGGTTGCGTCGAGGCGACTCTCCCGCGGCGCGCCTGCTCGTCGCCGTTCGCGACGCGCAGCCGAGTTTGGGTGCCAGCGAGGTGGCGCTGATGCCTTGCTCGCGTCGTGATGCCTTGCTGCGGGATGTAGGCGCTGCAGTCGGCCATGACGAGAACTTTGCCCGTACGCCACAGTGGAACGGTCAACCGGCCGAGACCGGTGCACTCGCTCGCCTTTGTCAGGACACATTCGTATCCGAGCTGGTCAAGCGATTTGGCCGCACCACACTCGCACGCTTCGCGGCAAGGCTGCGCGAGCTCGCAGCCCTCTTGACCGAAGCAACGACGCCGGCTCTTGGCGGCTTGGCGCTCGGGCCGGGCCGCGGTCTCGGCTGGGTCGAAAACGCGCGCGGCCTGCTTGTCCATTACGTCGCGTTGGACGGTGAACGCATCGAGACCTATCGCATCGTGGCGCCCACCGAATGGAACTTCCACCCTCGCGGCGCGCTCGCTCGAGGACTCGAGGCGACGCTGGCGGAAAGCGAATCTGATTTGAAGCGCCGCGCGATGCTGTTGGTACAATCGCTCGATCCGTGCGTCGCGGCGAACGTCGAGGTGCGCCATGCATGAGATGGCCTTGGCGACAAGCGTGCTGCAGATCGTCGAGGACACGGCGCGCCGGCACGGCGCTCTACGCGTGAGCGCGGTGCGCCTCGAGATCGGCCGCCTGTCGCACGTGGAGTCCGAGGCGCTGCGCTTCTCCTTCGATGTCGTCACGCGGAAGAGCCTCGCCGACGGCGCGCGGCTCGAGATTCTGGCCACGGACGGGACGGCATGGTGCATGCGCTGCAGCGACTCGGTTGCGCTCGAGCGGCTCGGCGACCCTTGCCCGTGCTGCGGAAGCTACCAGCTCCAAGTTACCGGCGGCGACGACATGCGGGTCAAGGACATCGAGATTCAATAGGAGACACCCATGTGCACGACCTGCGGATGCGGACAAAGCGAAACTCGGATCGAAGGCGGGGCTGACGGGCACGAGCGTCGCCCCCCCAAAGATACGGTGCACAGCCACACGCACCCTCACGACGTCGAATATCACTACCATGGCGACGTGGATCACGAGCACCTCCACCACCACGCCGACGGCAGCGTCCATTCGCACGCGCACGCTCACGCCCACGACCTTTGGCACGGACACGGCAGCGATTTGCACTACGGTCATGGCCCTGCAGCGACGCACGTTCCCGGCATGTCGCAGGCACGCATCGTGCAAATCGAGCAGGACATCCTCGCCAAGAACGACGCCTACGCCGCGCAGAACCGCCGACGCTTGCGCGAACGCGGGATCTTTGCGGTAAACCTCGTCTCGAGCCCCGGATCAGGCAAGACCACGCTGCTCGTTCGCACCATCGAGTCGTTACGAGACCGGCTGCCGATCTGCGTCATCGAAGGCGATCAGCAAACAAGCTTCGATGCGGATCGCATTCGCGCCACGGGTGCACCGGCGCTCCAGGTCAACACCGGCAAGGGCTGCCATCTCGACGCGTCCATGGTGGGTCGCGCCCTGGAGCGCCTCGACCCGAAGGAGGACACGGCGTTGATGATCGAGAACGTCGGCAACCTTGTCTGCCCGGCGGGTTTCGACCTCGGCGAAGCCCACAAGGTCGTCGTGCTATCGGTCACCGAGGGCGAAGACAAGCCTCTGAAGTACCCCGATATGTTCCGCGCCGCTTCGCTGATGTTGCTGAATAAGATCGACCTGCTGCCCTACCTGCAGTTCGATCTTCAGCGTTGCCTCGATTACGCACGACGCGTCAACCCGGACATCGCGATCCTTTCAGTATCGGCGAGCACCGGCAAAGGCATGGAAGAGTGGCTTGCCTGGATCAGAGAAGGCGCTTTGCACGCGCAGCAGGAGAAACGCGAAAACATCGACTCCCTGAAGCGGCACATCGTCGACCTCGAAGCACAAGTCGCACATCTTCGGAGCTAGTCCTCGTGCTCGTCGTACCCCGCTCCACTGACAGCCTCGCCCGCATCGGGATACGCGTGCGCGGAGCGGTGCAGGGTGTTGGCTTCCGGCCTTTCGTTTACCGCCTTGCGCGCGAGCTTGCGCTCTCGGGATGGGTAAACAACGATGGGGCAGGCGTAGTCATCGAGGTCCAGGGTGCTGCAATCGAGATCGACCGCTTCGTTCAACGGCTCGCCGATGACGCGCCGCGCCTCGCGCGCGTGGAGAGCGTCGAAACGCACGAGCAATCGCTGCGTCCGGTGGCAACAGATTTCGCCATTGTGGAAAGCAAAGACGGCCCCATCACCACTGCCGTTCCTGCCGATGCCGCCGTGTGCGAGGACTGCCTGCGCGAGCTTTTCCGGCCGCATGATCGGCGCTACCGCTACCCGTTCATCAACTG
>DASXBW010000082.1:0-6363 GCA_036491495.1 Casimicrobiaceae bacterium
TGTGAACACGCGTCTGAAGAAACTGGACGACGGCCAGTATGCGGCGATTATTCTCGCCGCGGCCGGTCTCAAGCGCTTGGGCTATGCGAATCGCATCGCGGCATTGCTCGATCCCGACGACAGCCTGCCCGCTGTCGGCCAGGGCGCGCTGGCGCTGGAATGCCGCGCCGATCGCGCCGACATTATCGCCGCACTTGCGCTGCTCGCGGACACCGAGACGACGCTTGCCACTGCGGCCGAGCGTGCCTTTGGCCAGCGTCTCGGAGGGAGTTGCCACACACCCCTCGCCGCGCACGGCGTTTGGCAAGACGACCAATTGTGGCTGCGCGGACTGATCGCGAGTCGCGATGGAAAGCGAGTGTTGCGCGGCGAGCGCAGGGGCGCGGCACCGGACGTAGAGTCAGCGGAAGCGATCGGCGACGCGTTGGGCGTGGAATTCCTGAAACGCGGCGCGGCGGAAATTCTGGCCGACGAGGCATGACCGATAGGACGAGCGGGCCGTTGCGAGGCGCGCGCATTGTCATCACGCGTCCTGCTCGCCAATCCGCGGGGCTCGCGCAGCAAGTCGCAGCACTCGGCGGTAAACCGGTGATGTTTCCGGCGATCGTCATTCTGCCGCCGGCTGATCGCTCGGCGCTCGAGCGCGCGCAACGCGATCTCGCGCACTACGACTACGCAGTCTTTGTCAGCGCCAACGCGGTCGAATATGGCGTGGGCGATCCGGCTTCGTGGCCCGCGCATCTCGTTGCGCTCGCACCCGGACCGGGAACGGCATCGGCGCTCGCCGCGGTCGGCATCGGCCAGGTGCGCATTCCGGCGACCACCATGGACAGCGATGGCCTGCTCGCGCTGCCCGAGCTCGCCGATGTGGCAGCCAAACGGATTGTGATTTATCGCGGCGGCGGCGAAACCGGAGGCCGGGAGCTGCTCGGAGAAACACTTTCCGAACGCGGGGCTCAAGTCAATTACGTCGAGTGCTACCGGCGCGCCAAGCCGCATGGCGATTTCGGGACCATGGCGGCGGCGTGGCGCGCCGGCGAGATCGATGCCTTGACGCTGACCAGCGGCGAAGGCCTCGACAATCTGTGGTCGCTTTTTGACGACGCGTCGCGCTCGAGCATGGCGGCGACACCGACCTTCGTTCCGCACCCGCGCATCGCGGACCGGGCACGGATGCTCGGGTTTGGGCGCGTGAGCGTTACCGCACCCACCGACGCGGGACTGATCGCTTCGTTGCTAGAATACTTCGCTTCCAGACAACCCTAACCGTCGAGACGCCCACATGCAACCCGATATCATCGTCACTGCACCGCTGCCGCCTTTTCTCTACGAACCGCTGAAGTCGAGCTATCGCTGCCACGACTATTACAAGGCGGAAGACAAGCCGGACACGCTCGAGGCGGTGGGCAAGCGGATCCGCGGCTTGGTTCAGGGCGGAGGCACGGTGACACCGACGTCGCTGCTCGACGCGCTGCCGGCGCTCGAAATCATTTCCGTGTTCGGTGTCGGCTACGACGGCGTTCCCGTGAGCTATTGCAAGGGACGAAAGATCAAGGTCACGAATACACCAGATGTGCTTACCGATGACGTGGCCGACGTCGCGCTCGGCCTGATTCTGATGACCGGGCGCGGATTCGTTCGCCTCAATCGTTTTGTCCATGCCGGCGAATGGCTGAAGCGTTCACCCGAGTTGACCACCAAACTTGCCGGACAGAAAGTTGGCATCCTCGGGCTGGGCCGCATCGGCAAGGCGATCGCCGCTCGCACCTCCGCGATGGGGATGAAGATTGCCTACACCGGCCGTAAGCCGCAGCACGTACCTTACGAGTTCGTGCCGGATCTCAAGTCGCTGGCGGCAGCGGTGGACTTCCTCGTCGTCGCCTCCCCCGGGGGCGAAGCCACGCGCAACATCGTCAACGCCGAAGTACTGGAAGCGCTGGGCAAGAAAGGAACGCTGATCAACATCGCCCGCGGCTCGATCGTCGACGAGTCGGCGCTCGCGGCCGCGCTCACCGCGGGGGTGATCAAGGGGGCGGGTCTCGATGTGTTCGCCGACGAGCCGAATATTCCCTCGGCGCTGCTGGCGATGGACAATGTGGTGCTCCTGCCGCACGTCGGCAGCGCGACGCGCGAGACGCGTCAGGCGATGGGCGACCTGTGCAAGGCCAATCTCGATGCGTGGTTCTCGCAGAAAAAAGTTCTCACGCTGATACCGGAGCTGTCATAAACGCGCACTACCCGCACGTTCGGATCCACCTTTGATATCGTCGTTTCCGCGAAAGCGGGAATCCAGTGTCTTTCGCAAAAAACGCCGCTGGGTCCCCGCTGAAGCCTGCCCTCGAATGCTTGAATCGGGGACGGGGACGACGTATGAATTCAACTGCGCGAATCGCCTAATCCGGCGCCATCGGTGCTGGCGGTGATTTTGAAGCCGGCGCGAACATCACTGTGCCGAGCGACGCCAGCACCAACACTAGCGCGATGAATTCATTTGCACCCGGGTGCTCGCCGAGGAAAAGCATTCCCGAGAGCACCCCTACCACCGGTACCGGAAGCGATGAAAGCGAGCTCACCGCGACTGGCAGCGTTCGTGCCATCGTGAACCAGGCCCAATGAGCCAAGGTGCCGGCAAAGAATATGTTGTAGAGCACCGCGAACCAAGCGGTGCCGTTCATGGTCGTCACTGAGAGCCATGGATGCGGATCGAACCATGGTGCCAGCACGACGATCGGCAGCCATCCTACGATCATCATCCAGCCGGAAAGCGTGTTTTGTGGCAGCTCCAGCTTCCACCGCCGCAACAATACCGTTCCGAATGCCCAGCTCATCGCAGCGCCGAGGATAAACAGCGTGCCCGCGGGCGAGCGCTGCACGTGACGAAAGTCTTCGCCGAGAAGCAAGGCCATGCCGGACATCCCGAGCACGAGACCGATGAGCTTGCGACGTGACAGCGGCTCGTGCAACAACGAAAGCGAAAACAGCACGCTCCAGACCGGCATGGTAAAGGCGAGTATTGACGACCTGCCGGCGGGCATCTGTTGCACGCCGAAGACGATCAGCCCGTTCCAGACGCCGATATTGAAAATCGCCAGCGCGGCGACTTTGGGCCACAGCACGCGCGGAATGACCATTGAATCGCCCGCGAGCTTGGCTAGGATCAAGAGGCCGATGCCCGCGAACGGAAGCGACGCGGCGCGGAAAGTCAGCGGCGCAAGCTCGGTCACGCCGACCTTCAACACCGGCCAGTTGCAACCCCACAACAAGGCGAGAATGCCGATCAGCATAAAGCTCGAGGCCGGCACTGCGCGCTGTGCCGTGGCAGGACGAGCGGCGTTCATGGACGCGGGGGTCGGTCGGAAGGCGACTCGCCGAACTTTGCCTGATGCAGCTCGCGCGCCTGCGTCACCCACTGGTCGCGCACGATGCGTCCCGGAAATTCCGGAAGCTTGGCATCGAACTCGGCGCTGTCGCGCTCGCTCCAGCGCGCGATCTGCCGGAAGGTGGTGACGCCGAGGTTGTGCAGCATGCGTTCGAGCACCGGGCCGATGCCGACGATGAGCTTCAAGTCGTCGGGCTCTCCGACGCCGGACAGGATCGGCGGCGGCGCATTGTTCTCGATATCGACGACGAGCTCTCGATAGCGCGCGCTTTCCTGCCGCGCGTCGGCGAGCTCCGCGGTCAGCCGTTCGCATTCGCGTCTCAGTAGAACGTCGTCCTCCGGGCGCGCGTCGCGGTCGGCGAGATTCTGCCGAAGTCGCGCGGCCTCGGCATCGCGGCTGCGGATGATGCGCGCCTTTTCAATCCCGACGCGCTCGATTTCCGCGCTTTCGTCAGCGGACGTGCTCATCGTTACGGCGGGGGACACAGGTACCGCTGGCGCGGCGAGCGCGGGCGCCGGCGCGTTCGGCTCTTCCACCGAGACGTCGCTGGCGCGACCGCGCGTACCGATCGCATGGCCGACATACGCCGCAAGGGCGACCGCGATGAGCAAAAGAATAATGACGAGAAATATCATGATCTCGCGGGAACACGTCGCTTCGTCTGCCGCGATTGACGGCGCAACGCACATTCTACTGAGGATTCCCGCATTTGCGTCACCCCCGCGAACGCGGGGATCCAGCGGCGTCCGTCAAACGACACTGGGTTCCCGCTTTCGCGGGAACGACGATATTGCGGACCTCATGGATTTTCGCAACGCTCAAAAGGGGACCGCGGCGCCTTCAATTGCATGTGATATCCACGCGTTCGGCGCTCTGTCGCGACCTGCTACAATCGACTCGGCCACCCTCGCTTTTCTTAGTTTTCTGTCCGCATGACTGACACGGTGCACGAAGTCGCCTCCCCGGCGCCCCCGGCGGCGCCGCGTGATCCTGCGCGCGCCCGCCGGTGGCTGCTCGCGCTGGTACTGGCGCTGCTTGCCGCGGCGCTGGTCGCCGTCTGGCTCGATGGGCGCAACGCACGGCGCGAGCTGCGCACCGAGGTCGCGAAGCGTCTCAGCGTTCTCGACGCGGTCGACCAAACGACACGCGCGAGCTTGAAAGAAGCGCAGGAGGGCTTGCGGGAAGCGCAGGCCAAGCTCACCTTGCTTGAAAGCCGCCTGGCCGAATCACAGAACCAACAAGCCGCGCTCGAGGCGCTTTATCGCGAGCTCGCGCCGTCACGCGACGAATGGGCGCTGACCGAGATCGAACAGGTGCTGCAGCTCGCCAGCCAGCAAATCCAGCTTGCGCGCAGCGTACCCTCGGCGCTGGCCGCGCTCCAGCTCGCCGATTCCAAACTGCAGCGGCTCGACCGCCCGCAATTCGTTCCGCTGCGACGCGCACTCGCGCGCGACATGGATCGGCTCAAGGCAGTGCCATACGTGGATGTGTCGGGGATTTCGCTGCGCCTCGATCAGGCCCTTGCGACGGTCGACACGCTTCCGCTGGCATTGGAAGAACGCTTGCCGCCGCAACCGGCGGCCGCGCCACCCGCAGACGAAGCCGGTTGGCGCCGTTTCCTGCGTGCGGTCTGGCAGGACGTGCGACAGTTGATTCGAGTCGAGAATCTCGATCGTCCCGAGGCGCCGCTGCTTGCTCCGCAGCAGCAATTCTTCCTCCGTGAAAATCTCAAGCTTCGACTGCTGTCGGCGCGCTTTTCCCTGTTGCTTCACGATCAGCAGAATTTTCGCGCGGACTTGAGCGCGGCCGACGCCTGGCTACGAAAGTATTTCGACACCCATTCCCCCGCGGTGTCGACGCTGCAGACGCTATTGAAGCAGTTGCAGGCGACCGATATTGCGAGCGAGATTCCCGACGTTGTGCGCAGCCTCGAGGCGGTCCGGGTGCTCAAGCTGGCGCGCGAAAAGCCGTCGCGCTAGTGGCCGTTACGGTCCACTAACGGCATCTTCATGCGATTTCTATTCTGGTTTCTGCTGCTCGCCATTGCGGCGGTGGTGGTCGCGCTCGCGGTCAAGCTCAACGCGGGTTACGCGCTGCTGGTGGCGCCGCCGTACAGGATCGAGCTGTCGCTCAATCTGTTGATCTTTCTGCTGGTCGGCGGTTTTTTTGCCTTGTATCTCGTCATACGGATCATCACGCGCACGATCCAGGTGCCGCGCACCGTTCGCATCTGGCGCCGCCGACAGAAGTTGGAGCGTGCCCGCGCCAAGCAGGACGGCGCGGTGGTCGCGCTGCTGGAGGGGCGATACGGCAAGGCGCGGCAGCAGGCCGAGGAAGCGCTTGCGATCCCGGGCTCATCGGGCCTGAACGCGATTGTCGCGGCGCGTGCCGCGCTCGACGTCCGGGATTTCGAAGGCGCCGAAGCGTTGCTCAAGCGTCCCGACGCGCAAACGTCGAGTCTCGCGGTGTCGCGGCTGATGCTCTCCGCGGAAAGCTCGTTGGAGCAAGGCGAGCCGCAAGACTCGCTGCGCGTGCTGAACAAGCTGCGCAAGGAGGCGGGCCTGCACACCGCCGCGCTGCGCCTTGAGCTTCGCGCCTTGCAAGCGGCGCGACGCTGGACCGATATTCCGCCCTTGCTCGACCAGCTCGTCAGGCGCAAGGTTTTCGACGCCGCGCAAGCGGAACACGTTCGCATCAGCGCGCAGAGCGAACAGCTCAAGTTTCTCGCCCACGACGCCGCTGGGCTTCGCGACTATTGGGCGCGGCTTCCCGATGCAACCAAGACCCATCCAAAAATCGCGCGTGCCGCGGCGGAGAGCTTCATGCAACTGGGCGGCGAGCGCGAGGCCGCCGACATCCTGGCGCAGAGCCTCGACCGGGAGTGGGACTCGGATCTGGTCGAGCTCTACGGCGAATGCCGCCTTGGCGACGCGACGCGTCAGCTCGAGCAGGCGGAACGCTGGCTTCCATCGCACAACCAGGA
>DASXBW010000083.1:0-16403 GCA_036491495.1 Casimicrobiaceae bacterium
CTCGCCTCGAGCGGCGCGAAGCGCAAGCTGATCGCCACCGACGCGGTTTTCAGCATGGACGGCGATATCGCCGCGCTTGGGAGCCTGCTCGAGCTCGCCGAGAAATACGACGCGTGGCTGGCGGTCGACGACGCGCACGGCTTCGGCGTGCTCGGCGAAGCGTCGGCGGCAGGTCCTGGGAATTCCGGTCGCGGCACGCTTGCGCAACTCGGCCTCGTCTCCGAGCGCATCGTCTATATGGCAACGCTCGGCAAGGCGGCGGGCGTCGCCGGCGCGTTCGTCGCCGCGCACGAGTCGGTCATCGAGACGCTGATCCAGACCGCGCGAAGCTACATTTTCACCACTGCCGCGCCGCCGATGCTTGCCTGCGCGCTGGCGGCGAGCCTCGCCTTGATTCGTGACGAGCCCGGGCGGCGGGCGCATCTGTTCACGCTCATCGATCGCTGGCGCGATGCTGCTGCTGCGCTTCCCTGGCCGACGCTACCGTCGACGACTGCGATTCAGCCTCTCATACTCGGAGCGAACGCGGACGCGCTCGGCATCAGCGATGCGTTGTGGAAGCTCGACATCTGGGTGCCGGCCATCCGTCCGCCGACGGTGCCGCGCGGATCGGCGCGCTTGCGGATCACGTTTTCCGCTTCGCATAGCATCAACGACGTTGACCGCCTGGCCGAGGCGCTCGCCGATGTCGCGCAATGAGCGTCCACGTCGAGAGCGTGGGCAGCGGCCGGCCGCTGGTGATGCTGCACGGATGGGGGATGCATTCCGGATTGTGGTTTCCGCTCTTGCCGCGCTTGCTCGAGCGCTACCGCCTGCATCTGGTCGATTTGCCGGGTCACGGATACAGCGACGCGCTGGTGACGCCGCCACCATTGTCGCTGCGCCGCGTCGTCGAAGCGGTAGATCTCGCAATCGCAGAAACGCCCGCTCCGCCGATGATCCTGGGCTGGTCGCTCGGCGGCCAGGTTGCGCTCGAATGGGCGCGGCGGCGGCCTGAGCGAGTCGGCGCGCTGGTGCTGATGTCGACCACGCCAAGCTTCGTCCAGCGGCCGGACTGGCCGCACGCCATGGCGGAGGCAACGCTGAGACAATTTGGCGACGAGCTTCGCGTTGCCTACCGGCAGACCTTGCAACGCTTCGTCACTCTGCAGGTGCAGGGAAGCGGACATGCACGCGACACGCTTGCTACGTTGCGATCACATCTGTTTGCACGCGGCGAGCCGTCGCCGCAAGCGCTGCGCGACTCGCTCGAGCTTACTGCCTCGAGCGACCTTCGCAGCGGGATAAGCGCGATTTCGCAGCCGGCGCTGGTCATCGCCGGCGATCGCGATACGCTGACCCCGCTTGCCGCAGGCGGGTGGTTGGCGGGCGCGCTTCCTCATGCTTCGCTGGTGGTCATCCCCGGTGCCGCGCATACCCCGTTCCTCTCACATCCGGAGGGGGTCATCGCAGCCCTGGACGCTTTTGCGGGTGACCAAGAGGCCAACGAGACCCGATGATGCCCGCTGAGCGCGCGACCGGACCCATGGACCTCGATCGGGCACAGGTGCGCCGCGCGTTCGAGCGTGCCGCGGCCACCTATGACGAAGCTGCCGTGCTGCAGCGAGAGGTCGGGCAGCGCATGGCCGAACGCCTTGGCTTCGTCAGAATGCAGCCGGTCACGATTCTCGATGCCGGCTGTGGCACCGGCGCGGCGCTGGGCGAATTGCACGCGCGTTACCCCGATGCTCGCCTTATCGGTCTCGACCTGGCGTTCAACATGACTCTCGCGGCGCGCGATCGCGCAGCCGCGGCTGCGAGGTCCGCCCAGTCGCTGCTCGGACGCGTCCTCGGCCCGCTCGCGCCTGCCCGCGAGCTCAGGCCCTGGTGTATCTGCGGCGACATCGCGTCGCTGCCGATCAAGCCGGCAAGCATCGATCTGATCTGGAGCAATCTCTCGCTGCAATGGGTCGGCGATCCGCAAGAGGCATTCGCCGAATTCCGGCGCGTGCTGCGCGTGGGTGGCCTGTTGTCGTTCACCACTTTCGGCCCCGACACGTTGAAGGAGCTGCGTGCGGCGTTTCTTGCCGCCGATCGCGCGTCCCACGTCGGCCGCTTCATCGACATGCACGATCTCGGCGACATGCTCGTTCACGCCGGCTTTGCCGATCCGGTGATGGACATGGAATCGCTGACGCTGACCTACGTCGATGCGATCGGCCTGATGCGCGATCTGAAAGCGATCGGGGCACACAATGTTACTGCGGGGCGCCCGCGCGGCATGATGGGTCGGCAGCGCTGGCAGCGCATGCTGGCCGCGCTCGAAGCCACCCGCCGCGAGGGGCGCCTGCCGGCGAGCTTCGAGGTCGTCTACGGTCATGCGTGGAAACCCGAGCCGCGGATGACCGACGACGGCCGCGCGATCATCCGCGTCGAACCGCGAGCAAGGCGATGACCCAGGGGATATTCATCACCGGCACCGACACCGGAGTCGGCAAGACGATGGTTGCGTGTGCGCTGCTGCGCAAGTGCGTCGCGTCAGGATTGCGCGCGGTTGGCATGAAGCCCGTCGCGGCGGGAGGCGGCGAAGATAACGACGACCTCGTTGCCCTGGCCGCGGCCGGCAATGTCGACGCACCCCTGTCGGCGCGGTGCCCGTACGCTTTCAAGGACGGCATCGCACCGCATCTTGCCGCGCGCGCGGTCGGCGTCGTCATCGACCTTCGTCATATTCAGAAGAGCTATGAGGAGCTTGGCGCGCTCGCCGATCGCGTCGTCGTCGAAGGTGCGGGCGGGGCGGTCGCGCCGCTGGGCGAGCGGAGCGACATGCTGGACATTGCCCGAGCGCTAGGCTTGCCGGTGCTGATGGTCGTCGGCATGCGTCTGGGTTGCCTCAACCATGCGCTGCTGACTTCGCTGGCGATTCGCGCGCGCGGCTTGAAGCTCGTCGGCTGGATCGCCAACAGCATCGATCCCACGATGGCGTGTCAGGACGAGAACGTCTCTGCGCTCGAGCAGCTGCTCTCCGCGCCGCGTATCGGCAGCATATCGTGGGGTTGCGCGGACGCGCCCGAGTGGACCACGATTGATGCGATCGAAGCGAGCCCCAATTTTTCGCGTCCCGACGATCCATGCTAAGATCGCGCCGTTTTTCATAGACAAGTTATCGCGGCAAGGTGGGCCTCGCCGGTAAGGTATTTCTGCGGAAGGCACGCATTTCGAGGAGCGCGGCGGCGCTTTTTCCCGGTGTCGGTCGAGATCGACCTCTCATTGGCGGTTCGTTCGGAGTTCTGCGCGGTCTCGCGGCGCAATGATTCGCTGGGCTCGCGCGCCCGGTGGACGCTGTTTGCGGGCCTTTGCGCAGTCTCCATGGGGATGGCGGTGGCCTTCGCTGCCTTCGGCGCCTGGCCGGTATTGCCGTACTCGGTGATCGAGATGGGTGTGCTTTGCTGGGCGTTTAGCCGGATCGAATGCCACGCAAGCGACTGCGAGCGAGTGACCGTACGCGGCGATCGAATTGTCGTTGAGCGCATTCGTGGCGGTGTTCGGACGCGGCGCGAGTTCAACAGGTTCTGGACGCGGCTCGAGGTCGAAGCCGACGCACGCGACGGCGCGTTGCGGCTGGTGTTGCGGCATCGCGGCGAATCGCTGCCGTTCGGCGAGGAACTTCCCGCGCATGAGCGCGCCGCGATCGCGCGCGATCTGCGCCGGGCGCTGGCGGGTCACGCGCGGTAGCGCCGGCTTCAAAAGCGCGTCGGGTTTTCGCGCATCGTTGACGTTTTCCAAGGAAAGCATGGTTCGCATCAAGGCGGCGCAGCGGGCGGGACAAGCGGTCAGACTCGTTGCGAAGACGGCTCTCCTCGCCGTAACGCTCGCATCGGCGCTGATGGCGAGCGCAGCGCGGGCGGCCCTGGAATACAACCTGCAGCCGCCGGTGACGCCGATCGGCGAACAGATATTCGACCTCCACATCTACATCATGTGGATCTGCGTGGTGATCTTCGTCGGCGTCTTTGCCGTGATGTTCTATTCGATCTTCGCGCATCGCAAGTCCCGAGGTCATCAGGCGGCCCAGTTTCACGAGAACACCATGGTCGAAGTCGTCTGGACCATCATTCCGTTCCTGATCCTGATGTTCATGGCGCTTCCCGCCACCAGGACGATTCTGGCGATGAAGGACACCAGCGTGCCGGACATGACCATCAAGGTCACCGGTTACCAATGGAAGTGGAGCTACGACTACATCGATCAGGGATTTGGCTTCTTTAGCAATCTCAAGACGCCCTATACGCAAATCTACAATCAGGAACAGAAGGGCGAGCATTACCTGCTCGAAGTCGACCAACCGATGGTGGTGCCGGTGGGCAAGAGGATACGTGTGCTGATTACCGCGGGTGACGTCATCCATTCATGGTGGGTTCCGGCGTTCGGCGTCAAGCAGGACGCGATTCCCGGCTTCGTGCGCGACGCCTGGTTCCGCGCCGACAAGCCGGGCATCTATCGCGGCCAGTGCGCCGAGCTGTGCGGCAAGGAGCATGGATTCATGCCGGTGGTCGTCGAGGTCCTGCCGGCGGACCAATACGCGGCCTGGGCCGACGCGCAGAAAAAGAAGGCGAACTCCGCGGCGGAAGATCCGGCCAGAATCTGGGACGTCAAGGAGCTCACCGCGCGCGGCGAGGCCGTCTACACTGCGAACTGCGCTGCCTGCCATCAGGCCACCGGAAAGGGCGTGCCGCCCGCGTTCCCGCCGCTCGACGGATCGAAGATCGCGACCGGGCCCGTGGCCGCGCATCTGGACGTCGTTCTCAACGGCGTGGTGAGGAACGGCCAAGCCACTGCCATGGTCGCGTGGAAGAACACGCTCTCGCCGACGGAGATTGCGGCCGTCGTTACCTACGAACGCAACGCCTGGGGCAACCACGTTGGCGACGTGGTTCAGCCCTCGCAAGTCGCCGCAGCCGGGAAATAGTCCGAGGTCAGAGGCCTTTAGGAGCGTCGAACATGAGCAGCATCCCCCACGATCATGCGGCCGGCCATGCGCACGACGAGCACGCGCATCATCCCGGCGGGATCATGCGCTGGATTACCACGACCAACCACAAGGACATCGGCACGCTCTACCTCTGGTTTTCGTTCATCATGTTCCTCGCCGGCGGCTGCCTTGCGCTCACCATTCGCACCGAGCTCTTCGAGCCGGGCCTGCAGATCGTCGATCCCGAATTTTTCAATTCGCTGACCACGCTGCATGGGCTGATCATGATTTTCGGCGCGATCATGCCGGCGGCGGTCGGATTCGCCAACTGGCAGGTGCCGCTGATGATCGGCGCTCCCGACATGGCGTTCGCGCGCATGAACAACTGGAGCTTCTGGTTGCTGCCGTTTGCGGCAACGCTGCTTTTCACGTCCTTCTTTGTCCCGGGCGGCGCTGCCGCGGGCGGCTGGACGCTCTATGCCCCGCTGTCGGTGCAGGCGGGGATGGGAATGGACCTGACCATCTTCGCGATCCACATCATGGGCGCGTCGTCGATCATGGGCTCGATCAACATCATTACCACCATCCTCAACTTGCGCGCGCCGGGGATGACCATGATGAAGATGCCGCTTTTCTGCTGGACCTGGCTCATCACGGCGTACCTTTTGATCGGCGTCATGCCGGTGCTCGCCGGGGCGGTAACGATGCTGCTGACCGATCGTCACTTCGGCACCAGCTTCTTCAACGCAGCGGGCGGCGGCGACCCGGTCATGTTCCAGCATATTTTCTGGTTCTTCGGGCACCCCGAGGTGTACATCATGATCCTGCCGTCGTTCGGCATCGTATCGACGATCATCCCGGCGTTCTCGAGAAAGCCGCTGTTCGGCTACGCCTCGATGGTGTACGCGACGTCGTCGATCGCGATTCTTTCGTTCCTGGTGTGGGCGCACCATATGTTTACCGTCGGCATGCCCGCCGCCGGACAGCTCTTTTTCATGTACATGACGATGCTGATCGCCGTTCCAACGGGCGTGAAGGTGTTCAATTGGGTCGCCACCATGTGGAAAGGCTCGATGACATTCGAGACGCCGATGCTGTTCGCGATCGGTTTCATCTTTCTGTTCACGATGGGCGGCTTTACCGGACTGGTGCTGGCGATCACACCGATCGACATCCAGCTGCAGGATACCTACTACGTCGTCGCCCACTTTCACTACGTGCTGGTTGCCGGTTCGCTGTTTGCGTTCTTCGGCGGCATCTACTACTGGCTGCCCAAATGGTGCGGTCGCATGTACAACGAAGCGATGGGCGTATGGCACTTCTGGCTATCGATGATATTTTTCAATATTACTTTCTTCCCGATGCATTTTCTGGGCCTGGCAGGCATGCCGCGGCGGGTCCCGGATTACGCGACGCAGTTCGCCGACTGGAACATGGTGGCCTCGATCGGTGCCTTCGGCTTCGGACTGTCGCAGCTGTTGCTCCTCTACAACGTGGTCACGTGCATCCGCAGCGGGCCGCCCGCGCCGGCGAAACCGTGGGAAGGGGCCGACACGCTGGAGTGGACGCTGCCGTCGCCTGCGCCCTATCACACCTTCGAGACGCCGCCGCATGTCCACTAGGCACCAGCCGCTTTGGATTCTCTGTGACGATGATGCAACGAGCCAAGAAAATGGCCGACACCCGCTCTGACCCCGCCGGCGACGTGGACTCGCGGCGAGCGGCGAGCCGGCGAACCGCGCTGGTTCTCAGCTCGATAGCGGTGGCGTTTTTCGCGGGCGTCATCCTCGCCCAGCATTCCGGCGCTCCCAGCGTGGGAATCGCCGTTCTCGGTTTCGCCATTCTCGGCTTCCTGATCGTGGCGATCGGCAGAAATGTACGAAAATGAGTGCGCAAAGGAGCGCGAAATGAGCGCGCACCTGAGTACACGAGGGAGTCGCAAATGAGCGTGCGCGGCAGCGACGATGGAATGGACGACAGGACGCGGTCGAATCGGTCGCTGCTCAAGCGGCTGGTTACGGTCGTGGTCGTGATGTTCGGATTCGGTTTTGCGATGATTCCGTTCTATAACAAGATTTGCGAGGTCACCGGTCTTCGCGACATCGACATCGCCGACGATGCGGTCAACACCCAGATCGATGCCGGACGCACGGTGCGCATCGAGCTCGACGGTAACTTGAACAAGCTGCCGTGGCGTTTTCGGCCGCTGACGTCTATCGTGAGCGTCCATCCAGGCGAGCTGACGCAGGTCATGTACGAAGTCGAGAACACGACCGATCGCCCGATGACGGGTCAGGCGGTGCCCAGTTACGGACCGCAGCTTGCGGGACAGTATTTCAAGAAGCTGGAATGTTTTTGCTTCGCCAAGCAATCGTTCGGCCCGCACGAGAAGCGTCAACTGCCAGTGGTGTTCGTGGTCGATCCCAGGCTGCCGGCCAACGTGCCCACGATCACGCTCTCGTATACGTTTTTCGCGGTCGAGGGTAACGAGTCATAGACGGCGCCAACGGCGACCCAGGGAATATTCAAGGCAAGACGAGGAGTGAGCGAAATGAGCGCACCGCAGACCGGCACGGGCCACTACTACTTCGTGCCGCAGCCCTCGCACTGGCCGATCACCGGCTCGTGCGCGCTTTTGTTGATGGCCTTCGGCGCGGCGTTCTGGTTCAACGCGTATGCCGCGGGGCCGTGGCTGGTGCTGGCCGGTTTTTGCGTGCTGGTGACGATGATGGTCGGCTGGTTCGGCACCGTCGTCGGCGAATCGCAGCAGCATCTTTACAACCGCAGGGTCGACCTTTCGTTTCGCTGGGGCATGAGCTGGTTTATTTTTTCCGAAGTCATGTTCTTTGCGGCATTTTTCGGCGCGCTGTTTTACGTCCGCAATCTCTCGGTGCCGGATTTGGGGGGCATGGAGTCCAAGATCCTGTGGCCGGACTACACGTCGGCATGGCCGACCAACGGACCGTATATCAAGGACGTATTCACGCCGATGAAGGCGATCGGGATTCCGCTCCTGAACACGATTATTCTCGTGTCCTCGGGCGGCACACTGACCGTCGCGCACCACGCGCTCCAGGCCGGTAACCGTGGCGCGCTCAAGTTATGGTTGTTCATCACCATCGTCCTCGGATTTACCTTCCTTGGATTCCAGGCCTACGAGTACACCCACGCTTACAGCGAGCTCAACCTCAAGCTGTCGACGGGAGTCTACGGCTCGACATTCTTCATGTTGACCGGGTTCCACGGCTTTCACGTGACCATCGGCGCAATCATGCTGACGGTCATGCTCTTGCGGACTTTCCGCGGTCATTTCGACGCGCACCATCATTTTGCGTTCGAAGCCGCCGCGTGGTACTGGCATTTTGTCGACGTCGTCTGGTTGCTGCTGTTTATCCTCGTCTACTGGCTCTAGCCCACAGGGACGACAGGCAAGCAAAAAGCCGCACGGAATGCCGTGCGGCTCGGGCATGCGGACGTGTCTTATCGTCCGCAGCGCCCGGACTTCAGCGCAGGCCCTTTTCTCCGATCCATCCGAAGTGATAGCTGATGAGAAGAAACGCGATCAGGCTCGCCGACAGGGCGACCCGTATGGCGAGTGCCTTGACCATCCGCGTACCCTGGCCGCGATCGTGGTAGAGGTAATAGAGCGCGGTGCCCAGGCTGAAAACAACGAGCAGCAGCCCGACGATGACGATAATGCGAATCAAGGCAATCTCGCTGAAGCGAAATGAGCGGTGAAATCACCCACAGTTTAATGGATAGACTGGTGACAATGCGGGTCAGTTCATTTTTTGCGACGCATCGATTTCGGCCGACGCTGTTGCCCACCGTGGCTATGGTCGCGTTGGCCGCGCTTGCCATTGCGCTCGGCAACTGGCAACGGCACCGCGCCGATGAAAAGAGCGCGGCCGCCGCGCTGGCGTCGGCGGCGGCCCGTGAAGCGCCCTTCGACCTCGCCGCGGCCGACAGCGACGCCACCGCGTTGCGTTATCGGATCGTTCACGGCACCGGCGAATACGATGCGGCGCACGGCGTGCTGATCGACAACAAGGTGCATGGCGGGCGTCCGGGCTATGACGTGGTGACGCCGTTCAGGCTCGCGCCGGGCAACCGCTATGTGCTGGTCGACCGCGGCTGGGTGGCGCAGGGTCCGACACGCAAAGTGCTTCCGTCGGTGCAAACGCCTGCCGGGATCATCGAAATCGTGGGTCGCGCGACCATTCCGCCCAAGCGCTATCTCGAGCTCAAGGCGGACACCGGGGAGGGCGCGCTGCGACAGAATCTCGACATCGAGAGGATCGCCGCGTCATCCGGCTTGGCCTTGCTGTCGTTTGTTGTCGAACAGACCGATCCGGTGATTCCACCCGACGATCTGCTGCGCGAGTGGCCGCAGACTGACTTCGGCATCGAGAGGCACCTGTCGTATATGATGCAGTGGTACTCGCTCGCCGCGCTGGCGATCGTGCTCTGGCTGGTGCTCAACTGGCGGCGTCGTTTGGAAGACGCTTGATGCCGCCGCTTAAGGCCAGAGGCCGGCGCACGCTTCTGATGCTGGCGCTGATTTGCGCCGCGCCGGTCGTTGCGTCCTATGTCGCCTACTACTGGCTCCGGCCCCCGGGACAGGTGAACTACGGCGAGCTTCTCGAGACCAAGCCGGCGCAGGAAATCGTCGGCACGCTGCCCGATGGCGGAAAATTTCGTCTGTCGGATTATCGCGACCGATGGTTATTTTTGACGGTCGACGCGGGCCCGTGCGAAGACGCGTGCCAGCGCAAGCTGTACGCGACCCGCCAGGCGCGCACGATCCAGGGGCGCGAACAGGAGCGCGTGGTGCGGGTGTGGCTGCAGGCGACCGACGCGCCCGCACTTGCGGGGCAATTCCTGGCGGAGCACCCAGGATTGATCGTCGCACGGGTCGACCCGGTCCAGTGGGCGGCATTGCCCGGGGACGCCGGTCCGCTGCGGAACATCTATTTGATCGATCCGCTGGGCAACATCGTGCTTCGCTATCCCGCGGATCCCGACATCAAGCGGATGGCCAAGGATCTCGACCGTTTGCTGCGAGCGTCGCGGATCGGCTGAGCGGGCGCAATGGTAAAATTCCCTAGTCGCGCCCATGCCGTTCGCGCGAGGCTTCCCATGATCGCACTCGCCCTCGACCAACATCGCCTGCGCCAGTTTCTCTCGCTGACCAAGCCGCGGGTGATATCGCTGATCGTATTCACGGCGGTGATCGGCATGTTTCTGGCAGTGCCCGGTTTGCCACCGTTTAAGCCGATGCTGTTCGGGACGCTTGGCATCGCTCTGGTCGCCGCGGCGGCGGCGGTTATCAATTGTCTCGTCGAGCAAAAGATCGACGCCAAGATGGCACGCACTCGCGCGCGACCGCTGCCGCGCGGAGAGCTCACGACGCAACAGGCGTTGATGTTTGCGTCGGTCATCGGTGCCGCGGGCCTCGGGCTCCTTTACGCACAGGTCAATGCGCTGACCATGTGGCTGACGCTTGCGACGTTTGTCGGCTACGCGGTCGTCTACACTGTGCTTCTCAAGCCGGCAACGCCGCAGAATATCGTGATCGGCGGCGCCTCCGGCGCGATGCCGCCGATTCTCGGATGGGCCGCAATTTCCGACGACGTGGCGCCACAGGCGCTGATCCTGTTCCTGATCATCTTCGTCTGGACGCCGCCGCATTTCTGGGCGCTCGCGCTCTACCGTGCCAAGGAATACGCGAATGCGGGCTTGCCCATGCTGCCGGTGACTCACGGCCCCGCCTACACGCGACTGCAGATCGTTCTGTACACCATCGCCCTGTTCGCCGTTTCGCTCCTTCCCTTCGCCATCCGCATGAGCGGCTGGATATACCTCGTCACCGCGGTGATCCTGGGCGGTGTTTTCATCGGCTATGCCGTCGCGTTGAAGAGGCGCTACAGCGACCGGCTTTCGCGGGAGACCTTCAGGTACTCCATTGCCTACCTGGCCGGACTTTTTTCAGCGCTGCTTTTCGACCACTATTGGCAGTGAAGCGACCATTCGGTATTCTCGCTGCGGCGTTGCTGGCGCTCTTGGTCGCGGCATGCGGTCCGGGGAACCCCCGGTTCCAGGCATCGGACGTCACCGGCGTGGCCTTCGGGCGCGATTTCAAGCTCACCGATCACAACGGAAAGCCGCGGACGCTCGCCGACTTCCGCGGTAAGGTGGTCGTGATGTTCTTCGGCTACACGCAGTGCCCCGACGTGTGCCCCACCACGCTTTCGGATCTCGCCGCGGCGCTGCAAAAACTCGGTGGCGATGCCGAGCGCGTGCAAGTGCTATTCGTGACCGTCGACCCGGAGCGCGACACGCCAGAGTTGCTTTCGCACTACGTTCCCGCATTCAATCCGACATTCCTCGGCTTATCCGGAGACGCCGCGGCGACTGCCGCGACCGCGCGCGAGTTCAAGGTCCTGTATCAGAAGCAAGCCGGATCGACGCCGGGCAGCTATTCCATGGACCACACCGCAGGTACGTTCATCTTCGACCCGATGGGGAGGCTGCGCCTGTTCGTGAGCCAAGGCCAGGGTCCGGAAGTCTTCGCACACGACATACGCGAGCTGCTGCGGACCACGTCTTAGTGAACATTACGAATATGCGCGACGCCCGCTAATCGTCGTTCCCGCGAAAGCGGGAATTCAGTGTCTTTTTCACAAACGCCGCTGGGTCCCGGCTCAGTTACAAAATGAGCGGGAACGACGGCACTCCCGCTACCGCTCGATCAGCTCGATCTTGTAACCATCGGGATCCTGCACGAAGGCAATCACCGTGGTGCCGCCCTTGACCGGCCCCGCCTCGCGGGTGACGGTGCCTCCTTTTTCACGCACCGCGCTGCACGCCGCTGCGGCGTCGGGAACCTCGATGGCGATGTGTCCGTACCCGGCGCCGAGATCGTATCGATCGACGCCGTAATTGTAGGTCAGCTCGAGCACCGCGTGCTTGGTCTCGTCGCCATAGCCGACGAACGCCAGCGTGTATTTCTGTTCCGGCCGATCGGTGGTCCGCAGCACCGACATGCCGAGCACGCCGGTGTAAAAGCCGATCGACCGTTGCAAGTCGCCTACACGTAGCATGGTGTGAAGAATGCGCATCCTTCCTCCGATAGTTTCCTTGCTTTACTAGAACTCGACCAATTCGTAATCTTCCTTGCGCGCGCCGCAGTCGGGACACGTCCAGTTCGGCGGAACGTCTTCCCACTTGGTGCCGGGCGGAATGCCGGTGTCGGGGTCGCCGAAGACTTCATCGTAGATGTGGCCGCAGATCAGGCACATGTATTTTTTCATTGGACGCGAAAGCGATTGGAGTAAACTCGCATTTTACCAAGTCCATCCGGGCGATGTGGTCCGTTGGATGCACCTCGGATGCAGCTCCGATGCCGCTCTCGAAGCCCGCGCTGCAATGTCCTCGCCGACCGATCAGAACCCTGATTTTCCGCCCCTCGTAATGACGTTTGCGGCTTCCGATCCATCCGGAGGCGCAGGCATTCAGGCCGACATCCTCACGCTGGCGAGCATGGGCTGCCATCCGCTGTCGGTGCTGACTGCGATTACTGTTCAGGACACGATGGGCGTCGAGGCGGTGCAGGCAATCGACGCCGGCTGGGTCGCTGACCAGGCGCGGTGTCTGCTCGAGGACATGCCCATCGACGCGTTCAAAATCGGCGCGCTGGGCAGCGTCGAGAATATCGCGGCGATTGCCGAAATCCTTTCCGACTATCCGGATGTGCCGCTGGTGCTCGACCCTGTCCTGGCGTCCGGCCGGGGCGACGAGCTCGCCAGCGACGAGATGCTGCACGCGATGCGCGAGCTCTTGCTCCCGCAGACGACGATTCTGACACCCAACAGTCTTGAGGCAAGACGTCTCGCCGATACCGACGATGACGAGGAGCCGCTGCTTTCGGTTTGCGGGCAGCGGTTAATCGAGATCGGCTGCGAATTCGTCTTGGTCACCGGCACCCACGAATCCACGCCGCAGGTGGTGAACACACTTTACGGAAAGAACGGTGTGGTGAGAACGGACACCTGGCAGCGCCTTCCGGGCACCTATCACGGCTCGGGCTGCACGCTGGCGTCGGCCATTGCGGCAATGCTGGCCAATGGGCTCGAGCTCCCCGAAGCAGTGCGCGAAGCGCAGGATTACACCTGGCACACGCTGCAGAAGGCGTATCGACCCGGCATGGGCCAGATGCTGCCGGACCGGCTTTTCTGGGCGCGCGAGGAAGAGGCGGAGCCGCGCGTCGAAGACCCGGCGCCGCCACAGGCGTCCAACCTGCACCGACACTGACCGCAAGCGATGGTCGGGGCTCTTCAGGCGAGCGCGCCGCGGTCGATCGCCGGCTTGTACGCGCTGACGCCGGAGCGCTCCGATATCGACGCAATGACCAGGTGCGTCGCCGCAGCGCTGAGTGGCGGCGCGACGACGATCCAGTATCGAAGCAAGACTGCAACGCCGAAGTTGAGGCTGCGGCAAGCGCTCGCATTGCGCGCGCTTTGCTCCGGGCAAGGTGCGACGTTCATCGTCAACGACGACATCGATCTTGCAAGCGCGGTCGATGCCGACGGCGTGCATCTCGGCCGCGGCGATGCGACGATTGCGCTGGCGCGCTCGCGCCTTCGCTCCACGGTGCTCGTCGGCGCGTCCTGCTACGACTCGCTGGAGCTGGCGGAAGCGGCCGTCGCCGAGGGGGCCGATTACATCGCGTTCGGAAGTTTTTTTCCTTCGAGCACCAAGCCGGAGGCGGTGCGCGCGGGCTTGCCGCTGCTATCCACGGCGAAGGCGCGGTGGAAGGTCCCGGTCGTCGCCATCGGCGGCATCACCCCGGACAACGCACGGGCGCTGATCGAGGCCGGCGCCGACGCCGTCGCGGTGATTTCCGCATTGTTCGACACCGCCGACGTCACTGCCGCGGCGCGATCGTTCGTCGCGCTGTTCAACCAGCGATGAAGCACCTGGAGAACGCTCTGGTGCGACGTCCCAGAAAATCGCTGCGGGCGCCGCCACCGACACTGCACATCGCACCCTCCGGACGCCCATCATGACTCGCAACGAAGAGCTTTTCGCACGCGCACAACGCACCATTCCCGCAGGCGTCAATTCCCCCGTACGCGCGTTCCGTTCGGTCGGGGGCACCCCCCGCTTTTTCACTCGCGGCGAGGGGCCGTATCTTTGGGACGCCGACGGCAAACGTTACATCGACTACGTCGGCTCGTGGGGGCCGGCGATTCTCGGGCACGCGCATCCGGAGACGGTGCGCGCGGTGCAGGAGACGGCGCGTCATGGTCTGTCTTTCGGTGCTCCGACCGAGCTCGAAATCGAGATGGCGGAAACGCTTTGCCGGCTGTTGCCGTCGATGGAAATGGTGCGACTTGTCTCCTCGGGCACCGAGGCGACGATGACTGCGCTGCGGCTCGCGCGGGGTTTCACGGGCCGGGCCAAAATCGTCAAGTTCGAAGGTTGCTATCACGGTCACGGCGACAGTCTGCTGGTCAAGGCTGGCTCGGGCGCGCTCACCTTCGGACAGCCGTCGTCGGCAGGTGTTCCTGCCTCGATCGCCGGGGAGACCATCGTGCTGTCGTACAACGATCTCGACGAAGTGGTGGCCGTGTTCAAGGCCCACCCGGGCGAAATCGCCGGCATCATCGTCGAGCCCGTCGCCGGCAACATGAACCTGATTCTGCCCAAGCCAGGGTTCCTGCAAGGTTTGCGCGACGTGTGCGACCGGAATGGAGCGGTTCTGATTTTCGACGAAGTCATGACCGGCTTCCGGCTGCATCTGCAGGGTGCGCAGGGCTTATACGGAATTACGCCCGATCTCACGACCCTCGGTAAGGTCATCGGGGGTGGCATGCCCGTCGGCGCTTTCGGCGGGCGCCGCGCCATTATGGAAAAGATCGCGCCGCTCGGTCCGGTATACCAGGCGGGAACCCTTTCGGGCAACCCCGTCGCGGTTGCGGCCGGACTCGCAACCTTGCGGGCGATCCAGGCGCCCGGATTCTATGCGCGCCTGGCCGAGCGCACGCTCGCGCTGACGACCGGCCTCGGGGGCGCGGCACGGCGCGCAGGCGTCGACTTCTCTGCCCAGGCGATCGGGGGCATGTTCGGCATCTATTTTGCACGGACGGCGCCAGATTCGTTCGCGACGGTCATGGCCTGCGACAAGGACCGCTTCAATCGTTTCTTTCACCGCATGCTTGACGCCGGGGTGTACCTTGCACCGTCCGCCTTCGAAGCCGGATTCGTTTCCGCCGCGCACAGTGCCGACGACATCGACCAGACCTTGCGCCTGGCGGAAGAAAGCATGCGCGTCGTCGGCTGAGATCTGGGCGACCTCTTCGGATCCAGATCGTAGCGCGGCGCAAGGGTCCGGTGCTTTCTGCGACGCCGGGAGCTCGGCTCGAACATGCGGCGTCGTGCGGACGCTGCCGTGAAGAACACTTGCCACGAGGCATCCTCCTCCTGACGACTCAGGAACAATGATGCTCCATCGGAATCGGGACGCTGCACCTAGTCCGGACGTGCGCGGTAGTCCTCCCAAGCGTGCACGAGGATGTCCTCCAGATCCCGTGTGTAACCCGCGGTATCGAACAGCGGATGCGTCGCCCGGTTCTGTCCGAGGCGCGCGCGATATCCGCGCAGCAAATCCGGCTCGCGCGCCAGGCGCAGCGCCAGCGAAGCATAGCTTTCCAGATCGTCGGTCACCAGTTCCGGCAGGCCGATGGCGTGGAGGAGGCTGCCCGACACGCGGCTCGCGAAAGTCTCCCCTGCCATCGTAAGCAAGGGCAAGCCCGCGAACAGCGCATCGTTGGCCGTCGTATGTGCGTTGCAGGGAAAAGTGTCGAGAAACAGATCGGCGACGGCGTGCCGCGCCAAGTGCTCGGCGAGCGGCGTACGCGGCGCGAAGACCAATCGTTCCTGCGCCACGCCGTTGCGCTCTGCCTCTCGGCGCAGATTGGCGCTGGCGATCGAATTCGTTTCGTACAACCACAGCGTGCTGCCGGCTATTTCACGAAGCAGCCGCATCCAAACACCGAAGACGTCGGGCAGAATTTTGTAGTTCGCATTGAAGCAGCAGAATACGAAGCCGGATTCGGGCAGACCGCACCGCGCGCGGGCCGCGACTGCGCCGATAGGGCGTTTCCCGTCGCCGGGCATATAGCAGTGTGGCAGGTACATGAATCGCTCGGCGAAATGGGGTTGCTGCGCGGGTGGCGTGACGAAGCGGTCAGTAATGATGTAGTCGTAGTAGTCGGCGCCGAGCGTGCCTGGAAAGCCAATGCAGTTAATCTGAATCGGCGCCGGGCGCAACGCGAAAATCTCGCTGCGAGCGTAGATCACGTAGCCGCTGGTGTCGAAAAGGACGGCGATGCCGTCGTCGCGCACGCGACACGCGGTTTGCTCGAAGGTTTCGGCGCGCACGTCGACG
>DASXBW010000084.1:0-15958 GCA_036491495.1 Casimicrobiaceae bacterium
AAGCGATCAAGCGTGGTTAGATTCGGGGCACGTTGTCGGGAGCGATTACTGATCAGCAGCTGATGCCTGAGCATCAGGGACTCTGCGGCGATGGAACGCGCACCGCCCGGTCCGAGAAGCTTCGCGCAGGTGACCAGGAGATGAATAGCCAGCAGAAGAAGATCGCGCATGATGCAGACGGTATCACCACCGTGATCGTGCGCAAGACTGCACGACAGCGGCAGATCGCGTCATACTGCGAATTCGCCACCCACAGGCTCGCCGGCTGTGTCGCATCGATCGCGCGATGCCACTGCTACTCGATCGTATGCGCGCGGATGCGCAGCCGAATGGGCGCCGTAAGCATGTCGTGTGCGACGGCGTAGTTGCCTGCACGGCCACGGACAGCACCTACGCCGTGCGGCTCGTCACCAGCTGCAAGGGTCAGTTGTCGCGCGAGACGGGGCGGGGATGCGGCCTTTGGTATGCGGGTTCGAGTCCTGCCGTCCTCTCCAAAGTACGGTCGTGTAAGACTAGCAATCACTCGAAAATCACACGTTACTGCAAGTTTTGCCTATGGAGAGAGGTGCCTCTTCTGGGCACCACGTTCATCCTTCCACGCCCCAAAAATTCCCGCATTCGATCCATTCGGATGCGCTCATCGGCGCGCCGGCGCGTGTTATTTTTCGAGCCGCGCCTTCACGCCCTCGGGTCGCAGATTGTCGTAGATCTCGAACGGTTGATGGATCCACGGACTGTCGGCCAGATACTCGACGTAATAGTCGGGCTTGAATACCGAGCACGCCTTGTACCAGACCACCGCGGTGCGAATGTCCGCGATGTGCGGGAAACGAAGTGGCAGCTCCTTGCGCACCGTGGCCAGCGTATGCCCCGAGTCGACCATATCGTCGACCAGCAGCACCCGATCGCCGAGTCGCGGCGCGGTCATCGTCATATGCTCGGCGATGATCAGCTCGCCCTGGGTCGTCCCGCCGTCCGCGGTGTACGAGTGCGTCGACAGGATGGCGAGCGGCAATTCATAGATGCGCGACAGGACGTCTCCGACGCGCAAGCCTCCGCGCGCGATGCAGATGATCTGATTGAAGCGCCATCCCGACTCATGAATCTGGAGCGCGAGGCGTTCGACCAGTTTGTTGTACTCGTTCCAGCTGACGTGCAGGCTCATGGTGCTGTCCTAGCGCCTAAGTCTGTCAATGGAACGGATGATGCATCAAAATCGTCTCGTCGCGCTCGGGTCCGGTAGAAACCATCGCAATGGGCACTCCGGCGAGATGCTCGATGCGGCGGAGATAGGCGCGGGCATTTTGCGGCAGGTCGTCGAAGCTCTTGACGCCGAAAGTGCTTTGGTCCCAGCCTGGCACCTCCTCGTAAACGGGCTTGCATTCCGCGACCGCCTCGGCGCCGGACGGAAGCAGATCCAACCTCATTCCAGCGGCGGTGTACTCGGTGCAGATCCGGATTGGCCCGATACCATCGAGCACGTCGAGCTTGGTAATGCATAAGCCGTCGACGCCATTTAACTGCAGCGAGCGCTTGAGCGCCGGCAGATCGAGCCATCCGCAACGGCGAGGTCTGCCGGTCACCGATCCGAATTCGTTGCCTCGCTTGGCGAGCGTGGCGCCGGTGTCGTCCTCAAGCTCGGTCGGAAACGGCCCGGTCCCGACTCGCGTCGTGTAAGCCTTGACGATGCCGAGGACATAGTCGAGCAGCTGCGGCCCGATGCCGCATCCGGGAGCAGCTGCGCCCGCGAGACAGTTGGACGAGGTCACATAGGGGTAGGTGCCGTGGTCGATGTCCAGCAACGCGCCCTGCGCTCCCTCGAACAGCAACGAGTCACCGCGACGACGCGCCTCCTGGATTCGCGCGGCGACGTCTGCAACCATCGGCTCCAACTGCGGCGCGAGCGCCAACGTGGCATCGAGTGTCTCCCGATAGGGCACGGCAGCGCACTTGTAATACTGCGTCAGCACGAAGTTGTGATACTCGAGCAACGGCTCGAGCTTGGCGGCGAAGCGGTCGGGGTAGAAGACGTCCTGCACGCGCAACGCGCGCCGGGCTATTTTGTCTTCGTAGGCCGGGCCGATCCCGCGTCCGGTGGTGCCGATCTTGGTTTCCCCCAATGACGCCTCGCGTGCCTGATCGAGCGCGACGTGATAAGGCAGCACCAGCGGACATGCCGGCGAAATCGATAATCTCGAGCGGACTTCGATGCCGGCGGATTCGAGCTCGGCGATCTCCTGCAGCAGCGCGGACGGCGACACAACGACGCCGTTGCCGATATAGACACGTACGTTGGCGCGCAGAATACCGGACGGGATCAGCCGCAAAACGGTTTTCCTGTCGCCGATGACCAATGTGTGGCCGGCGTTGTGTCCGCCCTGAAAACGGACCACGCCCTGCGCGTGCTCCGTCAGCCAGTCGACGACCTTGCCCTTGCCTTCGTCACCCCACTGGGTGCCAATGACGACCACGTTCTTGCCCATGTTGCCCCGATGCCTGGCGCGAATGTCGGCGAATCTGATTAGTGGGCCATCGCTTACTACTGCGTGCGAACAAGTGCCGCAAGCTGACGCAAGTCGAGTGTGAAGCCGGTCGCCGGCCGCGCACGGCCGAACGCTTTGCCGATGCCGTCGTAGCGTTCACCGCGGCCGATGGCGTTGGCTTCTCCGCCGGTGAACACCGAAAAGCTGGCGCCGGTCTGATAGTGATAGCCGCGCAGATCCGCCAGGTCGATGTGCACCACGTCGACCCGCGGCGCTGCGGATTCGGCCAGCTTGCCCAAGGCCGACAGAGCGCTGTCGATCGACGGCGTGTCGGGAAGTCGCGCGCGGGCAGCGGCAAGCACTTCGTCGGCCGGCCCGTAGAGCGTCGGCAGCGCCATGAATGCATCGCGCCACGCGGCAGGCACCTTGGCGGTGAGCTCTCCAATGGCCGGCACGTCCTTGGTTCGCAGCGCCGTGAACAGTTCACTGTCCGCGTTGTTGCCGGCAATGTGTGCGCTGTTGGCGAGCGCGCGGTACACGCCGACGTGTCCCAGGTCGAGGTGCAAGGCACTGGCGCCGGCGAGCGACAGCGAAGAAAGCAACAGCGCCAACACTTCGCAATCGGCGTCGATGCTCGCATCGCCATAGAGCTCGGCGCCGATCTGCAGCACTTCGCGCGTACGCGCAAGCCCGGGCGCGACCGTGCGCAGCACGCTGCCCGAGTAGCACAATCGAGTCACGCCAGGCTCGTTCAAGAGGTGCGCGTCGATGCGGGCGACTTGCGGCGTGATATCAGCGCGCACGCCAAGCAGACGGCCGGAGAGCGGGTCGATCACCTTGAATGTCTGCAGCTCGAGATCGTGCCCGGTTCCGGTGAGCAGCGAATCGAGATGCTCGACCAGGGGCGGTTGCACCAGTCGATAGTGGTGATGGCGGAAGTGATCGATCAGCGTCCGCCGCAGTTGCTCGATGGCTTCGGCCTCGGGCGGCAGAATGTCCTCGATGTACTCGGGCAATACCCAGTTACGCACGGATAACCATCAAGGTGATGACACCGACGCCAATCGATACGAGCCCGATAAAACGAAGCTGCCCGTCGGATAGCTGTGTCAGACGGGTGAACGCTTCGCGCCAGACGCGCGGCGCGATCAAGGGCAATAAACCCTCGAGCACCAGCACCAAGGCACATGCCGCCAGGAAAGCTTCCGGCACCGCGTGCTCCCGGTCAGATTGTTACTTGCTCGAGCGGCGCTGCGCAGCCCGGCCGCCGCCTGCCTGCTTCAGATACTGGAAGAAATCGGCGCTTGGGTCGAGCACCATGACATCGCTCTTGTTCTTGAAGGTCGCCTTGTACGCTTCCAGACTGCGATAGAACGAGTAGAACTCGGCGTCCTGCCCGTAAGCGCTGGCGTAGATCGCGGAGGCCCTGGCGTCGCCTTCGCCCTTGGTCTTCTGCGCCTGCTTGTAGGCGTCGGCGAGAATGATTTCGCGCTGGCGATCGGCGTCAGCACGGATCTTCTCCGACTCCGCGCCGCCTTGCGACCGGAGCTCGTTGGCGACGCGCTTGCGCTCGGATTCCATCCGTTGGTAGACCTGGGCGAGCACTTCGTCAGGCAGTTCGACACGGCGCAGGCGCACGTCGACGATTTCAACGCCAATCGTCCTCGCGTCAGCGTCGGCCTTCTGTCGCGCTTCGTCCATGATCTTGTAGCGCTCGGACGAGATCGTCTCGTGGATGGTGCGTTTGTTGATTTCCTGCGCGAGGTTGGCGCGGATCGTCTGCGCCAGGCGGCGCTTGGCAGCTTCCTCGTCGTCTCTGACACTTTGGTAATATCTGCGCACGTCGACGATGCGCCAATAGGCGATGAAATCGACCCTCAGTGGCTTCTTTTCCGAGGTCGTGATCCGATCGGGCTCAGGCGCGTCCAGCGTCAGGATGCGGCGATCGTAGAATTTGATGTTCTGCACCAGCGGCACCTTGAAATACAGTCCCGCCTCGGTCTTGGCGTCGATGAATTCGCCCAGCTGAAACTTGATCGCGAACTGCTTCTGATCCACCGTATACAGCGACTGGGACAGGACCAGCACGACCGCGACCACCAGCGCGAGAATCGGCATCGCGGTTTTCATCGTGTATCTCCGCGCTCCCGGCTGCGGGGAAGCTCACGGCCCCGGTTCGGGTCGAGCGTCACGCTCGCCTCCGGCGCAGACGGCGCCACGCGCGGGTCGCCGCTACCCGGCGCGCCGCCTGCTGCCTGTGTCTGCTTCAGAAGCTGATCCAAAGGCAGGTACAACAGGCTGTTGCCGCCCTTCTGATCGATCAGTACTTTGCTGGCATTGCCCAGCACCGACTGCATCATGTCCAGATAGAGCCTTTCGCGCGTGACGCCGGGCGCCTTGGCGTACTCGACCAGCACCTGCCTGAAGCGGCTGGCGTCTCCTTCCGCTCTTTGCACGACGCTGGCGTTGTAGCCGTCTGCTTCCTGTAGCAGGCGCGACGCCATGCCGCGCGCAAGCGGAACGATGTTGTTCGCGTACGCCTGGCCTTCGTTTTTTTGCCGTTCGAGGTCCTGGCTTGCCTTGACCGCGTCGTCGAACGCCGCCTGCACCTGTTCGGGCGGTTGAGTGTTCTGCAGGGTCACCTTCTGCACATAGATTCCGGTTCCATACCGATCGAGCATCGCCTGCATCAACTTTTCGGTTTCGGCGGCGATCTGGGCCCGTCCTTCATAGAGAGCGAAGTCCATCTTGTTGCGGCCGACGACCTCGCTGATCGCCGTCGCCGCGACCTGCGCCACGATATCCTCCGGCTTGCGCGCGTTGAATACATATTCCGCGGCATTCTTCAGGTTGTATTGCACCGCGAACTGAATGTCGATGATGTTCTCGTCATCGGTCAGCATCAGCGATTCCTTGGCGATCTTGTTCTTGGGATTGTTGTTGCGGTAACCGATTTCGACGGTTTTCACTTGTGAGAAGTCGATGACCTCGACTGCCTCGATCGGAAACGGAAGGTGGTAGCGCAGCCCCGGCAGCGTGGTCTCGGTAAAGCGACCGAAATGCGTCACGACACCGCGGCGCCCTTCGTCGACAATGTAGAAACCGCTGGCCAGCCAGACAAGAAGGACCAGCGCCGCGAGCAAGCCGGCGCCGCCCAGAGGCAGTGAGCGGCGGGGCGGCCCGCCCCCGCCTTGCCCCGGCGGCGTCGTACGGCCGAACAGCTCGTTTAAGCGCCGGTTGACGTTGCGCCAGATCTCGTCGAGATCGGGCGGCCCACTGCGGCCGCGCTTACCCCACTGCGGGTCGTTGAGGGACATGACGGATGCCTTGCGGCGGGCTTGGGGGGTGAAGAGTCTTATCGGGAGGTCTAGCCGCGTGAGGCGGTCGCCGCCCGAATCACCGGACGGGGGAACCGCTCGGCCAGCGCGGCGCGCATGTCGGGCACGCCCGCGCCGGTCAGCGCGCTCAGACGAACAGAGGCAATTTTACCATATTCGTCGCGCTCGACCCCGGGCGCGTGTTCCGCGAGATCGCACTTGTTCAACACCATAATCCGTGGAACCTCATCGGCGCCGATCTCAGCCAGTACCGCGTCGACGGCGGCAATCTGGCGCTCACGATCGGGATGACTGGCGTCGATCACATGCAGCAAAAGATCGGCGTCGATGGCTTCTTTGAGCGTCCCTCGAAAGGCGGCAATCAGATCGTGGGGCAGGTCCTTGATGAACCCCACCGTGTCCGAGACTACGATCGTTTCCGTGCCCGCCAACTCAAGTCGGCGCAGCGTCGTGTCGAGGGTCGCGAAAAGCTGGTTCGCGGCGAAGCTCTCGGCGCCGGTCAGACGATTGAACAGCGTCGATTTGCCTGCATTGGTGTAGCCCACCAGCGCGACGTTGCGAACCGCGGCGCGCCGTCGGGCACGTCGCTGCGTTTCGCGCTGGCGGCCGACGTGCTGCAGCCGATCCTTGAGCAACTTGACGCGCTGACCGATCAGGCGGCGGTCGCTCTCGAGCTGAGTTTCGCCCGGCCCGCGCAGTCCGATGCCGCCCGTTTGCCGCTCGAGGTGGGTCCACCCGCGCACCAGCCGCGTCGAAAGATGGGCGAGCTGCGCGAGCTCGACCTGGAGCTTGCCTTCCGCGCTATGCGCCCGCTGCGCGAAAATATCGAGAATCAGGCTCACCCGATCGACGACGCGGCAGTCGAGCGCTCGCTCCAGATTGCGCTGTTGCGCCCCGGACAGAGAATGATCGAAGATCACGATGTCGGCACCGCTCTCGATGCGCCGGGCGGCGATTTCGGCCACCTTTCCGCTGCCGGCGAAAAGCGCCGGATCCGGCTTGGCGCGGCGGGCGGTGATCACCTCGGTCACGGTCGCACCGGCCGAGAGCGCCAAAGCCTTCAGCTCGTCCAGACGCTCCGGAAGATCGCCTTCGCCAAAATCGATTTCGACCAGCAGCGCGCGATCGCCGCCTTCGGGACGGTCAAGCATCATGGGTTGGCGCGTCCGGGATCATCCGGCCGACACGAACGCCGGCAGGCTCACGCGAAACCGAGAGCCGGTCGATCAACCGAGAGAGGCGGATCAGGCTTCGCGACCGTTTTCGTGCGGGGGCATCGTAACAGCGCGCGCGGGAACGACGGTCGAAATGGCGTGCTTGTACACCATCTGGGTGACCGTGTTTTTCAGCAGCACGACGTACTGATCGAAGGACTCGATCTGACCCTGCAGCTTGATGCCGTTGACGAGGTAGATCGAGACCTGTACGTGCTCCTTGCGGAGAGTGTTCAGGAACGGGTCTTGTAGCATTTGCCCTTTGTTGCTCATTGTTGTTGCTCCGCTTATTGATGGAAGCTTTAAAGCTGCTGCGCTCGCAGTACGGCATTGCTCGCGACAGCCGCGAATCTACCACCGCAGGCCGCAACGCTTGCCCAAAAATATTGCCGGCATGGACGACGGTTTGGCCGGCTACCAGGTGCTACTTGGAACGGCGGGGCTTGCGACGGGCGGCAGACCCCGCATACGGGTTGGCGCCGGTCTTGAATTGTATCCTAAGCGGCGTTCCCTGCAGTTGGAACACGTCGACAAAGAAATGTTCCAGAAAGCGTCGGTAGGTCTGCGGAATAGCTCCCAGCGCCGATCCGTGGATCACGATCACCGGTGGATTCATTCCGCCCTGATGGGCATAGCGCAGCTTCGGCCGCACCATCCCGGCGCGCGGCGGCTGCTGTAACGCCACGGCGTCGGCGAGCGCGCGGGTGAGCTTGGGTGTCGGAAGCTTGGACATTGCCGCCGCATACGCGCCGTCCACCGAGCGCAACAGCGGCCCGATGCCTTTCCCGTCGCGCGCCGAGATGGTGTGCATCTTGGCGAATGCGAGGAAGCCCAGCTTGCGGCCAAGCTCACGCTTGATTTCGGCTCGCTCCTCGGTGCCGATGTCGTCCCACTTGTTCACCGCCACCACCAGCGCCCTCCCGGCGTCGAGAATGTGGCCCGCGATGTGCGCGTCCTGCTCCGAGATCTCGGCTTGCGCGTCGAGCAGCAGGACGACGACGTTCGCATCCTCGATGGCCTGCAGCGTCTTGATCACCGAAAACTTTTCGATCGCCTCGAAGACCTTGCCGCGCCGGCGCACGCCCGCGGTATCGATCAGCGTGTAATGGCGGCCGTCGCGGTCGAAGTCGAGATAGAGCGCATCGCGCGTCGTACCCGGCTCGTCGAACGCGATCACCCGTTCCTCGCCGAGCAGCGTGTTGACCAACGTCGATTTGCCCACATTGGGTCTGCCCACGATGGCGACCTTGATCCGCGATTCGCCGCTGCCTGCCGCGTCAGTTGGATCGTCAGTACTTTCCGCGGGACAGAGCGAGAGCGCGATGTTGACCAGATCGCGAACGTTTTCGCCGTGCGCCGAAGAGATCGGCAGCGGCGTGCCCAGCGCGAGCTCGTGAAACTCGGCGGTGACGCGCTCGGGCGCGATCCCTTCCGCCTTGTTGACCGCCAGCACCACCGGGCGGCCCGAACGGCGAAGAAGATCGGCGATATTGCTGTCCTGGGCGGTCAGACCTTCGCGGCCGTCGACCAGGAAAATCACCGCATCGGATTCGGCGATCGCCTGCCGGGTCTGCTTGGCCATGGCGTGCATGATGCCGCTCTTCACCTTGGGCTCGAAGCCGCCGGTGTCGACCACCAGATAGGGCCGATCGGCGCCGCGGCCGCGGCCGAAATGACGGTCGCGCGTCAGGCCGGGAAAATCCGCAACCAGCGCGTCGCGCGATTGGGTCAGCCGATTGAAAAGCGTCGATTTTCCGACATTGGGGCGGCCGACGAGAACGAGCGTGGGAAGCATCGGTCGTGTAACAAGGAGTCGAGCGGAAAAGCCTAAGCGCGGCAGCGCAGGCGATTAGTGCGCGCTGGCGCTGATCAGGGTGCCGGCCGCCGACTGCCAGACAGCGGCGCTGCCCACCGCCACCGGTTGTGACAGTGCGGCGGAGCCGTCGGTCGCGACGCGGCCGACGAGATTGCCGTCGTTGCGGTCGAGCAAGTGCAGGTAGCCTTCGGCATCGACGACGCCGAGATAGTCGCCGACGACGACCGGTCCGCTGGGAAAGCGGACGGCAAGCTTGTCCTGTTTCCAGATCGACCCACCGGTCGTTTTGTCGAGCGCGTGTATGGAGCCCTTGTCGTCGGTGACATAGAGGTAGCGGGCGTCAACGGCGATGCCGCCAAGGCTCGAGAAATCGCGCGACCAGAGCAATGTTCCGCGGAGGAGATCGAAGCAGGCGACGCGTCCTTGGTACGCCGCGGCGCAGGCCTGCCGCGCCTCGACGACCGGTGTGCTCGTTACGTCGGCGATGCGCTCGAGCTCGGTCGCGCCCTTGGGCGTGGCGACGCTCGCTTCCCAGCCGAGGGCGCCGCTGGCGAGGTCGAGCGCCAGTAGCTTGCCCCCGGCGGTGCCGGTGAAAAGGGCGCCGCGACTGGCGGTGCCGCCCGCGAACCGACGGATTGTCAGCGATGGATTGGTGCGCTGATAGACCCACTTTTGACTTCCGTCCACTTCCGACAGGCCGTAGATCCGGCCGTCGAGCGCCCAGACGATGATCTTCCCTTCGGCGCCCTTGGGCGGACCGGCAACTTCGGTCGACACTTTAACCTGCCACAGTGGTTTCCCGGTAGGATCGAAGGCGATCACCTCCCCTTTGGCGGTGCCGACGACGACCGCGGCGGATTCGGCGCCGACACCCGCCGACAGCGGCCTGTCGGCCTTGATCCGCCAGATTTGCCGGCCGCTGGCCGGATCGACGCTGACGATCGTTCCGTCCGGACTGGCGGCGTAAATGGCGTCGGGACGCACTGCGGGTGCGAAGGCTTCGCCGCGCTTGGCACCCAGCGGGACCTGCCAGTCGACTCGCGCTGCAGCCTTGGCGTCAAAGCTAGGCAGCGGTCCGGGTTTGGGAGGACTGCGGCCGATACCGAGCCAGGACAGCGAAGGCGCCGGAATCGAGGGGAACGACGTCATCCACGAAGGCAGCGACTGGCAGCCGCCAAGCATCAGCGCACCCAAGACGGTCACCAAGGTGCATCTGCACCTGACAGCGTGGGTCATTGACCGCCGCCCAGCGCGTCGAACTTGACCTGCACGAAAGCACGGTAGGGGGATTTCGGATCGATCTTCGCCAGGGCGATCTCGTAGGCTGCTTTCGCCTCGGCGTTCTTTCCCATCGCAGCGAGGATGTCGCCCTTGAGATCGGCAAACAGGCCCGTGAAGGCGTCGTCGGTCTTGACATCGAGTGTCCTCAGCGCCTCGTCGTATTGTTTTTCATCGAGCATGGCCTGAGCGAGGCGAAAGCGCGCGATCGCCTTCAGTTCGTCCTCGGACGCGTGATCGATGACCCACTGCAACTGCGCGCGAGCACCAGGCTTGTCCCCGCCCTCGTAGAGCATCTTGGCGTAGAGCAACGCGGCTCGCGGTGCATACGCGGTGCGGGCGAAACGGTCGACGATCTGTAACGCTGGCTCTTTCGCCTTGGAGACGTCGTTGGCCCGCGCCGCCTGGCTCACTGCCTGGTAGAGCACACTTGCCTGTTCGGCCTGGGTTCGCTGATACCAGCGCCAGCCTTGCACGCCAATGACGACCAGCGCGACGGCGACGATGGCGGCGCTGACGTATTTGGAGTTCTGCTCCCACCACGCCTTCAGGTCGTCGAGTTTTTCCTGTTCTTCGAGATCGTAGACTGCCATCTTGGTTCCTAAGTTGGATCGGCGCGGAGCGTGTTACGAATTACCGGCGACGAATCACCCGCGTGGCGCGGGGTGCACGCGAGGGAGCGCTCATCACCAATGCTTCGCGTCGCGTGGAGGTGGGGCGATACGCATCACCAGCTCTCCCGGAGGCAATGCGACCTGTTCACCGGGATCGCGCAAGGGTTTGACCGCGACCACGTTGGCCGCCGCTTCGTCATCGCCGACGATCAGCGCAAAGCGCGCGCCGCTCGCATCGGCGCGCCGCATTTGCGACCCGAAATTGCCGCCACCGGCGTGAACGACAATCGCCAGTCCCGCGTCGCGCAGATTCTCGGCCACCGCCATCGCCAGACGCGTCGCACGATCGCCGACGTGTACCACATAGGCATCCGGTGCATCGCTCGCGGTACGCCCGGCGTCCTGCATCAGCATCAGCACCCGTTCGGTGCCGATGCCGAAACCGCAGCCGGGCGTCGGCTTGCCGCCAAGCTGAGCGACCAGGCCATCGTAGCGCCCGCCCGAACAGACCCCGCTCTGGGCGCCGAGCCGCGTGGTCACCCATTCGTAGACGGTCGCGTTGTAGTAATCGAGGCCGCGAACGAGGCGCGGATTGACGCGGAAGTCGATACCGGCTTCGCGGACTCCCGCCTTCACCCTCTCGAACAGGGCGCGAGAATCGTCTCCGAGCGCGTCCCAAAGTTTCGGCGCACCCTCGATCAGCGGCTGCATCGCCGGATTCTTGGAATCGAGAATACGCAGCGGATTGGTGTGCAGTCGCCGCCTGGCGTCGTCGTCGAGGGACTCCAGGTGGCGCTCGAAGTAAGCGATGAGCTGCGGACGAAAAGCGCGCCGTTCCTCACTCGAGCCGATGGTATTGAGCTCGAGCGTGATGCCAGAAAGGCCGAGACGACGCCAAAGACGGCCGATCATCGTCAATTGCTCGAGATCGACATCGGGGCCGGCAAACCCGAGCGCCTCGACGCCGAAGGTATGGTATTCGCGGTAGCGTCCCTTTTGCGGTCGCTCGTGCCGGAAAAGCGGCCCGCTATACCAGAGTCGCTTGGGGCCGTCGTAGAGCATGTTGTGCTCGAGCGCGGCCCGAACGGTCGGCGCGGTGCCTTCGGGGCGCAGGGACAGGCGTTCGTCGTGGTCGGTGAACGAATACATCTCCTTTTCGACGATGTCGGTCGCTTCGCCGACGGCGCGCACGAATAGGTCGGTCCTTTCGACGATGGGTGTGCGGATGTTGCGATATCCGTATTGCTCGAACACATTGCGCACGGTGTCTTCGAAGACGTGCCACAACGTCGCTTCGTCAGGAAGAACGTCGTTCATGCCGCGGACAGCCTGGATCCTCCCGGCCATGGGGCTAGTTGCGGTCCACTAAATGACCGCCTTGACGGCGATGGTTTTGACGGTGGGCTTGAGGTGCGCCGTCGCCGGCTCGCCGCCGTAGGTCGCGCGAACGTAGTCGGCAACAATCTGCTGGAACTCCTCGGCGATGTGCTCGCCCTTGAGTGTGACCGTTTTCTGACCATCGACGTAGACCGGCGCGACCGGGACCTCACCGGTGCCGGGCAGGCTGATCCCGATGTTGGCCATTTTGGATTCGCCCGGGCCGTTGACCACGCAACCCATGACCGCGACGGTCATGGTCTCGACCCCGGCATAGCGCGCGCGCCAACCCGGCATCTGCTCGCGCAGGTAGGCCTGGATTTTTTCTCCGAGCTCCTGGAACACGGTGCTGGTGGTGCGCCCGCACCCTGGGCAGGCGGTGACCTGAGGCGCGAAGGAACGCAGCCCCATGGTCTGCAGAATCTCCTGCGCGACGAGAACCTCGCGGGTGCGATCGCCGTTGGGCTCGGGCGTGAGCGAAACCCGGATCGTGTCGCCGATTCCCTGCTGCAACAGCACTGCCATCGCCGCCGTCGACGCGACGATGCCCTTGGACCCCATTCCCGCCTCGGTCAAGCCGAGATGCAACGGATAATCGCAGCGACGCGCAAGCTCGCTGTAAACCGCGATGAGATCCTGCACGCCGGAAACCTTGCAGGAGAGGATGATGCGATCCTGCCTAAGGCCGAGCTCCTCGGCGCGCTGCGCGCTGCCGATCGCGGAGCTGACCAAGGCCTCGCGCATCACGTGCGCTGCGTCGAGCGGTGCCGCCGAGCGCGCGTTTTCGTCCATCATGCGCGCCAGCAGATCGGCGTCGAGGCTTCCCCAGTTGACGCCGATCCGCACCGGCTTGTCCCACTTCAGCGCCTGCTCGATCATGATCGCGAATTGCGAGTCGCGCTTACTGCCCTTGCCGACATTGCCCGGATTGATGCGGTACTTTGCCAGGGCCTCCGCGCACGCCGGCGATTCGGTTAGCAGCTTGTGGCCGTTGAAATGAAAGTCGCCGATCAGCGGCACCGTGCAGCCAAGCGCCGCGAGCTTCTCGCGGATCAAGGGCACGGCGTGGGCCGCGGCGGAGGTATTGACCGTGACGCGCACCAGCTCCGAGCCGGCCTCTGCGAGAGCCTTGACTTGCGTGACCGTCGCGGCGACATCGGCGGTGTCGGTGTTGGTCATCGACTGCACGACGATCGGCGCTCCGCCGCCAACGGCCACGCCGCCGACGTTCGCGCCGCGCGTGGCGTGTCTTGGCATGATGGAACTTTCGATGGTGCTCATGGGCATCGAGGGAACTTGGGGAAGAGGTCTATTGAAGCGTGAGGCGCGCGATGTTTCGCCGCGTATACGGCGAGAGGTCGACCGATTTTCCGCGGTAAACCAAGGTCACGGCGTGCGCGTTGCCGAGAACGATGTCGAATGGCGGCGCGCCACTGACAGGCTCGACCGATCCTGCCGCCACCAGGCGCGAGACGACGAGCTGGCCACTGCGATCGCGGATCTCCGTCCACGACGGACCCTTATATGTAAGCAATACTGTCGCATCAGCGGGCGCTTGACTTGCCAAGCCGCCGGCGGGAGTAGCGACCGAATTGGCCATCGATGCTGCAGGCGAAGCACTTTGCGGTGCCTCGCTTTGCGGTGCGACTGTCTGCGATGCCGCGGTTTGCGAAGAGCTGGCAAGAGGATTGGGAAGCGAGACCTCGGACGCGCTTGTCGCCGGCGCGCCTGTCGCCGGCGCACGTTGATCCGTCGCGTCGGAGACGGTTCGCGCAGGTTCGGCATTATTGGACAGTCCGCCGCGATACCACTCGTACGCTGCAGCGGCAACGATGCAGCCAATCAGAATCAGCGGGATCAGCCAGCGGCCAAGTCCGGTCTTTCGTGCCGTGGCACTGGGCAGCTCGCCCATTACCGTGGCGGTCGAATGCAGCGTCGGCGACTCGAGCGCGGGCGCCTGCGAAACATCGGGCAGATGCGCAAGCAGGTCCTGCGCGTCGAGATGCAGCAGACGCGCGTAATTGCGTACGAAGCCGCGGCTGAACGTGCGTCCCGGCAGCTCGCCGAAGCTCTCGTCCTCCAGCGCTTTGACCTGCCGCGGCGCCAGTTTCAGTTGCTGCGCGACCTGGTCGAGCGAAAGCCCGGCTGCCTCGCGGGCGGCCCTGAGGCGCGCACCGGCTCCGGCCGACCCGTCGACATCGTTTGGCAACTGCTCCTGCGCTGCCGTCACTCGCAAGCCTCGGTGGTAATGGCTTTGGTTTCGACCGAATCCGGAAAGCGATTGCGCAGCTGTGTTATGTACGACATCTCCGCCTGCCTGTCCCCCAGCTTGCGCTCGATACAAAGCCCGAGATACATGGCCTCGGGCGGCGGCGTCGTGGTCTGCATCACCGGCCTCATCCATTTGCGCGCTTCATCGTAGCGCGCCTCCTTGTAGGCTATCAACGCGACGCCATAGCTCGCCAACGCGTTGCCGGGCTGCGAAGCAAGCGCGCGGCGGAAATAGGATTCGGCAAGCCGGATGTCGCCGATCGTCTGCGCACAGCGCCCGGCGTTGACGAGCGCGATTTCCGGCGTTCGGTACAGAGAATTGGCCACCGCAATTTCGAACTGCGCCAATGCTTCGCGCTCACGCTTGTGCTGGCACAGATACCACCCCCAGTTGTGGTGAACGTCGGAATCGTTGGGCGCAAGCGCGAGCGCGCGCTCGAAGCTCTGCTCCGCCTTGCGGTCCTCACCCAGCACGGCGTAGACCAGCCCGTAGAGGTTGTACGCCGGCGCGTAGCCGGGGTCGGCCGCCACCGCGAGCTTGAGCTCGTCGATTGCGATATCCATCTGCGCGCGTTCGTAATAACCTCCGGCCAGATCGGTATGCATCCGTGCCCTATCGACGGGACTTGCCTGCTGCTGAGGCGGCGGCGCCTCGCGCGGCTGTGGCTCGGGCGCTTTCGGCGTGGTGTTGCAACCGACGAGCATTGCCATGACGGCAACGGTGATCAAATCGCGAGAACGACAACATTTGTGCGCGGGCATGGGTCAAGGCCTCGCAACGGGTTGAAGTCGGTGCAGACGCCGCTTGGTCCGGTCCTGGACCTGGCCGGCGAGCTGACCGCACGCGGCGTCGATATCTTCGCCTCGCGTTTTACGAATGGTGGCGATCAGACCCGCGTCCTGGAGTATTCGCTGAAAGGCGACGATTCGGTTGCGCGAGCTGGTCCGGAACTCGGTATTCGGGAACGGATTGAACGGGATCAGATTGAATTTGCACGGCACCTCGCGAACCAGCGACGCCAGTTCCCGGGCCTGCTCGGGAGCATCGTTGACATGGTCGAGCATTACGTACTCGAAGGTGACAAAGTCGCGCGGCGCGTGCTCGATGTAGCGCAGGCATGCGTCAAGCAGCAGCCGAATCGGATACTTGCGGTTGATCGGCACCAGCTGGTCGCGCAGTGCATCGTTTGGCGCGTGCAAGCTGACCGCCAAGGCGACCGGGCAATCTTCGCCAAGACGATCCAGCGCCGGTACCAGCCCGGAGGTCGACAGCGTTACCCGGCGTCGCGACAATCCGTACGCGTTGTCGTCGAGCATGATCCGCATCGCGGTGACCACGTTGTCGTAATTGGCCAGCGGCTCGCCCATGCCCATCATGACTACATTGGTGATCGGATGCCGGCCGGGGTGCGATCGGGGCCCGGCAACGCCGCTGGCAAGCAGCGCCCGGTTGGCGATCCACAGCTGGCCGATGATTTCGGCAACGGAAAGATTGCGGTTGAAGCCTTGCTTGCCGGTCGAGCAAAATGAGCAGTCGAGCGCACAGCCGGCCTGCGAGGAAATGCAC
>DASXBW010000085.1:0-19790 GCA_036491495.1 Casimicrobiaceae bacterium
GGGTCTTGCAGGACTCCTTCGCTTCCTTATACTCGGCGTCAGCATGCGCGACCGTCGCCTTGTACTCGGCGTCGCGTTGCGCTTTGTCGGGATCCGCGGCTTGAACGCCGGTGGCAAAGGCGCACAGCGTCGATGCTAAGAGCAATTCTCTGATTGAAAATTTCATGGTTCTTCCTCTTCTCGTTATGCAAAAATTGAGGGTGACGGCCAACGGCCGCGGTCAGTCACAGCGTGCTCATTGATTCAACGATTCCCAGTCCTTGACTTGCCGGTCGGCCTCGTCACGGTTGATGCCATACGCCTCCTGAATCTTACCGACGAGTTGATCGCGCTTGCCATTGATCTGCGCCAGCGTATCGTCGGTAAGCTTGCCCCACTGCTGCTTGACCTTCCCGCTCACCTGCTTCCAGTTGCCTTCGACACGATCCCAATTCATGGTGCACTCCTCAGCTGGTTAGAAAAGTTTCCGGCCCGAACCGGACTCACCGCGTTTAAGGCCGGTGCGCTCGGATTTGAGCAACCGTCATGCCAAACGCCAATTATTTAGTGGTTACAGGGACTTATCGTACGAGCGCGCGGATATCAGGGCCGGCGTGTGGTAAATCCTTCCGCCTCACCACGCAAGGCTGTAAATCGTTCCGCTCGAAGTCTACGAGGATGATTCTGAAAAACATTTCGGGGTCACCGTGAGAGTGATCCGCGGCATGATTCGGCCGGCATGTCACCGCCTCCAGCAGAGTGAAGGCGGCGACGTACCAGACCGCTGCTAAAGCTTCTGCTTAACTTCCTTGGCTTCTTCCTGAACTTTCTGACCACCTTTCTCGATGTCCTTGCCTGCGCCTTGGACCGTGTTGCACGCGGTCAGCGAAACCGCGGCAAGTGCCGCAAAGCAAAAGATGAGTTTCTTGAACATGGAAGTTCCCTCAATTTGTCGAATTGGGGTGATTCGATCCACCCTCGGAAAACCGGAGCAAACCGCATGCCAATATCAACCACGAGCGTGCGGGCTACGGTTCAGACTGCCCGTCATCGGCACTGTCGTCGCGGGCCGATTGCGCGAATGTGCTGCGCCGGAACTCCTCTGACGCGATGGAGGCCGCCGCCTGCAAGGTAGCGATGGCGAGCGTGCGCATTCCGCCGCGCAAGAGCGACGGCCGCGGCGTCTCCGGGCATTTGCATTCCACCTCGACGCGCGGTGGAGCGCCAGAGCGCCAGCCGATCATCCCGCCGGCAAGCGCCACCGCGCCGAGCGTCGCAGGGTGAGTCGCTGCATCGCCCATCCGCGCCCGCAGCGCCAGCCATTGCGTTGCGAGCGTGGCTTTTCGCGCGGCGACCGACTGTTGTGCCGCCCGCACGGCGCGCTGGTCGATCATCGACATGCTCTCGCCACTAAACTTTGCCTCGCAACTCGCCGCGCGATGCCGCAAACAGTTCTTGCAAGGTGAGGCCACGCAACGCGAAGACCAACGCGGCGCTGCCCAGGGCACAGGTTAGAAAAACGCACCCCAGCGCCACCGGCCACGAGTAACCGCTTTCGACGATTTGCATCGCGAGCATTGCCAACAAGGCCGCAATACCGAGCACGCCAAGGACGGCCGCTGCGACGGCGACGACGACGCACGCGACAAGGGTGCGTACCGCTACATTTGCCTCGGCGGCGAGAAGGTCCGCCTCATCGGCGACGAGCGCACGCACGCTACCTAAGATCTCGGACACGCTCTGACCGGGAAACAACGGTCGATCCGCAGCCTCGGCCTCTTGCCGATCCATTGCCTTACCGGGCCAAGCGCCCGACCAGATAGCCGGCAGCAAGCGCAACCCCGACGGCGACGAGAGGACGGTCGCGGACATAACTGCGGCAGCCCTCGAGCAGCGCTTCCTGCTGCTGTTTCAATTGCTCCGCGTTCTGATTGATCCAATCGGCGGCTGGAGCGGCCGTTTGCGCAATCTTGTCCACGGTCCGATGCGCCGCTTGAGCCGCGCGGTCGATTGCCGGCGCTGCTCTTTCGGTTGCCTTGGCGGCTGCGCTATCTACCGCGAAATGCGCCTGACTGGCCTTGCGTTCAACGCTGTCGCTGCTGAGTTCCATAGCGGTCTCCTTTTACGATGTCGGACGCCCGGTGAACACCCTAAATGTTGCTCCCGGCGACGCCAAGCAAGCTGAGCAATCCGCATGCCATCGTTCAATTGGTTGCTCGAGCCTTGTTATGTCGCCCTATTTCATTCGGCGACGATCGAGCGTCCGGTAGCTCTTGCCGCACGCGGTAGAAATTACCGCACGGCAAAGCAGGAAGGTGAGAAAAAGAAAAGCGGGCGAAGCAAAGGGGGAGGTAGGAGGGAGCCCCGCCCGCGGCTGCATCCATGGCGGCCGGCCTTTACAGACCGGCCGCCGTGTCTGCAGTCCAAAGATATTGCCATTACCGTGAAACGAATAGCGGTTGCGATCTTGCGGAAGCTGTCGCGCTCAGTACAATCGTCGCGCTCAGGCTTCGCCTGGCCGAACCCGACGCGCTACGGCCCCCTCCGGAACAAGCCCGCGACGAGCGATATGACGAACAGCACCAGGAATATGAAAAACAGGATTTTGGCGATCTCGGCGGCGCCTGCGGCAATGCCACCGAATCCGAATACCGCGGCGATCAGCGCAACGACAAAAAATACCAGCGCATAGTGGAGCATTTGTAATCCTTTCTGCTCGAAGCCGAGCGCGTGTGGATCAAAGTTCGGAAGTGGAAAAAATTGCCGGAAAACCCACCGCCCGAAGCACCCACCCACTCTTACGCAATCGTCGTGCCAGGCCCGCCGTGAAGCGTCCCGAGTCGAAGCCGCAGATTCGATCAGCGGCGGCATGCGATTCCACGCCGAAACGCGCGATGGAATTCAGGCGACTGCCCGGAGCGCGACCAAGAAGTTATCGTATTCGGCCGACTTGTCGAAAAAACCGTCAGCGCCGACAAGCGAGCATTGCCGCTTATATTCAGGATATGCGTAATTGGTCAGAACGTAGATTTTCGGCGTCGAGTGCGTAAGCTGCTGGCGGAGCTTGCGCACCACCTCGATCCCGCTGCCTTCCTTCAAGCGAATGTCGGTGACAACGACATCCGGCTGTGTCCGCACGATCGCGTCAATCGCCTCCTGTTCGCTCTCCGCAAAACCGACGACGTCAAAATTACCCAACGCCTTGACGTTGTCGATAATGCGTTTTCGAATCAGCGACGAGTCCTCGACGACGAAAACACGCACTCTAGATCCCATGGACGCGGGTACCGTTGCTCCAGCGTCAATTCATCAAATTGTGGCGCAGCGCGTATGCCGTGAGATCGGCGTTGCGGGAAAAGTCCATTTTTTCGAAAATGCGGCTTCTGTAAGTGCTGATCGTCTTGACCGACAGACACATTTCATCGGCAATGTCGGTCACGGTTTTTCCGGCGGCGAGCTGAACGAAAATCTGAAATTCGCGATTCGACAACTGTCGGTGCGGCGGAGCAGGTGCATCGCCAGTCGCAGCGAGCGCCAGCGCCTCGGCGAGCGACGCGCTCACGTATTTGCGGCCCGCGGCTACGGTACGGATCGCCTCAAGAAGCTCAGCGGCGCTCCCCGCCTTGGAAAAAAATCCGCTTGCGCCGGCGCGCAGAAGATTGACTGCATATTGCTCTTCCGGATGCATGCTGACGATCAGGATCGGCAACTCCGACTGTCGGCGCCGGAGCGCAGCTACCGTATCGAGAACCGACGCGTCGGGCAGCGAGATATCGAGCAACATGACGTCGCACGGCTGAGAGGCTACCAACGCCAGCGCATCGGCGGCCGTCCCCGCCTCGCCTGCCACCTCGAGGTCGTCGGTGGTTTCAATCAGTTGCTTGAAACCGGCGCGGACGACCGCGTGGTCGTCAACCAGGACAATGCGAACCTTGCGATTTTCCGTTGCCTCAGTCATGCGTTCACCGGAGGATTCGCGCGGAGCAACCTCCGCAACGTCAGCATTGTATGGCAGGGCCATTTGCAACTCCAAGCTACTTCATGCCGCCATCGCTACGTCCGCCGGAGGAACGGGAGCGCGTATTTCTTGCACCGCATCAAATCCATTGCTGCGATACGCATGCAAGCGGTTATAAAGCGTTTTCAGGCTTATGCCGAGGACCTGCGCCGCTTTGGCTTTGCTGCCCGCAACCGAGTCAAGCGTTGCCATGATCAATGCGCGCTCCGCGTCGTCGAGTGAAGTTCCCACGCGGATGGTCACATCCTTGACTCCCCCGCCAGGCGCCGATGCCCGGACTGTTATCGCCGAGTTGATGGATGGCATGCTGGGGACCGTGACCGTCGGTGAGGCCTGCCGCGGCACCATCATTTCCTGGCTGGAGTCCGGGACGTCGACCTCGACTTCGTCGTCCGAAAGCACGTAGCCGCGATGAATCACATTCTTGAGCTCTCGAACGTTGCCGGGCCAGGCAAATGACGCGATCCGTCCGCGAGCCTGGTGCGTAAAGGTTTTTTCCGTGGAGTGCGCAGCGTTGAGCTCCGCCAGAAACATTTCCGCAAGCAGCAATGCATCGGCCTCGCGGTCGCGCAAGGGTGGTATCGGCAACGGTATGACACACAAGCGGTACATCAAATCCTCCCGCAGACGACCTTCGGCCACTGCCTGTCCAAGATCGCGATTGCTGGCGGCGATGACGCGGACGGACGCCGCAATTTCCTGATCACCGCCGACACGGCAGAAGCGACCTGTCTCGAGCACGCGCAACAGCCGCACCTGCATGTCTACTGGCATCTCGGTCACTTCGTCCAAGAACAGCGTTCCGCCGTCGGCACGCTCGAAGCAACCGCGATGGGTTCGCGCGGCGCCGGTGAAGCTGCCGCGTTCGTGACCGAACAATTCGCTTTCGATCAGATTCTCGGGCAATGCGCCGCAGTTCACGGCGACGAATGCCTTCCGGCTGCGAGCCGATAGCTGATGGATCGCTTGTGCGACCAGTTCCTTGCCCGAACCACTTTCGCCGAGGATCATGACCGTTACGTCCGAGGGTCCGAGGCGCTCGACGGTCTGGAACAGACGCTGCATGGGGGTGCACGCCCCATAGAGCGCACCAAGACGTTGCAATCGCCCGGGCCGTGCATCGTGACGCGTTGACGGGTCCGCGAGCGCAGGGGATGCGACGACGGCGACGACATCACAAGCCTCCGCAAAGTTTTGGTTATTGGCGTACATGTCCGGCCTCCGCTAGTTGACGGCGCAATACTGACCTAGGGTGAAAGTGGCCGGTATCGGGTGCCGTCTGTTCTTGTCGTAGGCGCGGAGCGCGCCGCCGTAGGCGCAAGTCCTACGGTTGCGGAGGGCAGGCCGCTGTTGCACGCTGCCGGAGAAAGCCCCTGAGATGCTAGGGAGAGGAGCTGCCTTCATCCTTCCCATATCATCGGCGCCTCCAGTTTTTCCCCTCGCAAGCCGCGTGCCAACGTTAAGAGGTCTGCGCTTGACCCAGTGCCCGTCCCGCGCGGTTCCCGGGCAAATCGCTTTTGTTTGTAGAATTGCGCGAGCCCTAGTTGTAAGAAGGGGAACCCGGCAGGGCGATACGCGAAGGACGTTCATGTCTGCGGATGCGCAGGCGCGCGTTGGACGCCCATCCGTCGGGCACGCGCTTTGCTGCATCGTTTTCACCCTACGCCAGTGGAGAGAGCCATGCCCCAGCATCCACCGCATCCACGCCCCGATGATCCAACACCGATGCCGCCCCGACCGGATCCTGATCCGCCGCCGTCACCGGAGGACGAACCGGGGTCGGATCCAGACAAGAGGCCAGTCGCCTGGCGCTAACCGCGCCGAGGTAAGATCGAGCTTTACTTTTCTTCCTCAGGTTTCACTCGAATGATGTTCGGTCGCGTGCCGCGCGTCGCGGCCTGGTCAGCGATCCTTTTCGCTGCGATTGGCGTCGTGGTCCTCGCGGTCTCGGTCTGGGTTATTGCCGCCTGGCACCAACTGGTGCTGCCGACACCCTCCGTCGGCGTACCGCATCTGCAGTACGACACCGCCTGGGCCTTTGCCTGTTGCGGCGCCGCGCTCATCGCGTACGCATTCCGGCTGCGCCGCGCCGGCCAGCTGTTCGCCGCGGTTCCCGTTACCCTGGGTGCAATCCGGCTGATCGCGTATCTCGCTCCGGGAGCCATCAACATTCATCCCATTCTCGGCCACGCGTGGCTGCCCTTCGGTGCCGGAAATTACAACGACATGGGAGTGCTCACCGCGCTGGTATTCGTCGTTCTGGGGTGCGCGCTGGCATCGGTCCAGCTACAGGCTAAAAGTCCGTGGCGCTCGGTTCTGGTCGCCCAACTCGCGTCGACGGCGCTTGCGCTTGCCTTGTTGATGTTGTTTGGAGCCTTCACCGCGGCGGCGGTCGGATCGGAATGGCTGTTGATGACCGGCGGCGAACGCCTCAACTCGATCTTATTCATCACGCTTACCGGCGCGCTCCTTATCGACCGGCTTTTGGCCAGCGAAAATGAGCAGCAGGTTCTGCGCCGCTCGGCTCCGGTCATCGTCTGGCTTGCGGTTTTTGTCTCCGTTCTCGTGCTCTGGCGCGCTCTCACCGTCGAGGAGACCCGCGTCATTCAGCACAGCACATCGTTGGTCGCGGCCGACGCCCGCAGTCAGGTCGCGCGCGATCTCGAAGCGCGGATCGACATGCTTCAGCGACTGGCCGAGCGGACCCTGCACTATCCATTCGACGCCGAGATGTGGGCGCGCGACGCGGGAAGCCTGATTCACGACGTCAACGAGTTCCAGTCGCTCTCATGGGCGACGCCCGACTCGATCGTGCGCTGGGTCGCGCCCCGCTCCAACGAGAGCAAGATCATCGGCTACAACATGCTTTCCGACGCCACGCGCGGCGCCGCCGTGGAGCTCGCCATTCAGACCCGTACGGTCGCGCTGACACCCTTCACCGACCTGGTCGTCGGTGGCAAGGGCGTGGTCATCTACGCGCCGGTATTCGACGGCGACACTCTGCGGGGAATTGCTGCGGGCGCCTTGGGAAACGGCAACTGGCTGCGGTCGCTGCTCGGCGGGCGTTTTGCGGATCACCACGTGGAGCTGGTCGAAAATGGCCGCGTCGTCCAGTCGGTAGGAGCAGACGCGCCCCGCGCCGAAGGCACGTGGTCGCAAGAATTGCCGCTCGACGTTCGCAACGTCCATTGGATACTGCGCGTCACCCCAACGCAGGAGTCCATGCGCCGCGCCGCATCCGGCCTGCCCGAAACGGCGCTCGCGTTGGGAATCGTCCTCGCCACGCTGCTCGCGCTGCTAACCTATTTTTTCCAGACCGCCCGCCGCCGTGCGCGGGACTTGAAGCTCGCGAACCTGCGCCTGCGAAATGACATCGAGCGCCGCTATGCGATCGAACAGGAGCTGCGGCAAAGCGAAAGCCGGACACAGCTCATCATCAACGCGGTCAAGGACTGCGCCATTTTCATGCTCGACGGCGACGGTCGCATCGCCAGCTGGAACCCGGGCGCCCGGGCGCTGAATGGGTACGCCGCCGAAGAGGTGATAGGCAAGCCTTTTTCCGTGCTCTATCCGTCTGACCGGACGCGGCCGGTGGAAGACATGCTCGCCATCGCGGCACGTCGCGGATGGTTCGAGGAGGAATGCTGGCATCTGCGCAAGGACGGCAGCCGCTACTGCGCGGACGACATGATCTCCGCCATGCGCGACGAGAGTGGTCGCTTGCAGGGCTTTTCGGTGGTCGCGCGCGACGCAACGCAGCGCCTGGAGCTACGCGAACAGACTGAACGCTCGCGCGACTTCTATTTCGCCTTGTTCTCCGATTTTCCGAACCTGGTCTGGCGCTCCGACAGCGCCGGTGCGTGCGACTACCTCAACAAGGCATGGCTCGACTATACAGGACGCACGCGTGACGCCGAGGTCGGTGACGGTTGGCTGGAAGGCGTTCATCCCGAGGATCGAGCGCGTTGGCAGGAATCGTATTCGACAGCCTTCGCCGCACGCCGCCCCTTCGAGGTCGAATTTCGCCTGCGCCGCGCCAATGGCGAATACGGCTCCATGATTTGCGTCGGTCGGCCCTACCACGACATGAAGGGCAACTTCTCCGGTTATCTCTGCTCGTGCTACGACAACAGCGCCCGCCGCGCGATGGAGAGCGCGCTCAGGGAAAGCGAGCAGCGCTACGAAGGCATGACGTCCAACGTCCCGGGCATGGTGTTTCAGCTCACCCGGGATCCGAACAACCGGCTTATGTTCACGTACGTGAGCCACGGCTGCGAGGCGCTGACCGGCCTGCCCGAAGCCACCGTTCGTGCCGATGCATCCGCGTTCATCAATCTCATTCCCCCAGACGACCGAGCGCACTTCATGGCGACGCTCGAGGCTTCTGCCGCGCAGATGGGCACATGGAACTGGAGCGGCCGGCTGCGCACCCCACACGAGTCCACTGAACGATGGATCAATATTCGCGCCAGGCCTCGCCGCCCGGACCATGGCGATGTTTTGTGGGATGGGCTCGTGTACGACGACACGCAGGGGCGGCTAGCGCAGCGCGAGCTCGAACGCTCGCGCGAAGAGCTGCGTTCGCTGTCGCGACACCTGCAGTCGGTCCGCGAGGAAGAGAAGGCGCGAATTGCACGTGAAGTTCATGACGAGCTCGGGTCCACGCTGACCGCGCTGCGTATGGACCTCGACTGGATGGCCGAGAAGCTGCCGGCGGAGATGGAACCGTTGCGCGAGAAGCGCGCGGCTATGGTCAGGCTGGTCGAATCGGCGGTTGCCGCCACGCGGAAAATCGTCACTGATCTGCGCCCGAGCATTCTGGATGACTTGGGGCTCGCCGCGGCGGTCCGCTGGGAGGCGGCGGAATTCAAAAAGCACACCGGTGTCCCGATCGAGGTCCAAGCACCTGACATGGATGGAAAAATCCAGCGCGAAGCCGCGCTTGCCCTGTTTCGCATTTTCCAGGAGACGCTTACCAATGTGGCACGCCACGCCAAGGCAAGCCGGGTCTGGGTTAACCTCGCGATCAACGAGGAAGGCTATGTGTTACAAGTCCGCGACGATGGCTCGGGAATAGACGAAAGAGATCTGGCCAAGACGACGTCGCATGGCTTACGCGGGATGCGCGAACGGGCTCAACAATTCGGCGGCGATGTCTCGGTATCGAGTCAGCCGGGTCACGGGACTACCCTGGTCGCCTCGGTACCGGCGCCGCGACCACCTGATCAGCTTTGAGCAGGGTACGGCGAACGATCGCGTTGGAACCTTACACAGCTTCCGCCCAACGATCTCGCTCGCCGTCTACCCGAGGCGTCTTCCCTTCCCGCCTTTGCCGTGAAGCGCGCCACCGCTCGCCATCGAGACGAGGGCGGCTTACCGCTAACTTCCAGAAACCAGCGTCGGACGAACGGGTCAGCTACGACGACTTGACGGCAAGCTGATCGACCACGCCCTTGACGCCCGAGGTATTGGACGCGATCTGCTTCGCCCGTTCCTTCAAATCGGCGTTGGCGACATTGCCTGACAGCGTGACCGTTGCGCCGCTGGTGTCCACGTTGATCTCCAACGATTTTAGCCCCGGCTCGGCAAGGATCGCCGCCTTCACCTTGGCGGTAATCGCCGCGTCGTCCGCGGCCGACGCCGTCTTGTCGGCTGCGTTGGTTACCGTGGCTCCAACTTTGTCCGCAGCCCGGTCCATCTTGGCGCTCATAGAGCTCGGGGACGTGGCGCTCGTAGAGCCCGCGGGCGCCCGCTGGTCGCAACCCACCATCAGTAAGGCTCCGGCAGCAAGTGCGAACAGCAGAGCAGAGGGTCGATTTCCGATGTTCATGGTTTTGCTCCTTCAGTAAGGGGCTCGACCGGCCCGAATGCGCCGGGGCCCGATAAGCGGCTAGCGGCGTTGCTGCGAGCCTAGCCGTTTCTAACAGCGAGGTGAGTGTGCCAGCGCTGCGGCAAACACGGTATCGGCCGCATGCTGTTTGTGGCGTGGGAAAATAACGGGTGAACTATAAGAGCGCCTCCTACACCCGCGTTTCGCCTACAATCACTGTGCGAGGAGTCGTCGCGCTCAGGCTGCGAGCAAAATACCGGACCCTGGGGTTTGCAAGGTCACCAGGCTCGTGCCCGGCGCCGCGAAATCGATCAAGGGACTCAACCGCCGAGTCCGGGCCGCGCCGAAAAATGTCGCGAACGCGACCTCGGCGGCGTCACTGCCAGTTCCGATCCGCACGATTTCATCGAGCGGTGAGAGCTCGGTCGGATCAAAAAGGTACCACCGATCCCCCAAATAGACTTCGAAGACGGCGTGAAAATCGGGCGGGGGAGTGCTGTAGCGCGCGTAGCCGGTAACGAAGCGTGCTGGAATATTGAGCGCTCGGCAGAGCGCTATCGCAAGGTGCGAGAAGTCGCGGCACACACCAGCGCGGTTGGCAAGAACGTCTCGTGCGGTAGTCAGCGGAGACGAAGTACCGATCTCGTAGGCGATATTGTCGCGGATCCATTGGCAAACCGCCTGGACGCGGCGATACCCGCCAGGAAGCTGCCCGAATTCGCGGCAAGCGAGCGCAAAAAGACGGTCCGCCTCGCAGTATTTGCTCGCCCTTACATACTGCAAGACTTCGCCCGGCAGCAGCGCCAAGGGCGTCTCCGGCGCGTCGACGTTGACTTCGGGCTGCTCAAGGTCGACGGTCGCCAGGTAGCGCATAGTGAGTCGCCCCGGTGGCACATCGAGCCGGAAAAAACGATTGATCCGGGCCGCATCGGCAAACTCGTCGATGATGCAATTCGGCTGCGCCGTGATCGATTCAGCGCGCACGACTTGTCCCGAAGTCATCGGAACCCCGAGATTAAAGACAAACAGCGTCTGTTGCGTAACGTCGTACTCGATTTCGCAATCGATATGAAAGGATTTCATTCCCGGCCCGTCGGTTCCTTGTTTATCGCAAACGCGCCTTCGTATACACTTATTTCGCGATCTCTCGCGGGAGACCCATGAGCAAGTCCGCGAGGTCCTCGGCGTGTTCTTCCTCCTTCGCTTGTATCTCTTCGATCATGCGTCGCGTCGTTGCATCGAAGGGAGCAAAAAAAGCCGCCATTTCCCGATAGCTGTCGATGGCGATGCGCTCTGCCACCAGGTCTTCCTTGATCATGTCGACGAGGTCACTGCCTTCGACGTATTCGGAGTGGCTTCGGCTCAGCAATCCGTCCGGGGACAGATTCGGCGCGCCGCCCAGCTGCACGATTCGCTCGGAGATGAGATCCGCGTGTTGCTGCTCTTCGCCTGCATGTTCCAGAAATTCCTCGGCGACGGGACCCGCATGAATACCCCTGGCCATGAAATAATGGCGCTTGTATCGCAGCACACAGACAATCTCGGTCGCGAGCGCTTCATTGAGGACCTTGATCGCGGTTTCGGTGTTGCCGCCGTAACCCGCCGTTACGGCACCGTCCTCGATATGCTGGCGCGCACGCTTGCGCAATGTCTTTACGTCGGTGAGAAATGGCGTGTCTTTCACAGCTACTCCTTGGTCGATGTACGGAAATTAGGTTCCGCCCCCCAATTATATCCAGCAGGAACCATGCCCGGCTGTTACCGCGCTACTTTGTTGTCAGGCAGACCCCGCACCGGCACAAATCACAGCGCTCGCGTAGTAATTTCTACAAAGCATCCCAAGAGTGCCGATGGAGCGTCGCGAATATCGCATCCAGTGCGTCTACTGAGAGATATCGCATCCAGTGCGCCTACTGAGAGCGCTAAATGCGCGTCGGGTTCAGAGCGAATGCGGGTCTCCTCACGGCGAAAGAGCACTCCGCTCGCTTATGGTCGGTGGCGCCGATTGCGTCTATCATCGGCCATCGCTTTTGAGCAGTGCCCGTATGGCCGACGCCGATTTCGCCACCCTCATCCATACCCACCGCGGTTATCTGCTACGTGTAGCGGTCCTGCAACTTCGTGATAGTGATCTCGCCGAGGACGTGGTGCAGGATACGCTGGTGGCGGCATTGCAAGGGGCTGGCGGATTTTCCGGGCGATCGAGCCTCAAGACCTGGCTGACAGGCATACTCAAGCACAAGATCGTCGATGCCATCCGCAGGAAGGGTCGGGGACCAATCGTCTCGTCGCTCGATGACGAATGTCAGATAGACGATTTCGATGCCCTGTTCGATGAGTCAGGCCATTGGGAGAATAAGCCCGCGACCTGGGGCGATCCCGAGGGAGAGCTTTCGCGAAGTCAATTTTTCGACATCGTGGATTTTTGCCTGGAAAAGCTCCCGCCCAATACCGCCCGCGTCTTCATGATGCGCGAGGTGATGGAGCTGGATGGAGAGGAGATCTGTAAGGAACTCAGCATCACCTCGACCAACCTGTGGGTCATACTCTACCGGGCCAGGGTGGCGCTTCGCCAATGCCTGGAGCAAAACTGGTTCGCCCAAGGACAAGGCGGCGGCCGGGCCGCATGAGCGTGGCCGCATTCCACGTGGGTCCACTCATTTCATGCAAGGACGCGAGCCGCTTGATCTCGCAAATTCAGGAGGGCCATGTGCCGCCCGGCCGGCGCCTGCGAGTCCGGCTGCACCTTATCTTTTGTGAAGCATGCAAGGAGTTCGAGCGACAGGTTCGCTTTCTGCGCGTTATGATGCGCCGTTATAGACAGTAAGCACCCGCTTCATCGATCGCAACGATGATCTCTATTACCGTAAACGGAGCCGCCTACGTTTGCCGATTACCCTCGCAACGGGTTTCCGATCTCGTCCGCGACCTCTCCCTCCAAGGCAAGCGCTTCGCCATCGAGCGTAACGGAGAAATCGTCCCCAGGAGCAAGCACGCGGACACGGTCTTGGTCGATGGGGATAAAATCGAGGTCGTTGCCGCGGTTGGCGGCGGCTAGCGATTACCGCGCATGAACGCTCCCAATGATACCCAGGCGCTGACGCGCCATGACGACCCGGCGGTGATGAACCACGATGCCCCGCTGGTCATCTACCCTGACCCGCTGGTCATCGCCGGGGGCGCCTACCGCTCACGGCTGCTGGTCGGGACCGGGAAATACAAGGATTTCGATGAGACTCGGGCGGCGATCGACGCCTCCGGAGCCGAAATCGTCACCGTCGCCATCCGCCGCACGAACATCGGCCAAAACGCGAACGAGCCGTCGCTGCTCGATTACCTGCCACCGTCACAGTTCACCCTGCTGCCGAACACCGCGGGCTGCTACACCGCGGACGACGCAGTGCGCACGCTCAAGCTGGCGCGCGAGCTGCTCGACGGACACCGGCTGGTGAAGCTCGAGGTGCTCGGCGACACTCACACGCTCTTCCCGAACGTGCGGGAAACCATACGTGCGGCGGAGACGCTCATCAAGGATGACTTCGATGTCATGGTGTACACCTCCGACGACCCGATCGTCGCTCGCGAGCTCGAAGCCATCGGCTGCGTCGCGATCATGCCGCTCGCGTCATTGATCGGCTCGGGAATGGGTATCCTCAATCCCTGGAACCTGAAGCTCATCATCGAGCAATCCAATGTGCCGGTGCTGGTCGATGCCGGCGTGGGCACCGCGTCGGATGCGGCGGTCGCCATGGAGCTTGGCTGTGCTGGCGTGTTAATGAATACCGCGATTGCTTCGGCTCAAAGACCCGTGCTGATGGCCGGCGCGATGAAAAAAGCGATCGAAGCGGGGCGCGAGGCCTACCTGGCAGGGCGCATGCCTCGCAAGTCTTATGCTGCCAGTCCGAGCTCGCCGACCGGCGGCCTTATCACATAACTGAGTAGGTAACTCAGCAGCTAACTTGGCTTAGCGGCTGATCACGCCGTTCGCCTTCGAAAGTTGTCCATGCTGCGTTCGTGCGCTCTTGCTGTGGCGGTGAGCTGGATTTCGCTCACCGTCGGTGCCACGCCGCTCACGCAGCAGGAGATTGTGAGCCTATGCGGAAACGCCGAGGACGCCGCCCACTGCGGCCGATTGATCGAGGAAGTGCAACTGAAGCGCTTGCCCAATCTCGCCCGCCGCGACGGTGCCCTCCTTCTGGTCTCGCTCTACCCTTCGGGCAGCGCGACGTTCACCGACAGCGACGACCCCGTCAATGGCCGCTCGTACAGTCTTTGGGATTTTCTCAACCCCATCAATGGGGTGGTTCTGTATTCGACGGCGGGGGATTCGATCAACTTCATCGTCCTTGCGCGAAGAACGAACCGCCGTTTCGATCTTCCCGCCGAGCCCCAACTCTCTCCGGACCGGTTGCACATCGTCACCGCGGACGTGTGTCCGAGCCGGTGCACCAACGAAATTGCGGTGTGGCGCATCGCACCCGAATCGCTGGTGAAGGAGCTCGTGTTGAGGCCGGGTGAGGGCTGGTCGGATGTGGCAGCGACTTGGAAGGATCCAGACACGGTGGCGATCGAGTACACGCCCTCCGGCGCCGACAAAGCCGCGATAGTCGAACGCAAGCTTACCGATCCGGTGTGGAAGCGCGTCACGCCCAACTGATGGTGGTCAACGACCCGGCAACAACGCCTCGTCATCGCTCAATTCGAAGCTTCGTGTTGCGCCAAGGACGATTTTCGCCGGCGCAGCGGCGCGCCTACGAGTCGCTGCTTTCGCGTTTCGGCATTGCGTTTGCCACGGCCCCGCTGGACCTCGCTCGCGTTTTCGGCCGGCCGAGCCCGAAGATCCTGGAAATTGGCTTCGGCATGGGGGAAACGACGGCTGTGATCGCGAAAGCGCGGCCCGCGGACGATTTTCTCGCGATCGAGGTTCACAGTCCCGGCGTCGGAGGTCTCCTCAGGCTGATCGAGCAGGAGCAACTCTCCAACGTCCGCATCGTCCAGCACGACGCGGTCGAGGTCGTCGAGCACATGCTCGCGCCTGGAACCTTGGCGGGCGCACATGTTTTCTTCCCCGATCCGTGGCCCAAGAAGAGGCACCACAAACGGCGGCTGCTTCAACGCGCGTTCGTCCATGCTCTCGCCGAGCGGCTAGCGGTGGGCGGCTATCTGCACGTCGCCACCGACTGGGAGGAGTATGCGGTCGAGATTCTGGCGACGCTTCGCGCGGAGCCGCTGCTTGCCAACACCAGTCCGGCGTTCGCGCCACGACCCGAGTATCGCCCGCTCACGAAGTTCGAACGCCGCGGCCTGAAGCTTGGTCACGGCGTCTGGGACATTGTGTTCGCGCGGCGGTAAATGCCGCAGTCCAGGCTGTCGTCAGCGGCGATTGGGATCGCGCGACAAAGCGACGAGCCTGCTGATCGCGCTCCGCGCGAGGTCGCGCGAGAAATGCTTGCGGATGTTCTCACGCCCGCCTTCGGATAGCGTGGTCCACAGCTCCTGGTCGCGATACGCGCGCACTACCGCGTCGGCAAAACTCTCCGGGTCGTCACCGACAAGCACGTCGACGCCGGGTGTCAGGTGCATGCCTTCGATCGACGGTGTCGTGGCTACCACCGGCAGCCCGTAGCTCATCGCATGATTGACCTTGCCCTTGACCCCCGCCCCATAGCGCAGCGGTGAGACCGAAAGCCGGAAGCCGGTGAGGTAGGGCGTCAGATCGGGAACGTGGCCGGCGATCACAAGATCTTCTGCGGCAAGCGCCTTGATGGTCGCCGGCGGGTCCATCCCTACGACATAGGTTTTCACGCCGGGCAGACGTTCGCGCAGGCGCGGCATGATTTCCTTGCCGTACCAAAGTATCGCGTCGGTATTCGGCGGGTGCCGAAAACCGCCGATGAACAGCAAGCCGTCGCGCTCGGCGAAGGGTTTATCGGCGCCCAGTGCATCGTGTATGGTCGAAAGTAGCATCACCTGCGCAGTGGGCGCTATGGTTTCCAGAAGCTCCTTCTCGAATGGGCTCACGACCAGCGTCAAATCGGCCTTGCGTATCAATGCCAGCTCTTCGCTGCGCTTGGCTTGCGCGGTGTGCTTGGCGGTGCCGCTCGCATTGAGCTCGGCCAGGCGCTCCTCGCGCAGGAAATGCAAGTCGACCGTGTCGAAAACCACCAGCGCGTGCGGCGCGAATGCCCGTACCGCATCGATGTGCTTGGCCGCGACGTAATGCCGCGACAGGATCACGACATCAAACTCGTCGCCGCGCGTTCCAAGCAGCATCGATATCGAACGCGCATAAGGGTGAAATTGCACCTCGACACCCAGTTGCTGCAGCGCCATCACATAGGGCTGACGGTACTCGAGATTGTCGGGGGCGAAGGTGACCTTGCAGCCCAGATTCACGAGGATTTCCATGATCTGCTGCATTCGCATCGACCCCGCGTCCTGGTCGGGCGTCAGCATGCAGGCGTCAATCACCAGCACCCGGCGCTTGGTCCACCGGTCGCTCTCGAGCTCGGGTGCGACGCCATTGGGCCGGTGTGAGGCAAGCGCGTCCGCCCACTTGGTCGCGAATGTGCTTTGATTCACCACCTGATGCCGCTTTACGCCTGTGGTCTCGTCGGTACCCGAAGTCGCGCCTTCGAAATGAGCGACGACGGCGCGTGGCTGATAAAAGACCTTGCGCCCCGCGGCGCGCACCGCGAATGCCAGATCCACGTCCTCGTAATATGCCGGCGCGAAGCGCTGATCGAATCCACCGAGCTCCCCGAACAACTGCGCCGGAATCGCAAGACAGGCTCCCGAGCAGTAGTCCACCTCGCGCACATAGTTGTATTCGGGCTTGTCCGGGTCATCGTTGCGGCCGTAGTTCCATGCCGAGCCATCGCGCCAGACGATGCCCCCGGCTTCCTGCAGCCTGCCATCCGGATAGATGAGCTTGGCGCCGACCAGCCCGGCGTCCGGATGACGCTCGAAGACCGCCAGCATGGCGTCGAGCCAACCCGCGGTCGCGATGGTGTCGTTGTTAAGGAAGACGAGGATCTCGCCGCGCGAAACGCCGGCGGCGCGATTGCAGCTGCCGACAAAACCGACGTTGGTATCGTTGCGCACAAAACGCACCCCGCTGACGACGGAAAGTACCGCCTCCGCCGGTTCCGGCGAGGCGTCGTCGAGAATCACGATCTCGTAAGTTCCCGCGGGCGTGTTGGCGTGCAGGCTTGCGAGGCAGGTATAGGTGAGCAGCGGTTTCGCGTGGACCGGGATGATAATGCTCACGCGGGGATTCGGGCACGGCACGAATGAAAGCGGCGCGATCTCCGGCGCCTGCACGAAGCCCGGCCCGGTCGAGGGAACGAATCGGCGAGAGCGCGTGAGCCTGCGCGCGACCCGTCGCAGCAGCGCCGCGGCGCCCTCGTTGCGGAGAATCGACAAGGCTATCCCGGCATAACGGGGGGACTGTCGAACCGACATCCAGCGTGCGCGCAGGCGGGCGAGCGCGATCCTGGAACTCTGTACGCTGTGCCGAAGCGGCTCGCTCGCGCGCCAGATGGTGCTCGTCTCCAGCTCGTTGATCCGGGCCTGCGTTGCGGTGAGCTGCGTCTCGATTCTGCCGATGTGAAGCTGGGTGGCAATCTGCTCTCTCAACGCGGTAAGAAGCTGCGCCGCAAGCGCCTCTCGATCGAGTTGCGCGCGATCGCGAATTGCTCGAAATTCCTCGAGCTCGGCGTCGACCACCGCAACGCGTCGCTTGAGCTCGTCGCGCGCTTCGCCGTGTCCGCATTCCACGCCCGCGCTGAATAGTTGCGGCAGTGGAATCTCGCGGTCCGCGACGGGGTCCGCGGCAAGATACCAGTGTCGCGCGTCGAGCGGCAGGAGCGCCAGGCTCTGCGAGCGTGTGCGCGGCGACGCGGGCAAACGCGCAAGATAGGTTGCGAGATAGCGCTGGGGATCGGTCACTTGATTGCGACTCGGGAGAGCGCCGGACGCGTGATCGATCCGAGCGCGCCCGCCTTCAGCAAGGCCTCGTTCCACTCGGCTGGCGTCGCGTCCCATCGCACCACCACCGCGCGCGGGTGGCCGGACGCACGCTCGGCGAGTGCGCCTAACGCGGAAACCACGAGAGCGGTTCCGGCCGCGAGTGCGACTGAAAGCGTGTACGAGTAGGTCTCGGGCACCTGCGCCGGAAACCAGATTACATCGGGGCGCTCGGCGGCGATAAGGGTCGTCAGGCCTTCTTCTGCATATTGTCCGTGGATGGACAATGGTGCGTCGGGCCACCGTGGAAGCGGCTCGGTGGTCGCTCCGAGAACACGAAATGACAACGGTAAGCGGCGTGCGCGCGCATCGATAGCACAGGCGGCGACGATCCGAAGACCTTTTTCCGGCGAAAGATTGCCTAGAGTCATCACCCGAGTGATCCTGCCCGGCTCGACAAGCGGCGTTTCGGGATGAGGCATCACCAATGCACCAACGTCGGGGAAATAGCGCGCGATGCGCTGGGCGACGTCGTGGGAGGGTGCAAGCACGCGGTCGGCGCCGCGCAGCAGTTGGCCCAGCGCGCCTCGCCACGAGGTGATGTCCATTCCCCATTGCCCGGGCCGCCGCGTCAGACACGCGGCGCAGCCGAGGGCGTCAGGCTCGCCGCAATAACGCCCATCTTCCGCGTCGAGGTGATATTGCGGGCAGATCGCGTAGTAGTCGTGGAGCGTGCAGTCGTACGGCACGCCCACTCGACCGGGCAGGTCCAGCACTGCGCGCGGCAGGCCGTGCACGTGATGAAAATGCATGCGCACCAGCCCGAGCCAGCGTAACAGCGATACCAGCGCGGGCAACTCGGCAGGCAAAGCGAAATAGGCGGTGAAACCCTCGCCTTTCTTCGGCCATGACAGCTTCACGGTATCGCCCGCGCCCGGCTGCAGTAGCAGGACGTCGCATCGCTCGCTCACCAAGTCGGCCAAGTCGTCCATGTGCCGACGAATGCCTCCACCCCACCCATGAGCGATGAAAAGCAGGAGCTGTCGCGGAGACTCCGCCAGTCGCAGGAGATCCACGCGACGCTGAAAGCTCCGCGCCGGATCGCGCGCAGCAAACTCCGCGCGCTGCGCCGGGTAATGCGGATAGAGCTTGCCCAGCGCTCTCTCCGCGCGAGCCGCGAGGTCGTGCGCATCGGCGGCTCCGAATGCGGTTTCACCCCAGTGCCAGACATAGACATCGGCGGCGAGCGCATGCCGGAAACCAGCGCCCGACGCACGCAGACAAAAATCGTGCTCGACACCGTAATCGCTGCCCAGAGGACCACCGTCGAATGGTCCAACCGCGTCAAGACACGCGCGGCGCATGAACACGCACGGCCCGCAGGCAAGCGGCGTTGTGACCGAGGAGTTCGCATTGGCGCGGCGAAACAAGAGGTCCAGCGAGCGCAGTGTGTACTCCGCCGGCATCGCGTTCCTGACATCGGTGCGCGGATAACCGGCAATGCCGCCATAGTTGGTGAACGGAACGACAGTGCCGATGTTGCGAGCGCCGGAAGCGGGAGCGACCAACCGATCGAGCCAGTCGTTGGCGACCTCGGCGTCGTTGTGGAGTATGACGACGTCGCGCTCGCGGTGAAGCGCGGTCGCGCGGTTGATTGCCGCGGCGAAGCCCTGGCGCAGCGGCTGCTCGATCAGCGTCAGTCGCGAGCGCTCCGCCAGCTCGCGCAGCCAGCGAACAAGCTCGGGCTCCGGGCACGCGTCGTTGACCACGATCAGCTCGAAAGGCGTCTGCTGCTTGCTGGACAATACACTTTCGATGCAACGCCGCGTCGCCTCGACGCCGCGATAGACCGGGACGATGATGTCGATCGTCATCCGCTCCTCGCGTCGATTAAGCGCCTGACGCGCCCGAGGGGCCAGCGCAGCCATCCGCGCCAGGACTCGCGGTGCGCGAGCCGCGCCCTGGTCTCGTCGAGCGCTGCCGAGACCTGTGCAA
>DASXBW010000086.1:0-6933 GCA_036491495.1 Casimicrobiaceae bacterium
GCGATCAAGGAATACGGCCGTCCCGAGTACGAAGGCTGGCTCGCGCAGTTTCCGCATACGCAGTCGCTCGAGCCCAAGGCGCAGGTCGACGCGTTCAGGATCTGGGATCAGCAGGTCGGAGCGCAAAAAACGAAGTGACGCGAGTAAGAACAACACGCAGGCTGCTTGCGTGGCCTGCGTGCGAACAAGGCGGTCACCACCGCAAACATACGCTCCAGCAGGAGCGTGTAAAGAGGAGCGTCGTTGAAGATCGATCCCCCTGCAAGATCCAGGAATTGGCGCGCGAGCGCGATAGCTGTTGCGGCGCTTTTTGGCGCAGCTTTCTGTTCCAACGTCTTTGCGCAAACGCCCGCATTGCCAAGAAGTCCGGTGACGATCAGCGTGGTCGATGTCGCGGGCGATCTTGCGTTGACCCAGGGCGCGATTGAGGCGTACCAGGCGAAGAATCCGAATCTGGTTGCCAAGATCAATTTCACCAAGGCGCCCGCGCCCGAGTTGCCGGCGAAGCTCAAGGCCATGCAGGGCGCCGGACGTAGCGATATCGATCTCGTGCTCACCGGCGTCGTTGCCTTGTCCGCCGGCATCGACCAGGGACTCTGGGTCAAGCTGCTGCCCGATCACTCGGCGAAGTTTCCCAACGTGATGGACAATTATTTGCCTGCGGCAAAGAAGATGCAGGATCTGGCGCAGGGCGAAGCGCTGGTGGTCACGTTCATGCCCGCGGGGCCGCTCCTCGAATACAACCCCGACAAGGTCAAGCAGCCGCCGACGACACCGGCCGAATTGCTGGCGTGGTGCAAAGCCAATCCCAATCGCTTCGGTTATGCGCGCCCGGCCAATTCCGGGCCGGGCTTTACGTTTCTGATGGGCTTGCCGTATCTGCTCGGCGACAAGGATCCCCGCGACCCGGCCAAGGGCTGGGACAAGACATGGGCGTTTCTGAAAGAGCTCGACAGCTGCATCGAGTATTACACCACCGGCACCGCGGCGATCATGAAGGAGCTGGGCGAGGGCTCCCGCGACATGACCGTCACCATGACCGGATGGGATTTGAATCCGCGCATTCTCGGCATCGTTCCGAAGAACTTCAAGGTAACGCCGTTCAAGAACATGACTTGGGTCAACGACGCGCACTACATGGCGATTCCCAAGGGCGTGCCGCCCGAAAAGCTGGCGGTCGTGCTGGACTTGATGGCGTATCTGCTCAAGCCTGAAGCGCAGGCATTGACCTACGACAAGGGATATTTTTATCCCGGCCCCTCGGTGAAAAACGTCCCGCTGTCGATGGCGCCGAAGGAAAGTCAGGACGCGATCCGTGAATTCGGCCGTCCCGAGTACGAAGGATGGCTGGCGCAATATCCTCACGTTCCGACGCTAGAAGCCAAGGCGGTGGTCGAGGCATTCCGCAAATGGGACACCGAGGTCGGCGCTCAGAAAACGAAATGACGGGGCGACGGGTGCCATGAAGCACGATTTCAACGATCTCAAGCTCGACCGCGTCACGCGCAGGTTCGCGGGAGCCGGCGGCCATGCCTTCGCCGCGCTGAACGAGTTGACGCTGACGGTCAAGCGCGGCGAGTTCATTTGCCTGCTCGGCCCGTCGGGCTGCGGCAAGTCGACGGCGCTCAATTGCATCGCCGGCCTGATGCAGCTTTCGGGCGGAAGCATCTGGCTCGATGAGCAGCGCATCGACACCCTGCCTCCGGAAAAGCGCGGCTTCGGCATGGTGTTTCAGAACTACGCTCTCTTTCCGCACATGACGGTGGCCAAGAACATCGGTTTCGGATTGCGTATGCGCGGCGTGCGCGCTGCCGAGATCGCGCCGCGGGTGGCGCACGCGCTCAAGCTCGTTCAGCTCACCGGTCAGGAACACAAGCTGCCCGGCCAGCTTTCCGGCGGCCAGCAGCAGCGAGTCGCGATCGCGCGGGCCATCGTGATTGAGCCGCCGCTGATCCTGATGGATGAGCCCTTGTCGAACCTCGACGCGAAGCTGCGTATCGAGACGCGCGCCGAAATACGCCGCATTCACCGTCAGCTTGGCCGGGCGACGATCTACGTGACGCACGACCAGGATGAGGCCTTGTCGCTGGCCGATCGCATCGTGGTGATGAAAGACGGCGTCGTGCAGCAGATCGGCGCTCCGCCGGAAGTCTATTCGCAGCCGGCGAATCTGCACGTCGCGCGGTTCATGGGCTACCGCAATGTGCTCGAGCTCGCCGTCAAGCGCGAGGAAGGCGAGCGCGTCTTTCTCGAAGGCTCCGACATGGGCCTCGTGGGCGTACGCAAGCAGCCGCTCAACGGCTCACGGGCGGCGGTTGCCATCCGCCCGGAAGAAATTTACGTCGGCGAAGGACCCGGCGGCCTCAACACCATTTCGGCGAAAGTGGAAAACGTCGAGTACAGCGGCCGTGATTCATTGCTCGATGTGGTGACGCCTTCCGGCACGCTGTTGCATGTCCGCGGACCGGTTACCACCATGCTGGGCGACGCCGTCCGGGTTCACGTGCCGGTCGAGCGGGCGCTCGTCTATCCCGTCGAATCAACCGTTCAGCAATGACAGCCGCGACCGCAGCGCCCACACCGACCGCAACGACGCCTCGCGCGAAGTTCGACCCGGCGCTGCTGCTGGTGGTGCCTGCCGCGGCATTCATGTTGCTCGTTTTCGTCTATCCATTCCTCAACGGGCTGGTAGATTCGTTCAATCCCAAGGAAGGCGGCTGGCTTGCCAACTATTCGCATTTCTTCACCACCGATAACCTCTGGCCGACGATCTGGACGACGCTCAAGCTCGCGCTGCCGGCGACGATCATCAATGTCGGCTTCGCCATGCCCATCGCCTACAAGATGCGCGTCAAGTCACGCTATCAGCGCTGGATAACGACGATCCTGGTGGTCCCAATCACGCTGGGGACGGTGCTCATCGCCGAAGGCATGTTGACCTACTTCGGACCCAAGGGCTGGCTCGCGCAATTCCTGCAATTTTTTCATCTGTACGAAGGGTCGATACGTCTCACCCACAACTACTGGGGCGTTCTCATTTCGCTGGTGATCTCGGGATTTCCGTTTGCCTTCCTGCTGATCCTTTCGTACATCACCGGCATCGATCCCGTGCTCGCGCGCGCAGCGTCGACGCTGGGGGCCGATCCCAAATCGCAATTCCGGCACATCTATCTGCCGCTACTGGCGCCGGGACTGGCGATGTGCTTTTGCCTCGCTTTCGTGCAGGCTTTTTCGGTTTTCCCGTCAGCCATCCTGCTGGGCTCTCCCGCGGGCCCGACGCGGGTGATATCGATCGCGGCGTACGAAGCGGCGTTCGAGCAATACGATTATTCGCTCGCTTCGGCGATCGCCATGATCATGGGCTTCGTGCAATTGATCATCGTCGCCGCGGTGCTGGGGCTGCGCAATCTGTTCTATCGCGGCCCGGTTTCCGGCGGCAAAGGCTAGCCACGGATGAACCGGAACACGGCTTCCGCCTGGTTCGACCGCGCATGGCGCGGACTGCTGCTCGGCCTGATGACGCTGTTCGTGGTCAACATCGCGTTCATGATTGCCGCGGTCGCCACCAGCTCGTTTGCCAAGCGCTGGCTCGGAACATGGCTGCCGGAAGGCTGGACCACCGCCTGGTATGTCGCGGCATGGAAGGAGTTCCAGCTCGATTCCGTGCTCTGGGTGACGGTGGAGGTCGTGTTTGCGGTGGTCGCGCTGGCCCTGCTGATCGGTGTGCCGGCCGCGTATACGCTTGCGAGACGCGAGTTTCCCGGCAAGCGGTTCCTGATGCTGCTGTTCCTCCTGCCGCTGATGGTGCCGCCGATCACCTATGGCATTCCGCTGGCGACCGTGCTCTACAAGCTCCAGCTGGCGGGCACGATCTATGGCGTCATACTCGCCAATCTGATTCCGGCGGCGCCGTTCGTCATTCTGGTGATGACACCGTTCATCGAGCAGATCGATCCCAATCTCGAGTCGGCGGCACGGGTGTTCGGCGCCGGGACGGGCAGGATGTTCTGGCACATCCTGGTGCCGCTGCTCGGGCCCGGCATCCTGGCGGCGTCGCTGCTGGTGCTGGTGCGGACGATCGCGCTGTTCGAGCTCACGTTCCTGACTGCGGGCCCCGATTCCCAAACGCTGGTCGTCGCGCTGTATTACGCGGTGTTCGCGGCTGGCGTGCGTGCGCCGCAGTCGGTGGATGCGATGGCGATGGTGTACATGCTCGTAACACTGGCGTGGCTCCTGATCGCGCTGCGCTTCGTCAATCCGACGCAGCTCGTCTCCCGCGTCAAAGAACATCCTCAGCCGGCATGAGGCGGCTTTCGCTGGACACGCTGGCGGCGCTGCCGGCAGCCGTCGCCAGGCCGACGTACGATCCGCGCAGCATCGGCGTCGGCATCGTTCATCTCGGCATCGGCGCGTTTCACCGGGCGCAGACAGCAGTATTCAGCGACGATGCACTTGCGCTCGATCAAGGCAACTGGGGCATTTGCGGCGTGAGCCTGCGCTCCGCGGATGTTCGCGACAGGCTCTCGCCGCAAGGCGGCATATATACCGCGGTGGAAAAAAGCCCGACCGGCATACGCCGTCGACTCATCGGCAGCGTTCGCGAGGTTCTATTTCTGGGCGATCAACGCGAAAAGGTCAAGACGCGAATGACCGCGGCCGAGACCAGGATCGTGTCGCTGACGATTACTGAAAAGGGCTATTGTCACGACCCGGCGACTGGGAAGCTCAATCTCCGGCATCCGGATGTCGTGCACGACCTGGCGCATCCCGAGCAATCACAAAGCGCGATCGGCCTGATGGTCTCGGCACTCGATGCTCGTCGACGCTCGCACGGCGGCGCTCTTACGGTTCTGTGCTGTGACAACCTGCCGCATAACGGTGCCATGGTTCGTAGCCTGGTCGCGGCATTCGCCGAAGCGCGCGACCCATCTCTCGCGCGCTGGATCGAAGGGCACGCAAGCTTTCCTTCGACGATGGTCGATCGGATCGTGCCGGCAACGACCGATGCCGACATCGCCGACAACGATGCGGTGCTCGGCATGCACGATGCCGCGCCGGTCATGCACGAGCCGTTCAAGCAGTGGGCAATCGAGGACAATTTCGTCGCCGGACGACCGCGGTGGGAGGAGGTGGGCGCCGAGCTGGTCGACGACGTCGCTCCCTTCGAAGCGATGAAGCTGAGGCTCCTCAACGGCAGCCATTCGGCATTCGCCTATCTGGGATTTCTTGCCGGACACGAGTACATTTACCAGGTCGCGGCGCAAGCCGACTTCGTGGCGTTCATGCGGCGGCTGATGGCCGACGAGGTCGTTCCCACGTTGACCGTCCCAAGAGGGGTCGATATCGTTGCCTATCAGCGAGCGCTGGTCACGCGCTTCGGCAATCCGGCGTTGCCTCACCGTACGCAGCAGATCGCCATGGACGGCTCGCAGAAACTGCCGCAGCGGCTCCTCGGCACCGTCCGCGACAACCTGCACGCGGGCAGCCGCATCGACATGCTCGCGCTCGCGGTCGCCGGCTGGATGCGCTACGTCAGTGGCCGCGACGAGGCCGGGAACGCAATCAAGGTTTCCGATCCGCTGGCCGACGAATTCGCGCGCATTGCCGCCGACAGCGGCATCCACGACGGCGGCGAGCCGGCGACGTTCGCCCGCGGACTGATGGGAATTCGCGCGATCTTCGGTGATGATCTGCCGGCCGATCAACGCTTTGCCGGCCGCGTCGGCGCCTGGTTGACATCGCTGTTCGCCGCCGGCGCCGCGCGCACCGTCGCTCAGGCAATGGGTTCCGTTGCTTGAGTGTTTGACTTCAGCGATCGACAAAGTCCGAGGACGCAATATGATCCCGCTTTCGCTGCACCCCGACCGTCTGTTTTCCTCCGACCCGGCGCAGCGGGACTTGAGCCGCGCACTCTATGCGACGATCAAGCGGTTGCCGATCGTCAGCCCGCACGGTCACACCGATCCGCAGTGGTACGCCGACAACGAGCCCTTCACCAACGCGTCCGCGCTGCTCATCACGCCGGACCATTACGTTTTCCGGATGCTCTACAGCCAGGGTGTCAAGCTCGAGGATCTCGCGATCCCGCGCCGAGACGGAGGCCCGGTCGAGCAGGACGCGCGCAAGATCTGGCGCACGTTTGCAACCAACTACCGATTGTTCCGCGGAACGCCGACACGCGTCTGGCTCGATCACGCATTCCAGGAAGTGTTCGGCGTACGCGAGCGCCTGACACCCGAGTCCGCGGACCGCTTGTTCGATCAGATCAACGACTGCCTCGCCAAACCGGAGTTCCGTCCGCGCGCACTGTTCGAGCGTTTCAACATTGAAGTCATCGCGACGACCGAGTCACCGCTCGACCCGCTTGCGCACCACGCAAAGCTCCGCGCCAGCGGCTGGAAAGGTCGCGTCGTCACCGCGTACCGTCCTGATCCGACCGTCGATCCCGAATTCGAGGGTTTTGCCGCCAACGTGGAAAAGCTCGGGCAGCTCGCTGGAGAAGACAGCCAGACATGGCGCGGTTATCTTGCCGCACACCGCAACCGGCGGGCGTTCTTCAAGACCATGGGCGCGACGTCGACCGACCACGGCCACCTGACCGCGCAGACCTCGGACCTCGGTGACACGGAATGCCAGGTGCTGTTGGCGAAGGCGCTCAAGGGTAAGGCTACGGCCTCGGAAGCGGAAGCGTTTCGCGGGCAGATGCTGACCGAGATGGCGAAAATGAGTCTCGAGGACGGTCTGGTCATGCAAATCCACCCGGGCTCGTTCCGGAATCACAATCCACAGGTTCATCAGCGCTTCGGCCGCGACAAGGGCGCGGACATTCCGACGCGAACCGACTACGTCCATGCGCTTAAAGCGCTGCTCGATCGCTTCGGCAACGAGCGCGATCTGACCGTGATTCTGTTCACGCTCGATGAGACGGCGTAT
>DASXBW010000087.1:0-2630 GCA_036491495.1 Casimicrobiaceae bacterium
GACCGCCAGGTTCACCCCGACCGCGACGAAATGCGAAAGCTCGATCGGCGCTTGCACCTCAATTAAGAGGCAATTCGCCCCGTCCTCGCTCAGCAGCCAGTGATCGATTTCGTTGCGGCGCGGAAAGCGCCCTCCATGCTCGATTTCCTGCCAATGGCGCAACACCCGCCCGACCAGCCGCCGCTCTTCAGCCATTTTCTCGGTGCGCCTTGCACGGTGATCGTTCGCGCGACAACAGGTTGTCCGAGAAATGGTTGAACCTTTCTAAATGAGGCAAGCTGTCCGGCGACCATTTACCTTCGTTGGCGATAGAAAGGCCGAGCAGGTCTCGGCGACGCCTCGGTCGCGATCCCTCATGCCGCGATCAGCCGCTCTTCCGCCGCCCACGCTCTTGCCGCGCCGTCGCCATCTCCGAGCCGGTCGAGCACCTTGGCGTAGTGGCGCCAACCCCAGGCATTGCGTGGTCGGTGCTCGAGGCGGTCGGCGAGCAGCGCCTTTCCCTGATCGAAACGGCCAGCGCTGACGACAGAGTCGATCAGCATCTCCTCGAAGAGATCGCGATGCGCATGCTGCCGCCGATCCGACGGATGGTGTCCCGAACCGGGAGCAGTTCTTCGACGACCCTCGCGTAATCCCCGCGGCGATGGGCAAGCACCGCCCGGGCGAGCCCCAGCCCCGGTTCGCGTGCGACCGCAGCCTCGGTCTCGACGCTTTCCGCAGCGTAGTGTTCCATACTTTCGACCATACGCGCCGCGTCGTCGGCCCAGCCTGCCGCCGCCGGCGCCATCAGATAATGCACGTCACCGAAGACCAGCAAATCATCGTCGACATGTCTTTGTGCGCGGTCCCCCAGCTCTTGCCAGCGTTTTCCGACATCGACACCCGCCTGCTCCAGCCGCCAGAGCAGCGCTACCGCGTTCGAGATGTCGAGCAGGTCGTCGGTTGATTCCGGCCGTACTTCGCGGTCGTAAAGGTCGAGGACCCGATCGAGCGCGCCTAGCTCAATCAGGAAGAGGCAACGGTGCCAGAATGCAACAACTTCGCCTTTCATGCACTCAGCCCAATTGCTTTCCAGGCTGTCGACCCAAGCAACGCCTTCGCGCGGCCGGCCTGTCATCTCGAAGACGTGCGCGACGGCGTGCGCGGTAGTGCAACGCGCCGTCAATGCTTGACGAGGTCGGCACGCTGCAGCGCCTCGCCGCCCAACAACCGGCGGCCGCAGCCGCCAAATCTGGAAAATTCTCGACGCCAAAGTGAACGGGATTCGATCTCTCGGTTCCCCGGTGCTGGGCGGTCGCCTCGAACGCGCGTAGCGCGCTGATGGGCGGCCGGTGAGCGCTGCTTCGCATGAGAAATGCTAAACCTGCAGCTAAATAATCTCGTTTGTACGACCACGCCTTGACGCCATATTGCGCGCGGAGCTGTCCAGCCAGTTCGGTCGAAGGCTCGACGAGAGGTGAGCAGATCTCAAATGGCCACGATCGCGTTACGAAACATCCAGAGGACCCCGTGGCGGGGCTGGCGTGTCAAGACTTTGGCCGTTAGCGCCGCGACCCATTCACGTTGCGCGAGTGGCAGCGGCGCAGGCGAGAGCTTGCCGGGGCTCAACAACCGGATGCTGCGCGCCATCGGGATCACCTGCGTCCGACGCGAGCTAGCTCAGCAGCAGGCCGTTTTGGAAGGAAAGACTCAAATGCAGACGGCATCGATGCATACCCCGACGCGCCGGGGCGGAGCCTTGGTCCGCACCGTACGAGCCATCGGCAGATGGTTCTCACGGTCGGTGAACGCCCTCGGGCAACCGTACGCGAACGCCGAAGCCGGCCGCTGGTTCGACTGGCCGCGGTTCCCGCCGTTCTGAGGGCTCGTACCCTTAATGGAGAGAGGATCACGCGATGACCGCATGCTGCTCAATTGCTGCGACACCGAAACCAACGGTACGGCACGGACGACGGCAAAGCGAATTCCGCGTTGATAGCGACGCTACCTACTCGCATCTTTTCGGATCAATACCTTTAGAGGGCGCGGTGCTCCGCGCCGAAAAGAACGGCACTCCCTTTGAAGAATTCGCGTAAAAATCGTGTTCGAGAAATTGCTTGTCTCTCAACCTCGGAGGAATGAACCGTGACCATCTCCAGTGACGTGATCGAGCGGTTGCCGCATGTCGAGGGCCTTCTAAATTACCTCGCGCCGATGGCGGAAAAGCCAATGAACCTCACCTATGACCCGCCACCCGGAGTGCCGCGGTCGACTGGCATTCCGGAACCGCATGTCATGCCGATTCATGATGCTCGGCCTGTCGCGGGTCGCCTCACGCTCGACGGCGAAGGCTTGGCTCTTGTCGAGCATCGCAGCGCGGTGACGGACTTCTATGATGAGGACGAGCTGCGCCGCGTCTATTATCCGGAAGCCGAACGCCTCGTCGCCGCGGCAACCGGCGGCAGCCGGGTGGTGGTCTTCGATCACACGATCCGCCGTCGCATCGTGGGCGGCATCGATCGCTCACCTGGGACGCCGCGCCAGCCGGTGACCAGTGTCCACAACCAGCAGACGCTTTTCAACGCCTTCCCCGTCTTGCCGGTCGAACAGCTTTGTTGCCGCCCCAATGTCCTCGACCGGATCACGGATGC
>DASXBW010000088.1:0-1711 GCA_036491495.1 Casimicrobiaceae bacterium
TTGCGCGCTGCAGCGGCAGCAAAGGTCGGAACGAACGCGCGGCAAAGCGCGGACGATGGCGCCCAGATGTCGATGACGGCGAACGGATGGCCGTCGATCGACGCTGCGAAGTTCTGCTGGGTGAGCTCGATAACGCCGGAGTGATTGGCCGACACGGGCCTAGGCGATGGCGAAGGGATCGACTCCGTCGCGCCAAGCGAGCGATGGGGGACGGCCTGGGGCTTGTGGTCCTTGTGCTTGCGCTTCGTCATGACTTTGCGGTTGGCGCGGCTTCGATGGACATCAGAGTTCTTGCCTTCGGCACCCACCGACTGGCGAACTCGAGAGGGGCGACCGATCCTCCTGACGTCGCGTGTCGCGGACCCGGCTTCGCTGGGCAGGAATGCTCGCTTGCATCAATAGACCAGGATGTCAGCGCCGTCGTTGCCGACTCTGTCCGGTCCTTTCCAGACTGGATCGCCTGTCGCGGCCGGCCCTGTCCACCAGCCATTGATGGTGAGCCGCTTTCCTTGCGCGTACGGGGAGACCTGGGTCACGAAGTGGGTCGATTCCGGCCTGACGTTGAAAAGGTAAAGAGTGTTGAAGGCCGGCGGCATGTAGGAGGCTTTCGGGCACCAGTAGAGCGCACCGCCCCACTCCGACCGCCATTCCTTTGCCAGATGCCACACGAAGGCGAGTTGACGAATGTAATGTGCCCCGGTGGTCACGTTGTCGGAGTGAGGCAGCGAATGGTCGCCCGGGAGGTACCAGCTTGCCGAGATCGATATCGGTCCCAGGCAGGCCCGCCCGGATAGTCGCGTTGCCCAAGCCTTCGACCTCGAAGCATCGAATACCTTGGAGCACCAGGTGAGGTCCTCCGGAAACTCCGCGGGGTGATAGACGTTGTGATGGTAGTAACTGAAGCGCTCCGCGTAGTTCTCGTGCACACGCCACGCCGTATAACTGTCGAGAGTGCGGTACATGCGCTCGGCAAAGTCCAGCTCGAAGGCGTCTCGGATTGCGAGGAGCCCGCCGGCAGCCAGCCGCGGCGCAACGTCTTTCAACACTGAATCGGGTCCGCGAAGAGACGGGCGCAGATGGGCTTCGATCGAGAGGTCGACATCGGTAGTCGACGGGATGGTGTCCGCTTGGGCTGGAGCAACTCCGGCCTTGCGCCGGACCTGCTCCATGTCGAGCGCTCCGGCAGCGCCCAGCGCCTGGTCCAGCTCCTTGGCCTGCGGTGCGCCCGCTTTGGCGTAAACGACGACGTTGCTGCGGATGATCAGCAGCGCCGGTAGCGAACGAATATTGAACTGCGCGACGGTCGCGCGCTGCGCCTCGGCATTCACCTTGACGAATAAGACGTCGGGATTGCGAGCCGCGGCGGCCGCGAAGGTCGGAGCGAACGCGCGAGAAGGCGAGCTCGATGGCGTCCAGAAATCGACGACTGCAAACGGATGGCCGTTCACATATGGTGCGAAAGTCTGATCCGTGAGTTCGACCACGCCGATGCTGTCGGCCGTCGTCTCGATCGCCGCCAAAGGAGCCCGATCTTTCTGCGGCTCGAGAGTCGTTGAGAGCTGGCCGGCGGCCGCTGCGGCCTGCGCGTTGGCAGAGGTGCTCGGCGCGGTCGGGGCGTCGGGTGCAACCGTATCCACGCTCACGACCTTGCGTCGAACCTCCTCCATGTCGAGCGCTCGCGCAGCGGCCAGCACCTCGTCGAGCTCGTTGG